>NZ_BBWU01000001.1 GCF_000974765.1 Sphingomonas changbaiensis NBRC 104936 | reverse complement strand
CGCAAGCGGGAGGGGAGGATTTACGCCGGTTCGCCCGCCATCGCCGGCTCCTGATCGGCACGGCTGACGCCTCGACCGTCCAGATTTTGCGCGACGAAATCCCAGTTGATCGCGCGCTTCAGCAGCGCATCGACATAGTCGGCCCGGGCATTGCGATAGTCGATGTAATAGGCGTGTTCCCACACGTCGATCGTCAGCAGCGGCTTCATGCCGTCGTACGCGACGGGCGAGTCGCCGTCGTGCAATGAGGTGACTTTCAGCTGATCGCCGTCGAGCACCAGCCAGCCCCAGCCGCTCGCGAAATGATTGACCGATTCCGTCTTCAGCTTCTCCAGCAACGCGTCGGTCGAGCCGAATGCCTCGTCGATCTTCTGCTTTAGCGCGCCAGTCGGCTGCTGAGCTTCCGGGCTCAGGCATTGCCAGTAGAAGCTATGGTTCCACAGCTGCGCCGAGTTGTTGAACAGGCCTTTGTTGCCGCTCTCCTTCGCGGCGCGGATCACGTCGGAGAGACGGCGCCCGTCAAGCCCAACCTGCGGTGCCAGCTCGTTGGTCTTGTTGACATAGGCGCGGTGGTGCTTGCCCCAGTGAAAGTCGAAGGTTTCTGCCGAAATGATGTCGCCGAAGGCGGACTTGTCATAGGGCAAAGGGGGAAGCTCGAACGCCATTGAAGGTCTCCTTGTTGGGAAGGCTCGCCTACCCAACGCGCGAGCGCGCTCCAAGGGCCTTTCGGAAATCTCGTTCAGGCCATCCGACCCGGTCGATCAGCCGCGCTTGCGGACCGAAAAGCGGGTCAGCTCTTTTTTGGGTTCGGCCCAGTTCGGCGCCAGCTCGCTTGCTTTCTGGTAATCGGCAAGCGCGCCGGCGAAGTCGCCGGCCAGCTCGTTGGTGATCGCACGGCCGAAATAGGCGAATTCGGGTCGCCTGGTGCGATACTGCAGCGCCGCATCGAACAGGTCGCGCGCCAGCCGCCAGTCGTGCTGGGTTTTAAGCACCAGCGCGCCCTTGTTCAGATAGGCTTCGGGCTGCTTGGGATCGAGCCGGATGGCGTGATCGTAGTCCGCCAGCGCGCCCGGCCAGTCGTCCATCCGAGCGCGAATGATGCCGCGATTGACATAGGTCGCGACCTCGTCGGCGAACGACAGCGGCTCGTCGGCGATCGCGCGGTTGCAGGTGTCGAGCGCAGCGGGGCTCGCCCGCTCCGCATCCGCCGCTTCATAGCACATGCGGGCAAGGCCGGAGCCGATCACCAGACTGGATGCGGAGGCGGCGCCGGGGATCAGCACTGCGGCGGCCGCGAGACAGGGGAATAAGCGCATTCCACCCTCCACAGCTTAGGCCGCGGAGAATATCACGAACCCCCTGCCTGCAGCAAATCATGACGGCGCAGCGCATGCCGCAATTGATCGTAGGTCAGCGCCAGCGCCTTCGCCGTCAGCCGCTGGTTGAACCGGCAGCGACGGAGCGCCGCTTCGAGTAATTTCCGCTCGTGCGCGTCGCATGCAGCTTTGAAATCGTCGCACTCAAGTTCGTCGTTGGCGGCAGCGGGCACCAGCGCCTGGGCGGCGGGTGCTGCGGGCGTGAGGGACCGCGCGGCGTCGCCTTTGGGCCGCCACGGCGAGGCGAACGGATCAAACTCGATCGCGTCGATCGGATGCGCCGGATCTTCCCAGCGATAGACCGCCCGCTCGATGACGTTGCGCAGTTCGCGCACATTGCCGGGCCATTCGTAGGCGACCAGCGTGTCCGTGGCGGCTTTTGAAAAGCCCGGCCAGCGCTCCCATTCCAGCTCCGCCGCCATGCGTCGGCCGAAATGATCGGCGAGCACCGGAACATCGCCTTCGCGCGCGCGGAGCGGCGGCAAGGTGATCACCTCAAAGCTTAGCCGGTCGAGCAAGTCGGCCCGGAACCGGTTCGCTTCGACCAGAGCGGGCAGGTTCTCGTTGGTCGCCGCGACGATACGGACGTCGACATTGACCGGCCGCGACGCGCCGATGCGCGTCACTTCGCCATATTCGACCGCCCGCAGCAGCCGTTCCTGCGCCGCGGCCGACAGCGTGCCGAGCTCGTCGAGGAAAAGGGTGCCCCCATCGGCCTCCTCGAACCGCCCCGCCCGCGCCCGCGTGGCGCCGGTGAAGGCACCGGCTTCGTGCCCGAACAGCTCGGCCTCGATCAGCGTCTCGGGCAGAGCCGCGCAGTTCATCACGATCAGCGGCCCGTCCCAGCGCGGGGAGAGGCGGTGAAGGCGCTCGGCAACCAGCTCCTTGCCGGTCCCGCGCTCGCCTATCACCAGCACCGGGCGGTTCAGCGCCGCTGCCCGGCTCGCCCGTTCGACCGAGTCCAGGAAGGCCATCGATTGGCCGATGAATGCGCTTTCCCGTTCCATTCCCACAACATGGCGTATTTTCCCAAGCCTTGGCAAGCATCATCGCGCTGCGACCGACATCAGCGCCTAGAAAACCGCAGTTTTCAGCCACTTTCACGACTTGGCACGCCGCCTGCAAAAGATGGGATGAAGCCGGACAATCCCGGCGAACGGATACACAGGTTCACAGGAGCACGTCATGTTCAACTCGTTCGAAGCCAAGAAGACCTTCTCCGCCATTCTCTGCACGATCGTGTTCAGCGCCACCTGCGTGCTGAGCGCGATTGGCCCGGCGGGTGCGGTCGAGGCCCGGCCTTTCGTCGCCAGCAGCGTTCGCGCCTGACGACATCACCGCCGGGGCGGGCGCTGCCCCCTTGCACCGCCCCGGCACCCTCTTTCGATCCAGGAGTACCCAGATGGGCATTTTTTCCAGAACCCGCGACATCGTAGCCGCCAACATGACCGACCTGCTGGATCGCGCCGAAGACCCGGCGAAGATGATCCGCATGATCATCTTGGAAATGGAAGAGACGCTGGTCGAGGTTCGCGCCTCGGCTGCGCGCACGATCGCGGACCAGAAGGAAATGCGCCGTCACATCGCCAAGCTCGAAAACCTCCAGGCGAACTGGACCGAGAAGGCCGAGCTGGCGCTCAGCAAGGACCGCGAGGACCTCGCCAAGGCCGCGCTGATCGAGCGCCAGAAGGCCGCCGACATGGCCGACCAGCTGAAGGCCGAGATCGAGGTGCTGGACGATGCGCTCCAGGCGTCCGAAGCGGATATCGCCAAGCTGCAGCAGAAGCTGCGCGAGGCGCGCGCCCGCCAGAACTCGATCATGGCCCGCATGGAAAGCGCGCATAACCGGATGCGGCTGCGCGAGGCCTATTCGGGCGCGCGCGTCGAGGATGCGTTCAGCCGCTTCGACGTGCTGGAACGCCGCGTCGACCTGGCCGAAGGCCGTGCCGATGCCGCCGGCATGGGCGAGCCGAAGAGCCTGGAGGACCAGTTCTCCGAGCTGCGCTCCAGCGACAAGGTCGATGCCGAACTTGAGGCGCTGAAGGCCCGCATGGCGAACAAGGAGGGCTGAGGATGGACGAAAGCATCATCATCGCACCGGTGGTCGTCGGCATCCTGTTTATCGGCCTGCCATGGATCATCCTCCACTACATCACGCAGTGGAAGAAATCCGGGAGCATCAGCCGGGAAGACGAGAATCTGCTCGATGACCTCTACGAGACCGCCCGCCGGCTGGATGACCGCCTGCACTCGATCGAGCGCATCGTCGCCGCCGAAACGCCGGAGCTGGAGGTCCGCCGCCCCGCGCCGGAACTGCCCCGTTCCGACATCCGCCAGATCAGGGAGAAATAAGAGATGAGCGCCAGCCGCACCCGCTTTTACCTCGACAAGCAAAACAAGAAATGGCTCGGGGTGTGTTCGGGAATTGCCGACTATATGGGATGGGACGTGACCCTGGTCCGCATCGGGCTGGTCGTGATCACCCTGGCCGGCGCGTTCCCCTGGACGCTGGTCGCCTATTGGGCCGCCGCCTGGGCCGCCAAGCCCAAGCCCTACGGCCTCTACAGCGACAAGGAAGAAGAGCAGTTCTGGCAGGGCGTGCGCCGGTCGCCGGCGCGGACCACTCGCGAAGTGCGGGGCAAGCTCCGCGACATCGATCGCCGCCTGGCCGACGTCGAGCTCTACTATACCAGCCGCAACCGGACTCTGGCCGACGAGATCGACAGCCTGCGCTGAGCCTTGCAGCTGACGCATCGTCAACTGCTACACCGGACGAACCGAAACACACTTTCGTCGAAACATCATAGCCGCTGATCGGGACACCCGGTCAGCCGAGATTGGGGAGCTTTGACTATGAGCATGGGTGCCTTTTCGATGATGATCGGCTTTCTGTTCACGATCGCCTTCATCATCGCCGGAATGGCGAAGCGCTTCTTCGACTTCAAAGAGAAGCAGCTGCAGGCCCATGCGGGCCTCACCGCCGAGAAGGCCGCGCAATATGCCGCCCATACCGAACGGCTGGAACAGCGCGTCCGGGTGCTGGAGCGCATCGCCACCGATCGCGGCGCGGACATCGCAGGCGAGATCGATCGCCTCCGCGACCAGCCGCCGCTGAACTGAACCGGATTACGGGGAGAATAGGATCATGAACCCGTTTGAAATGGTGCTTGGCATCATCATCGTCATCACGATCGGTCGCGTGCTGCAGGCGAAATATGGCTATCGCCATCGCCGCCGCGGCGGAATGGAGCCGATCGCCGACGATGCCGAAACCCGCCGCCTGCGCGACGAGGTCCGGGCTCTCAAGGAGCGGATCGCGGTGCTGGAGCGGCTGGCGACCGACGATGCCGGGCCGCGCGCCCTGGAACGTGAAATCGAAGCTTTGCGGTCCCGCGACGCCTGATCGCGCGCAACCGCATCGAGGAGAAGACGGATGGAACCGAGCGTCTATCTTGAAATGGGCCTGGTAGGACTGGCCGGCATTGGCGTCCTCACCGCCGGCGCCCTGCGCGGCTGGCGCGGCTGGCTGGAGCTGAAGCGGCTGGAACTCCAGGCGCGGACTTCCGACGCCGACCTGCCCGCTCCCACGATGAGCTCCCGCATCGAACTCGCCGACCTGAAGGAACGCATCCGCAAGCTGGAAGCGATCGCCGCGGGGGTGGATATCTGAACGTAAAAATCCTCCCCTGTAAGGGGAGGTGGCGCGCGAAGCGCGACGGAGGGGTGTCAGCGGCGGAGAATGAATCTCGAACGCTGACGCCCCTCCACCACGCCGCTTCGCGGCGCGGTCCCCCTCCCCTTCCAGGGGAGGATCGTCGGCCCTATGTGCACCTCATGCTTGCACTCCAGGATGTCTTTTCCGACTACGAACTGCTCGACTCCGACGACCGCTACCGGCTGCTGATCGACCTCGGCCGGGCGCTGGAGCCGATGCCCGACCCGCTGAAGACCGAAGCGACCAAGGTTCGTGGATGCTCGGCGCAGGTCTGGCTCTATCCGGTGCGGCAGCCCGACGGGCGGCTTCACTTCCTGGCCGACAGCGACGCGCACATCACCAAGGGGATCGTCGCATTGGTGCTGCTGACGGTGCAGGACCATACCCCGGACGAAATCCTCGCGACCGATATCGAAGGCGCGCTCGCCCCGTTCGACCTCAAAAACCAGCTGAGCTCCAATCGCACGCAGGGCGTTCCCAACATGATCGCCCTGATCCGCGCGACCGCGGAGCGCTACGCCTAGGGTGTGTACTCGATAGCCACATCGAGCGTGATCGCCTGGAGAGGCGCGCTGGCGAGGAGCGCGGCGCAGACGCGTAGCTGAAGCTACGCGCAAGCAAGCGACGCGGCCAGCGCGCCTCTCCAGGCGACCCCTTCGGGGCGGGGCGTCTTTTGGCCCGTGGCGGCGTCGCTCGTCGGGCGCGATGTCCCACATCGCCGCCCTCCTCGCTCCTATCCACAGGCCAAAATACGCCCCGTCACGCCGACGTGGCTATCGAGTACACACCCTAGGCTGCCGCTCGCCGCTCCTCGGCGCGGCGGAGCACGTCATAGGCCGCCTGGACCTGGCGGAAGCGTTCGGCGGCTTCCTTGTCGCCGGGCTTGACGTCCGGGTGATTGGCCTTGGCGAGGCGGCGCCAGGCAGCCTTCACCTGGTCGAAGCCGGCGTCCGCCTCCAGATCGAGGACGTCCAGCGCACGCATCTCGTCGCGGCTGCGGGTGCCGTCGCCGGGGCCGCCCCAGGCATAGTGCGACGATTGGCGAAAGCCGGAAGCGTCGCGCTGCTCGTCCGCCTCGCGCGCCGCGGCTTCCTCGGCATTGAGCCCTTCGAAATAGTTCCAGCCCCGATTGTATTCGGCGGCGTGGCTTTCGCAGAAATACCAGCGGTCGCGGCTGTTCGGCGATTTGGGCGCCGGGCAATCGCCGGGCTGATCGCAACCGTCACGATCGCACATGCGCACCTTTGCCGCCCCTCGCTCGGAGCCATAGGAACGCCAGCGGGGAAAGCCCCAGTCCATCGATCGGGAAGAACGCGCCATGCGCGCCCGAGATAGTCGCTTGTGCGCGCGGCGCAACTATCCGAACGGCACGACCTTGTTATCCGCGTCGTGACCGATGTCCGCCGAACCGAGGAACGGTATCCCGGCGCGCGCGCACCAATCGCGCACGACCGCTTCAGGCTGGGCGCCGAAATCCGGATCGTTGTCGGGAACATGGCTGATCCGGCCCATGCGCAGGCCGGCGGCGGCGCGGATCGACGGATGCTGGACGATCTGGGCCAGATCGCGGTCGGTGCGGTAGAGATATTCGGCCACTTCCTCGATCATCAGCACATGCCCGACCAGGTCGGGAAGGTGCCCGGTACCGATCAGGTGCGCGAGGATGACGATGTTGAACGCGGCTGCGGGCGCTTCGCCCAGCGACGGCTCCAGCGACGCCGGCGAGCCGTCGACCAGCCAGTCGAGCGCACGGACGACGGCCGTTTCGCCCCCGTCACGCCGAATGTCGGCCGGCATCGGCCCGTGCGCGACGCGGCCGATTCCGCGGGCGTAGAGCGCGCCGAGCAACGTGCCCGGGTCCGAATAGCCGAGATAGGTCTTGTCCCGCGCCGCCGGGCCGAGCGCGTCGATGACCCGGTCGACGATCCGGCACGCGCCATAGCCGCCGCGCGCGAACCAGACTGCGTCGATCGTGGCGTCATTCGCGACCTCGATCAGCGCCTCCGCCCGCGCAGAGTCAGGTCCGGCGAAATGGCCGTCGGACAGAAAGCATTGCAGATGCCAGACCAGCTCCGCCCGCCCCTCCGCCAGGGCGGAGACGCGGCTCACCACGTCCTCATCGATCCGGCAGCTCGGCGCAACGATGCCGATCCGCATGCCTCTTCTCCTTGTCGGCGGCCCCGAACCGGCTAGTAACGCGCGGATGACGGGTTCCAAATCCTATTTCTTCTGCGGGATCGGCGGCAGCGGCATGCTGCCCCTCGCCTGCATCGTGCGCGCGCAGGGTGCGGAGGTCGCCGGCTCCGATCGGGCGCTCGACCAGGGCCGCACCGCGCCGAAGTTCGAGTTCCTGGCCGGGCAGGGGATCGGCCTGTTTCCGCAGGACGGCAGCGGCGTCACTGCCCACGAGCAAATCCTGGTCGCCTCGGCAGCAGTCGAGGAAACGGTGCCCGACGTGCAGGCCGCGAACCACCTTGGCTGCGCGCGGATGAGCCGGGCCGGCCTGCTCGCGGAGCTGTTCAATGCGGCGCCTGAGCGGATCGCGGTCGGCGGCACCAGCGGCAAGTCGACCGTCACCGGCATGATCGGCTGGATCCTTCACGCGACGGGGCGGGCGCCGACGGTCATGAACGGCGCTGTCATGAAGAATTTCGTCAGCGACGAAACGCCGTTCGCCAGCGCGCTGGTCGGCGGCGGCGCGGTGTTCGCCAGCGAAGTGGACGAAAGTGACGGCTCGATCGCGCTGTTCGATCCGACCGTCGCGGTGCTGGGCAATATCAGCCTCGACCATAAAGAAATGGACGAACTGCGCGCGCTGTTCACCGACTTCGTGCTGAAGGCGCGCACGGCGGTCGTCAACGTCGATCACCCCGAAGTCGCCGCGATCGCGAGCGAGCTGCATCAGGACCGGCTGCTGACCTTCGGCTTCGAGCAGGAAGCGCAGCTGATCGGCCATCACGTCGAGGAGCGCGCCGAGGGCGTGACTTTCCACGTCACCGACCGGTCCAGCGGCGACACGGCCGAGGTGCGGCTGCAGGTGCTCGGCCGGCACAACGCCGTGAATGCGCTTTCGGCGATTGGGGCAGCAGTCGCTGCGGGCGTTCCGTTCGCCGAAGCCGCGGAAGCGCTCGCCGGCTTCACTGGCCTGCGCCGTCGGCTGGAGCGGGTCGGCGAGGCGCACGGCGTCACCGTCTATGACGATTTCGGGCACAACCCGGACAAGATCGCCGCCACACTGGACGCGCTGCACGCCTTTCCCGGCCGGCTGCTGATCTTCTTCCAGCCCCACGGTTACGGTCCGCTGCGGGTAATGGGCCGGGAGCTGGTCGAGACGCTGGGGCAAAAGCTTGGCCCCGAGGACGTGTTGATCCTGAGCGATCCCGTTTATTTCGGCGGCACCGTCGATCGCTCGGTGGGCAGCGGGACCATCGTCGAGGGCATCCGCGCCGCCGGCCGCCGGGCCGAGCATATCCCGGCCCGCCCCGACATCGCGAACCGCCTGACCGCGCTCGCCCGCCCCGGCGACCGCATCGTCGTCATGGGCGCCCGCGACGACACGCTCAGCCAATTCGCGGGCGATCTGGTGGCGCGACTCTGAAGGCCGCGTTCACCTCCGCCAGCATCGCCTGCTCCGCGCCGTCATAGCGGGGCGAAAAATGGAACGACTCCAGCCGCCGCACGCCTGCCGCACGGGCGATTTCACCGGCTGCGCGGGTCGTGAGATGGGCGCGGTCGCGGGCGAGGGCGAAATCCGCGGCGGCGAAGCGGGCTTCGAGGAAAAACAGATCGGCGCCGCGCGCCAGATCGGCGATCGCTGCGCGGTTTGCGGGCGTGTCGGCGACGTCCGTCGCATAAGCGAGCTTCTGGCCCGGCTCCACGCTGACCAAGTCGCGCAGTTCGCGGAGCGGGGCCTCGCCGCCAGGCACCGGAAGGCGCGCGTCGTCGGCGCAGCCGTCCCGCACGGCGCCCTTCAAGGTCTGCAGCCATTGGCCGGGCGCGAGGCCACGCTCCTCCAGCCGGTTGCGCCACACATTCACGTGCAGCGGCTCGGCGAGCGCATAGCCGACGCTCGGCCCGTGATGCTCAAGCACCGCCCAGTCGAGCGTCATTCCCGGAATCGCGAACGGCTGGTCCAGCGGCTCGCGGGCAAAGCCGGTCTTGAACCGAAAGCGTGCGGCTGCCCCGCCTGTTTCCCAAACGTCGAAGCACAGCTCCTCGGCATATTTGTTCACCAGGTCCCAAGTGTAACCGCGGAGCTTATGGCCGACCGCATCGATCAGCCCATCCGGCCCGATCATCCGAATCCGCTTCTCCCGCCCCACATTCACGCGAAGCAGGGCGTCGAAGCCGATGAAGTGATCGATATGCATGTGGCTGATGCACACGGTTTCGACGTGCAGCAGGTCGCGCGCCGAAAGCGACGCCAAGTCGCCCAGGTCGAACAGGACCGCCTCGCGCCGGTGCAGCATTTCCACGAACAGCGCCGGATCGCCGAAGCGTCCGTTGGCGAGGCGCGGGTGCAGCGTCGGGCGCATGGATGACGCAACGGCGCGGTAGCGCTTTCGCTCCGTTGGTCCTAGATGCGCGCCTATGCCTCACAGCGTATTCGACCTGTTCAAGATCGGCGTCGGCCCGTCCTCATCGCACACCATGGGACCGATGTCGGCGGCCTGCGCCTTTACCGAGCAGCTGCGTGAGCAGGGGCGTCTCGACGGCACGGACCGTGTGCTGGCCGAACTCTACGGCTCCCTCGCCTTGACCGGCAAAGGCCATGGCAGCGATCGCGCCGTGCTGCTGGGCCTTGCCGGCAAGCGGCCCGACGGCATCTGCCCGGACGAGGCGGACCGGATCGTGACCGGCATCCGCGCGAGCCACCGGATCATGCTCGGCGGCACGCACGAGATCGCCTTCGACGAACCGAACGACTTGCTGTTCCACCAGCGCGAGCGGTTGTCCTTCCATTCGAACGGGATGCGCTTCACCGCCTTCAACGGTGCCGGCGCCGAACTGCTGTCGGGCATCTGGTACTCGATCGGCGGTGGCGCGATCGTCGCCGAGAGTGATATTTCAGGCAACGCGCCGCCGGAAGGGCTGGTGGCGGACGTGCCCTACCCCTTCCATTCCGGCGAGCAACTGCTGGCGGTCGCCGATCAGGCCGGCCTCAGCATCGCCGACCTGGCGCTCCGGAACGAATTGGCGCGCATACCCGAAGCGGAGGTGCGCGAGCGGCTCGCTGCAATCCGCCGGACAATGTCCGCCTGCATCGACCGCGGCATGGGCCAGCACGGCATTCTGCCCGGCGGTCTTCATGTGCGCAGGCGTGCGCCCGAAGTGCACCGCAAGCTGGTCGAGCGGCAGGAGCGCGCATTGTCCGACCCGCTGACGGTGATCGACTGGGTCAACCTCTGGGCCTTGGCCGTGAACGAGGAGAACGCAGCCGGCGGCCGCGTCGTCACAGCGCCGACCAACGGCGCCGCGGGCATCGTACCGGCGGTGCTGCGCTATTACGAACGCTTCGTCGCGGGGGCGAACGACGAAGGGGCCGACCGCTTCCTGCTGACGGCCGCCGCGATCGGGTCTCTCTTCAAGGAAAATGCATCGATCTCCGGGGCAGAAGTAGGTTGCCAGGGCGAGGTCGGCGTCGCCTGCTCGATGGCGGCGGCCGGACTGACGGCCGCGCTGGGCGGCAGCAACGGCCAGATCGAGAACGCCGCCGAGATCGGCATGGAGCATAATCTGGGGCTCACCTGCGATCCGGTCGGCGGCCTGGTCCAGGTGCCGTGCATCGAGCGCAACGCGGTCGGCGCGATCAAGGCGATCGAGGCGTCCCGCCTGGCGCTGCTCGGCGACGGCACGCACCGCGTCAGCCTCGATCAGGTGATCGAGACGATGCGCAAGACCGGCGCCGACATGAGCGCCAAATACAAGGAAACCGCGCTTGGCGGGCTCGCCGTTAACGTGGTGGAGTGCTGAGGCTCGGGCCTACCAGCTCAGCACGACCTTGCCCGACGCGCCGGAGCGCATCGCGTCAAAGCCTTCCTGGAACTGCTCGACCGGCAGGCGGTGCGTGATTAGGGGCTCGAGGTTCAGGCCGCCTTTGATCAGGCCGAACATCTTGCGCCAGGTCTCGAACATTTCGCGGCCATAGACGCCCTTAATGGTCAGCGCCTTCATGATGACGTCGGACCAGACCACGTCCATCGCGCCCGACGGAATGCCGAGCATCGCGAGCTTGCCGCCCATCGTCAGCGCGTCGATCGCCTGACGGATCGCCGGCTGGGCGCCCGACATCTCCAGCGCGACGCCGAAGCCGTCGGGGATCTTCTCAGCGGCCATTACGTCGCGCAGATCTTCGTTCGCGACATTCACCGGGCGCACATCGGCGAGCTTGGTCGCAAGGTCGAGCCTGGTCGGGTTGACGTCGGTCAGCACGACCGAGCGGGCGCCGGCGTGCCGCGCGACCGCGGCCGCCATGATGCCGATCGGGCCTGCGCCCGTCACCAGCACGTCCTCGCCGAGCAGGTCGAATTGCTGCGCGGTGTGGACGGCATTGCCGAACGGATCGAGAATCGCGCCGACATCGTCGCTGACTTCGTCCGGCAGCGGCACGACGTTGAACGCCGGAATGCACAGATATTCGGCAAACGCGCCCTGCCGGTTGACGCCAACGCCACGCGTGCCCGGATCGAGGTGAAAACGCCCGGCGCGCGCCGCGGCCGAGTTCATATCGATGATATGGCCCTCGCCCGACACGCGCTCGCCGATCTTCAGCGGCCGCGTGACCTCGGAGCCGATCGCGACGATCTCGCCAGAGAATTCATGGCCGACGATCATCGGCACCGGGATCGTCTTCGACGCCCAGGCATCCCAGTTGTAGATATGAATGTCGGTGCCGCAAATCGCGGTGCGCTTCACCTTGATCAGCACGTCATTGGGGCCGGGTTCCGGCACCGGCGCCTGGGTCATCCAGATGCCTTCGCGCGCTTCCAGCTTGGCGAGGCCCTTCATCGTGTGCGCGGTATCGTCGATCAGGCGGGGAGACGTGCTCATTTGATGGCTCCAATGGCGCGGCCCGCTTCGGCAAAAGCGGCCAGCGCGCGGTCGATATGGTAATCCTCGTGCGCCGCCGACATCTGGGTACGGATGCGGGCCTGTCCCTTGGGAACGACCGGGAACGAGAATCCGGTCACATAAACGCCCAGCTCCAGCAATTTCGCCGCGAGCTGCTGCGCAAGGCGCGCGTCGTAGAGCATGACCGGGATGATCGGGTGACCGCCCTCGATCAGATCAAAGCCGGCCTCTGCCATGCCCGAGCGGAAACGCTTCGCATTGCGCGCGATCTTGTCGCGCAGAGCGTCGCCGTCGGGCCCTTTCGAAATCTCGATCGCCTTCAAGGCCGCGCCGCAGACCGCAGGCGCCAGCGAGTTGGAGAAGAGATAGGGCCGCGCGCGCTGGCGCAGCAGGTCGATCACCGGCTTGCGCCCCGCGATATAGCCGCCCATCGCGCCGCTCAGCGCCTTGCCGAACGTGCCGGTCAGGATATCGACCTTGTCCTCGACGCCGTGGAACGCCGCCGATCCGCGGCCGCCCGGTCCGATGACGCCGGTCGCGTGCGCGTCGTCGACCATCACCAGCGCCTCGTATTGCTCGGCAAGCGCGGTGATCCGGTCGAGCTTGGCGACATGGCCGTCCATGGAGAAAACACCGTCGGTCGCGATCATGATCGTGCGCGCGCCTTCCGAGCGGGCCTCCTTCAGCCGCGTTTCCAGCTCGTCGATGTTGCCATTGGCGAAGCGCTTGCGGGCCGCCTTGCACAGCCGCACGCCGTCGATGATCGAGGCGTGGTTCAGCGAATCGGAGATGATGCAGTCCTGCTCGCCCAGCAGCGGCTCGAACACGCCGCCATTGGCATCGAACGCGGCCGCGAACAGGATCGCGTCTTCCTTGCCCAGATAGGACGCGATCGCCGCTTCCAGCTCCTTGTGGATTTCCTGCGTGCCGCAGATGAACCGCACCGAGGCCAGGCCCGCGCCCCAGCGCTGCGTCGCTTGGATGGCCGCCTCGACAATGCGCTCGTCGCCACCGAGCCCGAGATAGTTGTTGGCACAGAAGTTCAGCACTTCTTGGCCAGCCACCTGCACCGCCGCGCCCTGGCGCGACTGGATCACCCGTTCGGGCTTCCACAGCCCTTCGGCTTCGATCGCCGAAAGCTCGGCGGACATGCGATCATAGAATGAAGCTGGCACGGACTCGTCCCTTCGTTGCGGTCCGGCCGATGCGCTATATTGAACGCGAAGTCCAGTATATCGGAAATTTTAGAAAGCAACGATCAGCAGCGCGCGTGCGGGCCGATCGGTGGCATTCTCGATCGCGTGGGCGCTGTCCACCGGATAGCGGGCAGTGGCCCCCGGCCCGACCTCCATATGATGCCCCTCCAGATGGACCGTCAGCGTGCCGTCGAGCACGGTCAGGTGTTCGCGGCTGCCGCGGGCATGAGCTTCGGACGCGAGGACGCTGCGGGGCTGGAAGGCGAGTTCATACCATTCGAGCCGGCCGACGCTATCGCCGGGGCTCAGCACGCGGATCAGGCAGCCGCCATCGTCGCTGCGCATTTCGGGAATCTGGGCGGCAGGGCTGACCAGGATCGCGCGCTCCGGTCCGGCCTGGTCGATCAGCTCCGACACGCCGATGCCGAACGCATCCGCCAGCGCCCAGACAGTCGCCAGCGTCGGATTGGCCTGCCCGCGTTCGACCTGGGACAGCATCGACCGCGACACGCCCGAGGCTCGCGCAAGATCGTCGAGCGTCATCCGCCGCTGTTTGCGCAACCGCTGGATGTGCGGCCCGATATCCCGAGCGCTCGACATGCCGCCCCCATTCCGCGGCATCGCACAAGGGAGACAAAGACTTAGGGGGTCGGGAAAATGGTGGGCGCGGCAAGGATTGAACTTGCGACCCCTGCGATGTCAACACAGTGCTCTACCACTGAGCTACGCGCCCACGAGGGGGGGGCTCTAACGAAGCCTCAGCCCCATAGCAAGCGTCAGTTCAATCCGCTGGCGCTGCCGATGTCGAACAGGCGGTCGACCTCCAACACGAGGTCGCGCAAATGGAAGGGCTTGGACAGAACCTTGGCCTGCGGCACGGCCTTGCCAGCCTTAAGCGTCACCGCGGCGAAGCCGGTGATGAACATCACCCGCATGTCCGGCGCGATCGTGCCGGCGCGCTGCGCGAGCTCGATCCCGTCCATTTCGGGCATGACGATGTCGGTCAGCAGCAGATCGAATCGTTCCTGCTCGATCAGCGGCAGCGCCGCCGTGCCGCGGTCGACAGCAGTGACCGAATAACCGGCGCGCTCCAACGCGCGTTCCAGATACACGCGCATCGCCCCGTCATCTTCGGCCAGCAGGATTCGGATCATCGACAGCCTCATTGCGCCGCTTCCCAACGCACGAGAAGCGATCCGCGCCGCGAATTATGCCCGGTTAGATTAATTATTTCTAGGCAGTGCGCCAAAGCGTTGCTGCGAAGCGCCGCCTTCCCTAGCAATTGAAGGCGTGACGCCCGCGAGTCCCTCCCTGGAGCTGATCGACCGCGAGACCGGCGGCCCGGTGGTCCTGTCGGTGCCGCACGGCGGTCGCGACTATCGTCCGGAACACCGTGCACAGCTGCGTCCACCCGTCGAGAGATTGGCTGCTCTCGAGGATCGGCTGATCGACGAACTCGCGACGGGAGCCGCCGCGCCGACGTTGATTGCGCGGCTGCCGCGGGCGTGGATCGATCTCAATCGGCACGAAGCGGAGATCGATCCGGGTCTCGTCGAGGGCGCCATCGCGTCCCGGCTGATGCTGAGCCCGAAGGTGCGGAGCGGCCTGGGCCTGATTCCGCGGCGGCTGGCGGGAGTCGGCGAAATCTGGCGCGGCCGGCTGGCGCTCGCCGATGTCGAAGCGCGCGTGGCCCATGTCCATCGGCCCTATCACACGACGCTTGCCGAACTGCTGGGCGGTGCGGCCGCGATGCATGGGGTCGCCGTCTTGGTCGATCTGCACTCGATGCCGCCGCTCGCCCGCAAAGGCGGTGAAAGCGCCCCGCAGGTGGTGATCGGCAATCGCTTCGGCCACAGCGCTGCCGCTTGGGTGACCGCGCAAATCGCGAGCACCTGCGCCCGGTTCGGTCTCAGCTGGCGCGAGAACAGCCCTTATGCCGGCGGCCACATCGTCGAACGGCATGGCGCGCCTGCCAAGGGCATGCACGCGGTGCAGCTGGAGCTCGATCGCTCGCTGTACCTGGATCCGCTGCTCGAAGATTGCGACCCGGCCGGCCTCCTCTTTTGCCGGAGATTCGTGCGCGAGCTGATTGCCGATCTGCGCGCCGCTGCGCTCGACAGGGCCATGCCTCTGGCCGCCGAATGAAAAGACCGCCCCGTGCGATGCACGGAGCGGCCAAGGTTCAGGGAGGAACACGCCCGAAGGCGTGATAACGCCGGGGAGAAAGGGGGGAACTCCCGAGCGTCACTTGAGAATTTAGGAAGCGGGAAAATGGTTTCAAGCCATTCGTCCCGGAAATTTAACCGCTTGTGGCAGACCGGCCGGGCCACATCCGCGCAAGCAAGCGGGTCTGGTCGAAATAATGGTGTTTCAGGGCCGCCGCGACGTGAAGCGCGATCAAGGCGATCATCGCATAGCCGAGCACTTCATGCGTTTCGTGCGCGAAGCCGCCTACCGCCTTGTCGCCCTGAACCGGCAGATAGGGCAGGCCGAACAGACCATACCAGCTGAACGGCTTTCTCTGGCCGGCGGCGGAGATCATCAGCCAGCCGCTGAGCGGGAGAACGATCATCAGCACATAAAAGAGCCAGTGCACCGTGCGCGCGACGACGGCTTCCCAGCGCCGGATGACGGCGGGAAACGGTGGCGGGCGATGCGCGAGCCGCCATGCGATCCGGGCGATGCTCAGCACCAGAATCGTCAGGCCGGTCGCCTTGTGAATCTGCATTGCCGCCGACCGCGCGGGCCCATGCCAATCGTCCGTTGCCAGCGCAATGACGATGTTCGCGATGATCAGCAGCGCGATCACCCAATGAAAGGCAATCGCGCCGGCCGAATAGCCCGAACGGGCGGCGCCGGGCTCCGACGGCCGCGACTTCATCAAGCGGGGACGCCCACCGGCGGCAGCTTGTTCTGCGCCGCCTGGCGCCCGTACACCTCGCGCATCAGGTCGAGCGAGAAGAGGTGCGCCAGGATCAGCGTCAGCATGCCGCTCTGCATCATCTTGCGGAGCTGATCGCCGCGGAGTTCGCGAAACTTTTCCTCATTCACCATCTTGAAGCCGCGATAGATGTGCGGCTGGAAATTGCCCTCGGGCTGGATCGAGACTTCGCCGTCCATCAGCAGGTCGAGATCCTGCAGTTCCTTCACGAATGCGCCGGTGCGCTGCGCGCCCTGCTCGAACGATTCGCAGAAGCTCAGGATGTCCCGGGTGCCTTGGGTCGGCTGGCCGTTGTCGAACAGCTTCGCGACATCGCCGTCCGGCGTCACGGCGCCCGAGGTCGGATCAAAGCAGAGCGACAGTTCCTGCGGGTTCGGCCCCAGCTGGGCGAGCATGAACGGATAGCGGCGCACATAGGCCGGCACGTAAAGCTGCTGAACGAACTGGCCCTCGTCGTCGACGAAGACGTTCACGCCCTCGTTCAGGCCCATCAGCGCCAGCGGGACGGGATTGTCCGCATCGGCGAAGATGATCGGGAAGTGCCGCTGCACCTGAACGAATTCGTCGACGATGACGGGAATCGCGTGCTGGTTCTTCAGGAAATGCGCGCCGCCGAGCGATTTGGTGCCCCAGCCAGCATGTTGCTCCGACGAAAGAGGCACGAGATCATTGTAGAGAATGGGAAGGCCGGTCTGCTGGGGCGCGCTCGCCATAAGAACTCCAAGAGTGATGGGGCAGTCGCCCGATTGGAGCGCGTCCTATGGCGCGGTTGCGTCCGACGCAAGGCTCGGCACGAGCTTGCCCGGATTCATGATGCCGAGCGGGTCGAAGGCGGCCTTGAGCGCACGGAGCGCGTTCAGCCGCGCCGGATCGGTCAGGCGCGCGAAGGTATCGAGCTTCATCTGCCCGATCCCGTGTTCGGCAGAGATCGATCCGCCGACCGCCACCACATGATCGTAGACGAATGCGCTGACCGCCTTCCCCTGCTCGCCTAGCCAGCGCCCCGGATCGGCGCCGGCCGGCGCGCGAACGTGAAAATGGACATTACCGTCGCCGAGATGACCGAAGGCGCTGGCGCTCGTCCCCGGAAAGGCGCGCTCAACCTCCGCTGCGGCCGACAGCATGAAATCGGGCATCGCTGAGACCGGCACCGAAATATCGTGCTGGACCGCGGGACCGCTCGCCCGTTCGGCCTCCGAAATGGAATCGCGAATGCGCCAGAACGCGGCCGCCTGGGCCTGATTGCCGGCCAGCACGCCGTCGCTGGCAAGGCCCTGGTCAAGAGCGTCGGCAAGCGCGGCCTCGACCTGATCGCGCAGCCCGCGGGCGCCGGTCACTTCGACCAATGCGTTCCATGGCGGCGCCGAGTCCAGCGGCGGCCGAGTGCCGGGAATGTGACGCAGGACGAGACGCAGCGAATCGGCCGGAACCGACTCGAAGCTTTCGACGGCAAAGCCGGCCCGCTCCAGCCGGCGGAGCAGCGCCAGGGCACTCTGCGGCGAGTCCATGCCGATCCAGGCCGTGGCGGTCTCTTCCGGCTCGGGCACAAGCTGCAGCGTCGCCGCAGTGATGACGCCGAGCGTGCCTTCCGCGCCGATCAGCAATTGCTTCAGGTCGGGCCCGCGATTGTCCTTCTTCAAAGGCGCCAGGCTGTCGAGAACCGAGCCATCGGGCAGGATGGCCTCGAGCCCGAGCACGAGCGAGCGCATCGTGCCGAAGCGCAGCACCTGGGTGCCCCCTGCATTGGTCGAGCACAGGCCACCGATCGTCGCCGACCCCTTGGCGCCGAGCGACAGCGGGAAGCGAACGCCGCGGGCACGTGCCGCGTCGTGAAGGTCGCTCAGGATCACGCCGGCCTCGACGACGGCCGCACCTGCGTCCGGATCGAGGCGGCGCACGCGGTTCGTGCGCCTGAGCGACAGGATCAGCGCGCTTCCCGTCGCGTCCGGAACGGCGCCGCCGACCATCGACGTGTTGCCGCCCTGGGGAACGATCGGCACCCGATGCTCCGCACACAGCCGCACTGTCGCCGCGACTTCTTCAGTCGTGGATGGCATCGCCATAGCCAACGCCGCGCCATGATAGCGGCCGCGCCAGTCGGTCAGCCACGGCGCAAGCGCGTCGGCGTCGCGGGTCAGACCCTTCGGCCCCAGCATGGTGCCCAGCGCGTTCAGGAAATCGTCTTTCGCCACATAGCCGTTATAAGTCCCGAAACGGGGAAGGGAATTCATGGCGCGTTCAATGTTCGACAGCCATTCGCGGACGATGGGGTGCTCGCGGTGACAGTCGGAATGATTGTCGCGCTGCTGCTGGCCGGCAGCGGCGGCGGCCCGGTCATGCTTGCGCAACTCACGATCCGGCAGCAGCTGATCATCCGCGTGCCGTCGCACGTGCGCCGACCCGCGGACCCGGTCCTGTACCGGGAGAAGAATGGCCCGAAATGCATCTCCGCCGGCGAACTCGCCGGCGCGCAGATCTCGAATTATGGCGTCGATCTGCTTTTGAGGGGCGGCAACAGGGTGCGGGCGAAGCTTGCGGGCGACTGCCCCCCGCTCGATTATTATTCCGGCTTCTACATCCGCCAAGGACTCGATGGGCAGGTCTGCGCCGAACGCGATTCGATCCGCGTTCGCTCCGGCGGTTCGTGCGAGATCGAGCGATTTCGAAAGCTGGTGCCGCTCAGCAAGAAATAGCCCCCGTCCTTGACTTTGGGCGGCGCTTCCAGCAAGCGCGCCCACTGGGCGCAGCGGCTTGTCGCCGCCCCTTTTCTTCAGGATTTCGATGAGCTTTGCCGATCTCGGCCTTTCCGACGAGCTTCTGAAAGCCGTCAACGATTCCGGCTATACGGAGCCGACGCCGATCCAGCGCCAGGCGATTCCGTCGGTGCTGATGGGACGCGACCTGATCGGCATCGCCCAGACCGGCACCGGCAAAACGGCCAGCTTCGTGCTGCCGATGATCGATATCCTTGCCCATGGCCGCAGCCGGGCGCGCATGCCGCGCTCGCTGATCCTGGAGCCGACCCGCGAGCTGGCGGCGCAGGTCGCCGAGAATTTCGACAAGTACGGGCGTTACCACAAGCTCTCGATGGCGCTGCTGATCGGCGGCGTGTCAATGGGGGATCAGGTGAAGGCGCTCGAAAAGGGCGTCGACGTGCTGATCGCGACGCCCGGCCGCCTGATGGACCTGTTCGGGCGCGGCAACATCTTGCTGACCGGCTGCGAGCTGCTGGTGATCGACGAAGCCGATCGCATGCTCGACATGGGGTTCGTTCCCGACATCGAGGAAATCTGCACCAAGCTGCCGAAGAAGCGGCAGACCCTGCTGTTCTCCGCGACGATGCCGGCGCCGATCAAGAAGTTGGCCGACAAATTCCTGACCGAGCCCAAATCGGTCGAAGTCGCGCGCCCGGCGAGCGCCAACTTGCTGATCGAACAGCGGCTGGTCGAAACTTCGTCGCGGGACAAGCGCGACACGTTGCGCAAGCTGCTGTCGGCCGACGACGTCGCGACGGCGATCATCTTCGCCAATCGCAAGACGACGGTGCGCGATCTCGCCACAAGCCTGAAGCGCGCCGGCTTCGCGGTCGGGCAGATCCATGGCGACATGGAACAGCCGGAGCGGCTACGCGAGCTCGACCGGTTCAAAACGGGCGAGATCAACATCCTCGTGGCGTCCGACGTCGCGGCGCGCGGCCTCGACATCAAGGGCGTCAGCCACGTCTTCAATTATGACGTGCCCTGGCATCCCGACGATTATGTCCACCGGATCGGCCGCACCGGGCGCGCGGGGGCGACCGGCAAGGCCTTCACGCTCGCGACGAGCGAAGATGCCGAGGCCGTCGCCAATATCGAGAAGCTGACCGGCCAGAAGATCGAGCGCGTCGCGATGCGCAAGCCCGACGCGCCGAAAGTGGTCGAGGCCGAAGAGGCCGAGCGCGCCGAAGCCAAGGAACGGCCGGCGCGCCGGCAGCGCGCCGAGCGCCCGCGACGCGATGAGGCGGCAGAGTCGCCCCGCGAGGATCGCGCCGAACGCCCCCGCCGCGACCGGCACCCGCGCCCTGCCCCCGCGCCTGCCGAAGCGCCGGACGAGGGGTGGAACGGCCCGATCCCTGCATTCCTGGACGTCGGCTTTCCCGCCTGATTTCAGCCGAGATGGCGATCCAGTAAGATCGACGTCGCGACGCTCGCGATGCCGGACACGGCCGCGGCCGCTGCGCGCGCCTGCTCCACATCGGCAATGCCGTCGCCATCGACGCGGAGCAGCAGGTCGATCGGCCCGGTCAGCGAGTGGATCAGGCTGACGAACGGGATTTTCCTGAGCTTCGGCACCACTTCCGCGCACCGGCGGCCAGGCGCCAGCGTCAGCATCAGATAAGCGCATTGGCGGCCGCCGGCATCACTGCCCTCCACGGTCGTGAAGCCGGCGATCGCTCCGGACGACACGAGCCTTGCCAGCCGATCCTGCGTCGCACTGCGCGACAGCCCGAGATCGCGGGCGAGCGCAACGATCGAGCTGCGCGCGTTGCGGCGCAGCAGCGTCAACAAAAGCCTGTCTTTTTCGTCCATCGGAATCCCCGCTCGGCCGGCGATCTGCCGGCCTTTCCGGCATCATGCCGGGTGCAACCGGCCAAGGAAACGGCGATACGACCGGCGAACCGACAGGAAAGGCAGGAAATGATCGACTTCGCCCACGCCGTGCTGCTGCCCATCGACATGCAGCAAGGTTTCGACGCACCCGGAACGCCGCGGCGGTGGAACCGGGCGGTCGACGCGAACGGGCTTGCGCTGCTCGCCGCATGGCGCGCAGCCGGGCGGCCGATCGTCCATGTCCGCCACGATTCCGTTGAGCCGGGATCGGTCTTTGCTCCGGGAACGCCGGGCAATCGGCACCGGCCCGGCTTCGAGCCTCTTCCCGGCGAACCGCTGGTCACCAAGAGCGTCAATTCGGCCTTTATCGGGACCGATCTGGACGTCCGGCTGCGCCGGCTGGGCGCGAAGCACGTCGTCGCGTTCGGAATGGTGACCGACATGTGCGTGTCGACCACCATTCGCACCGGCGCGAACATGGGATGGGACATGATCCTGGTGCCGGATGCGTGCGACTGTTTCGACCTGCCCGACGGCCAGGGCGGAACGATCCGTGCGGAGGACATTCAGGCAGCGCACGTCGCGACGCTCCGCTATGAATTCTGCCGGCTGATGTCGGTTGCGGAGCTGACGGAGGAGCGTCGGGCGGCCTGACGCTCAGGCGCAGCCGCCGCTTTCCAGCCACCTGGCGCAGTCCGGCCCGAGCTGTTCGATGGCGAGCTGGCGGTAGCGGCAATTGTCTTGCTCCGTCAGCATGTCGCGCCAGCGGCCGTTGGTGCCCTTGTTGATGAAGCGGCCCGTGCCGCCTTCCCACAGCAAGCCGCCCAGCGGCGCCGCCTTGTCCGCGTTCCGCTTCATATAGTCGAAGCTGCAATGCTCCAGGATGCGCGGCCAGGCATCGTCGGCCACCGCGATATCGAGGAAGGCCGCCAGTTCCCGGATCTTACCCTGGGGATCGGCCTTCAGGTCGGCGAAGTGCAGCAGCATCACATTCGGCAAATGACGAATGTCCCACCACGTCCGGATATTCTCCCAGAACGACCAGAGCGGATACCCGTCCTGCTCAAGCCATTCGAGAAAGAAGCGGCGGATATCCGCAGGCGGCCGATCGAGCGCCGGCCCGACCCGGCCTGGCGTGTCGTTGATCAGCCGGTAGAATTCGTCGGTGCCGTAGAACAGGTGGTTGTGAAGGCTCCACGCCACGTCGCGGCCATCGCGGACGATGTAGACGTATTTGGCCTGCCGGCTGAAGACGAGGGCATCTACGGGCAGATGGGTCTTCATGAAGCGCCGGTGCGGCTGCGCCTCAAGTGCGGCGAGCATTTCCGCGCGCGGCATGATCCGCATGTCGACCCAGGGGGACAGCGCGGGCACATCGATCCCTTCCGCCCCGCCGAAGATCAGCTGCGATACGATCTGCTGCGTCCAGGTCGTGCCTGACTTGGCATAGGTGCCGATCACGATATCGTCGTCACGAAAACGGAAATCGTTCCACACGGTCGAATCCATGTGGTGGTTGTGCAGCTCGCGGAGCTTGCACGGCCAACTGGTGCGCTGAAGCATCGGTGTCTCCTCACTCGCGGCGGCCCCTGGCCTGCCGCGCTCGCGAGGGCAGCTATCGTGCGACGGGAGTGCCGGCTGTGACGACCGGCACGCGATCAGCAGCGGCCGGGTGCGTCCGGCGCCGACAAATTTCCGACGAGCTTGCGCAGCAACTGCTCGACCTCGTCGAGCTGCTGCAATGAAACGCCATAGCGGCTGAGAATATAGGCATCGTCCGCCAGCGTTTCGTTGACGCTCTCGGCGAGGCGGAGCGCATAGCCGAGCTCGTCGGTCAGCCGTTTGCCGACCGCCGCCGCGCCGACCAGCTGCTCGGTTTCCGAAAAGATCGGCACCGGCCGGTTCTCGCGCAGTGCGCGCTGGATCTGGTCGATCCGCGATTGGTGCGCGGGACCACCCTTGCGCCGGATCAGATCGTCGACCTTCACCAGATGCGCGAACGACAGGCCGCAGCGCCCCTCGGCGCGCCACATGACCGTGGCTGGAATGCGATGGTCGCTGCGGTGCAGCTCCACGCTTTCGCCCTGTTCGGGAAGATTGCGCCCCTCGACCAGGGCCCCTGCCTTGGACAGGTTCCGCACGAACACGTCCGCGCTATGGCTGCCGAACTGGATCGTCGCCGCCAGCATCGTGTTGGTGCGCGCGTGGCGCCGAATCTCTTCCAATGCCGCTGCGGACAATTTGACCTCGACCTTCGATGCTTTCGCGCTCTCTAGCGTGGCGAAGCTTGCGAAATGGTTTGCGTCAGCCGGCCCTGTGATAGCGGTCGCGGAACGTCGCGGCGAAGGGGGCAAGCTGCCCGGCGCCGATCGCCTGCCGGAGCCGTTCCATCAGCTGCTGATAGAAGCTCAGATTATGCTCCGTCATCAGCATCGCGCCCAGGATTTCGCCGGCGCGGACGAGGTGGTGGAGATAGGCGCGGCTCCACGTCGCGCACACGGAACAGCCGCATTCCGGATCGAGCGGATCCTGATCCTCGCCGAAACGGGCGTTGCGGATGTTGATCGGCCCGTCCCAGGTGAAGGCCTGGCCGGTCCGCCCGCTGCGCGTCGGCAGCACGCAATCGAACATGTCGATGCCGCGCTCAACCGCACCGACGATGTCGTCGGGTTTGCCGACGCCCATCAGATAGCGCGGCCGGTCGACCGGAAGCTGGCCGGGCGCATAATCGAGCACGCCGAACATCGCGTCCTGCCCCTCCCCCACCGCGAGGCCGCCGACCGCATAGCCGTCGAATCCGATCTCGATCAGCCGCTCGGCGGAAACCTGCCGCAGATCGCGGTCGAGCGCGCCCTGCTGGATGCCGAATTGCGCCGCGCGGGCAGCATGATCGCCGCCGCCCAGAAAGGCGTCGCGCGAGCGCCTGGCCCAGCGCATCGAGCGCTCCATCGCCGCCGCCTGCACGTCGCGCGGCGAGGTGGTCGGGACCAATTCGTCAAAGGCCATGACGATATCCGAGCCGAGCAGCCGCTGGATTTCGGTCGAGCGCTCCGGCGTGATCAGGTGGCGGGCGCCGTCCAGGTGCGACTTGAACGCGACACCTTCCTCGGACCGCTTGGTGAGCTCGGCGAGGCTCATCACCTGATAGCCGCCGCTGTCGGTCAGGATCGGCCGCTCCCAGCCCATGAAGCCGTGCAGCCCGCCCAGCCGCGCGACCCGTTCGGCGCCGGGGCGGAGCATCAGGTGATAGGTGTTGCCGAGGATGATGTCGGCGCCGGCCGCGCGCACGTCCGCGGGCTTCATCGCCTTCACCGTCGCCGCGGTGCCGACCGGCATGAACGCAGGCGTGCGGATCTCGCCCCGCAGCATATGGATGGTGCCGGTGCGGGCAGCACCGTCGGTGGCGTGAATCGAAAAGGCGAAGCGGTCGGCCATTGCGGATTGCCTTTGGCAGGGCGGCCGAAGCTCTGCTAGCCCCCGCCGGGAACAGCGAGAGGGGATAAGCGATTGGCCCGCAACGATGACGCTCGGACGGTCCGGCCGGGAGGCGCCTATGCGCGCTACGTGCTTGCGGTGCTGTTCCTCGTTTACGTGCTGAACTTCGTCGACCGGCAGATTCTCAGCATCCTCGCCAAGGACGTGAAGCGCGACCTGGGGCTCGACGACGCCGATATCGGCTTTCTGTTCGGGACCGCGTTCGGCGTCTTCTATTCGCTGTTCGGAATTCCGCTCGGCAGGCTGGCCGACAATTGGCACCGCGTGCGGCTGATCACGGTCGGCCTCGCGATCTGGTCGGCCATGACGGCGTTTTCGGGCCTGGCGCGCGCAGGCATGCAGCTGACGATGGCGCGGATCGGCGTCGGCGTCGGCGAGGCGACCGCCTCTCCCTGCGCCTATTCGCTGATCTCCGACTATTTCCCGCGCGAGCGGCGGGCGACCGCTTTGGCCGTCTATTCGTCGGGCATCTTCATCGGCGGCGGACTGTCGCTGTTCATCGGCGGCGCCATTGTCGACAGCTGGAACCACGCCTTCCCCGCCGGCCATTGGGGACTTGTCGGCTGGCAAGTCGCGTTCATGGCGGTCGGCGTGCCGGGGCTGCTGCTGGCGGCTTTGGTCTCGACGCTGCGGGAGCCGGTGCGCGGGGAATCGGACGGCCTGCTGATGGCGCCTTCCGCAGCCCCGTTCCGCGATTTCCTCGCCGAGCTCGTCGCGATCATTCCGCCGCTGACCCTGGTCGGCGCCGCGCGGCGGGGACCGCGGGCCTTGATCGTGAACCTGATCGCGCTGGCCGTTGCCGCCGTGGCGACATGGTTGCTGACGCTTGCGACCGGCGATCCGGCGCAATGGCTGGCCGTAACCGGCGGTGCTTATGCGGTATTTTCATGGGCATGCGCGCTCAGGGACCGCGATCGGCCCACCTTCAGGCTGATCTGGGGAACGCCGGCCTTTCTTTACGTGTCGCTCGGCTATGGCCTGATCGCATTCGTCTCCTACGGGGTCGCGGCCTTTGGCGCGCTCTATGCCGAGACCGTCCTGCAGCAGCCCAAGACCGAGGTCGGTCTCTTCCTCGGCGGCGGCGCCGCGGCGGGCGGGTTCCTGGGCATCGTGCTCGGCGGCCGGATTGCGGACTGGATGAAGCAGCGCCACGCCTGGGGCCGGATCCCGGTGATCATGGCCGGGACGCTGCTGCCGGTGCCGTTCCTCGTCTTCGGCTACACGACCAGCAGCGCGACGGGCTTCTATATAGCGAGCTTCATGATGAGCGGGCTTGCGAGCGCGGCGCTGGGGCCGGCGGGCGCGACGACGCAGGACCTGGTGCTGCCGCGGATGCGCGGAACGGCCACGGCAACCTTCTTCATCGCGACCGCGCTGATCGGACTCGCCCTCGGCCCCTATTTTGCCGGCTTCATGTCGAAAGCGAGCGGCGGCAACCTGCGGCTGGGCGTGCTGTCGCTGCTCGTCGTCGGCCCGGTGTCGCTGCTCCTGCTGATCCTCGCCTGGCGCACCGTCCCGGCCGCGGAAGCGACGGTGCGCGAGCGCGCGCGAGCGGCCGGCGAAGCGATCTGATGCCGCGCCTCAACTAGCCGTCCATATCCGCCCGCGTCGGCACGCGCGTCTCCGCCTTGTCGCTCTTGCGGACGCGCGTGTTGGTGGGCTCGTCGCCCGTCGCCTGCTTCAGTTCGTCGCGGGTGCCGATATTCTCGGCCGGCCCCGCGCCCGATGTGCCGCTTTGCGAGGGCATCGGCTCGCCGCCTTCGATCAGGTCGCGGTCGTCATGGGCGCGGGCGGACTCGGTGCGGGGATTCTCGGCCATGTCTGTTCTCCTCGTGGGGTTCAACGCCCGGCGCGTTCAGCGGATGCGGTAGAAATCGGCCAAACGGTCGAGCGCGAGGCCGAGCACCAATTTGCCCGACCGCGCCGGCCAGCCGAGCGCCCGCTCCGCCTCTGCCAGTCCCTCGTTCGCGCAGACGACGCGCCACAGCACGTCCGCCAGTCCGCTGCCGACGTGCGCCACCGCCGCGTCAAAGCGCTGCCTGGCGTCGATCTGCGATGTCGTCGGGTCTGGCGCGCGGGCGCCGGCCCTTGCGGCACGGGGCGCCACGTCCCAGCGCATCGTCGTGCTCGGCCCCAGGCCGGCGCGCTCCCAGTCGCTGCGCAGCGCGTCCCCTGCGACAAATTGGCGCTCGCTGATCCGGCCGTGCGAGGCCAGCCAGGATAGCGATGATTCGGCCAGGTTCACCGTGACGCTGCGGTTCCCCGCTCCCTTCAGCCGCCGCTCCGCCAGCGCTTGTCCCATGCAACAGTCTCCTCAATCCCGAGTCGAATTCCACTTGCCACAACGGCGATGGTGTAGGACAGAGAAGAACCACATTGGTTCACGAGGATAGAATGATCACAGCCATTCGCGAAGTCCGCCGCGCCAAGGGATTGACGCTTGAGGAGGTCGGCAAGCGCTGCAAGCCGCCGACCACCGCGCAGACGATCGGCCGGCTGGAGACGGGCACCCGCACGGTGTCGGTCGGCTGGCTGAACCGCATCGCCGACGCGCTCGGCGTCACCGCCGCCGATCTGGTGAAACTGCCCGAGCGGCCCGACCTGCCGGTCGCGGCCGTGCTTGGTCCGGACGGCGCGCGCGCGCCCAGGCGCGAGGCGGTGGTCATCGCCCCGCAACCGGCGCCGGAGCTGGTCGCAATCACGGTCGAGGCGTCCGTCGGCGACTATCGCGCGGGCGACGAGATCTGGTGCGAGCGGCTGGCGCCGGAGCAGTTCGCAAACGCGCTCAACCGCGACGTTCTCGTCCCGCGCCCCGCCGGCCGCTTCGCGTTCGGCCGTCTGCTCGGCCGCGAGGACGCGAAGCTCCACCTGCTCCCGTTGGGCGCGGGTGCCCGCCAGCAAGTCTATGCCGACCCACCCTGGATCGCGCGCGCGGTGCGGCTGGTTCGTTCGCTCTGACGGGAATGGTGGGCGGTGACGGGCTCGAACCGCCGACCCTCTCGGTGTAAACGAGATGCTCTACCAGCTGAGCTAACCGCCCTTGGGCCCCGCGCTGTGCCTCAAGGGCGCGCAGTCCGCAAGCGGATCACGAGAGATAGACGCGCCGCGTCTGGGTCATCGTCACCGGGGGCGTCGAAAAGAAGACGAAGTTCAGCGGCGCCGAATATTTCATCGTGATGTCGATATAAGGCACGCCGTTCGCGGTGCCGTGGACAAGGGTCGGCGTCTGCAGATAGTCGCTCTGCACCATGAACCGTTTCTGGCTGATCCGGGCGGCAATCTGCGCGTCCGTCGGTGTCGGATAAATGTTTGCATAGCGCGCGCCTTCATTGACGCCGCTCGCCATGCCGGCCCGCGCGCCGAACAGCAGCCCGACCTGGACGAGGCCGATCACGAACAGCAGCAGCACGGGCGCGGCGAAGGCGAACTCGACCGCGGGCGACCCCGAACGATCGCGAAGGAGCTTCTGAATCCCGATCATTGCAGCCTCACCGATGCCTTGCCCTGCAGCGTGATCGTCCGGCTGATATTGTAGCCGAGCCCCGCGAGCGACGCGGCGAACCACGGCGCATAGCTTTTGCTGATCACGACCGAGGCGTACCGCCCGATCTCCTGCGTGTTCGTGCAATCGCCGTTGAACGAAGCCTGGCGAACCCGATCGCACTCCAACCAGGTCTGGACCTGCACCTGGCTCATGCTCACGCCGGCGGCGGCCGCGGCCTCCGCCTGCAGATTGGTGAAGGCGGCGCTGTCCAGCCCGCCCGCCGAGACCATCTCCATCGTGCGCGAAGCCGCCTGCTGCAGCGTCATCTTGCCGACAACGGCGCGCGACGCATCGACAGTGCCGAGCACCAGCATCGCGAAGAAAGGCGCGAGCATCCCCATTTCGACGAAGCTGGTGCCGCGCGCATCGCTGCGCAGCCGGCGCATGAATGTGTGCCCGATCATCCGATCAGCCTCACCGCGGTTCCGGTGAACGAATGCGCGCCCGAAGCAGCCGGACAGACATTCTGGATCGAGCTGTTGCCAAGGAACTCCACCCGGCGACCAACAATCTGCATACAATCGGTCGACATGCCGGCGGTGCCGTTGAAGGTCACCTGCTGCTTCGGGAAATAGAGCGCACCCTGGTAGAAGGAATTGGTGTTGCCGTTGACCTTGTTGGCGGAGCCGTCGGCCGCGCGCCGGTCCTGGTAGAAGATCAGGCCCTGATAGGTGCCGTCGCTGGGCGCGCTGAGGTTAATTTCGGCGCCGCCGTTCATGGTCACTGTGGCGATGGTCGCGGGCTTCGTCGCCGCGTCCTTGCTGGTCAAGATGATCGTGACATTCTGGCCGACGATCTTGCCTTGCGAGCCGACGCTGAACGTGCTGCCGTCGACATAATAGATGCCGGCGCCGAGCGTGAGCGTGCCCTTGATATCGACGCCGCCGGTCAGGCACGTCGCCGTTGCCGGATTGAAGCTGGACGTCAGGCTACCGTTGCCGTGCGGGCCGATGCTGTAGCTGCTGACGCAGTCGGTGCGCGTGCTGATGTCCGGATCGGGCACCGACGCGAACGGGTCCGCCTGCGGGATTTGATGCGACTTGAAGACAGTGTCGCCATTATAGTTGCCGCTGGGCACGACTGTGCCCACCGCCGCGATCGGCGTCGCCGTGATCGAGCTGTTGCCGCCCGCCGATACGGCGTTGCTCGAGCGGGAATTGGTCGCCATCCCGCAGCCCATGTTCACCGTCGAGCTACCGGTCATGGTGATGCCGGCCATCGTCGTCGGCTCGAGCGCGATCACGCAATAATGCCCGTCCTGGACGACCGCCGCGGTCGACTCCGCCTTGATCGTCGGCGGCGTCACCAGGAACAGGCTCGAGAAAGCGAGGCTATGGCTGGTCTGCACGGCCACGCGCACCGCGTTCGTATTGCCCGCGCCCGCGCCCGTCGAGGGTGGCGTCTCGATAAGGGGGGCTGCGGTCAGGGCCACTTCGGCCGTTCGGGCGATATCGGCAGTCGCACTGGTCGAGGCGCTCTTCCCCTGGGCGAGCGCGAAGGCGCCCGACAGCGCGGCCGAGTCGGCCTGGCGCTGGAGCTGGCGCTTCCACAGCACCCATTGCAGCGTATCGGTCGCGAGACCGGCGCTCCCGATCACGACGGGAAGCGAGGCGGCGGCGGCGACGATGACGTTGCCCCGGCTGGCCCGCGCCAGTTCCAGAAGTTTCACGAATGCACGCATGACAGGCCTCCTCGGCGCCACCACTTGGCCGCAGCGCGGTTAGGGACGCCTCAAGAGAAAAGGTTAACGCGCCCTCTCCTACGTCATGGATGTCGTTGAGAATTTGTCCCCAAAGGCCACAGCTGCTTGCAATATGCGGCCGATGGACACATGCGCGCCTCTCCCGATACAGCATGAGGAACGACATGGCGGATAGCGGCCTCGCCCAGCGCGCGCCCAGCGGAACGACGCACGCGCCCAAGCTTGCAGACCATAGCGCCGACAGGCGCATGCTGGTGCTGATGGCGATGGCGCTGGTGACCGGCACCGGCGGCGCGGCGGCGGCCTGGGTGCTGCTGAAGCTGATCGCGCTCGTCACCAACCTGATCTGGTATCAGCGGCTGTCGGCGGAATCGCTGCCGATCGCAGCGGCCGCCACCGGCCCGCTGGTGCTGCTGGCGCCGGTGCTCGGCGCGCTGGCGATCGGGCTGATGGCGCGATTCGGATCGGACAAGATACGCGGCCATGGCATCCCGGAGGCGCTGGAGGCGATCCTGTACGGCGAAAGCCGGCTGTCGCTGAAGGTCGCGCTGCTGAAGCCGATTTCGTCCGCGATCTCGATCGGCAGCGGCGGCCCGTTCGGCGCCGAAGGCCCCATCATCATGACCGGCGGCGCGATCGGATCGCTGTTCGCGCAGCAATTCCGGCTGACCGCGGCCGAGCGCAAGACGCTGCTGGTCGCGGGCGCCGCAGCCGGCATGACCGCGATTTTCGGCACGCCGCTCGCCGCCATCCTGCTCGCCGTCGAAGTGATGCTGTTCGAATGGAAGCCGCGCAGCTTCGTGCCGGTGGTCGCAAGCGTGTTGACTGCGCTTGCCTGGCGACCGCTGCTGATCGGATCGGGGCCGCTATTCGCCTTTACCGGCACGCTGGGCGAAGCGGGGCCGACCCTGCTGATCGCCGCGCTGATGGGCTGCATTGCCGGCGCTGTCGCTGCCTTGCTGTCGACGATGCTCTACCGGATCGAAGACGGGTTCCACCGGCTGCCGGTGCACTGGATGTGGTGGCCGGCGATTGGCGCGGTCGCAGTCGGCATCGGCGGCCTGATCGAGCCGCGCGTGCTGGGCGCAGGCTATAACAACATCCAGGACCTGCTCGATGGACGCCTGGTTCTGGGCGCGATGATGCTGCTGTTTGCAGCCAAGGCCGTCGTCTGGCTGATCGCGCTCGGCTCAGGCACGTCGGGCGGCATCCTCGCGCCGCTGCTGATCATCGGCGGCGCGTTCGGCGGCATCCTCGGCCACTGGCTCCCGGGCGGCAGCGGGCCGTGGGCTATGATCGGCATGGCCGCCGTGATGAGCGCGTCGATGCGCGCGCCGCTGACCAGCGCGATCTTCACGGTCGAGCTGACCGGCCATTTCACCGCCCTGCCCGCGACTGTCGCTGCCTCGGGCGCAGCGTTCGCGGTCGCGGTGCTGGTGCTGAAGCGCTCGATCCTGACCGAGAAGGTGTCGCGGCGCGGCCGTCATATCAGCCAGGAATACAGCATCGACCCGCTCGCGCTCGGGTTGGCGGGCGACCTCATGACGCCGAAGCCGGACACGCTGCCGGAAGACATGACGATCGCCGAAGCGCTCAAATTCTTTGAAGCCGGCGCGAAGCATCGCAGCTATCCGGTCGTCGATCCGGCCGGGCGCCCGATCGGCCTTGCCTCGCGCTCCGACGCGCTGCGCTGGGGCCAGGGCGAAGGCGAGCTGGACGAGACGATCGGCGAGCAGCTATCCGACCGCTCGCTGCCGGTCGCCACGCGGATGACGCCAGCCAATCAGGTCGCGAACCTGATGATCACCGAGAATATCGGCCGCATCTGCATCGTCGATTCAAAGACCGGCAAGCTGCTCGGCATCGTCGCGCGGCGCGACCTGCTCCGCTCCCGCGCCGAGCATCTGCGCGCGGAGCGGGAGCGGTCGCCGAAAGCCTAGGCTGTATCGACATTCAGCAATCCTCCCCTTCGAGGGGAGGTGGCAGCCCGAAGGGCTGACGGAGGGGTGTCAGCGCTTGAGAATGAATCTCCAGCGCCGACACCCCTCCACCACCCGGCTGCGCCGGGCGGTCCCCCTCCCCTCAAAGGGGAGGATTTGACGCTCGTCTGCGACCCCAATGCGTAAATGTCGATACGCTCTAGGGCCTAAGGGCAGTTCGCCGGTTTCGGCGCCGCATCGCCGGCGCCGCGCACGGCCCAACCGCCGCCGAGATTATAGGCCTGGCCGACGCCGACGCGCTGCATCGCCTGGCAGGCGGTCGCCGCGGCGATCGCTTCGACGGCGACGCCGCGTTCCTGCGCGCGGCTGGTGTAGAGCGCGCGGCGCTTGATGTTGATCTGCTCGACTTCGGCCTTGACCGCGTCCGAGACAGAGCCGCGCACGCCCAGATAGCCGTCCGCGCGCTCGCCGACCTGGCCTGCCGCCATCGCCGCGCTCACGCCGCCGCCCTGCGCCCATGCCGCGCCGGCGAGCCCGAGCAATGCGACGCCAAGACCGCCGAGAATGAGTTTACCACGTCTGGTCATTTCGGAAACAACTCCGGGTTCTGGTCGATGATCTCCTGCGCGTCGCGCTGGAGCTTCACGAGCACTTCCTGCTTCACGTTGACGTTCAGGTTGATCTCGATCGGCTTGTCCGGCGCGGTCACCTGCACGCACCCGGCCGCCCCGATCAGGATCGCCAGAGGTCCTGCCCATCGCATTCCCGGATGGCTCGCACCCCCGATCCGTTGCGTCAACTCATGTCTCTTCATCGCTTATTCTCGCTTGCGGAGGGCTGAACGGGCGGTTTCTCGGCCTGAAAGCCGGGGCCGAGCTGGTCCTGGATCAACAGGCTGGGATCGGAAAAGCTGCGCGCGCTGGCGATGAGGCCGCGGAACGGCGCGCGGATGCGGATGTTGAAGATGAAGGGCAGCTGCTGCAGCTGTTTCGCCAACTGCCCGCCGACGCGGGCGATCAGCCCGGTCGCAACCGGCTTGATCGTGCCGCGGCTGACGCCGTTGAAGCGGATTTCGCTCACCATCTCGCCGTCCAGCTTTCCGTTCAGCTGGATCGACATGCTCTTGTACGCGATCGACTTTAGCGCATCGAACGCGATGCCGCCCCAGATGCCGAGATCTGCGTTCGAGACCTGGCCGTTATAGGCCAGCGTGCCGCCCGGCTCACGCGATGTCAGCGATCCCGCGACGATCCGCCCGCCATCACGATCGAAGATCATCGGCAGGGTGCCGTCGAAAATGCCGGTCGCGTTCAGATTGTCGAACTCGAGCTTGTTGATGAACTTCGCCGCATCGAGCCCGGCGATGTCGAAGGTCAGGTGGCGTGCCGCCTCTTCGGAGAAATCGAGCACGGTCGGGCGCAGGGTGAGCGTCCCACCCGCAAACGGCCAACGCGCGCTGGCGACCGCGACCTTGAAGTCGGGAAGAACGCGGTAGTGCACGACCCCGTCCTCGACCAGGATGCCCGGATTGACCGTCGCCACCGTCATCACCTGGTCCGGGGCCGTGACCAGGCCCAGCAGGTCGGTGAAGCGGATATCGCCTTTGACGCCTGTCACCGGCCCGAACGGCGCCGCAAGCGTGTCGGCCGCGACATGGAACAGGCCGGTGCTGGTCACGCCCTTCGCGTTCCAGTCGATCTGGCCCTTGCCGCTGAGCGTGCCGTTCACGTCCGCAATCACGCCGAGCGTCAGGCGAGTGAGCTTTTCAGGCTGCAGGCCCGGCCCGAATGTGAGGCGGTCGACGCCGATATCGGCGCTGCCGATCCCGCTTCCCAGATCATGGCGCAGATCGACTGCGGCGACGCGCGCGCCGCTTTGCGGCTCGATCAGCGTGCCGGTCGCGGTCAGCGCCTGGCCGCGAATACGGAGCGCGACATCATGCGAGACGAGCGGGTTGAAGCGCGCGGGTTTGAGCGCATCCGACAGTGTCAGGCCGCCCGAGACAGCCAGCCCGCCGTCCGCGAAACGCCAGCGCCCGGCTGCGTCGCTGACGATCAGCGGCACATTGCCGATCTGGCCGGTCGCGCCGGCGAAGCGGCCGCCGATCCCCTGCCCGGGCGTGCTGCTCAGCTCGGTCACCTCAAGGCGGCTGACCCGTTCGGCCGAGCCCAGCCGCGCGGCCAGGTTGGCGACATTGAAGCCAGCGCCGCCGAACCTCACCCGGTCGGCCGCGAGCGTAATCGGGCTCGAGCCGAGCGTCCCGCGCAGACGCGGCGCCTCCACCGCACCGGTGACGCGCCCGTTCGCGACCAGCGCGGGGCCGACCGGGCACAGCCGCAGCTGCGCCGGTTCCAGCTTGAGACCGGAAACGGCCAGGCTCTCGAACCCGACCGGAACACAGCGCGGATTGAGCACCAGGCCAGCCGGTCCCAGTCGCCCTTCGAGCGGTAGCGTCGCGCCTTCGATCCGACCGCCGGCCAGCGGACCGCTTGCGGTCAGCACGGTGCTGAAGCGGCCATTGTCGAACCGCACCGGCGCGATCGCCACCCGCGCGTCGGCCGCCTCGAACGGCGCCATCTGCACAAGGCCGGAGATCGGCGCGCCGGGCGCGCTCTGGTGCAGCTCGGCCAGGATGCGCGGCACTCCCTCGCCGGTCATCGCGATCTGCCCATCGACCTGCACCGTGCCGGCCGCGGGCCAGATTAGCCGCACGCCCTCACCGCCCGAAAAGCGAAGCTGCGCGCCGGCGCCGGTCAGCTCGGCCGAGGCGATCCGCACCGATCCGGCACCTCCGCGGGTCGCGAGAGTGAGGCTCGCATGCATGTCCGACGAACGTCCGGCTGCGGTCGCGACGCGCGTCAGAGCGCGGGCGAGCGGCTCAAGCGGCGTGCCCGCGACGCTGTCGGCCAAGCCGCCGAGCCGCGGCGCGCTCGCGAGCGCCACGTTCTGCGCCGTCAGCCCGCCATCGAAGCGGATGCTGGTGGCCGTAGTCGCCGGGCCCTGATCGAGCCGCTCGGGGCGCGCGGCCTCGATGACATAGCTGCCCCCCAGCTCCGCGTGCGGCGTGCGGGCCGGCGGGCCGGCGACACCCAATCCGACGAGCCGCAGCGATCCGGATGTCCGCGTCGGATCGCCGGCAAAATCGACCTGACCGCGCGCGCCGTCGGCCGACCAGTCCGCGACTTTCACGCCTTCGGAGGCAAGCTTGGCCTGACCGCGCCACCCATCAAGCCCCGGCTGGAGCGTCGCGTCGAAATTGCTGGAGATCGCCGCCACCTGCACATTGCCGCACGCCAGTCGTTGCGCCTTGGCAGGGCCGCTGAAATTCGGCTGGGCCGCGCGGGTGGTCACGCTTCCCTCCAGGCTCAGGGCCGTCAGCGTGCAGCCGCCCAGCGCAAGAACGGGCGCCGCCGCGGTGTAATGCCCGACAAAGGCGTTGGCGAGATTGCCGCGTCCGTCGACGCGAAGATCGACCCGGCCTGCCGGCGTGTCCAGCGCCAGCCGCGCGTCGCTGAGCGCGACCGCAAGATCGGGCAATCGGAACGGCGCCGCGGTGGGGGCAGGCAGCAATTTGTCGACCGCGCCCAGCCGCAGGCGCCCATTCACCAGCCGGCCGCGAAGCCGCACGCCGCCGGCCCGGATTTCCCGGACCTGAGGCGTGCCGAAGGTCGGCGTCAGATCGACCTCGACCCAATCGGCCGTCAGATCGGGAGATTGCGGATCGCCGATGCTGACGCCTTCCAGCCGCTGGGTGCGAAACCCGATCCGTTTCACCTCGTACCGTGCCGGGACGCCGCGCCGCGCAAGTTCGCGGTCGATCAGGTCGGTCGCGATCGGCTTGCGTTCGAGCCACAGTGCGAGGAGCGCCAAAGCCACCACCGCGAGCACGACGATCAGCAGCGTGCGCCCACGCCGCCGCCGCACCGCCGTGACCGGCTCGTCCGGATTGGCCTCAGCCATCACGCGGCATTTGCTCCGTTGCGATCCGCCGCTTAAGCCTGGCGGCCATGACGGGGGAAGACGAAGGGGCAGGCCACCGCGCGCGCCTGCGCGAGCGGCTGCTGCGCGGCGGTCCAGACGCGCTGCTCGACCACGAAATCGTCGAATATCTACTCGCTGTCTTCATCCCGCGCCGCGATACCAAATCGCTTGCGAAACGCTTGCTGAACGAATTCGGTGGCATCGGCGGATTGTTCGCCGCGGATGCCGAGGCGATCGAACGGGCCGGCTTCAGCGAAACGGCGGTGGCATCCTTGAAAATCGTCAACGCCGCCGCTCTCCGGCTTTTGGCCGCAGAGATCAAGACGCGTCCAGTCCTCAACAGCTGGAACGCGCTGCTGGACTATCTCCGGGCCGACCTCGCCCATCTCGGCGTCGAACGGGTGCGGGTGCTTTATCTCAACGCGAAGAACATGCTGATCCGCGACGAGTTGATGAGCGAAGGTTCGACCAGCGAAGCGGCCATGTATGCGCGCGAAGTGATCCGCCGCGCGATCGACCTGCACGCATCAAGCCTGATCCTGGTCCACAACCATCCGAGCGGCGACCCCTCCCCTTCGCGCCAGGACATCGCCGTCACGCGCGACATCGTCGAAGCCGGCAAGCGCCTCGGCATCCAGGTGCACGACCATGTGATCATCGGCGCGCAGGGGCACAGCAGCATGCGCGCGGCGGGGTTGCTCTAGAAGAACACTCCCGTCACCCCCGCGAAAGCGGGGGTCCCGCTTCTTCTTTTTTCGTCGGCCGAGGGAAGAAGGCAGAAGAAGCGGGATTCCCGCTTTCGCGGGAATGACGAGGTAAAGCTACCGCGCCCGGTCCTTCTCCGGATAGTCGTCCGGCGTCACCGTCGACTGGTTCTTCACCGCCTGGTGAATCTGGTCCTCTTCACCCACGCTGGCGTTCGGCGCATCCGCGAGGTCGCCGCCGCCGGCGACAGCATCGTCGTCATAATCCTCGCGCATGTTGCCGCCGCCCGCTCCGGCGCCGGAGCCGCGGACTTCGCCGTTTCGGGCAATGAACGCGGGATTGCCGCGGTCGCTCTGCTCGTCCTCGGGCGTGCGGGCCTGGTTCTTGTCCATCGTGTCGTCCGGCCGGGCGGCGTCGCCGGGCCGCTGGTGCTCGGTCGAGAGGGTGCGCTTGTCGGTCATGCCAGCTTGAACCCTTCCTTGTTCATGGCCATCGTCAGCGCCTTGTTCTTTTCCGGGCTCAGCTTGGCCTTCAGCTTCGGGAAAATCTGGTCCTCTTCCTCGCGCACATGCTCTTCGACGGCGCGGCGGAACTCGCCCACCTTCGCCATGAACGCCGGCGAATCCTTGGGCATATTGTCGAGATCGTAGAGGAACTGCTTCACATAGCCGTGATCGTGGTTGAGGTGATCGGCCTCTTCCGTCTGGCCGGAATCGCGCAGGCACGGATAAACGGCATTCTCTTCCTCCAGCGCATGCTTGGCGAGCGCATGCTTCAGCTGCATCAGCAGCATCGAGCGCTTGGTGGTATTCTTGTCGGTCGTGGCCTGGATCGCGTCGAACAGCTTCAGCGTGGCGGCATGTTCGGCGGCCAGCGCCTCGTCCCAGTCGCCGGCCATCAATGTCGGCGCCTGCACCGCCGCCTTGCGGCCGAGATTGGCCATCAGTCCGACGGCAACACCCGCCGCGGCGGCGCCGATCAGCGCGCCCGTCGAGCTGCCGGACTTGCCATTGTCACGGTTGTTCGATCCGGAACGGGAACGCGTCGATTTGGCCGCAGCTTCGGTCGCCATTGATCATCTCCTCATGGATTGAGCGCCTGGCATCAAAACCCCTGGAGGAAGCGCACGTTCCGTGATCGGAACCCCGCCACCGGCAATGGGTTAACCGGCGCAGACTGCAGGAGAACGATGATGAGAAGCATGATCGCGATTGCATTGCTCGGCATGGCCGGCGCGGGAGTTCCGGCCCTCGCGCAACCAGCGGCTCCAGATCCCGGCTATTACGCCCAGAACAGTGCTGCAACCTATGTGTCCAAGGCGATGTCCGGCGACAATTATGAAATCCAGTCGAGCAAGATGATGCTGGCGATGGCCGCGAATCCCGACGTGCGCCGCTTTGCCCAGATGATGATCGACGATCATACCAAGACCAGTGCCGCGCTGATGGCCGCTGCCAAGCAGGCGAGCCTCGGCAACTCCACCAACCTGCTGCCGCCTGAGGCGGCGATGCTGAAGAACCTGCGCTCGATCGACAAGAGCAAGGCTGAACGCCTTTATGTCGACCAGCAGGTGATGGCGCACGAAAAGGCGCTGGCGCTGCACCAAGGCTATGCCGAACATGGCGACAATCCGGGCCTGAAGGCGGTCGCGGCAGAGGCCGTGCCGATCATCCAAGGCCATCTCGACGAGATTCGCCGCATCCAGACCGCGATGGGCGGTCCGATGCAGCCATGATCAGATCGTCGCCGTCACGCCGCGCTCGGTGATGTAACCCGTCACCAGCCGCGCGGGCGTGATGTCGAACGCGGGATTGTGGACCGCCGAGCCGGTGACTTTCACGGTCGCCAGCTCGCCAGTCTGCATGGGCCCGGTGATCCACGCCAGCTCATCACCGCTCCGGGCCTCGATCGGAACCTCGCTGCCTGACGCGAGGCTGCGGTCGATCGTCGTGTACGGAAGCGCCACATAGAAGGGCACGCCGTTATCGCGCGCGGCGAGCGCCTTCAGATAGGTGCCGATCTTGTTGCAGACATCGCCGTTGGCGGTGACGCGATCGGTGCCGACAATCACCAGATCGACCTCGCCCTGCTGCATCAACAAGCCGCCGGCATTGTCCGCGACGACCGTGTGCGGGACGCCGTGCCCGGCCAGCTCGAACGCGGTCAGCAACGCGCCCTGGTTGCGCGGCCGCGTCTCGTCGACCCAGACGTGGAGCGGCACCCCCCGATCATGCGCGAGATAGATCGGCGCGGTCGCGGTGCCGTAATCGACGGTCGCGAGCCAGCCGGGGTTGCAGTGCGTCAGAATGTTGAGCGGCCGATCGGGATTGCGGGCGTGCAGCTGTTCCAGCAGCGTCAGCCCGTGCTCCCCGATCGCGCGGTTGAGCGCGACATCCTCGTCGCAGATCGCATCGGCCCGCGCGAACGCCGCTGCGGCACGCGCGTCGAGCGGCAGATTGCGGACATGATCGCGCACCTGGTCGAGCGCCCAGCGCAGATTGACCGCCGTAGGCCGGGCGTCCAGCAGCTGCGCATAGGCCGGGTCGAGCGCCAGCGGATCGTTGCGCAGCGCCATGGCCAGGCCGTATGCCGCCACTGCCCCGATCAGCGGCGCCCCGCGCGTCCACATCTCCCGGATAGCCCGGGCCGCCATCTCTGCCGAGGCCAGCTCGACCCATTCGATATCCCAGGGAAGCCGGCGCTGATCGAGGATGCGCACGCCCCGTTCCGTCCGCGCGATCGAGCGGACCCACGAACCGTTCAGGTTCAATGCCGGATGCTCTCGAACGTATCGCCGCGCACCCGGTCGATCAGCTGCGCGCGGAGCCCGGCGGCCCGGGCTGCGTGAACTTCCCGATCGCTGTCGGACAGGAACAGGATATCGGCGGGCGCAACGCCGATCCGTTCCGCGATGCGGCGGTAGGATTCGGGCTCGAGCTTCGACCCGACCGAAAGGTCGAAGAACCCCTCGAAGAGCGGCCTCAGATCGCCGGCCTCGCAATTGCCGAACAGCAATTGCTGCGCCTCGACCGATCCGGACGAATAGACGAACAGCCGCAGCCCCTGTTCGCGCCAATGCCGCAAGGCCATGGCGGCATCGGGGTAGATATGGCCCTTCAGCTCGCCGCGCGCATAGCCGTCGCGCCAGATCCGTCCCTGGATGCGCTTCAGAACCGGTTCCTTGCGATCCTCGTCGATCCAGCGCTCCAGCGTCTCGACCGGCACGCCTTCGCTCTCGTCCGGATGCTCCGCCAGATAGTCCCGCAGCCGCGCGCGGGCATAGGGAAACAGCGTTTCGGCCACGAACGCGATGCTGCACGTCGTGCCCTCGATGTCGGTGAGGATCGCCCGGATCATGCCGGTTCCAGCCGCGGGAAGCGCTCCGCAATCGCGTCGCCGGTGAAATCGCCGACCCAGCCCTCGGGCGTGCGGAAGAAGCGGACCGCCGTGAAATGCGGCCGCGGCCCCATATCAAACCAGTGGCGCATGCCGGCGGGCACGGAGATCAGGTCACCGCTTTCGCACAGCACCGCATAGACGCGTCCGCCCTCGCGCAGCGTGAACAGGCCGGCGCCCGCGACGAAGTAGCGCACCTCGTCCTCGGCATGGCGATGCTCGGACAGGAACTTTGCCCGCATCGCGGCGCGGTCGGGGTGATCGGGGGAGACCGAGACGGTGTCGACCGTCGTATAACCCTGCGCCCGCAACAGCGCGACCTGCGCATCCAGGTCCGCCGCCGGCCAGCGTTCGAAACGGACCCCGATGCCGCCCAGCGTCGTCGCGATCGCGTCGGCGTCCTGGGTTGCGCCGAGCTTGGCGCCCCCTTCGTCGAAGATGGTCAGCCGCGTCATGCCCTGAACCTCCGCTCCGCCAGCTCCGCCTCCGCCAGCCATTCCAGCGCCTCGATCACGCGCTCCGCCTCGGCGATGCTGCGGCCCCAACCATACATCCCATGGCCCCGAATCATAAAGGCCGGGCTGTTGCCGAGGCGCGGCATTACGGCCCTTTCGATCGCGGCTATGTCCTGGCTGTTTTCGACGATCGGGATTGCGACGCTGGTGTCGTGCGTGTCGATGCCCGGCAGCGCCTTCAGCAGTTCGTGCCCGGCAATCGTCCAGTCGTCACCGCTTGCGCGCCCGAGCCCGACAGAGATCGCGGCGTGGCTGTGGAGCACGGAACGGACTTCAGGAAAGGCGCGATACACGGCCAGATGCAGCGCCGTCTCCGCCGAAGGGCGGCGCGGATCGCCCGCGTCGAGCAGCATGATGTCGCCCCGCGTCATCCTTCCCTTGTGCGCACCCGACACCGTGATCGCGATCCGCCCGTCATCAATCCGGGCCGAGTAATTGCCCGATGTCGCAGGGGCCCAGCCGCGTGCGTGGAACGCCTGCCCGACCGCCACCAGCGCGTCGGCTGCCTCTTCGAACGTCATCGGTTCAGTAGGGCGGCTGGCGCCGGGCGCGCTGCGCCTGCCCTGCCTCCGCCCACCATTCGAAGTCGGCCGCGAAGCGCGGGAAGGCGCGCGCCAGCGCCGCGCCTCCCTCGCCGGTCGGCGCGCCGTCCCCGTCGAGCGCAGAGGGTATCTGGCCAACCGTGATCGTGCTCGAAATCACGACCATGCCCATCTCCGACAGCGTGCCGTGCCAGGTGAGGTTCGACCGTGCTCCGCCGATCCGGCCAAGCGAATAGCTGACGATCGCCGCCGGCCGCCAGAACCACTCCTCCAGATAATGGTCGGTCAGGTTCTTCAGCCCCGGCTGAACGCCCCAATTATATTCGCCGGTCACGAACAGGAATCCGTCGGCGGCGCGGATTTTGTCGCCCAGCTCGGCCATGTTGGCGGGCGCCTCTCCGGGCGGAAACTCCTTCAGCCGTCGGTCGAGCATCGGCAGCCCGACCGCTTGCGCGTCGATCAGCTCGACATCATGGCCGCGCCTGCCCAGCTCCGCCACGCAATAGCGCGCGAGCCGGATGCCGAGCCGATCGCGCCGATAGGAGCCGTAGAAGACGAGGAATCTCACCAGCATTTAACTAACCGTTCGGGCCGAGCTTGTCGAAGCCCTCCCTTTCTTTTCTAAGGCGATCATGAACCCCCTCTACGCCCAGATGCCGACCACGATCTTCGAGCATATGTCCGCACGGGCGCGGGAGACGGGGGCGATCAATCTGGGGCAGGGCTTTCCCGATTCGAATGGCCCAGCGGATGTCGTCGATGCGGCCGCGCGCGCGCTGACCGAGCGATCGAACCAATACCCGCCGATGGCCGGCATCCCCGAATTGCGCGAAGCCGTCGCGGCGCACTACCAGCGTCACCAGCAGCTCGATCTCTCGCCCGCCGAGGTGATCGTCACGTCCGGTGCGACCGAGGCGATTGCCGCCGCGATCCTGGCGCTGGTCACGCCCGGCGACGAAGTCGTGCTGTTCCAGCCGCTCTACGATGCCTATCTGCCGCTGGTCCGCCGCGCGGGCGGCGTGCCGAAGTTCGTCCGCCTCGCCCCGCCCGATTGGCGCGTGACCGCGGAAGCACTGGACGCCGCGTTCAGCGAACGGACCCGCGTCGCCATCCTCAACACCCCGCTCAATCCGGCGGCGACGATCATCGGCCGCGACGAGCTCGCGCTGATCGCCGAGCGCGTGATCGCTTCAAACGCGGTTCTGATCAGCGACGAGGTGTGGGAGCATCTCGTGTTCGATGGCCTGAAGCACGTCTCGCCGATGACCTTGCCCGGCATGCGGGAGCGGACGGTGAAGATCGGCTCGGCAGGCAAGATCTTCTCGCTGACCGGCTGGAAGGTCGGCTGGATGTGCGCCGCGCCAAACCTCGCCGCGCCGCCGTCGCGCGCCCACCAATTCCTGACCTTCACCACGCCACCCAATCTGCAAGCCGCCGCCGCCTACGGACTCGCCAAAGACGACAGCTATTTCGAGGGGATGCGCGCCGCGTTCGCACGCTCGCGCGACCGATTGACGGCCGGCCTGCGCGAGGCGGGCTGGGCCGTCCTGCCAAGCCAGGGCACCTATTTCCTGTCGGTCGACCTTGCCGCGTCGGGCCTTGCGCTCGACGACGTCACCTTCTGCGACCGCCTCGTCGCAGAGTTCGGCGTCGCGGCCATCCCGGTCTCCGCCTTCTATGCCGAGGACCCGGTGACCCACATCGTCCGCCTCTGCTTCGCCAAGCGCGACGAGACGCTGGATGCCGCCGTGGAGCGGATGGAAGCAGCGCTGAAGGCGTTGCGCTGAAGGGTGCGTCCGCCCGGCGTCCTTCGGCGCCGGACGGACGTGCTCAAAGCAAATAAGGCAGCGATCTGCCTGCTCAGCGCTTCGGCCGGTGCTTGTGCTTGCCGGTCTTGGCCGTGTCCGTGGCGGCAGCGGAATTGTCGGCCGGGGGCGTCGCCTCCGTCGCGGCGGGCTGGGCCGGATCGGTCGCCGTCGCATCCGCCGGCGGGGTGGCAGCCATCGTGTCGGCCGGGGCGGCAGCGGCGTCGGCGGTGGGCGCCGGCGCGGGCTGGGTGTCTTGCGCGTAAAGGGCCGTGCCGAGCATCGAAACGGCCGCAATGAACAGAATCTTTTTCATCTGGATTTCCCCGTAAAGGTGGAGCGAAGCGGGTTCAGGTCACCCGCCCCGTGCGCACGACCGGCCAATTTCGGTGAACGCCAGATGAACCTCGTTTCGGCCGCGCGACAGTCCGTGTGGCGGTTCCGGGCGAGCCGAAGCTTTGAAACATAAGTCAAGGATTTCAACGACTACTCGGTCCGGCGCACGTCCGAAACGGCTGGCCCGAGTTCGGAGCCCGGACCGCGCCGAGCCGAAGTCCGGTCCGCTTGGCGGGCGCCTTCGGATGGCGCTTGGTGCGCGCCTCACTCCGGGGTGGTATCAGTTATGCTTTCGCGTCTCATTCGCCTGTCGTCGCACGACATGGCCATCGATCTTGGCACCGTGAACACGCTCGTCTGGGTGCGCGACAAGGGCATCGTGCTGAACGAGCCGTCGGTGGTCGCGCTCGAAACCCGGGACGGCGTGCAGAAGGTCCGCGCGGTCGGCAGCGACGCCAAGCTGATGATGGGCAAGACGCCTGCCAACATCCGCGCGATCCGCCCCTTGCGTGACGGCGTCATCGCCGACCTCGAGGTTGCCGAGCAGATGATCAAGCACTTCATCGACAAGGCGCAAGGCGGCCGCTCCATGCTCTCGCGCCGGTCCGAGGTCGCGATCTGCGTGCCGTCGGGCTCCACCTCGGTCGAGCGGCGCGCGATCCGCGATGCCGCGACCAATGCCGGCGCCGGCAAGGTCTGGCTGATCGAGGAGCCGATGTCGGCCGCGATCGGCGCGGACCTGCCCGTCACCGAACCGGTCGGCGCGATGGTCGTCGATATCGGCGGCGGCACCACCGAGGTCGCGGTGCTGAGCTTGCGCGGGCTGGCCTATAGCGGATCGGTGCGCGTCGGTGGGGACAAATTGGACGACGCGATCGCCGCCTCGATCCGCCGCCGCCACAATCTCGTCGTCGGCGAAGTGACCAGCGAGCGCATCAAGCACAAGATCGGCACCGCGGCCGCCGACGAAGGCGAAGAGCCGCACATGAAGGTCAAGGGCCGCGATCTGGTGGCCGGCAAGCCGCGCGAGATCGAGATCGGGCAGAAGGAAGTTGCCGATGCCATCCAGGAGCCGGTCGGGCACATCGTCCATGCAGTGCGCGCGGCGCTCGAGCAGACGCCGCCCGAACTCGCCGCCGACATCATCGACCGCGGCATCGTGATGACCGGCGGCGGCTCGCTGCTGCACGGCATCGACCGCCGTATCTCCAAGGCGACCGGCCTGCCGGTCACGGTCGCGAACGACGCGCTGGTCTGCGTCGCCCGCGGCGCCGGCCGCGCGCTCGAAGACCCGAACTACCGCGGCGTTCTGCTGGCGGCCTGATCGCGAGAGGCGCCGGTCAGAACGAAAGGCCCAGCGTCACCGTCGCGGCGTGGTCGTCATTGTCGGGGCCGTTCGGCACGAAGCTGTACTGGTTGAGATAGCCGACCTCCAGGTTGACATGCTTCGCCAGCGGCGTGGTGACGGCGATGGCGTTGCGCATCCTTTCCTCGCCCTCGACGCGCTGGAAGCTGGTGCTGTTCAGGTCGATGAAGCTTTCGTGGCTGAGCACCAGCGCGGTCTTGTGGCCGGGCCGGAACGGCAGGCTGTATTTGACGTAAGGCCGAAAGCGCCAGGCGGTGCCGTCGATCCCCTCGCGCCAGCGCTGCTCCAGCCGCAGCCGGCCGCTCAAGGTGCCGCCGCCGATCTTGACGACATTGTCGAACGTCACCTGCTCGCGCGCACGGTGCTCCATCACGGTGAAGTCGCCGGCGCTGTAATTGGGATCGTGGGTGTAGCCCGCCCAGAGCGTCACCTTCTTGCTGACGCTGTAGCCGAGCAGCGTATTGCTCTCGATCTCGTACAGGCCGTTGCGATTATCGCTGAACCGCGCGGTCAGGTCCTGCGACAGCTTGAAATTGCCGCCGAGCTTCACCGTGGCAGTCATGCCCGTCCAAAGCTGCGCATCATCGCGCGCCTGGGCCGCGCCGGGAATGAACAGGCCGGCACCGGCAGCCAGCATCGCAAGATATACGCGCATCGTACTGAATCTCCCGCCGCCCACCGCGGCGCGACGGCCGATTATGACACGCAGATTGCAGTTTAAAGACAGCCGCGGAATTTATGACAAATCTGCTGCAAGCGAGAGGGACAGACGCCCCGGTTCCGGACAACATGGACGACTTTTACATGGAATCAGGAAAATTCCCCGCTTCCGAGAAGTCCGGCTTTGCCAATCTGAACAGGGTCAAAGAGCCGCGCCGAGTCCCGACTCGGCGGGTAGAGGTTAGCTGGGCAGAAGCCCTGTAGGACAGCGCGAATGATCCGAGCCGCCCGTGAGGGTGAAATGCGGATATGGCGACTAGGTTTGGCGATATGGCGCTGTCGTGATATGATCGCGTATCGGGCGCCTTACCGAAGCATTCGCCCGGCCGAGAGACATTCGTCGTGCTCCCGCTTATCAGCCTGGAGCAGTCAAATGCCCTCCGAAGACCTTCGACATTGGTATCAGTCCGCGCGTGAGCAGCGGGAACGAGCGTTGGCGGCAACCGACCCTGGCATTCGCGCAACACACCTGGAACTTGCTGCTCATTATGAAGAGTTGGTGGACCGAGTGCGTCGCGATCCTCAGCTCCAATCATCACGCGATGCCATTCGTCGCTCCATCGCGTTGCTGTCTGACACGCGCAGACAGGTGATACCCGCTTGAGCCGCGGCGAACGCGCGACTGGGAAGGCGAACTGATTCTTACGCCGTCCCGATCACCTGGGCTGCGAACCGCTCCATTTCCTCGGCCTGCGGGCTCATCTGGAGGAGGAGCAGGTCGAGGCCGGCGGCTTCGTATTCGGCGATGCGTTCCTTAAGTTGTTCGGGCGTGCCGACCAGGTTGGGGCGCAGGCCGCGGTTGGAAACGGCATATTCCTGGATCTTGAGCTCGCGTTCCAGCTGCGTGCCGGAAAGCCATTGGTCGAAATTCGCATAGCCCGCCGGCAGCTCGCGGACGGTCGTGATCCGCTCCAGCTCCCGCTTCGCCTCCGCCTCGCTGTCGCGGACGATCGCATAGGCAGCCATGCCGAAGGCCATCGGCTTGCCGCCGGCCTTTTCCCGCCGCGCGTTCATGTCGGCGATCTTGGGCGCGATCGCGGCGGGCGGGTCGCCGTGCATCACATAGGCATCGCAAAGGCTCGCGATCATCGTTTTCGCCGATTCGCTCTCGCCGCCGGCATAGATGGTCGGCTTGCCCGCCGGCTTCGGCGCGCAGATCGCGTTGTCGGTCCGATAATAGCGGCCGTCGAAATCGAACCGGTCCTGCGTCCACAGCCCGTCGACGACCTGAAGCCATTCGGTCGTGCGCGCATAGCGGTCGTCATGCTGATCGAATTGCAGCCCGTACTGCTTCGCCTCGTCCGCCCACCAGGATGAGACGACGTTGAGCGCGAGCCGCCCGCCCGAAATGCGGTCGATGTTCGCCGCCGCCTTCGCGAACAGCGCCGGCTGGTGGAAGTTCGGCCGGACCGCGACCATCAGCTCCAGCTTCTCAGTCACCGCCGCCAGCGCCGCGGCGGTCGACCAGGCATCGAGCGCCGGCTGTTCGACGCCCTTGATGTCGTTGAGGTTGAGTTCGGCGATCAGCGTCAGGTCATAGCCGATCTGCTCGGCGCGCTGGGTGAGGCGCTTCACATAATCCCAGCTTGCGTCCATCCCCTCGTCGGGCACGTTGCGCAGCCAGCCGCCGAACACCGGCATCCAGAAGCCGTACCTCATGCGCGCGCGATCCTTTGCTGGAGATAGTCGACCAGGTTTTCATGCGGGTCCCAGCCGAGCACCGTCAACGGGTCGGCCACGAAGTTGGACAGCGCGTTGATGTCGTAGAAGCGGGGCGCGCCGTCGCGGTCGTCGATCATCACCTCGATCCCGCCCACGTCCAGCGCCATCGCTTCCGCGATGCGCTCGGCAGCGGCGATCAGCTGCGGATCGGGATCGGCGCGGGTCAGCTTGATGTTGCTGTCGGCAACGCAGGCATCGGCCGGGCACAGGTCGAACGCGCCGCCGCCCTCCACGTCGATCGCGTACAGGAATTTGCGGTCGAGCGTCTCCAGCCGGGTGATCCGGCCGCCGCGTGTCGGCACATATTCCTGGACCAGCAGCACCGAGTCGATGCTGGCCGGAAAGCCGTTCTCGGCCGCGACGACCTTCAGCTCCGACAGGTTGTCGTAACGCACGATGCCCGCGCCCGAGCCGCCGATGTTCGCCTTGACCACGATCGGGAAGCGCAGCCCGTCGGCGGCAGCAACGACGTCGGCCGCGCGGTGCACGACGCGAGTCGCGGGAATATCGAGGCCAAGCGAGGCGATCAGCGACAGCTGCCGCGCCTTGGATGAATCGATCGCGAACGCCCGTCCGCCATTGATGATCGCCGCGCCCTGCCGCTCCCACTCGTCGAACAGCGCAGCGGCATAGAACAGCGGATGCTCGGCCGAACGCAGGAAGCTCGACTGGGCCAGCCGGTTCAGGATCAGCGGCGCAGGCGGCGGGCTCGCGCCCGGCACGAAGCGGTGATCGTCGGCCTGAATCGCGACATAATCGACGCCGCGCGCGTCGAGCGCCGCGAACAGCGGCCGGAACCAGAGGGGGTGTTCGTAGAGGATCGCGAGGTCGGCCATCGGCAGGCGCTATGGCCATGCGGCCAGCCCCAGGCAAGCGGCAAGGATTTGGAAAGAGCTTTGCGGCAGAAGGGCTTGGCGATGAAGCGGTTGAGCTCTCTCGAAACCCTGGGGCTGTGGGCCCGGTCCCATCGCTGGGCCGATCTGCGCCGGTTTCCGCGCAACGAAGCCGACGACGTGTTCGCCGGCCTGACGATCCGCGGCCGCAACCACATCGTGCGCCTGTATAACTGGTCGGCCGGGGGCGCCTGCATCGACCTTCCCGGCTCCGCCAAGCTGGGCGAGCGCGTCCACCTGGTCTGCGGCAAGCTCCGCCGTCACGGCCGCGTCGCCTGGCTCGCCAGCGGCCGTGCGGGCGTCGAGTTCGATTCCTAGCCGCTCAGGCTGACCTGCGCCCCTTCGCAATCGAGCATGCGCGCCAGCAATGTCCCGTGCTGCTCCTTCGGCGGAGCGGTGAACGTCACCTTGCCCGCCTCGTAAAACCCGCGCAGGTCGTCCAGATTGAAGCCGAGCTGGCACGATCCGGCCGGATTCTCCGCGCTCGCGGGGTGCAGCGCCAGCACCGTCTCGCCGGTGTCGACCTCGCTCCAGAACGGCGACGTCATCTTGACCGCGAAACCGAAGGTCTCGCTGTAGAACGCGACTGCCCGATCCATGTCGGCGACGAATTTGATGACGTACGACAGGCGTGCCATCCATCCCTCCTCTTCACGCGCCGCCATAATCGCACCAGAGGGAGCAGAATGCGATGCATCTCGACCGCAGAACCTTCCTCGCCGCGAGCGCCGCGATGTTGAGCTTTCCCGCCGACGCCGCCATCGCGCCCCTGGCGCCAGGCGCCCGCATCGCGCCCGATCGCGAGGAGATGATCCCGGTCGAAGGCGGCCGGGTCTATGTCCGCATCAACGGCGACCTGACGGGGCCGCGACCGCCGATCGTCTTCGCGCACGGCGGCCCCGGCAGCTCGCATTGGTATTGGCTGAATGCGACCGCGCTCGCCGACGAACGCGCCGTGATCCTCTACGATCAGCTGGACAGCGGCCGGTCCGATCACCCCGGCGATCCGGCCAATTGGACGGTGGCGCGGTTCGTGAGCGAGCTGCCGACGATCGCGCACGCGCTGGGCATCACGCGCTGGCACATGCTGGGCGCCAGCTGGGGCGGCACGCTCGCGCTCGAATATGCGGCGCGGCGCCCGGCCGAGCTTGCCAGCGTCATCATCCAGTCGCCGCTTGTCTCGACCGATATCTGGATTCGCGACGCCAACCGGCTGAAGGACGCGATGCCGCCCGAAACGCGGCGCCTGCTCTATCTCTGCGACACGCCCGGCGCGGCGTCGCAGGCGGAATGCGAGGCGGCAACCGACGCCTTTTACGCGCGCCACGTCCGCCGTTTCGATCCGCCGGCTGCCGTCCAGGCCTATAAGGACGCGCTGCCGCGGAGCTTCAGCCCCGATATCTACAATCATATGTGGGGCCGCGCGGAATTCACCGCCTCCGGCACGCTGAAGGATTATGACGGCCGCGCGCTGCTGAAGCACCTGGACGGCAAGCGCACGCTTTTCGTCGCGGGCGAGCATGACGAGGCCATCCCGTCGACGATCGCCGCCTTCGCCGAGGAGGCGGGCGCAGCATTCCGCGAGGTGCCGGATGCCGGGCACACGGCGATGAACGACAATCCGGAAGCCTATCTGGCGATCCTGCGTCCGTGGCTTGCGGCGCACGATCAGGGCTAGCGATCAGCAGGCCTGGCGGATCGGCGTTTCCTCTTCGGCCGCCTGCCGGCCCGGCCGCTCCGCCATCAGCGCGCGCACCAGCGGCTGCATCTTGGCGTCGAACTTAGCGAGCATCGTGTGTTCGTCGGCGGTGTCGAAATGGCTGACAAGCTCGCGCCCGTTCCATTTGTGAAGCGCGAAGGCCGGGGGATCGGCGATGATCATCGGGCGGTTGTCGGGCTGGTCGGGATCGATCGGGGCAAGGTCCAGCGCAACCTGCGGCGCGGTCGACGGGCAGATCGACACCGTGGTGCCGCGCCAGGCGGCGCTGATCGGGCGATGCAGATGGCCGCAGATGATGCCCTTGACCTGGGCGTGCCCGGCGATCGTGTCGGCGAACAGCGTCACCCAGGGCTCTTCGGGATCGGTCGTCATCCATTCGATGCCGACGTCGACGGGCGGGTGATGCATCACGATCACCGTGTCCCGGTCCGGTTGTTCCGCCAGCCGCTCGCGAAGCCAGCGCGCCCGCGCTTCGCAGAAGGCGCCGCCGTGCCGCCCCTCCTCCAGCGTGTCGATCACCAGGAAGCGGAGCTTGCCGGCGTCGACCTCATATTGCACGAACCCGTCCGGCATCGGGATTTCGGGGAAATGCTCGGCAAAGGTTTCGCGCTGATCGTGATTGCCGACGCAAGGCCAGACCGGAAAGGGGCAGATGCTAAGCGCATTCCTCAAGCGGCGATAGCTTTCGCCATCGCCGCGATCGACCAGGTCGCCGGTCGCAAGCAGCAGGTCCGGCATGGGGTTCATGCCGGTCAATAGTCGCAGTACCTGATCCAGCCGCTTCCGATTGAACTCGGCCGGATTGTCTGGATCGAACCCCAAATGAATGTCCGTGATCTGCGCGATCAGCATGTCACCCGCCTAGCATGCCCAAGCCACTCCCCCTTCAGCCTGGTCGCGCCCCTATACGCAATCCGGGCCAACGAGTGGTTAAGCGTTCCCCTCAGCGCCAGCGGACCTGCAGCATCGCCACCTGGTTCGCCGGCTCCGTCTTCCTGCCCTTACGCTTGAGCACCCAGGGCGCTCCCTCGTCGGCGTGGTAATCGTGGCACATCGCGCATGACGAAGCTGTGCCGGAACGCACAAGCTGCGCCGTGTGCGCGCCGTTCTGGCCGGTGTGGCAGGCCTGGCAGGTGGTCAGTGTCGGCAGAAGCAAATCACTGGCCGTGTTCGACTTTTCGGCAGCATGGCAATCGCGGCAGCCCCAGCGGCGCGATCCGTCCGCGCCGCGCACATCAAGATTGATGTGGGCGCGGTGATCGAACCAGCCATTCCGCAAATAGCGAGTCGGCTGCGCGACCGGCGCGATTCGCACGCCGTCCGGCCCGCCCATGCCGACCGTGTGGCATTCGCCGCAGACGCCGCCCGGAGCAAAGGTTGCGCGGATCAGCGCATCGCCCTTGCCCGGCAGCAGCGCCGCCGCGCGCGCCAGGTCCGCCGAACGCCGCTCGGCATTGACCTCGCCCGGCCGCGCACGGGTGTAGCGCGCGATCGGCAGGCCGGTCGGCCGGAAGCTGCCGCCCGATCCGTAGAAAGCACGGATATCGGCGATCACCTGCGCCGGCTGGCCGTGCGGCAACTGGCGGACCGTGCCGCCGATCGTCTGCAGGCCGAGACTGTGGCAGCTCTGGCACGCAGTCTCCATCCGGACCGGTTGGTAGCGCGTGCCGCTCGGATCGGTCTTGTGGCAGTCCTCGCAGTCCATCCCGGGCCCCTGGCCGGGCGACACGTTGCGCCACATTTCCGCGATCCCGTTCGATGTCGACAGATGCTGGGCGTGGGTGAATTTCAGCCCGTCCGGCATCTTGATCGGGCCGCTCATCACCGCACGTTGCATCTGCCAGCCGAGCAGCGGATTGCCGCCCGATCGCGCGTCGCGCTTGGCGAACGGCACCGGATGGGCGGTGTCATAGCCGGCCAGGATCAGCGGCTTGAACGGCGGATGCTGCAGGCCGAAATCGGTCGCGCTGCCGATCGCGCTCTTGAACCCTGCCGATTGGAGGCGGCCTTGCAGCCCGTTGTGGCAATCGGCGCAAAAGGCCTGCTGCGTCGCCGGCATCGGGCCCGCGCCTTCATGCTCTGTATGGCAATCGACGCAGCGCCCTTCGGGCTTGTTGAAGCTGTGCTTGAAAAACGCCTTGATACGACCGCCCAGATTGTCCGGCCCTCCCCGCGCCACGGCCAGCAGCTTTTCCGGCGCATGGTCGTAGGCGGCAGGCCCCGGCCGGCCGGGCCCGGTCATCGCCACACGCTGCAAGCCGGTCGCGGCGCGGCCGTGCGCGTCAGTGTGGCAGGCCTCGCAGGCATCGTCGCGGACGGCGACGAAGGCGTCGACATGGCAGGCCTGGCAGTCATTCTCAAGGTCCGCATGCGCCTTGCTGAGCGCCCCGGTTTCCCATGTCTTGTCGCCGTGGAAACCGGCCGGCCGGATCTTCTCGCCATGGGCACTGGCATAGGTGTAGATCGGCCAGGCCAGGAACGCGGCCAGGATCAGCGCGACGAACGTGTAGGCGCTGACCCGCTTTCCCGGCAGCAGGCCGCGGATCGTGAAGACGGTCTGCTGATCCTTTTCCTCAGCGGAATCGGACAGCGCCTCGACACGCTCCACGGTGATCGCGATCGTGCCGTCGTCGCTGCCGAGCTTCAGCCGGTGATTGCCGAAGCGGAGCTCCGCGCCGGTCGAGGCAGGCTCGATCTCCGCATGCATCACGGTGCGGCCGTCGAAGCCGAAGCCGAGCCCGGAAATGGAGTCGACGGTGACCCGGCCCGGCGAGGTTTCCTTGATCACGGCATGGCGCGGCTCGACCGCAAGATCGGCGAGATGGACGTCGTTCTCGCTCAGGCGCCCGACGCTGATCTGGTCGCCCGGCACCAGCTTTTCGCGCGGAATTTCACGGCCTTCGGACGTCCGCGCGATCGTGATGATCTTGAAGCCCATTTTGCCCCCGTCCGCCCGATCACCAGTAGAAGAAGACCGAGACGATGTGCGCCGACAGCGCCGCGATCAGCGCGAAGGTGATCGGCACGTGCACGTACAACCAGATTTCCAGCAGCGCCTTCAGCCGCAGATGGCGACGGACCCGCAGCAGGATCGAGCCCTTGCGCTCCAGCAGGCTGTCGATCCGATCCAGCGGATCGTCGGCAAGCTTCGGACGGAACGCGGCGCCGCGGCGAAGCTCGGCCTGGGCAGCGCGGGTCGAACAATTGGAATAGCGGCCGGTCAGTCGCGCCCAGAGACCGCCGCCGAACGGGTCCTGCTCCAACGAGGACTGGACCAGGTCCGCATTCTCCTGATCGAGCGGCTGGGCGGCCTCGTGCAGCTGCCGGTCGATCGAGCGCAGCGCTTCCAGCATCTGCGTCTCGGTCATCATTTCGCGATTGTCGCTGAGCGCCTTCGGCAGCGCGCCGTACATGCTGATGCCCCAGATGCCCGACAGGATGACGAGCATCATCAGCGCATAGGCCAGCGTGTGCACGTTCCAGCCGAACTGGAAGCCGGTGTGGAGCGTCGCGATCACGATCAGCGACAGGCCGAGATAGACGTGCGCCGACGTCCAGGCCTTCAACGACCAGCGCCCGCGCGTCATCGCCCGCTTGCGCACGCCCAGCAGGGTCAGCCAGAGGATCAGCAGCGCCCCGATCGTGCCGAGCACATAGCCTTCGGCGCTGCCGCCATTGGGGTGCGGCTGCACGTCGATCATCAGATAAGCAGCAATTGAGATTCCGCAGATCACGGCGGCGATCTTCGCCCAGCGGAAATTCCGATAGCGCAGGAATCCGTCATGCGAGCTCGTCCGCTCGCGCCGGCTCGCACTGGGCGGGTTCTTGACCATCAGCATGTCACGCCTCCAGTCGCGCCACCGTCAGGAATTCGTCCGGCGAAACACGGATCGCGGCGCCGGTCGGGCAAGCGCGGACGCAAGCCGGGCCGCCCTCGATCCCCGAGCACATGTCGCACTTGATCGCTTTTTTCGGCTTCTCGCCCTTCGAATTCTCGACCGACCATTCGTGGCTCGGCTCGCCTGGTCCCGGTCCGAGGCCGAGGAACAACCAGCTGAGCAACGACGGCTTCTTGGGCGGAACCTTGTCCATCCGGATCACGCCATAGGGGCAATTGCGCTGGCAATTGCCGCAGCCGATGCAGGTATCGTCGATGAACACCTCGCCGTCCGGCCCGCGATGGATCGCGTTGGGCGGGCAATCGGCCATGCAGTGCGGATGCTCGCAATGCCGGCACGAGGTCGGCACGTGCAGGTGGGCGTAGGTCTTGCCCGCCTCGCGATCGAGCCGGCTAAGCCCGTCATGGCTGTCGGCGCAGGCCTTTTCGCAATTGTCGCAACCGACACAGAGATTTTCGTCGATCAGGAGAACGTCGGTCGCTTCGCCGATGCCCTCGTCGATCAGGAACTTCGCCGTCTGCGAATACAGGTCGACCGCGCCCGAGAAGCTGTGCTTGCGCTCCTCGACGAACGAATTGACGATGCGCCGCGCTTCCATGTCCTGGCGGACGCGCTGCTCCAGCGCGGGCTTGCTCGCCATCAGCCGGGCAAAGGCTTCGCCGGGTAGGCGGATCACGTCGGCCTTGATCGCGGCCTTGACCGTTGCCGTGCGCAGGCCGCCGTCGATCAGCGCCATCTCGCCGACGAACGAGCCGGCCGGGACATAGCTCAGGAACACGGGTTTGCCGCCGACCGTCTTCTCGACGATCATCGAGCCTGAGCGGATCACGAACACGTCGCTGCCTTGCTCGCCCTCGGTAATCACCGCTTCGCCGGCCTTGACGGTCCTGACCTCGGCGCCGGCGACGACTTCGGCGACGTCCTCCTTGGTCAACCCGGCCTTGAACAGCTGCAGCAGCTGCCGCTCGATCGAGATGCGGGTGATTTCCTTCTGTGCGGACGGCACCTGGCGCTGCAGGCGCAGCGCGGCGAGGCGCGAAATCTCGACGATGATGCTCTTCTCGGCCGCGCGGATCGTGGCGCCGCGCGTGCGACCGGAGATCAGTCCGACCTCGCCGAATATTTCGCCGGTGCCGATCGGCACGGTGATCGACGGGTCCTGCGGATTGATTTCGACCAGCACCGACCCTTCGGCGATCGCGAACAGCGAATCCTCGCGCGCGCCGCGAACGAAGATCACTTCGCCCGGCCGATACATGCGCACGTCGGAATCGAGCATGAACTCGCGCATCTGCAGCGGCGAAAGACCCTGGAGAATGCCGATATTGGTGCGCAGCAGCTCCAACCATTCGGCGACGTCGCGGCCTTTCGGCAGGCCCGCGAATTTCTTTTCGAGGATCGGCTCGTCGGCGGGCTTCAGCGCGGTATTGCCGTTGATGAACTCGACGACGTCATAGCCCTGATTCATGCAATGCTTGATCAGCGGGTATCCCGCGAGCGCACCGATCACGAAGATGCCGGGCACGGTCGATTCAAACGTCGGCGACAGCACCGGATAGGCAAGCCGATCGTTGCTGGTGAACTGCACGCCGGTGCCCGCCTTCACGCCGCGCATCATCTTGCCCGGATTGCGCGGGTCCTCTTTCTCCTCGAACTCGGCGCAGCACGCCTCGACGAACGCGCGGGGCGGCGCCGAGCCCATGCGGGCGATCACGCGGTCGCAGCGGATCTTCAGTTCGCCGTCGCGCGTGTCGAACGTGATCCAGCCCTTTTCGACCTTTGCCGGCGTGCTTTCGGTCAGCACCTGCATCCGCCCGGCGTCGCGCGCGCCGAGCAGGGCGGCAACGTTCGGCCCTTTCGCGGTCGAGAATTCCGCCGACCGGTTGCACAGGCTGACGACGTTTCCCTGGGCGACCTCGGCGGCGAGACCCAGCGCATTTTCGATGCCCGCATCGCCGCCGCCGACGACGGTGATGTGCTCGTCATTATATTCTGCTGGATCGTCGAGCGTGTATTGGACCACCGCGCCGTCCTCGATCGGGCAGCGCATCAGGTTCGGATTGCCTTGGGTACCAATCGCCAGGATCACCGTTTCCGCCTTCACTTCGCGGCCGTCGGTCAGCTTCAGCGTGAAGTCGCCCTTGGCGCCGGTGATCGCCTTCACGTCGGCGTGATGCATGACGTTCACGCCATGCTTGGCGGTCTGCTCGTCCCAGGTGCCGAGCACCTTCTCGCGCTTGCCAGCATCGAAATCGAGCGGCGAACGCAGGGCAAGCTGCACCGGCGTCGCCATGACGTGCTTGCCCTTCTGGTATTTGTAGATGGTGTCGGACAGATGGTCCGTCTTTTCGAGCAGCACATGGCTCAGGCCCAGCTCTGCGGCCCGGCCGGCCGCACTGAGGCCCGCAGGTCCCGATCCCACGATTGCGATGCGGAAAGCGTCCGACACGCCTCTTCCCCCCAGAAAATCACACTGACCTGCCCGTCCGGTTCTCGCCGGTATCGGACAATGGTGCGGCCCCACCCCTTCTTACCAAAGTCCGATCGGTTCGCTAGTGACTGAGGCCACAAAAAACGACGGAATGGCAATGACTGAGAGGACTATCCCTGCTTCCCGCCTCGCGCTGTTCGGGGCGGCTGCGATCGCAATCGTCGCGGTGGGCGTCGCCGCATCGCGGAACCGAGCCGCTCCACCCCCCGCGCCCGTCGCCCAGGCTTCGGCCAGCCCCCAGGCGGACGTGGACACGATGATCTCGTCTCTGGAAGCCAAATTGAAGGCCAATCCGAACGACGCCGAAGGGTGGCGGATGCTCGGATGGTCGTTCTTCGAGACGGGCAAATTCGCCGAAGCCGCGATGGCCTATCAGAAGGCGACCCAACTTGCGCCGAAGAACGCCGAATATTGGTCTTCGCTGGGCGAGGCGCTGGTGCTCGCCGGATCGGGTGAGAAGATTCCGGCCGATGCGTCCGCCGCGTTCAAGAAGGCGCTGGCGATCGACCCGAAGGACCCGCGCTCCCGCTATTTCATCGGCGTCGAGCAGGACATGGCGGGCCGGCACAAGGAAGCGATCGACACCTGGTTCGCCTTGCTGAAAGACTCGCCATCGGGTGCACCCTGGGAAGCCGATGTTCGCAAGACGATCGAGCAGGTCGCCGCGAAGGAGAAGATCGACGTCAAGGACAGGCTGGCCGCGCTGAAGCCGCTCGCGCCCGCGGCTCCCGCCGGCCCTGCCGCGGCGCTCAACGGCATCCCCGGCCCAAGCCGCGAGCAGATGGCCGCGGCGTCGCAGCTTCCGTCCGGCCAGCAGGAGGCGATGGTCCGCGGCATGGTCGACGGGCTTGCCGCCAAGCTCCAGGCCGATCCGAAGCAGCCGGACCGCTGGATGATGCTGATCCGCAGTCGCATGATGCTGGGCCAGGGCCGCGAAGCCGCCCAGGCGCTTCAACAGGCGATCGCCGCCAATCCCGACTCGCGCGCAGACCTCGTCCAGGCGGCGCGCACGCTTGGGGTTCCAGGCGCCTGAAACCAGAAGGGCCCCGCTCCTGGGGTGGGGAGCGAGGCCCGGACTGGGGTCGTCCTAGGAGACAGGGAGGGGTGACCCTGTCTTGGTTCAGACAGCGGGGAGGGGTGCCGCGCTGTCTGGGATCAGTATATCGCCGTCAAAGGTCGCAAACCTATGTCGGCCGTCACAGGAAAGTGTCGCAAATTGTCGCGAACGGGAAAATCCTCCCCTTAGAGGGGAGGTGGCGCGCGCAGCGCGACGGAGGGGTGTCAGAGGCCGAGGATAAAACTCGAAGGTCGACACCCCTCCACCACTCGCCTTCGGCGAGCGGTCCCCCTCCCCTCTAAGGGGAGGATCTGCTCCGGCGATAGTCTCGCCACCCCCGCATCCGAAGCTCACACGCCGGACAGGTGCCGCAGCCATAGCCCCAGTCGTGGAGCGTGCCGCGGTCGCCCAGATAGCAGCTGTGGCTCTCGGTGCGGATCAGCTCGACCAACGCGTCGCCGCCCAGCTCGGCCGTGAGCGCCCAGGTCGCGGCCTTGTCGCGCCACATCAGCGGCGCGTGGATGACGATCCGCCGGTCGAGTCCGAGACCAAGCGCCACCTGTAGCGCCTTCAGCGTATCGTCCCGGCAGTCGGGGTAGCCCGAATAATCGGTCTCGCACATGCCGCCGACCAGGTGGCGGATGCCGCGCCGGTAGCCGATCGCCGCGGCCAGGTTGAAAAAGATCAGGTTGCGCCCGGGCACGAACGTGCTCGGCAGTCCGTCCGCATCAAATGCGATCTCGGCGTCGCGGGTCAGCGCCGTGTCGCTGATCTGGCCGAGCAGCGACAGGTCGAGCAGATGGTCCTCGCCAAGCTTTCCCGGCCAGACTTTGCCCATGCCGTCGCGCAGCGAAGCGCGGCAATCGAGCTCCACCCGATGCCGCTGGCCATAGTCGAACCCGACCGTCTCCACGCGCGCGAACCGGTCCAGCGCCCAGGCGAGACAGGTCGCCGAGTCCTGCCCGCCGGAAAACAGCACAAGCGCGGGTTCGGATTGCAGGGTCATGCGTGCGCCCCTACCGCCAAATTCCGTTCGTTTCGAGCGAAGTGGAGAAGCGATGGCTCCGAGCCTGCGCTTCTCCACTTCGCTCGAAGCGAACGGTGTTATTCGGCAGGAACCAAAGCGGGATCGAGAGCATCCCCCGTCACCAACCCTTCGCGATGCGCGACGATGTAGGTGACGAGCGCTTGGCCCGCGACGTTCACCGCGGTGCGGCCCATGTCGAGGATCGGATCGATCGCAAGCAGCAGGCCGGCGCCTTCCAGCGGCAGGCCGAGGGTCGACAGCGCCAGCGTCAGCATCACCAGCGCGCCGGTGAGGCCCGCCGTCGCCGCCGATCCGATCACCGAGACCAGCACCAGCGACGCATAGTCGGTCAGCCCCAGCGGCAGGCCATAGAATTGGGCGACGAAGATCGCGGCGATCGCCGGATAGATGGCGGCGCACCCGTCCATCTTGGTCGTGGACGCGACCGGGACCGCGAAGCTTGCATAGCTGCGGTCGACCCCCAGGCGTTCGGCGACCGCTTCGGTGGCGGGCAAGGTGCCGATCGACGAGCGCGTCACGAAACCGAGCTGGATGGCCGGCAGCGCCGCACGGAAGAACCGTGCCGGGCTGAGCCCATGCAGCACCAGCAGCGCCGGGTACACGCCCAGCAGCACGAGGCCGAGCCCGAGATAGACGGCGCCGGCAAACCAGCCGAGCCGCGCGAGTGAGTCCCAGCCATAGGTCGCGACCGCATGGCCGAACAGGCCGAACGCGCCGATCGGGCTCAGCGCGATCAGCCACGCGAGCAGCTTGCGAACGACCGCCAGCAACGAGCGCGCAAAGGCAAGGAACGGCTCGCCTGCCTCTCCCACCTTCAGCGCCGCGATGCCGGCGAGGACCGAAATCACGACGATCTGCAGCACGTTGAAACCGAGGTTGGTGCTCGGCGCACCGTCGACCAGCTTGGTCGAGGCGCCGAGGCCGAGCACATTGGCGGGGACCAGTCCTTTCAGGAAATCGAGCCAGGTGCCGACGGTCCGCGGCGCCGCCGCAGCCGCCGCGTCGGCGCCTGCACCCACGCCCGGCTGAATGACGAGCGCCAGGGCGATGCCGATCGACACCGCGATCAGCGCGGTGATCCCAAACCACAGCAGCGTCTGCGTCACCAGCCGGCTCGCGTTCGACAGCGCGCGCAGGTTCGAGATGCTGGACACGATCGACGCAAAGACAAGCGGCGGCACCAGCACCTTCAGCAGCTGGACGAAGCTCGATCCGATCAGGTCGAGTGCGGTGGTCAATCCCCTCGCATCGGGCAATGCGCGCGCGACAAAGCCGGCGGCAAGCCCGAGCAGCATTGCCGCCCCGATCTGGAGCCCGAAGGAAGCACGTACCATGGCTGCCGATCTGGCGCCGCCGCCTTCGGGCTCCAACCAAGCTTTTCTGTCAGCCGCAACAGCGCGGCTGAACCCTCATTTCAGCTTCACTTCCTGGAGCTGCGTCGTCGACATGATCGTGCGAAGCGGCGTGCGCGTCTCAGCCATCTGCGCGTCCGCCTGGTGCGGGTCCATCTTGACGAAGGCTTCGAAGGCCGCCGCCCGCCGCGCCTGCTCGGCCGCATCGGGCACCGATCTGTATTTGGTCATCAGATAGATGTCCGGCTCGCCGTTGCGCGGATAGGTGTTGGCGAGGACCTGATAATCCTCGATCCAGCCCTTCGACTTGGCGAATTCCTGCTGCTTCTTCCACTCGGTCGCGACCCAATCGAGATACTTTTCGGCGCCACCTTCCTTGAACTTGATCCCCGTCACATCCCAGAACGAGCCGGGCGTGTAGCTGCTCGCCTGGGCAAAGGCGGGCGCGGCACAGGTGAACGACAGCGGCAACGCGGCAAGCGCCGCGGCAAGCATCAGCTTTCTCATGATCAGGTTCCCCGTTCTCTCCGGCAGGCCCTTTGCCCGCCGAGCCTTACGCGACTGGCCCGCGTCGTCACCTGCGGCCCCGATGCTCTCGCGGCGACGTGAACGCGATCAAATCATCACGAAAGAGACCGTCTGGCAAGCCGCTGCGAGAGATGAGCGCCAAGCAGCGCGAAACCCACGCCTTCCATCCAGCCGCCGAGCACGTCGGTCGGCCAATGGACGCCCAGCACCACCCGCGAGCAGCCGATCAGGATCGCGAGCGGAACCGCGATCCACAGCAATCTGCGATCGATCAGCAAGGCGATCAGCAGGTATAGCGCCGCATTCTGGGCCGCATGGCCGCTCGGGTAGCTGAGGTCGAACGTGCGATCGAGGTGGGTGTACAGCTCCGGCCGCACGCGCGCGAACAGCGCCTTCAGCGCGCTGTTAGTGCCCGATTGGACAAGCGCCACAACCAGCAGAAGCACGGCGTCGCGGCCGCGGCTCCTGAACCACAGAAAGGCGGCGGCGAGCAGCCCGACGGCAGCACGGATCTCGCCCGCGCCGATCGTCGACAGGGCCAGCCAGACACCGCTCTGGGTCCGCCCGGCGGCAGCCAGACGGGAAAGCCAGAAATCGACCGCGGGCGTGCCGCCGACCTCCAGCCCGATCCCGAGCGCCAGCACGGCCGCGAACAGGATGAGCGCGGCACGAAGCTTGCCCGTCACGGGACCGACTTCACCACCTCGCCGCCCTTGATCACCACCGCTACGTGCTCGAGGGTGCGAACGTCCTGGGTGGGATCGCCATCCACCGCGATGATGTCACCGTAGCGACCGACCGCGATCGCGCCGACGTCGCCGGTCTGGCCCAGCGCTTCGGCCGCGCTCTTGGTCGCCGACTGGATCGCCTGCATCGGCGTCATGCCCCATTCGACTTCCTTGGCGAACTGGCGCGCATTCTGGCCATGCGGATAGACGCCGGCATCGGTCCCGAACAGCATCGGCACGCCGGCGCGGAACGCCTTCCGGAACGTCTCGCGCTGCAGCCGCCCGATCATCTTTTCCTTGTCGAGGCTTTCCTGCTCGGTGCCGTTCGCAGTGCCCGTCGCCAGAATATAGTCGTCATTATAGATATCCATGTCGAACCAGGTCTTCTTCGCCGCGGCCAGCTTGATGTCCTCGTCGTCGGCCAGGCTGGCATGCTCGATCGTGTCGATGCCGGCCTGGATCGCGGCGCGGATGCCGTCGGCGCCGTGGGCGTGCGCGGCGACCTTCAGGCCCAGCATGTGCGCTTCGTCCGCGATCGCCTTCATCTCGTCATAGGTGAGCTGCTGCGCACCGACCGCGTCGCCCATCGAAAACACGCCGCCGGTCGCGCAGATCTTGATCACCTTCGCACCATATTTGTGCAGCCACCGCACCTTTGCCCGCGCTTCCTCGGGCGAGTTGATGACCGACGCCTGCTTCTTGTCATAGGAAGGCGGCAGCGCATTTTCGTCGCAATGGCCGCCGGTCGCGCCGATCGCGTAGGTGGCGGGCACGATGCGCGGACCCGGAATCCAGCCGCCGTCGATCGCCTGCATCAGCCCGACATCGTCGAAATCGGCCGAGCCGACGTTGCGGACCGTCGTGAAGCCCGCCTCCAGCGTCTTCTTCGCATTGGCGGTGCCCACCGCCTGCCAGAAGCTGTCCGTATAGCGCAGCCCGCGATAGCCGCCGATTTCCGCCAGGCTGGTCAGGTGCACGTGCATGTCGATCAGGCCGGGGAGGATGGTCTTGCTACCCAGATCGATATGCTTCGCGCCCGCCGGCACCGCGCCGCCGCTGGAGACCGACGCGATCCGCCCGTCGGTGATGACGACCACCGGATTGTCGACTGTCTTTCCAGCCAGCACGTCGACCATCTTGGCCGCGGTGACGACGACGGTTTCGGCAGAAGCCGGCGCGGCAAGCAGCGCCGCGCCGAGAAGCAGAGTGCGGATCATGGTCCCTCCCGTGTGATGCGGGAGGGTTAGAAGGGCGAGGATCACCAAACAAGTCCCTCTCCCGACGGGAGAGGGAGGGAGCCGCGGAGCGGCGGAAGGATGAGGGCAACAAGGCCAGTCGCCCTCACCCCGCTCGGCTTCGCCGAGTCGACCCTCTCCCGACGGGAGAGGGTGATGGCTACATTGGCAGCTTCTGCGCCATGTCGAGATGGTGCTCGACCACCGTCGCGGTCTTGCTCGCGAAGTCCTTCAGCGGCGGGGAATCACCGCCACTTGCATAGCCCTTAAGCGCGGCGAGCGCCTTCTGGTGCGCATCGACCTGCTGCCTCGCATATTCCTTGTCGAAGTCGGTGCCGCTCAGGCCCTGCAGCTTGGTCATGTTCGCCTGCTGCTCGGCCGTCATCATGCCGGACGGCATCGGGTGACCATCAGCCTTGGCAGCGGCGGCCTTCAGGTCGGCTGTCGACTTGGTGTGATCCTTGATCATGTCGGCCGCGAAGCTTTTCACCTTGGCATCGCTCGACTTGTTCTGCGCCAGCTTGGCGGCGGCGATCTCATAGGCATCGGTGCCCGAAGCCGCGTCGACGAACGCCTGCGCCGTCATCGGCATCGCCGCAGTTGCGTTCATGTCGTTCGCGGCCATCATGTTGTTGTCGATGGCGCCGGTCTCGTTCGCGGTCGCCAGATTGTCGGACATATTGGTTTCGTTGGCGGTGTCGTTCTTCGATCCGCAGGCGGCCAAAGCCATCGCCAGGGCAGCGACCGTTGAAAGGGCGACGAACTTCTTCATGGGCTCTCTCCTCCAGAGCCGCCGAACGCCGCGCCTGTGCCGATGTTCCCGGAATCGCGGTGAAACGAGCGCTGCCTACTCAGTCGTTCGACCGTCCCAATGATCGTTGTCGTGATCGGCTTCGGCCTGTGCCTTGGTCCGGTGGACGACCTTGTCCTTGTGTTCGGGCGGACCATAGAGCGTGTAGAATCTGAGCGGTGCAGCCCCGGTGTTGCGGACATTGTGCCGAGCGCCGGCGGGCACGATCACGCCGAAATCGTCCTCGACCGGGTTGGCCTTGCCGTCGATCAGCACTTCGCCCGAGCCCTGCTCGAAGCGGAAGAACTGGTCGCGGTCTTCATGCACTTCCTCGCCGATCTCTTCGCCCGGCTTCAGCGTCATCACGACGAGCTGCAGATGCTCGCCCGTGTAGAGCACGGTCCGGAAGGTTTCGTTGTCCAGCGTCGCCCGCTGGATGTCATCGACATAACCCTGTTTCATGTGCCCTCCGTTCGGTTCGGCGGAGTAACGGGAAAGCCGCGCGCGTGTTCCCCCAACCCGTCATGCCGGACTTGATCCGGCATCCACCTGCCTTGACGGCTACGGCAGGAAGAAAGGTGGACCCCGGATCAAGTCCGGGGTGACGGTCCTGTCGGACCGTCAAATATGCAGCGCCCGCCCGTAGGCGGCGAGCACGCTTTCGTGCATCATCTCGCTCAAGGTCGGGTGCGGGAACACCGTTTCCATCAGCTCGGCTTCGGTCAGCTCGCCGGTCTTGCCCACCGTATAGCCCTGGATCAGCTCGGTAACTTCGGCGCCGATCATGTGGGCACCCAGCAGCTCGCCGGTTTTCGCGTCGAACACCGTCTTCACAAAGCCTTCCGGCTCGCCGAGCGCGATCGCCTTGCCGTTGCCGATGAACGGGAAGTTGCCGACCCTTACTTCGTAGCCCGCTTCCTTCGCCTTCGCTTCGGTCAGGCCGACGCTGGCGATCTGCGGCCGGCAATAGGTGCAGCCGGGGATGTTTTTCGGGTCCATCGCGTGCGGGTGCTTGCCCGCGATCGCCTCGGCCGCGATCACGCCTTCGTGGCTCGCCTTGTGGGCCAGCCAGGGCGGCGCGGTCACGTCACCGATCGCGTAGATGCCCTCCACGTTGGTGCGGCACATGCCGTCGGTAACGATGTGCCCGCGATCGGTCTTCACGCCGAGCGCCTCTAGGCCGATGTTCTCGGTGTTCGGCACGATCCCGATCGCGACGATCACATGGCTGAACTCTTGCGCGACGGTCTTGCCGTCCTTGCCCTTGATCGACGCCTTGACGCCGTCCGGGGAGACCTCGAGCTTCTCGACGCCCGCGCCGGTCATCGTCGTCATGCCCTGCTTCTTGACCGCCTTTTCCAGGAAGGCAGACACGTCGGCATCCTCGACGGGCACCAGCCGGTCGAGCATTTCGACCACCGTCACGTCCGCGCCCATGTCCCGGTAGAAGCTCGCAAACTCGATCCCGATCGCGCCGGAGCCCACGACCAGCAGCTTGGTCGGCATTTCGGGCGGCGTCATCGCGTGGCGATAGGTCCAGATGCGTTTACCGTCGGCCTTCGCGAACGGAAGGTCCCGCGCGCGGGCGCCGGTCGCCACGATGATGTTCCTGGCCGTCAGCTCGGTGGTCTTGCCATCCTTGGTGACGCTGAGCTTGCCCTTGCCCGTAAGCTTGCCGTCGCCCATGTGGACGTCGATCTTGTTCTTCTTCATCAGGTGCGTGACGCCCTGATTCAGCTGCTTCGCCACCCCCCGCGAGCGCTTCACCACCGCTTCCAGATCGGCGCTGATCTGGTTCGCGACCAGCCCGTAATCCTTGGCGTGCTGCATGTAATGGAACACCTCGGCCGACCGCAGCAGCGCCTTGGTCGGGATGCACCCCCAGTTGAGACAGATGCCGCCCAAGAGCTCCCGCTCGACGATCGCGGTCTTGAGGCCCAGCTGCGCCGCGCGGATCGCGGCGACATAACCGCCGGGCCCGGAGCCGAGGACGATGAGGTCGTAGGTGTCAGGCACGTTCGGAGGCTCCATTGGCAGCCCCTCTCCCCTTGCGGGAGAGGGAGGGGCCCACGCCGCAGGCGTGGGAGGGAGAGGGGGATATCAGTCGGGCGTAGATCGCTTCGGCAACCTCTAGGCTCTCGCCTAGAACTTGATTGTTCCAGAACCGCAGAATCTCGAAACCTTGGCCTTGCAGAAAAGCATCCCGGCGTTCGTCATACTTGTTGTCCGCGTGCTGGGAGCCGTCGGCTTCTATGATCAGCCGCCGCTCGAAACAGATGAAATCGACGATATACGGCCGAAGGATCACCTGACGCTTGAACTTGAACGCTGCCAGCCGTTTCACGCGGAGCATCGACCAGAGCCGCTTTTCCGCTTCAGTCGGGTGTGCGCGCATCCATTTCGCGCGGGCGAGGAGTTCGGCATCCCCTCTCCCTCCCACCGCTTCGCGGCGGGCCCCTCCCTCTCCCGCAAGGGGAGAGGGGCTGGGGTCCGGCGCGTGCTGCATCTACGCCACCATCCCCAGCGGCGCTTCCACCAATTCCTTGAACACCTTCATCAGCCGCGCGCCGTCCGCGCCGTCGATCGCGCGGTGGTCGAAGCTGCCCGTCGCGCTCATCACCGTCGCGATCTGGAGCGCATCGTCGACCACGTACGGCCGCTTCTCCCCGGCGCCGATCGCCATGATCATGCCCTGGGGCGGGTTGATGACCGCTTCGAACTGCTTGATCCCGAACATGCCCATGTTGGACAGGCTCGCGGTGCCGCCCTGATACTCGTGCGGCTGGAGCTTGCCGTCCTTCGCACGGCTCGCGAGCTCGTGCATTTCGGACGAGATCGCAGCCACGCCCTTACCGTCGGCATTCGTGACGATCGGCGTGATCAGCCCGCCCGGGATCGACACCGCGACCGAGATATCGGCGCGGCTGTATTTGATCAACTGGTCCGGCGTGAAGCTGACGTTGCACTCCGGCACTTGCTTCAGCGCAACCGCGAGTGCCTTGATCAGCAGGTCGTTGACCGACAGCTTGACGTTGCGCGCAGCCAACGCGCCGTTCAGTTCTCCCCTGAGCTTGAGCAGCGCGTCGAGGCGGATATCGACCGTCAGGTAGATGTGCGGGATCGTCGACTTCGCTTCGGTCAGGCGGCGCGCGATCGTCTTGCGCATGTTGGAAAGCTTGACCGCCTCGTGCGGGATCTCGGTCTCGAAAGGCGCGGCGGGTGCGGCCGGGGCCGGAGCAGGTGCGGGCGCAGCGGCCGGCGCGGCAGCCACCTTCGGCGCGGCGCCTGGCTGCGCGCCCTCGATATCCGCCTTCACGATCCGCCCGCCGGGGCCGGAGCCCTGCAGCGCGCCCAGGTCGATGCCCTTCGCCTCCGCCATGCGTCGCGCGAGCGGCGATGCCTTTACCCGGCCTTCTAGCCCCTCTCCCGCTTTTGCGGGAGAGGGAGGGGCCCGATCGGCGCCAGCCGATTGGGAGGGTGAGGGACTTGGCGCGGCGCTGCCCTCACCCTGGCCGGCTTTGCCGGCCTGTCCCTCTCCCGCCTTCGCGGGAGAGGGACTGGGCGCCGGCGCGGAAGCAGCGGCGGACGCGTCTTCCCCCTCGCCCGCGATCAGGGCGATCACGGCACCGACCTTCACGCCGTCGGTGCCTTCCGGCACGACGATCTTCGCAATTGTGCCTTCGTCGACCGCCTCGAATTCCATCGTCGCCTTGTCGGTCTCGATCTCGGCCATGATGTCGCCGGATTTGACCGTATCGCCTTCCTTCACCAGCCATTTGGCCAGCGTGCCTTCCTCCATCGTCGGCGAGAGAGCCGGCATCTTGAGCTCGATCGGCATGGAGGTCCCTTTGCTATTCTGGATCGTTGGAGCCCCCTTCGACCAAGGCTTGGGACCGGTCAAGATATTGCGCTTCCCCGCCGCATGCGCCACCTGTCGGGCAAACGGGGGCACGGGGCACGCGGATGCGCACCTATCTGGCAGTGATCGACGATACCGAGGAAGCCGCGATCGCGCTGCGCTTCGCGGCCCGGCGCGCGGCAAAGACCGGCGGCACCGTGCTGGTGCTGGCCCTGATCGAGCCGGCCGAGTTCGTCGCCTGGGGCGGCGTGCAGGCGACGATGGAAGACGAAGCGCGTCAGCGCGCCGAGGGCCTGGTCGCGAGCGTTTCGGGCAGCCTGTTCGAGGAAGCCGGCATCCGGCCCGCGATCCTGGTCCGTCAGGGCGATCCGGTCCAGGTCGTCAGGGAATTGCTGTCTGAGAACGACAACGTCGCCGCGCTGGTGCTGGGCGCCAGCGCCACCGGCGCACCCGGGCCGCTCGTCTCCCACTTCGCGGGTGCCGATGTCGGCAAGATGCCGTGCCCGGTGATGATCATTCCGGGTTCGCTGACCCCGGAAGCGGTGGATCGACTCTCTTAGCCCGCGATCCGCGGCGCCAGCAGCTTCACCAGCATCTCGCATCCCGCCGCATCGCCGGCGTCGAACCGGCCCGCGTTCGGACTGTCGAGGTCGAGCACGCCAATCAGCCGGCCTTGCTCGACGATCGGCACGACCAATTCGGAGGCCGAAGCGGCATCGCAGGCGATGTGCCCGGCGAACGCGTTTACGTCATGAACGAGCTGCGTTTCCCTCGTCGCCGCAGCCGTCCCGCATACGCCTTTGCCCATCGCGATCCGGATGCACGCGGTCTTGCCCTGGAAGGGCCCGAGCACCAGCTCATCGCCGACAAGGCGGTAGAAACCCGCCCAGTTCAGATCGGGCAGATATTCGAACAGCAAAGCCGCCGCGTTCGCCATGTTGGCGATCGGGTCCGGCTCGTCCGCCGTCAGCGCATCGAGCGCGGACAGCAGGTCGTCGTAGAGCTCGGTCTTGGAACCGCTACTGACTTGGAAGTGATACACATGAAACTCCGGTTTGGGCTGAGCCTGTCGAAGCCCTCCCTTCCTCTTACGGTGGCTCAGCAAGGAAAGGGAGGGCTTCGACAAGCTCAGCCCAAACCATAAGGAACTCGGTGACGAGCAGTTAGTCCAGCCGCACCTTGCCCCGCCCCGCCTTCACCGCGCTCCGTTCTTTCTTCGCATCCACCCGCTTTGCCTTGGCCGCCTTGCTCGGCTTCGTCGCCTTGCGCTTGCGCGGCGACAGATGCGCCTTGCCGACCAGCTCCGCCAAGCGCTCGCGGGCCTCGGCGCGGTTCGCGTCCTGGGTGCGGTGGGCGCGCGCCGTGACGACGACCTCGCCTTCCTTGGTCCAGCGGCTGCCGGCGAGCCCCTTCAGCCGCGCATAGACGTCGGGGTGCAGCCGGAGCGCGAACACGTCGAGCCGCAGCTGGACCGCGCTCGCCACCTTGTTGACATTCTGTCCGCCGGGGCCCGTCGCGGCGAGGAAGCGTTCCTCGAGCGCATCTTCGGGCAGCGGCGGCCATTCGACCTTAGCCATGCGCGAAGGCCCCGAACCGCTCGGGGAGCGGCGCCTCGACGTCGATCGCCGGCTTGTTGTGCCGCGGCACGACGATCCGGCTCGCGTGAAGCAGCATCGCCGGACCGCCCTTGCCGTAGGTCGGATCGCCGACGATCGGCAGCCCGAGCCCGCTCGCCGCATGAACGCGCAACTGGTGCGTCCGCCCGGTCTGTGGTTCGAACCGGACCAGCGCGCGGCCGTCCTTTACGTCGATGGCGGTCCAGCGCGTCACGGCAGGCTTACCCTTCTTCGCCGGAATGATGCGCCAGCCCTGCGCCGCGGTGCTGACCTTCGACAGGGCCAGCTCGATCACCCCCTCCTCCGTGTCCGGCACGCCTTCGAGCACGGCGAAATAGGTCTTCTGCACCTCACCATTCGCGAAGGCGGCCGAGAAGCGCCGATGGGCGCCGTGATTTCGTGCGAGCAGCAGGCAGCCGCTGGTGTCGCGGTCGAGCCGATGCACGAGCCCCGGCGGCCGCGCGAACCCGAAGCGCAGATCGTCGACCATGTCGGCCAGCGCGGGCGTGCCGTCCTTGGGTCGGTCGACCGGCAGCCCGGCCGGCTTGTCGATCACCAGCGCTTCGGCGTCGATGTAGAGGATGGGAATCGCTCCCCTCCCGCTTGCGGGAGGGGCTGGGGGTGGGATCGGCTGGTCTTGCACCAAGCTGACATGCCCACCCCCGCCCCCTCCCGCAAGCGGGAGGGGAGAAGTTCAGCCGAACAGCTTCTTCGCCGTCTCGGCCACGCGCCGGCCAAGGTAGCGCGCGCCGCCCAGATCCGCGTCGGTCGGCTGGCGCTCTCCCCGGCCCCCGGCAATGGTCGTCGCACCATAGGGAGCGCCGCCGACCACTTCCTCATGGCCCATCTGACCGGAATAGCCGTAATCGAGCCCCACCACCGTCAACCCGAAATGCAGCAGGTTGGTGATGATCGAGAACAAGGTGGTCTCGTTCCCACCATGCTGGCTCGCCGAGGAGGTGAACGCGGCCCCGACCTTGCCGTTCAGCGCGCCGGACGCCCAGAGGCCGCCGGCCTGGTCGAGGAACATCGCCATCGGCCCGCTCATCCGGCCGAAGCGGGTGCCGGTGCCGACCACGATCGCGTCGTAATTCGCAAGCTCGTCGATCGTCGCGACCGGCGCATCGGGCCGGGCGACCTGGATGCCCGGAAGGTCGGGAACGCGGCGCACATCGACGTCGGCACCGGCCTCACGCGCGCCTTCGGCGATGGCATCCGCCATCTGCGCGATGTGACCGTAGGTGGAGTAATAAAGGACCAGAACCTTCGTCATTTCGCAGTCTCCCAAAAATGGGGACAGTCCCTATTTTCGATAAATAGGGACTGTCCCTGTTTTGCGGTTTATTCGCTATCGACCATCACCAGCTCGGCGTCCTCGCGGGCGGTAATGCGCACGGTCTCGCCGCCGGTCAGCGCGGCGCCGTCGCGAGCGTCGAGCGCGGTTCCGTCGACATCGACGGCCCCCGTCGCGGGCACCAGATAGGCGTGCCGGCCGGGCCCGAGCGGATAATCGATGCTCTCGCCCGCCTTCAGCGTCGCGCCGAGGACGCGGGCATCGGCGCGGATCGGCAGCGCCCCTGCCTCGATCTCGTCGGCAAAGCCGCTGGCGAGCGTCACGAACCTGCCCGACCGATCGCCCTTCGGGAACGGCTTGGCACCCCAGCTCGGGCTCCCGCCGGTCCGCTTCGGCTCGATCCAGATCTGGAACAGCGTGGTCGTCTCGGGTTCGAGGTTGTACTCGGCATGACGCACGCCGGTGCCCGCGCTCATCACCTGGACATCGCCTGCCTCCGTGCGGCCGGTGTTGCCCATCGAGTCCTGGTGCGTGATCGCGCCTTTCCGGACATAGGTGATGATCTCCATGTCGCGGTGCGGGTGCGGCGGAAAGCCGCTGTTCGCGCCAATCTCGTCGTCGTTCCAGACGCGCAGCGCGCCCCAGCCCATCCGGCTCGGGTCATAGTAATTGGCGAAAGAAAAATGGTGCCGGGCGTTCAGCCAACCGTGATCGGCATGCCCCAGGCTTTCAAACGAACGTTTCTCAATCATTGTCAGTCTCCCGACTTGCTTGCGACCAAGATAGGGCGCAGGATCGGATCAGAAAGAGAAACCTCGGAAACGCATCGTTTCGATATATGCGCCTACCCGACTTCGAAGCCTGGGCGATTTTCGCCGCCGTGGTCGAGCACCGCTCGTTCAGCGCCGCCGCGCGTGCGCTCGGGCTGTCTAAAGCCACGGTGTCGAAAGCCGTCACCCGGCTCGAAGCGCATCTGGGCGCCAGTCTGTTCCATCGCACGTCGCGCAAGCTGACTTTGACCGAGACCGGCAGCGCCCTCGCTCCGCGCGCGCGCCGGATCATGGATGAAGCGATCTGCGCCGAAGAAGAGGCGAGCGACGCCGCCAGTGCGCCGAAGGGGCTGGTTCGGCTCGCGGCGCCGATGACGTTCGGCCTGCAGCGGGTCGCCCCAGCAATCGCCCAATTCCTTGCCGATAGCCCCGGTATCACGATCGACCTCTGCCTGGACGACCGCAAGATCGACCTTGTCGAGCAGGGCGTCGACGTCGCGCTCCGCATCGCGCAGCTTCCCGACAGTTCGCTGCGCGCGCGTCGGCTGATGCCGATCCGGGCGCATGTGGTGGCAAGCGCCGCCTATTTCGACGCGCACGGCCGGCCCGCCCATCCGGCCGAGCTCGCCGAGCATCGCTGCATCCTGTACGCGAACAATGAAACCTGGCGCTTTACCGGGCCCGGCGGCGAACAGGTCTCGATCAAGCCGGAGGGGCCGCTTCGCTCGAGCAGCGGCGAGGCGATGCTCCCCGCCCTCCGCGCGGGGCTCGGCATCACGGTGCTGCCCGACTTCATCGTCGGCCCGGACCTGGCCGAAGGAACGCTCGAGGAAGTGCTGAACGACTGGCAGGCGCCTCCGATCGCACTGCATCTCGTCACGCCGCCCAACCCGCTCCGGCCGGCGCGTGTCGAGGCGCTGATCCGCTTTCTTGTTGCGCATTTCTCCGGCAAGTCCGGGCAATGATCGAAGCGATTCCCGCCGCCACGCTCGTCCTTTTCCGCGATCGCGCCGGTGAGCCGCCTGAGCTGCTGATCACGCAGCGCGCGGCCGGAATGGTGTTCGCTGGCGGCGCCCTGGTCTTCCCCGGCGGCCGGATCGACCCTGCGGATCGCGTCCATGCCGTGCAGCATCCCGAGCTTTCGGAGGACGACGCTGCCGCGCGGATCGCCGCGATCCGCGAAACGGTCGAGGAAGTCGGCTTCGGCTTCGGCCTTGGCATTCACGACCTGGTTCCGTTCGCTCGCTGGCTGCCCAAGCACCGACAGGCGCGCAATTTCGATACGCGCTTCTACATCGCGCGGGTCTCGGCCGACGCGCCCGAACCAAAAGCCGATGGCGGCGAAACCGTCCGCGCCTTCTGGGCCAGCGCCGCCGACGTGCTCGCCATGTGCGACCGCGGCGAGGCGGACATCATCTTCCCGACCCGCCGCAACCTCGAACGCCTCGCCCAATTCGACAGCTTCGACGCGGCGGTGAGCCATGCCCTCGCGCACCCGATCGTGCCGATCACGCCCTTTCATGAAGAGCGCGAGGACGGCGCGTGGCTCTGCATTCCGGACGGGCTTGGCTACCCGGTGACGGCGGAGAGATGGACGAGCGTGATGCGGGGCTGAGATGCGCACAGCGCGCCGCCTCGCCCGCGCGCTGATCATCGCAATCGTCCTGATTGCGCTGATCTGCTGGTACCTGGTCTGGACCCACGACCACCCTGCCGACTCGCCCTTCACCGAGCTCGACCTCACCCGGCCGATCGGCCTGTTCACCGGCCGCAAGATCGCCGCGCTGGGGGACGACACGCCGAAATGCGAAACTCTGCTGTTCCGCGCCGGCGTCCGCTACCGCGCGCTGCCGGCTGCGGGCACCGGCCAGTGCGCCTATGACGATGCGGTACGGCTGACCAAAGGCGGCGCGCTCACAGCCGGCTTTCGGCCGGAGCGGGTCGATGTCTCCTGCCCGGTCGCGGCCGGACTTGCGGTCTGGGAACAGCAGATCGTCCAGCCCGCCGCCGAGCATCTCCTCGGCGCGCGCGTCACCGGCATCGACCATTTCGGCAGCTATTCGTGCCGCCGCATGTACGGCCGCTCGACCGGCGACTGGAGCGAGCATGCGCGGGCCAACGCGATCGACGTCGCCGGCTTCCGCCTGAGCGACGGTCGCCGGATCACGGTCGCGCGGGACTGGAACGGCGGCACGCTCAAGCAGCAGCAATTCCTGCGGGCGGTTCGCGACGGCGCCTGCAAGCTGTTCGCGACGGTGCTGAGCCCCGACTATAATGCTGCGCACCACGACCATTTGCATTTGGATCAGGCGATGCGGGGGGAGTTTGGGTGGCGGGCGTGTCGGTGAACTTTCCTCTCCCTGGAGGGGAGAGGAACAGCGGAGCTTGGCAGCTTGCTGCCTAGCGCAGCTAGGAGAGGGTGGTTGGCTCGGCGCCCAATACCCTCTCCCCGCTCGGCCCCGCAGGGCCGAGTCGCCCTCTCCCCTGCAGGGAGAGGGTGTTTAGAAGCCGATATCGTCCAGGCTTAGCAGCGTTGCGTTGCCGCCGGAGCTGGTCGTGTCCGTGCTCGTCACCCGCTCGGCGCAAAAGCGGGGCAGATAGTGCGGGCCGCCGGCCTTCGGCCCGGTGCCGCTGAAGCCTTCGCCGCCGAACGGCTGGCTGCCCACGATCGCGCCGATCATCGATCGGTTAACGTAGAGGTTGCCGACCCGCGCCAGCGCCTCCACGGTCTCCGCCGAGCGCGCGATGCGGCTGTGCAGGCCCATCGTCAGGCCGAAGCCCTTGCCGTTCACGTGGCTAATCGTGCGCTCCAGATCGCCGGCGCGCCAGGTCGCGACGTGCAGCAGCGGCCCGAACCATTCGCGGTCGAGATCGTCCATGCTCCGCAGCCGGATCGTGGTCGGCGGCACGAAATTGCCTTCCGCCGGCACATCGATGGTCTTGATCCAGCTGTTCCGCATCGCCTCGCGCCGGCCCATCAGATTGTCATAGGCTTGGCGGTCGATCACGGGACCGACGTCGGTCGCCGGATCCGCGGGATCGCCGATGATCAGCGTGTCCATCGCGCCCGACAGCATCTCCAGCGTCGACTCGGCGATCTCCTCCTGCAGCAGCAGCAGCCGGAGCGCCGAGCAGCGCTGGCCGGCCGAGCGGAAGCTGGAGGTGACCACGTCCTGCACGACCTGTTCGGCGAGCGCGGTCGAATCGACGATCATCGCGTTGACGCCGCCGGTCTCCGCGATCAGCGGCACCAGCGGCCGGTTCTCGTTCGCCAGCAGCTCCCGCGCGATCTTGCGCGCGGTCGCGGTCGATCCGGTGAAGGCGACACCGGCCACGCGCGGATCGGCGACCAGCGCCGCGCCCACGTCCGGGCCGCCGGGCGCCAGGATCAGCACGTCCTCCGGAATGCCGGCCTGGTGCGCCAGTTCGACCGCGCGCGCGGCGATGCGCGGAGTCTGCGGCGCGGGCTTGGCGATCACGGCGTTGCCGGCCACCAGTGCCGCGACGGTCTGGCCCAGGAAGATCGCCAGCGGGAAGTTCCACGGCGCGATCGTCGCCCACACGCCGCGGCCTTCATGCCGCAGCACGTTGCGCTCGCCGGTCGGCCCGGGCAGCTCGATCGGCACGAGATAGCCGCGCGCCTGCTCGGCGTAGTAACGGCAGAAATCGACTGCCTCGCGCACCTCGGCAAGCGCATCGGGGATCGTCTTGCGCGCCTCGTGCACGCAGACCGCCATCAGCTCGGTGCGATGCTGCTCCAGCAGGTCGGCCAAGCGTTCGAGACAGGCGGCGCGCTCGTGCACAGGGCGCGCGGTCCAGGCGGGGTAGGCGGCCTGGGCGCGGGCCACCATCTCCCCCTCCCGCTTGCGGGAGGGGTTAGGGGAGGGAACAGCCTTCCCATTTGCGCTGGGGTTAGGCACCTGCCCTCCCCCGGCCCCTCCCGCAAGCGGGAGGGGAGAAGATGCAATCGCACTCGCCACCCCGGCCAGGGTGTCCTTGTCCTGCAGGTCCACGCCCTCGCTGTTCCGCCGTTCCGGCGCGAACAGGTCCTTGGGCAGCGGGATGCTCGGGTGCCGTTCTCCGCCGACCTTCGCGATCTTCTCGACCGGATCGGCGAGCAATTCCTCGTCGGTCAGCCGCTCGTCGGCCAGCTGATGCACGAAGCTCGAATTGGCGCCATTCTCCAGCAAGCGCCGGACCAGATAGGCGAGCAGGTCGCGATGTCCGCCGACCGGCGCGTAAATGCGGCAGTGATAGCCTTCCTCGCGAACCAGCCGCTCATACAGCCCCTCGCCCATGCCGTGCAGCCGCTGGAATTCGAAGTCGCGGCTTTTGCCCGCCCATTCGACGATCGTCGCGACGGTCAGCGCATTGTGGCTGGCAAAGGCCGGCGCGATGCCCTTGGCCGCCAGCATGTCCTTCGCGCACGCGAGATAGGACACGTCGGTCGCCGCCTTGCGCGTGAACAGCGGATAGTCCGAAAGTCCCGCTTCCTGCGTGCGCTTGATCTCGCTGTCCCAATAGGCGCCCTTGACCAGGCGGACGTTCATCCGCCGCCCGGTCTCCTGCCCCAGCGCGTCGGCCCAGCCGATCACGGCGCGGCAGCGCTTGCCGTACGCCTGCACCGCCATGCCATAGCCGTCCCAGCCGTTCAGCGCGGGCAATCGCGCGACGGTCGAGATGATGTCGAGGCTCATCTCCAGCCGTTCCGATTCCTCGGCATCGACGGTCAGCGCGATGCCCTTCTGCGCCGCCCGGATGCACAGAGCCTCCAGCATTTCGGTCAGCGCCGGCACGCAGCGATCCCATTGCGGCACCTCATAACGCGGGTGCAGCGCAGAGAGTTTGACGGAGATCGAATGCCCGGCCGCCGGATCAGTGCCGACTGCATCGATCGCGTTCGCATAGGCATCGAAATAGCGTTGCCCGTCGGGGAAGGTCCGCGCCGCCTCGCCCAGCATGTCGAAGCTGGCGGTGAAACCCCTGTTCTCCGGCTTCTTCATCCGGCGCATTGCTTCGTCGATGGTGCGGCCCATCACGAAGACTTCGCCCATCATCTTCATCGCCGCGCCGACCGCCTGGCGCACGAACGGTTCGCCCGCGCGCGCGATCAGCCGGCGCAGCACGCCGCCCTGCCCGCTATCGCTGACCAGCGCCTTGCCGACGATCAGGCCCCAAGTCGCGGTATTGACCAGCTTCGACGAACTCTTGCCCTTGTGCGCGCTCCAGTCGGCGTCGCCGAATTTGTCGGCGATCAGCTGGTCCGCCGTTTCCGGATCGGGCACGCGCAGGAACGCCTCGGCAAGCGACAGCAGCGCGACGCCTTCGGACGAGTTCAGCCGGTATTGCTGCAGGAACTGGTTGACCCAGCCGCTCGACTGCGCCGCGCGCAGGTCGGCGAGCAGGCCGAGCGCGACCTGCACCGCGCCTTCGCGCTCGGCCGGCGTGAGTCGCGCACGTGCGAGCAGCGGCTTCAGGACTTCGGGTTCCGGCGCGCGATGCAGCCGCTTGAGTTCAGCATCAAAGGATGACGTTGCGGAATCCATGGCTCTCGATACCGCCCTTGCCGGGCGCTTGATTTCAGGGAATGAGCGGCGCCTATGCGCTAGATTGCGGGGTGAAGGAAGAGCATGGCGACAGTCACCATCGACGAATATCGCGGCCTTGTCGGCCAGCAGCTCGGCACGTCCGATTGGGTGACGGTCGACCAGGCGATGATCGACAAATTCGCGGACGCGACCGGCGATCACCAGTTCATCCATGTCGACCAGGAAAAGGCGAAGCTGACGCCCTTCGGCGGCACCATCGCGCACGGCTTCCTGACGCTCTCGCTGCTGCCGTTGCTCAATCAAAAGACCGACATGCCGCGGGTCGGCGGCATCAAGATGGGCGTGAATTACGGCAGCAACCGCCTGCGCTTCCTTGCCCCCGTCCGCGCCGGCAAGCGCGTGCGCGGCCATTTCAAGCTGCTGGAGTTCGAGGAAAAGCGCCCGGGCCAGTGCCAGCAGACCAGCGAAGTCACCGTCGAGATCGAGGGCGAGGACAAGCCTGCCCTGATCTGTGAGTGGATCGGCCAATTCTTCATTTAACGGAGTGAAATCCATGCGCGACGCTGTCATTGTTTCCACTGCCCGCACGCCGATCGGCCGCGCCTATCGCGGGGCGTTCAACAACCTGCCGAGCCAGAGCCTGGCCGCCCATTCGATCCGTGCCGCGGTCGAGCGCGCCGGCATCGATCCCGCCGAAGTGCAGGACGTGGTGTTCGGCGCGGCGCTGCAGCAGGGGCACCAGGCCGGCAACATCGCTCGCCAGGCACTGCTTCGCGCCGGGCTTCCCGTCACCGTCTCCGGCATGTCGGTGGACCGCCAGTGCGCGTCCGGCCTGATGGCGATCGCGACCGCCGCCAAGGAAATCACCGTCGACCGGATGGACGTGGCGATCGGCGGCGGGGTCGAGAGCATCAGCCTGGTCCAGACGCCGCAGATGCGCGTCGCGCCCGATCCCGAACTGGTCGCGATGCACAAGGACATTCACATGCCGATGCTGCAGACGGCCGAGGTCGTCGCCAAGCGCTATGGCATCAGCCGCGACGCGCAGGACGAATATGCGCTTCAATCGCAGCAGCGCACCGCCGCCGCCCAGGCCGCCGGCCGGTTCGACGACGAGATCGTGCCCGTCACGGCCACGATGGCCGTGGTCAACAAGGAGACCAAGGAAGTCTCCTACAAGGAAGTGACGCTGGCGAAAGACGAGGGCAACCGCCCGGAAACGACGCTCGAAGGCCTGAAGTCGCTGCAGCCGGTGCTGGGGCCGGACCTCAACATCACGGCCGGCAACGCCTCCCAGCTGTCGGACGGCTCCTCGGCCTCGGTATTGATGGAAGCGAAGCTCGCGGAAAAGCGCGGGCTCAATCCGCTCGGCCGCTATGTCGGCATGGCCGTCGCCGGCACCGAGCCCGACGAAATGGGCATCGGCCCCGTGTTCGCGATCCCGAAGCTGCTCGACCGGTTCGGCCTGAAGATGGACGATATCGGCCTGTGGGAGCTGAACGAGGCCTTTGCCGTCCAGGTCCTCTACTGCCGCGACAAGCTCGGCATTCCCAACGAGCTGCTGAACGTCGACGGCGGCGCGATCTCGATCGGCCATCCCTATGGTATGTCGGGCGCCCGCATGACCGGCCATGCGCTGATCGAGGGCAAGCGGCGCGGCGCGAAATATGTCGTCGTGACGATGTGCGTTGGCGGCGGCATGGGTGCGGCCGGGCTGTTCGAGGTACTCTGAAAACGGGAACAGGGCTGCTCCCTCGTCGGTTCGAGTCCGGACCGTTCGAGGAAGCAGCCCATGCCCAGCGAAGCCGAAATTACCGAGAAGTTCTGGAAGGGCATCAAGTCCGACATGACCGTCATGCTCGGGATCGAAGGCGTCGAGCATGGCCGGAGCCAGCCGATGACGGCTCAGATGCTGCACGGAAAAAGCTATCTCTGGTTCTTCACGACCAGGGACAACAATCTGGTCCAAGCGATGCGTCAGCACAGCGATCGCGGGATCATGACGTTCGCGTCGAAAGGCCACGACCTATTCGCCACCGTGGACGGGCGGCTGGAAGAGGACAACGATCGCGACATCCTCGACCAGCTCTGGAGCCCCTTCGCCGCGGCCTGGTATGAGGGCGGCAAGGATGATCCGAACCTCCAGCTGATCCGGTTCGATCCGACCTTCGCGCAGATCTGGCTGAACGAGAACAGCATGTTCGCGGGCATCAAGACCCTGCTCGGCGCCGATCCGAAGAAGGATTACAGAGACAAGGTCGCCGAAGTCGCGCTTTAGCGCGCCCGCACGCCCCGGTCGTACAGCACCGGCGCCAGCTCGCGGTAGAGCGTGCGATAGCGGTAGAAGGGCACCCGCGGCCACAAATGGTGGACCAGGTGCATGCTGTGGCCGATGCTTGCGACCGCCAGCCAGCGGCTGCGGCGGAGCGCTGTCGAGCGATAACGGTCACCGGCCACGAAGGGCCGGTGCGGCAGCCAGCTGAGGAAAATGCCCATCAGCAGGCGTCCGATCGTGGCCGGGACGACATAGAGCACGAAAACCTGCACGCCATAGCCGAGCGCGACCGCGGCCCACACGCCGATGCACATCAGGCCGTGCGCCGCCTGATGGGTCCGCCATTCACGCGCGCGCATTACTTTCCACGCGTCGAGATAGCCGAGATTCGGCGTGTCCCGGCCATAGACCAGCCTCCAGAGCGGCACGGGCACGAGATTGGTCCAGACGGACAGCGCAGCCATCACGAACAACCGCCCGAGCGAACCATGCACGAACGCGTCCGGATCGCGCTCGCTGTTGGTGTGCGCATGATGGGCGAGATGGGTGCGAAGCAGCAGCGGCCAGGTCATGCCGCTCAGCAGCCCCGCCCACCAGCCGATCAGCCGGTTGACCGGATCGAAGCGGCGCGAGCGCACGATGTTGCGATGAATCGCCTCGTGCGCCGGCGTGTAGTGAAGATAGGCGGAGACGCCGAGCGGCAGGGTCAGCAGCCAGGGCGAGACCATCCCCGACAGCCCCAGCCACAGCATCGCCCCATGCAGCGGCGCCAATATCGTCAGCATCAGCAGGGTCGGCCAGGCGATCGCGGGCGACAAAGCGCGCGCCGTTTCACCTTCGACTGCATTCAACAGCATCGCCGTTCCCCCGGCGGGGGGACTAACCCTTGCTGGTTAACGAAGCGTTGCGGCAACCCGCAAAACCCCTCCGATTCGGTAACATCGGATATGATCTTTGCTCGACAACGGATTGAATCCGGGCCAGCTTCCCCGGCAGGGGGCATTAACATGATCCTGACTGCTCTCGCGGCCGCCGCGACGTTCGATCCGGAGGCGGCGACCCGCGCCTATCTCGCCACGCTGAACGGCGCGGCGCGCGCCAAGTCGGACGCCTATTTCGAAGGCGGTTACTGGCTGCTGCTCTGGGGCGCCGTCGTGACGGTGCTGATCTCTTGGGCCGAGTTGCGCTTCGGCTGGTCGGCGAAGTGGAGCGGTTGGGCCGGGCGCGTGACGCAGCGGCGCTGGCTGCGGCCGGCGCTCTACGCACTCCCGTTCGTGCTGGTCACGGCGTTGCTGACGCTGCCCTGGTCGATCTACACCGATTTCATTCGCGAGCATCAATACGGGCTGTCGAACCAGAATCTCGCGCAATGGGGCGGCGATCAGCTGAAAGGATTGCTGATCCAGCTGATCGTCTTTCCGCTGGTGCTGATGGCGATCTTCGCGGTGATCCGGCGCAGTCCGCGGCGGTGGTGGCTATGGGCGACCTTGATCGTCTCGGCTTTCATCATGGTCGGCGCGGTGATCGCGCCGGTGTTCATCGCGCCGCTGTTCAACACCTATAAGCCAATGGCGGCGGGACCGCTCAGGGACCAGATCCTGGGCATGGCCCATGCCAATCATATCCCCGCCGACAACGTCTACGTCTTCGACGCGTCGAAGCAGACCAAGCGCATTTCCGCGAACGTTTCGGGCCTGGGGCCGACGATCCGCATCAGCCTCAATGACAACCTGCTGAACCGCACTTCGCCGGCCGAGGTGAAGGCGGTGATGGGGCACGAGATGGGCCATTATGTGCTCGGCCATGTCTGGCGCAATCTGATCGCATTCACGGCCGTGTTCCTGGTCCTGTTCCTGCTGCTCTGGTGGAGCGCGCCGCGCCTGCTTGCGCGCTATGGTTCGCGCTGGGGCGTGAGGGAGGTCGCCGATCCGGCATCGCTGCCGTTGCTGATGGCGATTGCGTCGGTGCTGTTCCTGCTGATGACGCCGGTGCTGAACACAATCGTGCGCACCGACGAAGCGGAAGCCGACGCCTTCGGCCTGAATGCCGCGCGCGAGCCGGACGGCTTCGCGGCGGTATCGATGAAGCTCAGCGAATACCGCAAGATCTCGCCCGGCCCGGTCGAGGAATTCATCTTCTTCGACCACCCCTCGGGCGAGAACCGGGTGCGGCGGGCGATGGAGTGGAAGGCGAGACAGCTGAACGAGACGCGTTGAGCCGGCTGCTCCTCTTCGGCCCCGGCTATACCGGCGAGCGACTGGCGGCCGCGGTCGAAGCGCGCGGCTGGACAGTGGCGCGGATCGGCCGCGAAAAAATAGGGACTGTCCCTCTTTTCGAGGAGGCTGTGCGGGCGACGCACATTCTTTCGACTGTGCCGCCCGACGAGGACGCCGGCGACCCTGTACTCCGCCGTTGTCGTCCGGCCCTCGTCCGCGCACCGCGCTGGATCGGCCATCTGTCGTCGACCGGCGTGTATGGCGATACCGGCGGCGCGTGGGTGGACGAGAGTGCGCCTGTCGGGCTCGGCCGGCGCAGCGCCCGAGCGGCGGCCGATCGCGACTGGCTCAGCCTCGGCGCGCATGTGTTCCGCCTGCCCGGCATTTACGGTCCCGGCCGGTCGCCGCTCAACCGCGTCGCGAGTGGAGCCGCGTACCGTGTCGACCGTCCCGGCCAGGTGTTCAGCCGCATTCATGTCGACGATATCGTGGCGGCGGTGATCGCCGCTTTCGACGCGCCGCCCGGCGCCTACAACATCGCCGATGACGAGCCGGCGCCCCAGGATGAAGTCACCGCCTATGCCGCGCGGCTGCTCGGCGCACCGCTGCCGCCGGTCGTGCCGCTGGACAGCCTGCCCCCGGCCGCGCGCGGCTTCTATGCCGAGAACCGGCGTATCGCGAATGGTCGCGCGAAGCGGCTGCTCGGCTGGCGGCCGCTCTATCCGTCCTATCGCGAAGGCTTGCGGGCGCTGAGCGCGACGACCAGCCCCGCAAGCGTCAGCGCGCCGCCGAGCGCCGCCGTCACCGACCAGCGATAGCCCTCGAACGCGGTCGAAAAGCCCATCGCCAGGATCGGGATCAGCACGCTCGAATAGGCCGCGCGCGCCGCCCCGATTTCACGAATGATGCGGTAGTAGAGCAGGAACGAGACCGCCGAGGCGGCAAGGCCAAGGTACAGCACGCCGGCGATGTAGCCCGGCCGCGGATCGAAGACCGGCGGCCCCGTCGTCACCCAGGCTATCGCGCCATCGGCGAGAGCGCCGATCGCCATGCTCCAGGCGACCAGGGTGGCGACCGGCAGGCTGCGCGCCCGCTCCGTTCCCTGCACGACATTGGCGACCGACGCGCACATGACCGCCAGCAATGTCAGGCCGATGCCCCTGAACACCGCGCCATTATCGGCGCCGTCGAGCTTCAGCTCGTGCGCGAACAGCAGGGCGATGCCGAACAGGGCGACCAGCGATCCGTACAGGAACGGCCGCGACAGACCCTGCTTCAGGAAGATGCGGGCCAGCACGGCATTGGGGACCAACAGCAGCGCAAACACGACGGCGACCAGCCCCGACGCGATATAGCCTTCGGCACGATAGACCAGGTTGAAGTTCAGCACGAACTGCGCCACCCCGACCAGCAGCACCAGCGGCCAGTCGCCTCGTGCGATGCGCAGCGGCGTGCGGGTGACGAGCGCATAGACGATCATTGCGGCGAAGGCGGTCAGAAAGCGGTAGGTGACCGACCAGCTCGGCGGCACGACGCCCAGCTGGTCGCGGATCACCAGCCACGTCGATCCCCAGATCATGGTGATGATGATGAACGGCACCAGCACGTGCGCGCGCACGCGCCCGGGCAGCGGAGCCTCGCTCATCGCTCGGCTTTGCTCACAGCGCGGCGATGGCGTCGGCGAGCGGCCGGATCGCCGCTTCGTCCTGATCCCAGCTGATCACCAGCCGCGCTTCGCCCGGCCCCCAATCATAGAAATCGAAGCCCAGCCCGCGGAGCTTCGCCGCCTCGTCCGCGGTCACGCGCAGAAAGACCTCGTTCGCCTCGACCGGATGAACCAGGCGCGAGCCCGCTGCCTGGCCCAGCATCGCCGCGCCGCGATTGGCCGCGCGCGCATTGTCGAGCCACAAGTCATTCTTGAGCATCGCGAGGATCTGCGCGGCGAGAAAACGGCCCTTGGAAAAGAGCTGCCCCGCGCGCTTGCGGCGGTAGAGCGTCGCGTCCACCAGCTCCGGCCGGAAGAAGACCAGCGCCTCGGCGCTCATGCCGCCATTCTTGACGAAGCCGAAGCTCAGCGCGTCGACGCCGCCGCGCCAGGTCAGATCGGCCGGCGAGCAATCGAGATGGGCGACCGCGTTGGCGAAGCGTGCGCCGTCCATGTGGAAGCCGAGCCCGCGGCGCTTGGCGACATCGCCCAGCGCTGCCACCTCGTCCGGCGTGTAGACCCGGCCATATTCGGTGGCGTTGGTGATCGACAGCGCGCGGGGCTGAACCTGATGCACATCGTTGCGGATTCCGGCGCACACCTCTTCGACCGCCTCGGGCGACAGCTTCGCGCCTTCGCCATCGGCCAGCAGCAGCTTGGCGCCGTGGGTGAAGAATTCCGGCGCGCCGCATTCGTCGACATTGATGTGCGCCTCGCTGTGGCAGACGATGCCGCCGAACGGCGGGCACAGCGACGCAAGCGCCAGCGAGTTGGCCGCTGTCCCGGTCGCGATCCAGAGCGCCCGCACCTCCCGCTCAAACAGCTCGGAAAAGGCGCCGTCCAGCCGCTTCGACCAGACATCGCCGTCATAGGCGGTGTCGAGCGTGTTGGCGGCGCCGAGGGCCTCCAGCACCGCGGGATGCGCCGCGGCGGCGTTGTCGGAAAAGAACCGCATGCTCGCGCCTTGGAGAGCTTCGGCGCCGGGGTCAACGGTCTGCAACCACGTCAAAAAATCTCATCATAAGTTGGTGAAAAAACAGTGAATGAGAAATGAACCGGAACGGTACTGATCCGTTCTGTATGCGTAGCGAAGGTCCGACAGGGATGCCGCTAACAGGGCCGCAAGAAAGGGAGCCTCGCGTATGAAGAAGTGGCTTTTGGCTGCAGTAGCGGCCGTATCGTTGACCGGTCCGGCCAGTGCGACAGTCCTGACGCTGGAAAACATTACCACGAACGGCTCGCACGATTTCACTTTCACCTATCAGGGCACATTGGGGCCGGATGAAGGCGTTCGGAGCGGTGATCGGCTGATCATCTACGACTTCCTGGGCTATATCCCCGGATCGATCTTCACGCCGAGCGCCGATCTTGTTGCGACGACAGAATTGGTTTCGCCGTCGGGACTTGTGACGCCGGGGTTCGATGACAATCCGACGCTCACAAACCTGGTCTTCACTTATGTGGGACCGGATTTCCGCAATACTGGCGGTCCGTTTTCGCCGTTCGACTTCGACGGCCTGGGCGCACGCTCCATTTATGGCGGAATGAGCCAGGACGCATTCTTTACCCGGTCGACCAAGAACAACCCGGATGGCGTGCCCGGCGGTTCCAACACCGCGGTCTACACGCTCGGACAGGTCACGGTCCCGTTCCCCGCGGCGGTTCCGGAGCCTGCAACCTGGGCGATGATGCTCGGCGGCTTCGGCGTGATGGGGCTCTCCATGCGCCGGCGCAAGCGCGTCCTTCGGGTGACTGCCTGATTCACCGAAAGGGGTGAGGTTGCGCCGCTGCCCTGTCCGGGCGGCGGCGTTTACTTTTGCGCTTGCGATCCGACCTGATGCCGCTCAAGCTCTGCCCGAAGGGGGACGAGGGGGGTGAGAGCCCAGGCGTTCGACGAAATGGGCAAGGAGCCGCGGCAGGCCTATGCCGCGCTCAGCGCCTGGCTCGACGAAACGCCGGACAGCTATCTCCAGACCCGTCGCGCCCAGGCCGAGCTGTTCTTCCGGCGGATCGGGATCACGTTCGCGGTCTATGGCGATGCGCAGGCCGACGAGCGGCTGATCCCGTTCGATATCATCCCCCGCATTTTATCGGCCGAAGAATGGGCCGGGCTGGAGCGCGGGCTGGTCCAGCGGGTGAACGCGCTGAATGCCTTCCTGCGGGACGTTTATGGGCCGCGAGAGATCATCAAGGCCGGGATCATCCCTGAAGAGCTGGTGCTCCGGAACCCGCAATTCTGCCTTCCCGCCATCGGCCGCACGCCGCCGCACGGCATCTACACACACGTCGCCGGCATCGACATCGTCCGCACCGGGCCCGATAAGTTCTCCGTTCTCGAAGACAATGCGCGGACGCCTTCGGGCGTTTCCTACATGCTCGAGAATCGCGAGGTCATGCTGCGGCTTCTGCCGGAACTGACCGATCGCCACCGCATCGCCCCGGTCGAGACCTATCCCGAGCTGCTGCTCAGCACCTTGCAATCGGTCGCCCCGCCTCGCTGCCGCGGCGAGCCGACCGTGGCCGTGCTGACCCCCGGCTTTCACAACTCGGCCTATTACGAACACAGTTTCCTGGCCGACAAAATGGGCGTGGAGCTGGTTGAGGGAAGCGACCTGCTCGTCCAAGGCGACGTGCTCTATATGCGCACGACCGACGGGCCGCAGCGGATCGACGTGCTGTATCGCCGCGTCGACGACGCTTTCCTCGACCCGCTCGTCTTCCGCCCCGATTCGGCGCTGGGCGTGCCGGCGCTGATGAGCGCCTTTGCGACCGGCAACCTGACGATCGCCAACGCGGTCGGCACCGGCATCGCCGACGACAAGGCCGTCTACAGCTACATGCCGGACATCGTCCGCTTCTATTCGGGCGAGGACGCGATCCTGGAGAATGTGCCGACCTGGCGCTGCCGCGAACCCGAGGCGCTCGCCTATGTGCTCGAGCACCTGCCCGAGCTGGTGGTGAAGCAGGTGGACGGCTCGGGCGGCTACGGCATGCTGATCGGGCCGCATGCGAGCAAAGGCCAGATCGCGGAGTTCGCCGCCAAGCTCCGCGCGCACCCGGACGGCTTCGTCGCCCAGCCGACGCTGGCGCTCTCCACCTGCCCGACGCTGGTCGAGCAAGGCATCGCGCCGCGCCATGTCGACCTCCGCCCGTTCGTGCTGACCGGCGCTCAGGGTGTGCGGATCGTGCCCGGCGGGCTGACGCGGGTCGCGCTCAAGGAAGGATCGCTGGTGGTGAATTCCAGCCAGGGCGGCGGCACCAAGGATACGTGGGTTCTGGATGGGTAGGCGGTGCGTAGCCGTCGCGGCGAAGCCGCGCCGTCGGTCGGGCGCCAGCGCCCGCCGGCCGGCCTTGCCCGGGTCGGGGCGCGGGCGCGCGCCCTCGCCGGGCTGCGGCTAATGCTCTCCCGCACCGCAGGCGACTTGTTCTGGACCGGGCGCTATGTGGAGCGCGCCGACTTCATCTCGCGCCTGGTCGACGCGACCCTGCGCTTGGCAGCCCTCCCCTCCAGCTATGGCGGCGCGGTCGGCGCATGGACCAGCGCGCTCGCCGCGGCGGGCATCGAGCCGCTCTATACCGAACGCCATGCCGAGCTGACCGAGCGCAGCGCGACCGCGTTCCTCGCGCTCGATCCCGACAACCCTTCGTCCATGCGCTGCTGCATCGAACGCGCCCGCCACAATGCCCGCGCCGTGCGCACTGCGCTGACCTCCGAGGTATGGGAAGCGATCAACACCGCCTGGCTCGAAATCCAGCGCTTCGGCACGACGCTGGAATCGCGGGCGGCCCTGACCCGGCTTGTCGACCATGTGAAGAGCTCCGCGCTGCTGTTCGACGGCGCCACCCATCGCACGATGCTGCGCGAGAAATCCTATTGGTTCCTCCGCCTCGGCGCCGCGCTTGAACGCGCCGACAACACCGCGCGGCTGCTCGACGTCAAATACCATCTGCTGCTGCCCCGCGACGAGCCGGTCGGCGGCAGCCTCGACTATTTCCAGTGGACCACGATCCTGCGGACGGTTTCGGCGCTGACCGCCTATCGCCATGTCTATCTGGACAGCATCAAGCCGTGGCTGGTCGCCGACCTGCTGATCCTCAACCGCCGCATGCCGCGCTCGCTCTCCGCCTGCGCGAGCGACCTGGTCCGCTATCTCGACAATCTCGCCCGCTCGACGGGCAAGCGCGGGCCAGCGCACCGCCAGGCCGTCGCCCTCTCCGCCCGGCTCGCCCAAGGCGACATGACCGCCATCTTCGCCTCCGGCCTGCACGAATTCATCGGCGAGTTCATTGCCGAGAACAACGCCGTCGGCTTCGCAATCCAGGAGCAATATCTGTTCTGATGCGCATCCTCGTCGATCACTGCACGACCTATTCGTACACGCTGCCGGCCGCGAACGTCGTCCAGGCGCTGCGGCTGACCCCGCGCGACCATGATGCGCAATATATCCGGAACTGGCGGGTCGACACCGACGTGAACGGGCTGATGCGCGAAGGGATCGATGCGTTCGGCAACAGGGTGACGATGTTCTATGCCGACGCGCCGCTCACCCACCTGACCGTCATTGTGTCCGGTGAGGCGGATGTTTCGGAGGCCGACGGCGTCTATCGCGGCCCCGAGACCCTGCCGCCGCTGGTCTATTTGCGCTCGACCGAGCTCAGCCGCGCCGACTCCGCGATCGTCGACATGGCGCGCGGCTGCCGCACGGCGGACGTGCTCGCGACCTTGCACGCGCTCAACCGCGCGGTGCACGACCATATGGATTTCGACACGACCGAAACCGACGCCGCCACGCCCGCCGCCGAGGCTTTCGCCGGCAAGAGCGGCGTCTGCCAGGACTTCGCGCATATCTTCGTCGCCGCCGCCCGGACGCTCGAGATTCCCGCGCGCTACGTCTCCGGCCACCTCGCGCGGGACAGCGATCCGGCGCAGGAAGCCGCGCACGCCTGGGCCGAGGCGCTGGTGCCGGATCTCGGCTGGGTCGCGTTCGATCCGGCGAACGGCATCTGCACCACCGATGCCTATTTGCGCGTGGCCATCGGACTCGATTATCTCGACGCCGCGCCCGTCCGCGGCGCCCGCCGGGGCGGCGGCACGGAGACGATGCACGTCCATGTCCAGGCCGCCGAGGCGGCACGGCAGGGTCAGAACTGAGGGGATAAGCGGGATGACCTATTGTATCGGGATGCTGATCCGCGAAGGCCTGATCCTGATGGCGGACACGCGCACCAACGCGGGCGTCGACAACATCTCCACCTATCGCAAGCTCCGGCTGTACGGGAACGACGGCAAGCGGCTGATCGCGGTCGCCTCCGCCGGCAGCCTGTCGACAACGCAAGGCGCGGTGCAGCGCGTGTTGAAAGGCGTGCTGAACCCGGATACGAAAAAGCTCGAGACCTGGAACAGCTTCACCACCATCTATGACGCGGCCCATGCGGCCGGACGCGCGTTGCGGGCGGAGCGCGACAGCATGCAGGACCTGGCGCAGCCGGGGATCAACTTCGATGCGACCCTGATCGTCGGCGGCTCGATCAACGGCGAGCCGTCGCGCCTTTTCCTCGTCTATTCGGCCGGCAACATCATCGAGTGCGCGGCCGACACGCCGTATCTGCAGATCGGCGAGCTGAAATACGGCAAGCCGATCCTCGACCGTGCCCTGAACTACGACACGCCGATGAACCACGCGCTGAAGATCGGCCTGATCAGCTTCGACGCGACGATGCGCGCCAACCTCGCGGTCGGGCTGCCGATCGACCTGATGGTTGCCGACGCAAATGCCGGCGAGGCCCGCATCAACATCCGGATCGAAGAGTCCGACGATTATTTCCTGGAGCTTTCGCACCAGTGGCACACCAAGCTCGCCAAAGCGACCGAGGAACTGCCGCTGCCGAGCTATTGAGATCGACAGGCCGAAAATCGCCATGAGGCGCAACGGTTACTGTATTCGCGAATGGGGTGTGCCGATGGAAAGTCGATTCAAATCCTCAGTTGTGGCGGGATGGGCAATCACCATTGCCGTGAGCCTTTTCATGCTTCGCGACCTCTTCCCGGACCTCCAGCAGGCGTCTTGGGCGGTCAAGGCGAACGCGGGACTGGGTATTCCAGCGAACGTCGTCCTGCTGATCGGCATGGCCGGCCTTCTCTCCACGCTTATCTATGCACTTCCACGGACATCGGTGCTCGGCGCCATCTTGCTTACCGGATTTCTCGGGGGCGCAGCGTTCGTGCACATCAGGGTCAATGGGAGTCTCTGGGACGTTGGTGAGAATCTGCTGATCGGTGTGGCCGCGTGGGCTGGCCTCTGGCTCCGCGACGACAAACTTCGTTCCCTACTGCCGTTCCGACGTTCGACGATTGATTGAGGGACACCTCACCCCGGTGACCAAATATCTCATCTCCTTCCCGAGCGAAGCCATGGTGCTCACCAAGGAAGATTTCCCGATCGTTTCCGCCGATGCCCATGCGGTCATCGAGGAAGCCAAGCAGGCCGGCGTCTACGTGTTCGGCGGCGGAATTAACGAGGGAGTCGATCCCGTGCTGGTTTCCGGCGACGGATCGGTGTCCGCCGAAATTTATCCAGGCAGCCGGCTCAGGGGTGGGTTCACGGTGCTGGAGTTGCCGACGCGGGAGGATGCCGTGCAGTGGGCGAGGAAGATCGCGGTGGCCTGCCGTTGTTCGCAGGAACTCCGCGAGTTCATGTACGATCCCGCCAGCTAGCCGCCGCTTACCCGAACCGCCCCGTCACATAGTTGCGGGTGCGCACCAGCCTTGGCGTCGAGAAGATCGACGCGGTCGGGGCGAACTCGATCAGTTTTCCCATGAACATGAAGCCGGTGTAGTCGGCGATGCGGGCGGCCTGCTGGAGATTGTGGGTCACGATCACGATCGTGAAATCCTTCTTCAGCTGGAGCAGCGTGTCTTCCAGCTTCGCGGTCGAGACCGGGTCGAGCGCGGAGGCGGGTTCGTCGAGGAGAAGGATTTCGGGTTCGACCGCAATGCCGCGCGCGACGCACAGCCGCTGCTGCTGCCCGCCGGACAGGCCAAGCCCGGAACTCCCTAGCTTGTGCTCCACTTCGTCCCATAACGCCGCACGCCTGAGCGAGCGTTCAACGATCGCATCCAGCTCCGCCTTCGACGTGCTGCCGTGCAGCCGCACCCCGAACGCGACATTGTCGTAGATCGACATCGGGAATGGCGTCGGCTTCTGGAACACCATGCCCACGCGCGCCCGCAGATCCGCCGCGTTCACCTGACCGCTGAGAATGTCCTCCCCGTCCAGCAGGATTTCGCCCTCGGCGCGCTGGTTCGGATACAGCTCGTAAATGCGGTTCATCGCGCGCAGCAGCGTCGACTTGCCGCAGCCGGACGGGCCGATCAGCGCGGTGATCTTGCCGCGCGCGATGCCGAGATCGACGCCGTGCAGCGCCTGCGTCTTGCCGTAGTAGAAATCGAGCCCGCGCGTCTCCAGCGCCAGCGCGTCCTGCGGCGGATGCTCGAGGTGCGGCACCTCGTTCAGTTCGGCATCGGCCAGGCTCATTTGTGCGAAACCTCCCGGGCGAGCAGCCGCCCGACAATGTTGATGATCAGCACGGCAGCGGCGATCAGCAGCGCGCCGGTCCAGGCCAGCTGCCGCCAATCGTCGAAAGCGCTGAGCGCGAATTGGAAGATCGTCGTCGGTAGCGCAGCCATCGGCTGCGACAGATCGAGATTGAGATATTGGTTGCCGAGCGAGGTGAAGAGCAGCGGCGCCGTCTCGCCGCTGATCCGCGCGAAGGCGAGCAGGCCGCCGGTCACGATCCCCGCGCGCGCGCCGCGCCAGATGATCGTGCGGATCACCTTCGCGCGGGAAGCACCCAGCGCCATGCCGGCCTCTCGCAGCGCGCCGGGCTGCAACGTCAAGATGTCCTCGGTCGTGCGCACCACCACCGGAGTCGCGAGGAACGCAAGCGCCACCGCGCCGGCATAGGCGGAAAAGCCGTGGAACGGTGCCACCATCAGCTCGTAGACGAACAGGCCGATCAGGATCGACGGCGCCGACAACAGCACGTCGTTCAGGAAACGGACGGCCCGCGCGTAGCGGCTCTGCCCGCCATATTCGCTGAGCCAGGTGCCGGCGAGGATGCCGACCACCAGCGCGATCGCCATGCCCAGGCCGCACATGATCAGCGAACCGACGATCGCGTTGCGCAGACCCCCTGGCGAGCCCGGCGCCGGCTGATCCTGGGTGAAAATCGTGCCCGACAGGCCACCCGCCCCCTTGCTGACCAGCGACCAGAGGATCAGCAGAAGGGCCGCCAGCGCGACGAACGTCGCAAGCGCGGTCGCGCCGACGAACACGGCGTTGGTGATGCGGCGGCGGGCGGAGCGCGCGCTCATGTCAGTGCCGCTCGCTCGCTAGCAGCACACGCGCGATCGCCAGCACCGCGAATGTGATGATGAACAGCACCAGCCCCAACGCGATCAGCGAGGCGGTGTGCAGCTCGCCGGTCGCTTCGGTGAACTCGTTCGCGATTGTCGACGCGATCGTGGAGCCGGCGTCGAAAAGCGAATGCGGCAGGCCGTGCGCGTTGCCGATGATGAACGTCACCGCCATGGTCTCGCCCAGCGCGCGGCCCAGACCGAGCATCACCACGCCGACGACGCCGCGCCGGACATAGGGGACGATCACTTTCGACACCGCTTCGAACGACGTGCTGCCAAGCCCGAACGCGGCCTCGCGCACCTGTGCGGGGACCGACAGGAACAGCTCCCGGAACACCGCGGCCATATAGGGCAGGATCATCACCGCCAGGATCACCGACGCGGTGAAGATGTTGGCACCGTTCGGCACACCGCCGAAGAAGCGCGCCGCCCAGGAACCCTCGGTCAGGTGCACGGCGAGCGGTGCCTGCACGTGCGCGGCGAACCAGGGGGCGAACACGAACAGGCCCCACATGCCGTAGACGATCGATGGAATGCCGGCGAGCAGCTCGACGGCCACGGCGATCGGCTGGGCGAGCCGGCGCGGGCAGAATTCGGTCAGGAAGATCGCGACGCCGAGGGCCAGCGGCAGCGCCATCGCTAGCGCCAGGAATCCCGTCACGAGCGTGCCGACGATCGGCCCGGCGGCGCCGTACAGGTCGGTCACCGGGTTCCATTCGGCGGTGATGAAGAAGCGCCAGCCGAACGCCTTGAACGCCGGCCAGCCGCCGATCGCGAGCGAGACCACGACGCCGGCGAGCGCCGCCATCAGCAACGTTGCGGCGCTGAAGCAGGCGGCGCGGAACAGATATTCGTCCCAGCGCGCCGCGGGGCGCGTCACGGCGCTGTCCGCACGTGTGGCCACTCAAATCCCCGTTCTTGCAGGCGTTCGCGCGAGACAACCGCACATGATCCGGGCGCTAGGCCCGGATTGTGACAGTCGTGTGACTCCCGGTCCCTCTCCCAAAGGGAGAGGGCGACTCGCGCCTCCGGCGCGAGCGGGGTGAGGGGGCACGGAGCCGGGTGCCCAGCTGCCGATCCCCTCACCCGCTCGGGCGTGCCGCCCGAGTCGACCTCTCCCTATGGGAGAGGTGGTCTCCTACTTCACCGGCCAGACCGGCTTGCGGCCTGCGGTGATCTCGCTCGCCCATTGCTTGCGCACTAGGTCCTTTACCGATGCGGGCAGCGGCACATAGTCGAGCTTGGCGGCCGCAGCGTCGCCATTGGCATAGGCCCAGTCGAAGAATTTCAGCACAGCCTGCACCGTCTTCGGGTCCTGCTGCTGCTTGTGGAGCAGGATGAAGGTCGCGCCGGTGATCGGCCACGCATTCGCGCCCGGCTGGTCGAGCAGCAGCAGGTAATTGCCCGGCGCCTTCGCCCAATCCGCGCCTTCCGCCGCCGCGGCGAAGCTTGCCGCGTCCGGTGCAACGAAGCTGCCCGCCTTGTTCTGCATCTGGGCGTAGCTCGCGCCGTTCTGCTTGGCATAGGCGTATTCGACATAGCCGATCGACCCGGCCGTCTGCTTCACGAAGGCGGCGACGCCGTCATTGCCCTTGCCGGCAAGGCCCGTCGGCCAGGCGATCGAGTCGCTCGCGCCCGCCTTCTGCGCCCATTCCGGGCTCTGGCCCGACAGATAGGTCGTGAACAGGAAGGTGGTGCCCGACCCGTCCGAGCGATGGACGACGGTGATGGGCTTGGCCGGCAGCGGCACGCCCGGGTTGATCGAGACGATCGCCGGGTCGTTCCAGCTTTTGACCTTACCCAGATAGATGTCGGCGAGCAGCGCGCCGGTCAGCTTCAGCTGGCCCGGCTTCAGCCCCTCGACATTCAGCACGGGCACCACGCCGCCGATCACGGTCGGGAACTGATAAAGCCCCGCCTTTTGCAGCTCGCCGGGCTTCAGCGGCTTGTCGCTGGCGCCGAAATCGACGGTGCCGGCCTTGATCTGCTTGATGCCGCCGCCCGAACCGATCGCCTGGTAATTGAGGCCAACCTTGGTCGCCTGGCGATAGCCTTCCGACCATTTCTGGTAGATCGAGGCCGGAAAGGTCGCGCCGGCGCCCGAAATCGTGGTCGCGCCGCCGTTCGTCCCGCCCGAGCCCCCACAGCTCGCCAACATCGCCGTCGCCGCGGCAAGGCCCAAAAACCTGATCATCGAAGCTTCCCTGTTAGAAGAGGAAGCCCGCCCGTATGACGATCATGTGACTCTGGTGTGACAGTTTCAGGCGTCGAGCACCGCGCGCATCTTGCGGGCCAGCTGCTCGACCGTGAACGGCTTGGGAATGAAGAACACGTCGCTGTCGACAACGCCGTTATGCACGACCGCGTTGCGCGTGTAGCCGGTCGTATAGAGCACCGGCAACTCCGGCCGCAGCGTGCGCGCCTTGTCGGCGAGCTGGCGGCCGTTGATGTCGGGCATTACCACGTCGGTGAACAGCAGCCGGATATCGGGCCGCGTCTGCACCAGCGCGAGCGCGTCCTCGCCGCCCGGCGCCTCAAGCACGTCGTAGCCGAGTTCCTGCAGCGCATCGACCGACATGCGGCGGACCTGGTCCTCGTCCTCGACGACGAGGATCAGCTCGCCCGGACGCCCGCGCGGCAGCTCCGCCGGCGCCTCGGCGGCCGCCGCCACTTCGGCCGGGCCGAAATAGCGCGGCAGATAGATCTTGACCGCGGTGCCCTGGCCCACTTCCGAATAGATGCGCACGTGGCCGCCCGACTGGCGGACAAAGCCATAGACCTGGGCGAGGCCCAGACCGGTGCCCTTGCCGACGCTCTTGGTCGTGAAAAAGGGCTCGAACGCGCGTTCGATGACGTCCGCCGGCATGCCGGGGCCGTTGTCGCTGATCACGATCGCCGAATATTGGCCGGCGGCGACGCCGATGTGGCGGGCGGCGTAATCGTCGTCCAGGTGCGCGTTCAGCGTCTCGATCGTCAGCCGCCCATTCCCCTCCATCGCGTCGCGCGCGTTGACGCAAAGGTTGAGGATGGCGTTCTCGAGCTGGCCGGGATCGGCATGGGTACGCCACAGCCCGCCCGCCAGCACCGTCTGGATGCTGATCCCTTCGCCCAAAGTCCGGCGCAGCAGCTCGGACATATTCGAGACCATCTGGTTCGGGTCGATCGGCTGCGGCTGGAGCGGCGAACGCCGGGCAAAGGCGAGCAGCCGCTTGGTCAGGCTCGCGGCGCGGTTGGCGCCTTCGAGCGCATGGGCGATCGCCGTGCGCGCCCGCTCCGGGTTGCTGGCGAAGCGGCGCTCGGCGATGTCGAGGCTGCCGATGACGATCGCGAGCATGTTGTTGAAATCGTGCGCGATGCCGCCGGTCAGCTGGCCGATCGATTCCATCTTCTGGACCTGGCGCAGCTCATTTTCCGCCTTCTCGCGCTGCGCCATCTGCTGGATCAGCTCGGCATTCGTGTCCTGCAGCTCGGCGTTCGCACGGCGCAACGCCGCCTGGGCCACGCCCAGGATCAACACGATCAGGGCCGCCATCACCGCGAGGACACTGATCAGCGCGTATCGCGAAAGTCGCCTCGACAACGGTTCGATGTCGGTCAGCAGGTAGATGGTGCCGATGCGCTTGCCGCCACTTACGACCGGTGCCACGCCCCGCGACATCGTCGAGGGCACGGCTGTGCCCGGCAGCCGCGGCGACAGCTTTTCGCCGTGCAGGCCGTAGCCGGTCAGCAGCCGTCCGCTCTGATCGTAGATCGCAATGACGCGCGTCGCGGGATCGACCCGGAACGGCGCGATCGCTTCGCGCGCAGCCTCGAGATCGCTGAAATCGACCGCCGCGGTCACGCTCGCGGCGAGCACCTGGGCGCGGATATCGGCGCGCTGCGCCTGTTCGCTGCGGTAGACCCGATCGGCTTGCGTCACCACGATCACGCCGAGCAGCAGCAGGAAAACCGCCATCAATGCCGCCGCGAACTGCGGGACGCGCTGCGAGCGCTCGATCAACGCCCGCTCCTCGGCCGCACCGACAATGCCAAAGCGAGCAGCTTGGACGAAATGCCGAGCCCGCTTTCAGCCGCTGCCTTGTCATCGATGTGGAAGCGAACCCGGTCGTTCGCGATCTGGAAATGGATCATGCCCCGCGCACTGCTCCACCGGCTGTCGGTCACAGTCAAGACGGGGGCGGAACGAAGCGCCGCAAGCGCCGCCGACACCGATTGGCGCGGCGAGCCGGCGATATAGGCGATGGTGCAGCCGGAATTACGGTCGACGCTATCCAGCTTGCGGACGACGAGGCCGCGTCCGTCGATCTGCTGGCCGGCCGTGGCACGGTCGAGCGCGTCGCCGAGCACATCCCTGCCGACCGCGCAGATGACGATCGGACCACCGCCGCCCGGCCAGGTCACATAGGCCCCGAACTTCGCCAGAAAGGCCGCCTCGACCGCCGTTTCGCTCGCGCCCTGGGCGCGCGCCAGCGCAGGCGCCAGCAGCGCGATCGGCAGCAGCCACAAGGCGAAGCGCCGGCTCAAAGGCCGAACCGCGCCCCCACATACACGATGCGAGGAATGAGCTGGCCACGACTGACGTCCTCGCTCTCCGGCCGCTTGTCGTGGAAGAGATTGTTGCCGGCGACGTACAGCTCGACCGCGGGCGCGACACGCCAGCCGAGCCGCGCGTCGGCATCGGTATAGGCCGGCACCTTCGGGTTGGGCCGGCTGGCATAATGGCGCACCTGAACGTCGAGCCCCAGCGTCGGCGTGAAATCGAACCGCGAGCCGACCTGGACGTGATAGTCCGGATCGTTGCCCAGCGAGATGAAGTTCTGCGCGTCGATCTCGCCCGGCTTCAGATGGAAGCTCTTGTCGAGCGTCGAGATGCCGGCGCTCAGCCGCCACCAATCGGTGACTTGCGCGCTGCCCCAGGCTTCGACCCCGAAGGTGTGGCCCTTGATCCCATTGGCGAGTCGGAACGGGACAACCGTCACCGGCGTCGGCTTTGTCGAGCGCAGATCGTCATAAAGGTTGTAAAAGGCGGCGACGGACAGCGACACATTGCGGGCCGGCTGCCCGCGATAGCCGATCTCCAGCGCGGTCAGCCTTTCCGCCGAGAACGTGCTGCCATCGAGGATGCCGACCGCGGTCAGGTCGCGATCGATGCGCGAAGGCTCGCGCACCGCACGGGCGGCCGATGCGTAAAGCAGGTGATCGGGGCTTGGCTGCCAGGCGAGCCGCACGCTCGGCAGCAACTCGACGCCGGTGAAGGTCGTCTTTTCGAGCTTCAGCCCGCCGGTAACGGCGACGCCGCCGCCCAGATCGATCCGGTCCTGCGCAAAAGCATTGTAGATCCACAAGGTCTTGGACTGCGGGACCAGCTGGAAGATATTCAGATTGTTGACGAACTTGTCGCGCGTCATCCGCGCGCCGCCGCCGACGACGATCGAATGCCGGCCTTCGGTACGGTTGTGCTGGACCGAAATGTCGGTCGTTGCCAACCGGTCGAACACCAGAGTGAACTGCCGCGCGAAGCGCGTGTAATAGCCCTGGACCTGGGTCTGCGCGCCGTCGCTATGGGTATGTGTCCAGCGGCCAAGGATGTTCTGGCCGTCGTCGCCCTGATCAGCGCCGCTGTCGTAATAATGCTTGAAAAGGTCGCCCTGCAGCGTGAACTGATCGGCACCGCTGCCGAAATCTCCGCGGAATCCGGTCTGCCAGCCGGTGCCGCCGTCGTCGATGACGCGCTTGCCCGATGACGGAAAGCCCTGCCGGTTCCAGCCCTCGGCGTAGACGCGGATCGCGCCGTCCGCGCCGATCGGCGCGCCATAGCGGAGCAGCCCCGTCTGCTCGAGATTGCCCGCCGTTCCGCGCGCCAGAACGCCGATCGTGTCGCGCGCATCCTTGGTCGTGATGTTGATCACGCCGTTGACGGCATTGGCGCCATAGAGGGTTCCGCCCGGGCCGCTGATCACCTCGATGCGGTCGATATCTTCCAGCGGGGTGTCGAAAAGGTCCCAGTAAACGCTGTCGGCCAGCGTCGAATAGATGCTGCGCCCGTCGATCTGGACCAGCAGCTTGTTCGCGGTTTCATAGCCCTGGAAGCCCCGCGCGGTGACCGCGTATTGGCGCGCGTCGACGCGCTGCACATCGAGGTTCGGCGCGAGCCGCAGCACCTCGGGCAGCGACGTCGCGCCCTGACGCACGATGTCCTGGTTCGTGATCACGAACAGCGATGCCGGCGCCTGGCTCAGCGGCTCTTCGCGCTTGCCGGCCGAGGTGACCTTGATGTTGCTCAGTTCCTCGATCGAGAGATCTTGGAGCTGCTCTGCAGGGACGGCCGCTGCCGCGACCAGCCCGATTCCGGCCAAAATGGGCCAAGCCAATGGTAATGCTCCCCTTTTCCTGCCCAGCCCATTGAAGCAGCCGCGGCATGCGTCAAGCACTAACTTACCGGAATGTAGGCTGAACGAACCCCCATCCGAAATCGTAACGCAGCGGGAACAAACGCGTTCCTCTGTTCATGTCGCGAGCCGGACCAGCCAATAGGTCACGGCCGCGATCAGCCCGGCGCACGGCAGGGTCACGAACCATGCGATGACGATGTTGCCGGCGACGTTCCACCGCACGGCCGACAGCCGCCGGGACGCGCCGACGCCGACGATCGCGCCGGTGATGGTGTGCGTGGTCGAGACGGGAATGCCGCCGATCGTCGCGAGGAACAGCGTGATCGCGCCGCCGGTTTCCGCGCAGAAGCCCTGCGCCGGGGTCAATCGGGTGATCTTGGAACCCATCGTGTGGACGATGCGCCAGCCGCCGAGCAGGGTGCCCAGCGCCATTGCCGCCTGGCACGAGAGCACCACCCACAGCGGCACGCTGAACTCGCCGCCCAGCAGCCCCTGCGAATAGAGCAGCACGGCGATGATCCCCATCGTCTTCTGGGCATCGTTGCCGCCATGGCCCAGCGAATAGAGCGCCGCGGAGAAAAGCTGGAGCCTGCGGTAGCGGCGATCGACGGCCATCGGCGTCAGCCGGATGCTGGTCCAGGCGACCGTCAGCACGAGCAACAGCGCGAGGATCAGGCCGACGGCGGGCGAGATGAAGATCGCCGACACCGTCTTGATCACGCCCGACCAGACGATCGCGCTCAGCCCGGTCTTGGCCAGACCGGCGCCGATCAGTCCGCCGATCAGCGCATGGCTGCTGCTCGACGGAATGCCGAGCAGCCAGGTGAGCAGGTTCCAGACGATCGCGCCGGTCAGCGCGGCGAAGATCACGGCCGCGTCGATGACGTTCGCATCGACGATCCCCTTCCCCACCGTGTTCGCGACATGGAGGCCGAAGACCAGGAAGGCGATGAAGTTGAAGAACGCCGCCCAGACCACTGCGTAGTGGGGCTTCAGCACGCGCGTCGACACGACCGTCGCGATCGAGTTCGCGGCATCGTGCAGCCCGTTCAGGAAGTCGAACGCCAGCGCGACCCCGATCAGCGCGACCAGCAGCGGAAAGGACAAGGTCATCGGTTCAGGCGTGATCGATCACGAGACCCTGGATCTCGTTCGCCACGTCCTCGAATTTGTCGACGATCCGTTCCAGGTGGGAATAGATTTCCTTGCAGACGATGAACGCCATCGGGTCGGTCTTGCAGGCCTTGAACAGCGCCTTCAGCCCCTGGTCGTGGATATGGTCGGCATGCCCCTCGATCTGGATCAGCCGGCCGGTCAGCTCGTGCAGCCGCCCGGCATTCTGCCCGAGAGAGCGCAGCAGCGGCACGGCCTCGGCAACAATCCGCGCCGCCTCGACGATGATCCCGGCCATATCGCGCATCTGCGGCTCGAACGTCGTGACGCCATAAAGGCCGATCACGTTGGCGGTCTGGTTCATCTGGTCGATCGCGTCGTCCATCACGCCGATCAGGTCGGTGATCGCGCTGCGGTCGAACGGCGTGACGAACACGCGGCGCACGTCCTGCAGCACGTCGCGGGTGATGTCGTCGGCCTCATGCTCGCGCCGGACGATCTCTTCGATCAGCTCCGGAATGGCGCCCTCGCCATGCAGCAGCCGCGCTAGAGCGTCAGCGCCGCCAACCAAAGTCTGCGCGTGCGCATCGAACAATTCGAAGAACCGCCCCTGCGACGGCATCAGTTTGTGGAACCAGCCCAGCACCGGAAGGCGCCTCCTCACCCGTGTTTGCAGCGCCGGCAGCACCCGGCTTGCGAGGCCCGATGGCGCAGGTGGCGCGCGAAATCCAGCAATGAGTCGCTTGAGCTCGGGTTCGTCCACAGCGGCGGCGGCTTCGGCAAGGCCGAACCAGCGCGTCGTCCGCTGCTCGCGCTCCGGCCAATCCTCGAGCTGCTCGACCACCGACAGCGGGTACAAGGTCGCCGAAACCTGCTTCGCCAGCCGGGCGCGCCGCGTCTTCCAGTAGATGAACACGCCCAGCGCGGTCGGGCACGGAATGCCGCGCACGCCCGCTTCCTCATAAGCCTCGATCGCGGCCGCCTCGTGCGCGGAGTAGCCGCGCATCAGATTGCCCTTGGGCACCACCCAGCGCTGGGTGTCGCGCGAAGTGATCAGCAGGACTTCGGCCGACCCGCCGGGTGTGATGCGATAAGGAAGGGCTGCGACTTGTTGAATTTGGCGCCTCCGATAGTCCGGAAGGCGCAATATGACGGTTTAGTGACGGCGTTCAATCGGCCGTGTTCAGCCTTCGGGCGTCTCCGACAGGATCATTGCGCCGAAGCGCCAGCCCAGCACCCAGCGGACTTCCGCGCGCAATCGTCCGCGGCCCGGAACACGGACCTCGACGATCGAGCCGAGGCGAACCTTTTCCTCGCATTCGGCCATGAAGCCGCCGTCCGACATATTGGCGACCCGCCCCATCAGTTCGCGACCGCAATCGTCTTCCACGACGACTTCGACATCGCATTCCCAACGGGGCTGCCTGCGGACGTAGCTGGCGACTTTGGCGGCCGGCATTGCGGTTCTCCGGTAGGATCGATCAGAAGTGGAAGGAAACGCCGCCGGAAAACGCCCAGGGGTCAAGCCGGGTCTTTCCTTCGACCGGCAGGCCCTGGTAGGTCCCGAACGCCTTGGGGCGGAGCAGCGCCTTCTTCACGTCGGCAAAGATCGCGAGGCGATCGTTGACCATGAAGTCCGTGCCCGCTTCGAACGCCGGGCCCAGGTCGTTGTCCACCTTCAGCTTCTGGAACGCGCCGTCGTTGGTGTCGAACACGATCATGTAGCTGATGCCGGCGCCGATATAGGGACGGATGCGGCCGCTGCGGGTCGGGTGATACTGGAGCGTCAGCATCGTCGGGCCATAGGTGACGTCACCGAGCTTCGGCAGCGCGCCGATCGACCCGGCGCCGAACACGTTGATCGACGGCGGGAAGCCCAGCGTCGCGTTGACGGCGATGTTGGGTGTCAGAAAACGGCCGATCTGCACCGACACCGTATGATGCTCGAAGGTCGACAGGCCGGCACCGGGATACGGCGCGCCGCCGACCGACAGGTCCACCTTGTCGGCAAGGCTGAGGTTGGTCAGCCCGACTTTCACGACCCATTTGGTCTCATCGGTCGCGATCGGCGGGTTCGAACCGCCATCGGCGCCGCGGCCGAAGTGCGCGGCAAGGCCGAGCTGGATCGTCAGCGGATCGAGCTCTGCCTTGGCGTCCACCTGCGCGAACCGGGTAAAGGTCGCGTCCAGCGGAAGCTTGCCGCTGGCATTGGTGTGATAAAAGGCCTTGCGAACCTCGGCGAACACGCCCCAGCGGTTCGAGATCGCGACATCGACGCCGCCCTGGATATAGGGGCCGCTCGCATTGGGAACATTGAGGCCGACGGCGAGCGCGTCGCGCTCCTGCGTCGTGAAGTGCCGCACAAAGCCGCCGCCGATATAGGGCGAGATCGGGCCCTTGATCGGATGCAGGCTGGCGCCGACCGTCACCATCGTGAACTCGTCGTCACCCAGATTGGGCGTGCCGGCGAGCGAGCCGGCCGGAATGTTGTTGGTCGTCGCCGGGGTGGAGATCGATGCCTCGAGCGCAATGCGGTCGAGGATGTAATAGCCGCCGGTCAGGACACCGTGATAGGTTTCGCGCGTCGTATAGGCCGCTTCAGGGTCGACGACGCCGTTCTCCTTGATCACACCTTTGTCGACCAGCTTGGTGCGCGCGGCACCGACGCGCACGAATGCGTCGCCCTGCTCCTGCGCAAGGGCTGGCGCCGATGCGATCAGACCGGCCAGCCCGATTCCGGCCAGCGTGACGACCCGGTACTTCATTTGACGAGTTCCTTTCGCCAGCGGAATTAGCTGGACGGGGTAAATATGCTGTAAAGGCTAAGCGGCGATCGAACCGCGCCGAGGAGCGGCAGGCGCCTGGGGAAGCGGCGCGGCTGCATCGCCGGCGGGCGTGGGCAGCTTGACCGGAAGCGGACGATCCTTGGCAAGCGACGCGAGCGAGGCCGCGCCTTCATCGAGCGCGCGCTGGTCTTCGCCGGCGTCGGCGGCAGCGGTCGCCAGCCGGTGGACGGCATCGATGATGTCATGCTGGCTGTGCCGCGCCATCACCTGCAGCCGGAACCGCGCCTGCCCCTTGGGCACTGCCGGGAACTCGACCAGGTTGGCCAGCATGCCCAACGCCGGCAGACGGCGGCTGGTGAGCCGGGCGAGCGATTCGCTCCCCATCTTGACGCAGACGATCGCGGACGGATCACCATAGGTCTCGAGCCCGCAACCGTTCAGCAGGCTGCGGAGCATCAGGATATTGTCCATCAGCTTGCGGCGCAGCGCAGCGCCTTCGTCCGACGACACGATGTCGAACGCCTTGCCGACGATCGCCGCATTGGCGGGCGACATCGCGTTCGAGAAGGTGTTGGGCGAGCTGTAATAGCGCAGATATTCCTTCACGCTGCGCCCGCGCGAGGCCACGAAGCCGCCGTTCGAGGCGAACGTCTTCGAAAAGCTGCCCATGACCACGTCGACCTTGCCGAGCATGTTCTGGATCTCGATGAAGCCGCGGCCGGTCGGGCCGAGATTGCCGAGATCATGGGCGACGTCGACGACCAGGGTCGCGCCGAACTCATGCGCGAGCTGCTGGAGCTCGGCGATGTCCGGCGTATCGGAGTCCATCGAGAACAGGCTCTCGGTGATCAGCAGGATGCCGTTTTCGGTGTCGGAAGCGCGGATCTTGGCGAGCTTCTGGCGCACGCCTTCGATCTGGTTGTGGCGGAACAGATGGATGTTGCGGGTCGCAGCCTGCGCGCCTTCCTGAAGGCAGGCATGGCTGAGCGCGTCCATGACGATATGGTCGTTCGGCCGCACCAGCCCCTTGATCACGCCGAAGCCGGCGGCCCAGCCGGTCGGGAACAGCGCGACATGGTCGTAGCCGAGGAACGCGCCGATCTTTTCTTCCAGCGCGATCGACAGCGAGGTGTTGCCGACCAGCGCGGGCGACCCGGCGCTGTGCACGCCGAACTCGCGCATTGTCTCGATCGCAACCTCGAGGATCGCGGGGTGCGAAGACAGGCTCAGATAGTCCTGGCTCGCGAAATTAACGCCTTCGAACAGCGCGCCTTCGTCGGTGCGCGCGGTGCAGCGGCTGTGCGCGCCAAGCTCCGTGGAGCGGCCCAGCGGCCACACGCCGGCGGCGCGGCGCGCCTGCTGCCAGTCGTAGAAGGCGTCGACCCGCGTCAGCAGGTCAGAGCCGGGCAGATAGCGAAAATCGCGCATGCTGCCTTCGAGCGCCCCAAATTCAGGCGCGGTGCCGTCACCGATCATGATGTTGCCCCACTGAATACAATCACAAACAGGATTAACTTCGGATTCGTAATGATCGCCGACCAGGCGTGGTTAACGCGCGTGCAACTCTATTTTGCGGATCAGGTCCGGCAGCGACACAGGCTTGGTCTCGAAATCGACGCAGCCCACTTCGACGCTCTTCTGCCGATCGCTTTCGAGCGCATGGGCGGTCAGCGCGATGACGGGGATGGTGGCGGTGCGATCGTCGTGCCGGATCGCGAGCGTCGCTTCCCACCCGTCCATGTCGCCGAGCGCGACGTCCATCAGGATGACGTTGGGCTGTCCGGCGATCGCCATCTCGATGCCCTGCGGGCCGTCGACCGCGCATTCGACCTCATAGCCGTTCCGCTCGAGGCGGCGGCGCAGCATGTCGCGGTTGAGCTCATTGTCTTCGACGATCAGGATCTTTTTCATGGTCGGTCTTTCGGCTCTCACGCGGCGAGCGGCTGCGGAGCGGCGGAGATGTGTTCGGGAAGAGTGAGAACCGTCGCCGGCCGGCCATCGTCCAGCCGGGTCGATGCGATCGTGCCGCCCAGCAACTGGGCGAATTTATAGGCGAGCGCGATTTCGATCCCGGTCCCGCCATACTTGGTGGGGGACGCATCGTCGCCGTGCTCGAACATCTCGCGAATGATCATGGTCTGTCGCGGCTCGCCCTGCTTCGAGGTGTCGACGAAGGTGAACGCGATCGAACGGTCGGCGCCGGCCTCGCAGCTGAGCAGCAGCTTGCCGCTGCCGTGCTGGCTGGCGATGCCGCTGACCAGGTGGCGCACCGCCGATCCGGTGGCGGTCCAATCCAGCAGCATCGACCGGGTCAGGCCATCGCCGCCGGCGACTTCGATTTCGTAATCGCCGATCAGTCCGGCCAGGTCGCCGAGCCAGGCGTCGAGATGCGCCTCGCCCGACCCGAGCGTCGCGTGAACCGGCATCTTGCCGGCTTCGATCCGGGAATAGGAGAGAATGTCGTCGATCAGGCGCAGCAGGTCCGATCCGGCCTTATGAACATGGCTCAGATCCTTGACCGTCATGTCGTCATTTTCGTCGACGGCCTCTTCGAGCAGCAGCTGGCTGTAACCGATGATCGCATTCAGCGGCGTGCGCAGCTCGTGGCTCATGCCGGCGACGAAATCGGCCTTGGCCGTGCTTGCCTGGTTGGCCGCAGCGGTGAGGTTGCGCAGATTGTCGGAGGTCGAGACGAGCGAGTTCAGCTCGCGGGTGAACTCCCGCTGCTCATGAAACATCTTGGCGAAATAGAGCGACATCATCGCGAAATAGATCGCGACGCTGGCCATCGAGATCATGCCGATCACCTGGAAATCGTGCAGGTTCGCGGCGGGCAGCGGCTTGCCGCCGAAGCAGCGCAGCAGGAACAGCGCGACGCTGCCGAAAATCTGCGCCAGCAACAGGTTCCGCACCCACCCCTTGGGCGGCAGATAAAGAAAGGCCAGCAGCGGAAAGATCAGGATCCACGGCAGGAAGGGCGAGCTGACGCCGCCATAGCTATAGCAGGCCCACAGCACGCAGAAGATCAGGTTCTGCACCGAAAGGAAGGCGAGCAGCTGGTAGCGGCCGGTCGCCCGCAGCGCGAACGGGTAGATCCAGAATGCCAGGATCGACAGGAAGAACACGCCCGCCCGGTAATCGCGCGAGATATCGGCGATCACCAGATAGAGCGGGATCGTGTTGCCCAGGATCGGGCCGAACACGTGGCTGAGCATGAACATGCGCGCGCGGCGGTGCGCTTCGGCATTCACCCGCATTTCCGGCGGGATGAAATAATCGAGCAAGCCGCTGAGGCTGAATTTGGGTTTCACCAATTGCATCTGCCGTGCCTGTTCCGATCGAACCGCGGGCAGACCGTCGGAAAGAAGGTCAACCGCCCGTTTGGCATCCGATAGGGGCAAAGCCCTTAAATGCGCGTTAAGCGCGTCATTCGCTGTTTCTTAAGCATCTCCCTCTATCGCTGCCCCGATCCTCAGGGGCCTTCGATGCATAAGCCAATCTACCGCATCATTGACTGGTTCATCCCGGCGGCGATGCTGGAAAGCGACTCCGATCGCTTGATGGCGCGCACCTTCGTGATGCTGCACCTCGCGGGCCCGCTGATGGGCCACAGCGTGACCTTCTTCCTTGCGCGCACCGCCGCCGGCGCGACCTGGCAATTCTGGGTGACCGAAGGAATGGTCGCCGGATTCTTCGGCATTCCTTTCCTGCTGCGCGCGTGCGGGAGCATGCGCCTGCCGGCGATGACCAGCGTGCAGATGCTGGTCGGGCTCAGCCTGTTCGGGTCATTCTCCTTCGGGGGAATCAGCTCGCCGCTGCTGCCCTGGTTCCTGATCGCGATGGTGCTGGGCTTCTTCTACCTGTCGGAATCGATCAAGCTGGTCCTGACCGGCATCGCGCTGCAGATCGGCGTGTTCATCGGCACCCGCATCTTCTACGGCCAGTTCCCGAGCCTGCTGTCGGCGCAAGACCTGCAGCTGGCGAACACGTTCTCCATCCTCGCAGCCCTCGCTTACATGACGATCCTGGCGCTGTACTACGAAACGGTCATGCGCATCAGTCTCAGCCTTGAGCAGGAGACGATCGATCAGCGCGGCAAGCTCCAGCTCGTGCGCGAGGCGATGGAAGCGGCCGAGCTGGCGAGCAAACGCAAGTCGATCTTTCTGGCCAAGATGAGCCATGAGCTGCGGACGCCGCTCAACGCGGTCATCGGCTATGCCGAAATGCTGCGCGAAACATTCCAGGACCAGGCCGACGCGAGCCGCAAGATGCAGGACCTCGACCGCATTCACGCGGCGGGCCGGCATCTTCTGGCGCTCGTCAACAATGTGCTGGACCTGTCGTCGATCGAGGCGAACCGGCTGGAGCTTTCCACCGAGCCTGTGAACGTCACGTCGCTGATCAACGAAGTGATCGCGACCGCCTCTCCGCTGGTCATGAAGCGGGACAACCGCATGATCGTCAACATGCCGGAGGATCTGGGCACGATCGATCTGGACGCGCTGAAGGTGCGTCAGTCACTGCTCAACCTGCTGAGCAATGCCGCCAAGTTCACCACCAAGGGCACGATCATGCTGACCGTGCTCCGCCGGTCCAGCGGCCGCCGCGATTTCATGTCGCTCGAAGTGACCGACAACGGCATCGGCATGAGCGAGGAAGGCCTGCGCCGGATTTTCGAGGATTTCAGCCAGGCCGAGAACGATACGGTCAGCAAATTCGGCGGCACCGGCCTCGGCCTCGCGCTCACCAAGCGCTTCTGCCAGATGATGGGCGGCACCATCGACGTGCGCTCCGAACGCGGCGTCGGCACCAGCTTCACCATCCAGATTCCGATCGTTGCATCCCGGCGCGCCGAGAGCGATGCCACGCCTTCGGCCCCGCCCGCCGCGGGGGAGGCGGCGTGATGTCGCAGAGCATAGCGGACGCCTGTCATGAATCTTGAGGCACTCGACGACCTGAAGGCGCGCCCGCGGCTGTTCGGCGCCGCCCGGCGTTCGATCGCCGGGCCGATGCTGGCGGCGGCGCTGGTCGTGGTCGTCGTGACCGCATTGGCCAGCGAATTCGGCGCGCTCGCGGCGCTTTCGTCGGGCATCCTGACGGCCGCGGTTGCATGCTGGATTCTGTCTGGCGCAATTGCGCGGCTTGCCGTCGAGCCGGTCGAGCTGCTGCTGGACCAGCTCGATGGCCAGGATCTTGAAAGCTTCCGCTGGCGGCGTGGCCAGGCGATGACCCGGCCGCAGATCGAGGGCGACGTGAAGCTGCTGCGCCGCCGGATTCGCGAGATCATGCGCCGTTCGCGCACCATGATCGACGAGCTCGAACGCGCGCGTGAGCAGGCCAATCACCAGAATCTCGCCAAGTCCCAATTCCTCGCGAAGATGAGCCACGAGCTGCGCACGCCACTGAACGCCATCCTCGGCTACGCGATGCTGCTCCACGAAGATGCGAGCGAAGCGGGCGAAAGCGCCGCGATGGCGGACCTGGACCGGATTCAGCAGGCCGGCCGCACGCTGCTCGCGCTGATCAACGACATTCTGGACCTGTCGAAGATCGACGCCGGGCGGATGACGATCGAGCGGGTCGCGATCGACGTGCAGGCGCTTGCCGCCGCCGTCGCGAGCGCCTGCGGGGCCGGCGATCCGCCGAACGGCAATCGCTTCGAGCTGACGGTCGACCCTGGCATCAGCATCATGATCGGCGATGCCGCGAAATTGCGGCGTTGCCTGATCAACCTGATTGGCAATGCTTTCAAATTCACGCGCGATGGCTCCGTCGCTCTTCGGATTTCTCCGTTGGAGCGCGGCGGTTCGTCGTGGATCGAGTTCGCGGTCAGCGACACCGGGATCGGCATCGCGCCGGAAAACATCGGCGGCCTTTTCGACGCGTTTCGTCAGCTGGACGGCAGCGCGACGCGGCAGTTCAGCGGCGCCGGGCTTGGTCTTTCGATTGTGCAGAGATTGGCAGGACTTATGGATGGCAACTGCACGGTGGAAAGTGTCGTGGGCGAAGGATCGACGTTCCGCATGCTCCTGCCGCTGGGCGATTCCGCCAGCCGGACCGCCGCAGCCGGCGAAAAATCGAGCGAGTCGGTCGGAATGCTGGTCAAGACGCCGAGCGCCGAACACACCGCGCTGGTCGTCGACGACGACGAAGCGACGGTCGAGCTGATGCAGCGCTGGCTGGTGCGGATGGGATACAATGTCGTCTTCACCAATGGTGCCGACAACGTGCTGGAGCTTGCGCGCACGCACAGGCCGGATTTCATCCTGCTCGACGTCCTGCTGCCGGGGGCGTCCGGCTATCAGGTGCTGGAGCAGCTCCGCGCCGATCCGGACATCGGCCATATCCCGACCATCCTGATCACCGTTGAAGATGACCGGGCGCGCGGTTTGCGAGCAGGCGCGACCGACTATCTTCGCAAGCCGATCACCGCGCAGCAATTGCGCAGCGTGCTCGACGTCTATCGCCTGCGCGCGACCGGCGAAGTCCTGGTAATCGACGACGACGATGATTCCGCCGACCTGCTCGCGCGCAGCGTCGCCCAGGTCGGCTTTTCGGCGCGGCGCGCGGCCGACGGCGCCGAAGGCCTGGCAATGGCGGCCGAAATGCGGCCCGATGCGATCGTGCTGGACCTGGCCATGCCGGTCATGAACGGATTTGAAGTTCTGGACCGGCTGTCGGCCACGGAAGAGCTTCGCGACGTGCCGCTGATCGTCGTGTCGGGCTGCGACATCACGATCGAGGAACATCGCCGCCTGGCCGCGGCCGGCCATCGCTTCTTTCCGAAGGCGGCCTCGACGCCCCGCGAAATTGCTCAATCGTTGAAGGAGTTGGTGCTGTGAACGCCCCTGCTTCAATCCCGGTGCAGAAGGTCGTCCTGATCGTCGACGACGTTGAGGACAACCGTGTGCTGCTGGACCGTGCGCTGAAGTCGAGCGGCTATGCGACCGTCCACGCGGAAAGCGGGCGCGAGGCGCTGTCGCTGATCTCGCGCCGCACGCCCGACATCGTGCTGCTGGACTGGATGATGCCCGGCTTTTCGGGCCTCGAGACGCTGCGCGCGATCCGCGAAACCCATCCCAAGACGCGCCTTCCGGTGATCATGTGCACCGCGATGGGCGAGGAAATGTCAGTGGTCACCGCGATCAACGAGGGCGCCAACGACTATATGCTGAAGCCGATCAGCCTTGCGATCCTGCGCGCTCGCATGTCCGTTCACCTGGACCAGCGCGAGGCGATCGACACGCTGACGGTCGAAAAACTGCACGCCGAACGCAAGCTGGGCGAGCAGACCCGTCAGATGTTCATCGCGATCGCCCGCGACCGCGACGATCCCCAGTCGGCGACGAAGGGGTGAGCCGCCGAGCATGAGCAAGACATTCTTGCAGACGACGGAAGCCCGGCTGCCCCACATCCGCAGCAGCTTGTCGCTTGCTGCCATGGCCTTGTCGGTCGTGGCGCTGATCCTGGACCGTGTCCACATGCTCGGCCTGTCGGGGCTCGCGGTCGCCGCCGGCCTTGGTTCAGCGGCGGGCCTGGCCGGCATGGCGGCGGCGGGCGCGCGGGCCCGCGTGCAGATGCGCGCGCTCAATGAGACCAACGGAAGTCTGCGCGAACTGCTGCACGTCGATCAGCTGACTGGCCTGATGAACAGGTCCGCTTTCGACGCGGTGCTGGACGATCCCCGGGTCGCCGAGCATGAAATGCTGATCCTGCTGTTCTTCGACCTAGATCGGTTCAAGGACGTCAACGACACGCTCGGCCACAAGGCCGGCGACGACCTGCTGAAACAGGTGGCGCAGCGCGCGTCGGAAGCGGTCGGACAGACGATCGCGCTCGCGCGGCTGGGCGGCGACGAATTTGCTTCGGTGATCGCGTGGAGCGCCGACAGGCGTGCCGAGCAATACGGGGCCGCGATCGTCGAAGCGGTGGGCGCGCCCTACCTGATCGACGGCCATCAGGTGGAGATCGGCGCGTCCGTCGGGCTCGCGCTTGGCGATCCGACGCGCTTCAACCCCCGCGAGCTGCTGCGCCGCGCCGACCTCGCCATGTACGCGGCCAAGGGCTCGCCGGGCGGGCGCTACAGGCTGTTCGACGATGCGCTGGATCGCCATCAGACGCGCGAGAGCTCGGTGCGGATCGAGCTTGGCAAGGCGATGCTCGAGAATTTGTTCTCGCTCCATTACCAGCCGCTGATCGACGCGCGCACCGGCGCGTTCAGCAGCGCGGAAGCGCTGCTCCGCTCACAGGCGCCGGCGTTGCGCGACGTGACGCCGGCGGCGCTGATCTCGACCGCCGAAGCGAGCGGCCAGATCAACGCGCTGACCGACTGGACGATCGAAACCGCGCTGGCCGCGATCGCGAAGCTGAAGTCCTCGCCGATCGCGGTGAACATCTCGCCGGTCTATTTCCGCAAGCCGGAGTTCGTTTCCCGGCTAATGGACAAATTGCTGCTCGCGCGGGTGCGCCCCGAACTGCTGAGCATCGAGATCACCGAAAGCGTGCTCATCGAAAACCTCGATGCCGCCCGGCAGTCGGTCGACCGCCTGCGCGAACTGGGCATCAAGGTGTTCCTCGACGATTTCGGCACCGGCTATTCGTCGCTCAGCTATCTTCAGTATTTCGAACTCGACGGCCTGAAGCTGGACAAATCTTTCCTGCGCAACGTCGGCGACCGCCGTAAGACCAACCAGATCATCCGCTCGATGATCGATTTCGGCCACAGCCTCGACATGCGGGTCGTCATCGAAGGCGTGGAGAGCGACTGGCAGGTCCGGCTGCTCCAGCTGCTGGGCTGCGACCTGCTGCAGGGATACGAGATCGGCATGCCGATGCCGCTCGACGACCTGCTCGCCTATCGCGACCGCCACGTCGGCGGCGGCGCCGGTGTGCACGGCCATTTTCCGGCACCGCTTTCCCTGCCGACGCCGGACGAGGTTCAGCCAATCCGTTCGCTCTGATCGTTCGCGGTTAGGTGTTGGACTTCATGAAATAAATCGGGCAAGAGCGCCGCGACCAAGATTCGGGCAGGGGGTGCTCGACTTCGGTCATCGGTCATTTGGGCGAACCGTCCGGTGGGGCGGCCACGGTTCGGTCCGGAGTCGTGCATGATCGGCATTGTCGGCGTAGCGCTGCGGCGCCCGCTTACCTTCATCGTGATGGCCTTGCTGATCGCGATCGTCGGCGTGCTGGCCGCGATCCGGACGCCGGTCGACATCTTCCCCGACATTCCGGTGCCGGTGATCGCCACGGCCTGGAAATATGGCGGCCTGCCGCCTGCCGAGATGTCTAGCCGGATCATCACACCGTTCGAACGCACCCTCACCACTACCGTCAACGATATCGAGCATGTCGAGAGTCAGTCGCTCGAAGGCATCGCCGTGGTGAAGGTCTTTCTTCAGCCCTGGGCCGATATCCGCACGGCGACGGCCCAGGTCACGTCCGTATCCCAGACGGTGCTGCGGCAGATGCCGCCGGGCGCGACGCCGCCGCTGATCCTGAACTACAACGCATCGACCGTGCCGATCATGCAGCTGGCGCTCTCCGGACAGGGGATGACCGAGCAGCAATTGAACGATCTCGCGATGAACCAGGTGCGGATCCAGCTGATCTCGGTGCCGGGCATCGCGATGCCGGCGCCCTATGGCGGCAAGCAGCGGCAGATCCAGGTCGATCTCGATTCCGCCGCGCTTCAATCCAAGGGGCTGGCCGCGCCCGACGTGACCGCTGCGATCGGCGCGCAGAACCAGATCAATCCCGCCGGCTCCGTGAAGATCGGCAGCTATCAGTACGCCGTGAAGCTCAACAACGCGCCGGCCTCGGTCGAAGAGCTGAACAACCTGCCGGTCAAGGTCGTGAACGGCGCGACCATCTACCTGCGCGACGTGGCGCACGTCCGGGACGGCAGTGCGCCCCAGACCAACATCGTCCATGTCGACGGCAACCGCTCGGTGCTGATCACGATCCTGAAGAACGGCGCGACGTCGACGCTGTCGATCGTTCAGGGCGTGAAGGACAAATTACCGAAGATCATGGAGGGGCTGCCGCACGCGCTGAAGATCGTGCCGGTCGGCGACCAGTCGCTGTTCGTGCGGGCGGCGGTCAGCGGCGTCGTCCACGAAGGCGTGATCGCTGCGGCGCTGACTTCGCTGATGATCCTGTTGTTCCTCGGCTCATGGCGCTCGACGGTCATCATCGCGCTATCGATCCCGCTCTCTATCCTCGCAGCCATCGCGGGCCTGGCGGCGACCGGGCAGACCTTCAACGTGATGACGCTGGGCGGTCTCGCACTCGCCGTCGGCATCCTGGTCGACGACGCGACGGTCACGATCGAGAACATCAATTGGCACCTCGAGCAGGGCAAAGGCGTCATCCAGGCGATCACCGACGGCGCCGCGCAGATCGTGACGCCGGCGTTCGTCTCCCTGCTCTGCATCTGCATCGTGTTCGTGCCGATGTTCTTCTTGCCCGGGGTCGCAGGTTTCCTGTTCGTGCCGATGGCGCTGGCGGTCGTGTTCGCGATGATCGCGTCGTTCGTGCTGTCGCGCACGCTGGTGCCGACCATGGCCATGTACATGCTGAAGCCGCATGCGCCGGGCGAGGACGTGCACGCGGCCGGATCGCCCGGTTCGCGCAATCCGCTGGTGCGGTTCCAGCGCGGGTTCGAGGCGCGCTTCGAGCGTGTCCGTCACACCTATGCGGCGCTGCTCGGCGAGGCGCTTGCCCGGCGCAAGCCGTTCATGCTGGGCTTCATGGGCCTGGTGCTGGTATCGTTCGCGCTGCTGCCGTTCCTTGGGCGCAACTTCTTCCCGGACGTCGATTCCGGCCAGATCATGATCCATGTCCGCGCGCCGGTCGGGTCGCGCGTCGAGGACACCGCGGCCCAGTTCGACCGTATCCAGCGCCGCATCCGCGAGATCATCCCGCCCGGCGACCTGCTCTCAGTCGCCGACAATATCGGCCTGCCGGTCAGCTCCATCAATACGACCTACAACAACACCGGCACGATCGGCCCGCAGGACGGCGATATCCTGATCGCGCTCACCAAAGGCCATCGCCCCACAGACGAATATGTCGCGAAGCTGAGGCGCGAGCTGCCGCGCAGCTTCCCCGGCACGACCTTTTCCTTCCTGCCGGCCGACATCACTAGCCAGATCCTGAACTTCGGCGCGCCGGCGCCGATCGACGTCCAGATCAGCGGGCGCAAACTGGAAGAGAGCGCTGCCTTTGCCGAAAAGTTGCTGCGCCGCATCCGCACGATCCCCGGCCTCGCCGATGCGCGCATCCAGCAGCCGGCGCGCGCGCCGCAGCTGAATGTCGACATCGATCGTTCGCGCATCAGCCAGTACGGGCTCACTGAAAAGGACGTCACGTCCAGCCTCGCCACATCGCTGGCCGGCACCGGCACGACGGAGCCTGTCTATTACCTCAATCCGGAAAACGGCGTGTCCTATTCGGTCGTGACGCAAACGCCGGAATATCGTGTCGGATCGATGTCGGCGCTGCAAGGGATCCCGATTTCCGGCGGAGATGGCTCCGCTACACAGACGCTGGGCGGCATCGCCAAGGTCAGCCGCAGCAGCACGCTGCCGGTCGTCAGCCATTATGACGTGCAGCCCGTCGTCGACATCTTCGCGGCGCCTGCGGGCCGTGACCTGGGCGCCGTTTCGGCAGACGTGCAGCGCGCAATCAATGCGCTGAAGAAGGAGCAGCCCAAGGGCGTGACCGTCACGATGCGCGGCCAGTATCAGACAATGAACGCCGCCTTTTCGGGTCTCGCCTTCGGCCTGATCGGCGCGATCGTGCTGATCTATCTGCTGATCGTCGTGAACTTCCAGAGCTGGCTCGATCCGTTCGTGATCATCACCGCCCTTCCCGCCGCACTTGCCGGGATCGTCTGGACGCTGTTCGCGACCGGGACGACCCTGTCGGTGCCTGCGCTCACCGGCGCGATCATGTGCATGGGCGTGGCGACGGCGAACTCCATCCTGGTCGTCAGCTTCGCGCGCGAGCGGCTTGCCGAACTCGGCGATTCGACCAAGGCGGCACTGGAAGCCGGCCTTGTCCGCTTCCGCCCGGTGCTGATGACGGCGCTGGCGATGATCATCGGCATGCTGCCGATGGCGCTGGGCCTCGGCGAAGGCGGCGAGCAGAACGCGCCGCTGGGCCGGGCGGTGATCGGCGGCCTCGTCGTCGCGACGGTCGCCACGCTTTTCTTCGTTCCCACCGTCTTCAACTTCGTCCACCGCCGCGGAGGCGCGGCCGAGGCGCCGAAGGAGCTCGAACCCGTACATGCTTGATGAAGTGCAGTCCCGGACCCTGAAGCGCACCGGGCTGATCGCAGCCATGGTCGCGATCGGAGTCGTTGGCGTTGGCGTGACCGCGCGCATGAACACCGATCGCGAGCTGGCCGCAACCGCCCGCGACAATGCCGTGCAGACGGTGAAGGTCGTCAAGCCCAAGCACGGTGCAGGCGAAGCGACCTTGCAGCTTCCCGGCAACGTCCAGGCGTTCAATAGCGCGCCGATCTTCGCGCGCACCAACGGCTATGTCCGGCGCTGGCTGGTCGATATCGGCGACACGGTCGGCGCCGGCCAGACGCTCGCGATCCTGGACGCGCCCGAAATCGACCAGCAGCTCGCCCAGGCGCAGGCCGACTATCAGACCGCCGTCGCCAATCAAAAGCTGGCGCGCACCACTGCCGAGCGGTGGGAGACGCTGCTGCGCAAGGACGCGGTGTCGCATCAGGAAGCGGACGAAAAGGCCGGCGACTATGCGGCCAAGACCGCGGTCGCGAATGCCCAGCTCGCCAATGTGAAGCGGCTGCGCGCGATGCAGGGCTTCGAGCGGCTGACCGCGCCCTTTCCGGGCGTCGTGACCAGCCGCTCGGCCCAGATCGGCGCGCTCGTCACGTCCGGCAACGCCGCGTCGCAGCCGCTCTTCACCGTCTCCGACGTGCACCGGATGCGCATCTATGTCCGCGTGCCGCAGAGCTTTTCGGCGCAGATCCATCCGGGCATGTCGACCAAGCTGACGGTGCCCGAATATCCCGGGCGCACCTTCAACGCCGTCCTTGTCCGCACGGCGGGCGCGGTCGATCCGCAATCGGGCACGGTGCTGGTCGAGCTCCAGGCGGACAATGGCGATCGCGCGCTGAAGCCGGGCGGCTATGCCCAGGTCACATTCCCGCTGTCCGGCGCCGAAAGCACGCTGCGCCTGCCGGGCAGCGCGATCCTGTTCCGCGAATCCGGCCCCACTGTCGTCGTCCTCGACGCGAACGGCCGTGCACGCTTGCAGGCGATCAAGATCGGCCGCGATCAGGGCAAGGAAGTGGAGGTCGTCTCCGGCCTGACCGGCAGCGAGCAGGTCGTCGACACGCCGCCGGACGCGATCGAGAATGGCGACCAGCTCAAGGTCGAGGCCCGTGCGCGCAGCTAGTACGGCTCTTCTGCTCTTGCTTGCCGGGTGCTCGCTGGCACCCGCTTATGCGCCGCCCACAGTCGCCGTGCCCGCCGCCTACAAGGAAGCGCCCACCGGCTGGACGGCGGCGACCCCGCTCGACGCCGCGCCCCGTGGCGCCTGGTGGACGCTGTTCGCCGATCCCGTCCTGGAGGGCCTCGAATCCCGGATCGAAGGCGCGAGCCCCACGCTCGCCGCCGCAGTGGCGCGCTATGATGCCGCACGCGCTGCAGCCGGCGAAGCAGCCGCCGACCTGTACCCGACCGTGACCGCCTCCGCCGATGCGGTGCGGCAGCGGACCTCGGCGCGCCGCCCCGGTGCGAATGCCGCCGGCCGCTTCACCGACGCGACCGCCGGCGCTTCGCTTGCCTATGAGCTCGACCTGTGGGGCCGGGTGCGGAACTCGGTGCATGCCGCTCGCGCCGAAGCCGAAGCGAGCGCGGCCGATCTTGCCGCCGTGCGATTGAGCCTCCAGGCTTCGCTGGCCGACGCCTATTTCCGCCTGCGCGGACTCGATGCCGAAGCGGCGCTGCTGCGCGAGACTGTCGGCGCTTATTCAAAGGCGCTGGAACTCACCCAGGCGCGGCACGAAGGCGGCGCTTCGTCAGGGCTCGACGTCAGCCGCGCGCAGACATTGCTGTCGGACGCGCGCGCCCAGATTTCCGACGTCGCGAACCGCCGTGCCGCGACCGAGCACCAGATCGCGGCGCTGGTTGGGGCCGTTCCATCCGCTCTGTCGATCGCGCCGGTCGACACCGGTGTCGGGTCGCCTCCTCCGGTTCCTGCGGAGGCGCCCGCGCTGCTCGTCCAGCGCCGCCCCGATGTCGCCGCCGCCGAGCGTCGGATTGCTGCCGCCAACGCGCAGATCGGCGTCGCCCGCGCGGCATTCTTCCCCGATGTGACGCTGGGGCTCGCCGGCGGCTTCGAGAGCAGCCACGGGGGCCTGTTGAGCGCACCGGCGGGCTTCTGGGCGCTCGGCCCGCTCTCGGCCGCGCTCGACCTGTTCGATGGCGGCCGGCGCCAGGCGCGCGTCCGCATCTCGCGCGCGCAATATGACGAGGCCGCGGCCAACTATCGCGAGACAGCGCTCACCGCCTTTCGGGAGGTCGAGGACAGCCTTGCCGCGGCACGATTGCTCGCTGCCGAAGCGGCCGACCAGAACAGCGCCGCTGCGGCCGCCGCACGGACCAGCGACCTGGCCCTGACCCGCTATCGCGAAGGTGCCGCCGACTATCTCCAAGTCGTGACCGCGCAGACGGCGGCGCTGGACGCGGAGCGCGCCGCGATCGCGGTGCAGACGCAGCGGATGCAGACTACCGTCGCGCTCGTGCGTGCATTCGGCGGCGATTATTCCACACCGGACGGCGCGTTGCCGGCCCGGACGGCTATGTTACAGGCAGACAACAATTAACGGGGAGCGAAAGATGCGGGGCACAAAAATCTGGTTCGGCTGCGTTTCGGTTTTGGCACTGATAGCGGGGCCGGCCCTTGCCGCAGACACTGACAAGCCGGCTGCGACCAAGGCCGAAGCGGCCAAACCGGTAACGGGCGACGAAGCGTTCTTCACCGGGCTCAAGTGGCGCAATATCGGGCCGGACCGGGGCGGCCGCTCGATCGCGGTCGCCGGCAGCGCATCCCGGCCGAACGAATATTATTTCGGCGCGGTCGGCGGCGGCCTGTGGAAGACGACCGATGGCGGCACGACGTGGAAGCCGGTCACCGACGGCCAGCTCGACAATGCCGCGGTCGGCGGCGTCGCGGTGTGCGAGGCCAACCCGGACGTGGTCTACCTCACCACCGGCGAGACCGAGCTGCGCGGCAACATCATGGCCGGCGACGGCGTCTGGAAATCGACTGACGCGGGCAAGACATGGCACAAGATCGGCCTGACCGACGTGCACAATTTCTCGCGTGTTCGCGTTCACCCGAAGGATTGTGACACGGCCTATGTCGGCGGCTTCGGCCCGTACGGCACCGAAAGCGAGGCGCGCGGCGTCTACAAGACGACCGACGGCGGCAAGGGCTGGAACAAGGTTCTGTACCGCGATGCGCGCACCGGCGCGGTCGATATCTCGATCGATCCGAACCACCCGGACACCGTCTATGCCGCGCTATGGGAGGCCTGGCGCAAGCCCTGGGGCATGAGCTCGGGCGGGCCCGGCAGCGGCCTGTTCAAGAGCACCGACGGCGGCGCGACCTGGACCGAGCTGACCCGCGCGCCGGGCATGCCGCAGAGCGGGCCGATCGGAAAGATCGGCGTCAGCGTCTCGCCCGTGGACGGCCAGCGCGTCTATGCGATCGTCGAGCATGCCGATGGCGGCGTGTTCGTCTCCAACGACGGCGGCGCGCACTGGACCCGCACCAATGAAAGCCGCGATCTGCGCCAGCGCGCCTTTTACTATTCGCGCATCTTCGCCGATCCGAAGATCAAGGATCGCGTCTACGTCCTGAACGTCCAGTTCTTCCGCTCCGACGATGGCGGCAAGACCTTCAAGACCAAGATCAAGGTGCCGCACGGCGATAACCACGACCTCTGGATCGCGGGCAACGATAATCAACGGATGATCCAGGGCAATGACGGCGGCGCCATTGTCAGCGTCAACGGCGGCACCAGCTGGACGGCGGAGGATTTCCCGACCGCGCAGATCTACCGCGTCACGATCAGCCACCACTTCCCCTATTTCGCGTGCGGCGCGCAGCAGGACAACACGACCATCTGCGTGCCCTCGCGCGACTGGAAGTTCGTGAACTCGCTGGGCGGCCAATACGGCTTCGAGGTCGGCGGCGGCGAAAGCGGCTATATCGCGAACGATCCGAAGAACCCGAATGTCTTCTATGCCGGCAGCTATGGCGGCATGCTCGACCGCTTCGATTATTCGACCGGGCAGACGCGGCGGATCAACGTCCACCCCGATAATCCTATGGGCTATTCGGCGAGCGACATCGCCGAGCGTTTCCAGTGGACCTACCCGATCGTCTTCGATCCCAAGGACCCGCAGACGCTCTATGTCGCGTCGCAGCATGTCTGGCGCACGCGCAACGAGGGCCAGAGCTGGGAACGGATCAGCCCCGATCTGACCCGCCACGACCCGTCGACGCTTGGCCCGTCCGGCGGTCCGATCACGCTCGACCAGACCGGGGTCGAGACCTACGGCACGGTCTTCGCCCTTGCCCCTTCGCGACTGGAAAAGGGCGTGATCTGGGCCGGGTCGGACGACGGCATGGTCCATATCACCCGCGACAGCGGCGCGAGTTGGGCGGATGTGACGCCCGCCGGCCTGCCGCCTTACCTCAAGATCACGACGATCGAGGATTCGCCGCACAAGCCGGGCACCGCCTATCTGACCGGTCACCGCTACCTGCTGGGCGACTTCAAGCCCTATGTGCTGAAGACCAGCGACTATGGCCGCAGCTGGACCTCGATCGCCAAGGGCATTCCCGACGACGAGGTCGCCCGCAGCATCCGCGAGGATACGGTGCGCCCCGGCCTGCTGTATCTGGGAACAGAGCGCGGCGTCTGGGTCTCGCTCGATGACGGCGATCACTGGCACAAGCTGCAGCGGAACCTGCCGGCGGTGCAGGTCGCGGACCTTGCCGTCACCGATCACGACCTGGTGATCGGCACGCACGGCCGGTCCTTCTGGGTGATGGATAATATCGACGTGCTCCGGCAGGTCCGGCCCGGCGACGACAAGCAGCTGAAGCTGTTCGCGCCTGCGCCGGCCGTGCGCGACGTCGATGCGGGGGTCGCGATCGACTATTTCCTGCCGAAGGAGCCGAAGAAGCTGACGCTCGATATTCTCGGGCCCGACGGCAAGCTCGTCCAGAGCTTCGCCGGCAGTCTGAAGGAAGAAAAGCCCAAGTCAGAGGGCGGCGGCGACGACGAGGACGATAACGGTCCGAAGCCGGTGCCGACCGCGGCAATGAAGCAGGGCCTCAACCGCTTCACCTGGAACATGCATTATCCGGGCTTCACCGAATTCCCGGGCATGATCATGTGGACGAGCCGGAACCGCGGCATCATGGCCGTCCCCGGCCGCTACACGGCGCGGCTGACCGTCGACGGCAAGGCGCAGGAACAGAGTTTCGAAATCCGCTCCGATCCGCGCGCCAAGGCGAATCCGGCCGACCTGCAGCGCCGCTTCGACTTCGCCAGCCGCGTCTCGGCCCGCGTGTCAGAAGCGAACCAGGCCGTGCTGCTGATCCGCGGCATCAAACAGCAGACGGACGCGGATGCGAAGAAGGCGACCGATCCTGCGGTGAAGGCCGCGCTGGCCGCGTTCGACACGAAGCTGAGCGCGATCGAGGGACGGATTTACCAGACGCGCAATCGCAGCCGTCAGGACCCGCTCAATTATCCGATCATGCTCAACGACAAGCTCGCCGGCCTGATCGGCACCGTCGAAAGCGCCGACGCGCCGCCGACCGAGCAGAGCGAGCGGGTCTTCGCCGACCTCTCCGGCCAGCTCGACACGCAGCTGAACGCGCTCAAGCAGCTGCTCGACAGCGACCTGCCGACGCTCAATGCCCAACTGAAGCATGCCGGGCTGCAGCCGGTCGAGCGCAAGGCCCTGCCCGCGCAGCCGGCCGGAACCGCCAAGGACAGCGGGGGCGAGGAAGCAGAAGAGGAAGAAGGCGAATGACCATGTCGATGAAGGTGCTGCCGGTCGCCGGCCTGTGCGTCGCCGTCTCGACGGCCCTGGCCGCCGCGACGCCGGCGACGCAGCCGATCGACCCCGCGCACCTGTCCGAGACCACGCGCGTGCTCGCATCGGAGCCGTTCCAGGGCCGGGCTCCGGGAACGCCGGGCGAGCAGAAGACGATCGCCTACCTGATCGACCGCTTCAAGGAGGTGGGTCTGTCTCCGGCCGGTGACGATGGCGGCTGGACGCAGCGCGTACCGCTCGTCCACACCCGGCTCGGCGCCGGCGGCACGATGACGGTCGATGCGGGCGGCGCGGCGCTGCCCCTGGAGCAGAAGCGGCAGGTCTATGTAAACACGGTGCGGCCGGTGGATCGCGTGTCGATCGCCAATGCCCCGATGGTCTTCGTCGGCTATGGCGTGACGGCGCCGGAACGCCAGTGGGACGATTTCAAGGGCGTCGACCTGCACGGCAAGGTGGCCGTCTTCCTGGTCAACGATCCCGATTTCGAGGCGAAGCCGGGCGAGCCGTCCTATGGTCGCTTCGGCGGCAAGGCGATGACCTATTACGGCCGCTGGACTTACAAGTACGAGGAAGCTGCGCGCCGCGGCGCCGTGGCCGCACTGATCGTCCATGACACGCCGGGTGCCGGCTATGGCTGGAACACGGTAATCGCGCCGGGCGGCGAGAATTACGATATCGTTCGCACCGGCCCGGTCCAGCCGGTCCTGTTGCAGGGCTGGATCGAAGGCGACGCCGCGCGCGACCTGTTCCGCCGTGCCGGCCTGGATCTCGACAAGCTGCGCGTCGAGGCACGCAGCCCCAATTTCAAGCCGGTCGCCCTGGCGGGCGAGACCTTCTCGGCCGATCTGCCGGTGAGCGCCGAACAGGTGCAGAGCTACAACGTGCTCGGCAAGATCGCCGGCGCCAAGCGGCCGGACGAGACCGTGATGTACGGCGCGCATTGGGACGCGTACGGCATCGGCACGCCCGATGCGCAAGGGCGCACGATCCGTCCCGGCGCTGCCGACGACGCAATCGGGGTTGCCGGGCTGATCGAGATCGCCCGCGCCTTCGCGTCCGGGCCCAAGCCCGATCGAACCGTCGTCTTCGCCGCCTGGACCGCAGAGGAACGCGGCCTGCTCGGGTCGGAAACCTATGCCGTCCATCCGCTGTTCCCGCTCGAGAAGACGGTCGCGAATCTGACGATGGACATTCTGCAGACGGCGGGTCCCGCGCACGACGTCGTGCTGGTCGGCCCGGGGCAAAGCTCGCTCGAAGACGATCTCGCGCGCGCCGCCCAGACGCAGGGCCGCACGATCACGCCGGAAACGCTGCCCGAGCGCGGATTGTTCTATCGCGCCGACCATTTCTCGCTCGCCCGGCGCGGCGTGCCCACGCTTCTCCTGATGGGGATCGCCGGGCCGCACGATCTCGTCACGGGCGGCCGAGCGGCAGGGCAGAAGTGGCTGGAGAGCTACATGGCCTGTTATCACCAGACCTGCGACACCTGGTCGCCCGCGTTCGATTTCCGGGGCGCCGCCCAGGATGTCGAGCTGCTGCTCGACATCGGCCGCAAGCTGGCCTTCTCCGATCAATGGCCGGAATGGCGCCCGACATCGGAGTTCCGCGCCATTCGCGGCCGATCGTCCGCCGAACGCCGCTGAGCGGGCGCCGGACTGGCTTCGAGGCTCAGCAGATATTGCTTGGCCTCGATGCCCCGGCGACGCCAGGTCGCGCCAGCTCGCGAACAGATGATCGCCGCCTGTAGAACGGGATGGCCAGCGCTCTGCGCGGCGGCGACCCCGTGTGTCAGTCAGCTTATCCGGTTTTCGGAAGGAAGGGCGCCTTGGAAAACGCACTCATCACGTCCGACACTCCGGTCGATAGGACAATGCCCATCTTTGACCGGGAGTGGTGCAGGAGAGGACTCACGACCATATCTTAACCCGTTATGATCTTTGTTCTTTTTAGTGTTCACTATTCTCGATACCCTGCTCGATACCCCACGAGCTTTCCGGTGTGACGGTTCGAGTCCCTTCGAGTGATCTCCGGTTCCAAATGTATCGATTCGCGCAATCGATTTTGACGCGCGTTTGCGGAGAAGCGCTTGTCGGCCGCAATCGTGAAGCGGCCAGGGATCGGGAAAATGCGGCGAGCGTGCCCCGCCGGCCGTCACTCTTGCGCTCATTTGGGACATCCCTCTCGCGGTCAACGAGCCTGTCGGCCGATGATGCCGTGTGGGATGGGGGCCTTGCACGGCCAACGTATATGCTGCGCAGTGCGCAGGATCGCCGCCGCCATGTCTACGGCGGCATGCGCCTTCGCTTCGGCCGGCACGAGCGGCTACTGCCTTCTCAGGCGGCCGCGTTCACTTCCTGAACCGCTGCTAGTTTCTCGCGAAGACGTTAGCGCTTTCAGCCCGAGCACGAAGCAGCAGGGCAGGCGATCGCGCCGCGGATCGCAGCGCTACTTCGGCATCCGACTTGGGGCAATGTCCGGGATCTCATCCGTGAACTCGATGTTCGGATCGAGACCTGCTACCAGCATCGGCGCAGGACAGCCCAAGCGCTGCGGACCAGATCTAGGTCGGCCGATTCAGCGCGGAGCTCAATAGTGTGGCGATCTGGTCCGCTTCGTGGGCATCGAGGGCTCGACCAAGACATGCGGCGTGCTGGCGCTGGCAAAGGTCTGATAGTCATTCACACCGGCCGCTCTTCAGCCCAGCAGTTGCTGGATGTCGTAGCGCCGCTCGTCGAGCAATTGCCGGCCACGTTTGATCTCAGCAGAGTCAGACTCGTCCGTGCTCTCAAGATAAGCCGCTTCCCGGTCGCGGGCGGAATCGGCCATGCGCCGTGCCAGTGCGGCGGCCACTTTGCGTGTCTCCTCCGGCGCGATCGGTGCCGTCAGCTGCAGGAGCTTGGCCAGGTGCAGCTCGGTCAGCAACGGCGGATTGGGCGGGTTCTGGACGAACAGCTTTGTGAAGGCGCGCAGATGGCCAACCGGATCGGCGCGCAATTCTTCGAGCGTGCGCTGATATGCCTGCGGGCCGACCGAATCCTCGTGAAAGGTTCCGCCGACAATCTTCAGCACGCGAGCCTCTGTCGGGGAAAGCGTTGCGGTGGTCATGTCACAGCGTCCTTGTCAGTTTGTTGCCGGTGCTCGAATCCGGAGCGTCGAGCGGGTTCGGGAACGGTATCCGCGTGGTTCGTGCCCGCCGCATCCAGTTAAACACATTGTCATTGCTTGCGTCGTTGTTCGGATCCGTCGAATCAGACGCACCCCGCTTGGTGTGGATGCGCCGTCGCACCCGCACGTCCGGCAGGGCCAGACCGTACGCCACTGACGGGTTGGTATTGAACGAGAAGAGCCGCCGAAACGCTATGTTCGTTTCGTCGTCGTCGGTATCCGGACGATTATTCAGCACGTGGTGCAGTTCGTGCCCCAGCGTGTCGCCGACCGGATCCAGCCCCGGATTGATGAAGATGAAATAGCGATCGCCGAGCGCGGTCTTCTTGCGTTCAAAGAGCGTCGTGTAGGCGTTCCCCCTGATCAGCTTGACGAACACGACCGTGAGGGTGTTGTCACTTATCTTCGCGCCATTGATGAGATCGTCAAGGGCGGCGATCTCTTCGTCGTCATCCGCTGTCCGCGTCGCATACCGCCCCTCCGCGTCCGCCGGATCCTTGGCCTTTGCCGGCAGGGTCCGATCCTCGGTCTTGCCAGGATCGATTCTGAGCCCCGTCTGCGCCCACCGCCGATTAGCCGCCGCGAAATGGTTGGTGATCTGGGCGGCGGTGGCGTGGCTGTCGTAGTTGACCACGTTTACCGCCAGCTTGCGCCGGGACTCGGGCTTCCGCTCGAACACGGGGCGCGTGATCTTCACCTCTCCGCCGCCCGAGGCCGACGTGTAGCGGGCTTCGATCTGACCATCTAGCGCGGCCCGGCGCAACCGGTGATTGCTCTCTCCACGCTTGCGGACACCCGAACCGGCGCCACTGGTGAAGCCGCTATGAGTGTCCTGCTTGGCGTCTGCATCATCGGTCACCAGCATCAGACCTTTCGATACGAACACCTTCGAGCCGGGGCTTGTTTCGGTGAGTCTGATCTCCTGAGAAGCCGGCGCATCATCGTCGGCCGCGCCCGCGGTCAGGGTCTTCCACTGCGCGGTGACGGTCGATCCCGTCGCCTTGCTGTCGCGAACCCGGATGTAGAAGCGCCGCAAGTCAGACCCGACGAAATTGTCAGCCTCGGCCGCGCCGTTCTTGACATCGCTCGATGCATCATAGGCCTGGTCCCACAGTCCGAACATCAGCGCCGTCGCGACCGGGCTCTTGGCATCGACCGACCGCTTCTTCTTGTCGTCGAGCACGAACTCGATCTCGGCAGCCGGAGTGACCGGCGGCTGCACGGGCACGAAGTCGAAATCGTTCAGCACCTCGACGCGGCGGCTGGCGGCGTCATCGCCGGGAATGGGCTCATGCTCGCCGCGCGTATCCACCTCGATGACAAGCGTCGCTGTCTTGCCGGTGATCCGCTGGATCGCGTCGAGTATCTCCTTCTTGACGGCCTTTGCGCGGTCAAGGCCGAGATCGTCATTGTCCTTGTCGCTACCGACCGGATCGGTGTGGCCGACCGCCTTCAGGGTCGTGATCGGAGTTTTTGTCTTCTGACTTTCGACGACGCAGCGGGCGATGCCGACGATCTTCGGCTGGTGCCGCGGCAGAACCTTGGACGAGCCGAAGTCGAAGTGGTCGATGACTTCCTTCTTCGACAGTCCCGGGCATTTGGCGGGAAGCTTCGGTTCCTCGCCTTCGCCGCCACTGGCGGCGATCAGCGCTTCCCAGGTGCGCCGCCCGACGACACCGTCCCACTCCGCAGCCTGTCCCGGAAAGGCTATCCGCTGAAAGGAAACGACCGCGGCACGCGTGTTCTGGCCGAACCTGCCGTCGGTCGTCAGCGGACAGCGGTCGAGGCCGCCTTCAGCTCGGGCGACCAGCAGGGTGTGGACCTTGTTGAGCCGAATCTGCGCTTCGGTCACCGCTGCCCCTCTGGAACCCTGGCGAAGCGTCGGCTTCGACACGGCGTCCGCCGCGCCCTCGTCTGCAGGACGCAGCACGTAATATTCGGGAAGGAGCAGCCCGTCGGGACCGGTCAGGCGCCGTCGGCCCTGCCGCAGCCCGACGAAACGGCCCGGCAACTCGCCGCGCTGTGACGCCCGGAGCGCCGGATCGTCGATCATCGCGACACGGCCCCCGCGCCGAGCTCTACGATCGACAAGCAGATCGCCCTTCGCAAGCGGGACTTCAAGCCGCCGGCCAGGATAGCCGAGCACGCTGAGCCTCGGTGCGTCCGGATTGGCGGCCTGGTGCAGCAGCACCGTCGGGTCTGCCTGCAGCAGCAGGGCGGGATCGAGACCCGGCTCAGCCATGGCCGCGGGTTCGGGGCCCACCGCGACCGGGGGCGCGAACAGCGCTTCGACCTCGGCCTCGTTCATCGTCCACGAGCGTTCCAGGCTCGCTAGCTGCTCGGTCATCGCGAATGCCTCCTGAGAGATAAGCTCGCCCGCCTCGCCGGGCGATGCTGAACGCGGGATAAGGGTGCGGGTGCGTAGCGGCCGGCCCTGCTTCAGCGCGCGGGCGTTGGCCACGCAGGGCTCGACATCGAGCAGGCCATAGCCCCAGCGCCGGCCCGGCCCTGGCGCCGGCTCCAGCGAACCGAACAGGGCACGCCGCATTGCGACGATCGGCTGAACGCCTGCCACCTGCATCATCAGCGCCATGGCACCGGTGACGTGGGGCGCAGCCATGCTGGTCCCGCTCATCCTGACATAGCCTGGCGGGTCGCTGGCCGATGTTCGCGAGCGAACCGAGAGGACTTTCACGCCGGGGGCGGAAAGCAGCGGCTTGGGCCGGCCGTCCCGCGTCGGTCCGTCGCTAGAGAACTTCGCGACCGGATGGTCGGGGTCGTGACCATCATAGGCGCCGACCGCGATCGTTCGCATCGCGTTGCAGATGCTGCCGGTCGACGTCTCCGGGTTTGCGAATTCCGGGAGAAATTGACCCTGGCAAGCCGCGCAGGATGCGTTGCGCTCGATCCAGGCATGCCATCGGCCGTCGACCACGTCGGTGCCGGTGATCTCCAGCGCCCAATCGCCGGCCGGCGCCGCGGCCCCCAATGTCAGCATGACGAAGTGATCGCCGTTGTTGGGATCGAAGCCGCGATGGTAGAGTCGACCAAACTCGGTGCCGTCGAGACCCCGCAACACCGCCTTTTGGTCACGTTCGGCAGAGACCGACGCCCCGTCGGGGGCGAGCGCCCGAACCGTCAGATTGTCCGGCGCCTTGTACCAGAGTTCGACCACGACGGGCGTCGCGTCCCGCCGCGTGAGGCGGAACGGCAGCCGCTCGGTCCGCATCTCCCGCAGTCGGCCCGACATGTGCGTGTTGCGCGCGTGATAATTGCCGGTGCTCTGCACCACGGCCGTTCCGGGCCGGTTGACGATCAGCCAATCGATCGCTCGTTCGATCAGCAGCGTTCCGTCGTGCGGCCCGGCGTGGCGGCCGATGCTCATGTTGATCGCAAGCGGGCGCGTGCCCGCCACGGTCGTCACGAAGTGAATGGCTTCGAGCAGATCGATCGAATTGCCGAGATCGCCCAGTCCCGGGCCGAGATGGACGAAGCAGATATCGGCTTCGGGTGCGACGCCGGCGGGACCACCTGCGGCACCGTTGCCGGCGGCGATCCCAAGCACGTGCGTGCCGTGGGTCGGCTCGGCGCCGGTCGAGGGCCTATAGCCGAGCGCCTGGAACGGATCGGCGGCCGCCAGGGCCTGGTCGATGTCGGGCCGCCGATGGATGCGGCCATAGCCATAGGGGTTGGGCGTGGCCGGTGCGCGCTGGTCCCAGAGCGCCAGCAGCCGGCTGTGTCCGTCAGGGGTACGGAAATCGGGATGAGCGAAGTCGCAACCCCAATCAATCACCGCGACGATTGCGCCCTTGCCGGTTTCGGCGAGGCCTGCGGGACGACGCCGATCGCTATCCTTGAGATCGGGTTCCGATTCGCTGATGCCCGGCTCCTCGCCGCGCTCGATCGCGTCGAACTCCCCCTCGAATTCGCCCGCGTAAACGCGGGGCGCCTTGAGGCTCAGGATGCAGGGGTCGTCATGGATGCGCGGCAGGTCCTCCCGCGCGACGCGGCCGGTCGCTACGTCGCCGAAGCGCGCGACCAGCCGCAGTCCGGGTGGAAGCCGGCCGCATTTACCGAGGCGGGCGATGATCGCCGTCTCATCGTGCGGCGCGCCGGCCGCGATCAATTCCTGAAGCGCGGGATCCATGCTTCATTGTCTCCCGATCGCGGCCGGGGCGGAGCGTCGGTCAGGCCCGTTTGGGCGACGCCGGCGCAGCGGGGGGTTCGGGCGCCGATGGCGGGGCTGACGTCGGCTCAGCGACCAGCATCGTGTTGTTGCGCGCGTCGCCCTTACCCGAAGGCGGCTTGGCGTCCGGGGGTGGCGACCCGCTTCGCTTGGCCTCGCTATCGGCCATCTGCTTGGCGGCAAGGATGCCGATCGGGCTGCTGCCGAACAAGCCACCCACCAGTCCGATGCGGGTTGCCGCCGAACCCTTCACCCCGCTCGACTGGGCAACCGCATTGGCAATGGCAAAGCCTGGCAGAGAAAAACTGGCCATGATCCTTCTCCCTCAGGCGCTGAGCGCGATGGCCATCATCGCGATCATCATTCCCTGATTGTCGCCGCCCAGACCCGAGCTGCCGCCGCCGCCGAACGCCCCGCTGTAGAGCAGGATCGGCAGCATCTTCGCGAACTTGTCGTTCGGGTCGGCCCCGGCCGTGATCAGGGGAACGATCATCGCGAGCTGACGCGATTCATCGAGCCCCTTGCGCAACTCGGTGGTCTGACGCTTGCGGACCTCGATTTCCTTCTTGAGCGCAGTCCCCATCTTCGCGCTCTCCGTCTCCATCGTCCGGGTGCGGCCGTCGAGCGCCTTGATGGAGCCGGTATTGGTCGCGATCCGCGCGTCGAGCTTCTTCGCGGTCGCGTCCAGTTCTGCCTTCGTGGCAAGACCCTGGCGCGGAGGGGTGACGGTCGGACTGCCCTTCTGTGGGGCCTTCAGTGGCCTGAAGGACCGCGGGCGGACCTTTGCGGCCTCGTCCCAAGTACCCTCGTCATATTCGAAGTCGCTTTCATAATCGCCCTCGACATCGTGCTCCAGCACGTCTTCGAAATCGGATTCGAAGCTCGTCGTCCCAAGCATGTCACATCTCCTCGTTGTTCAGTTCAGGCTGCCTGCGCAGCGTGCCCGGCGGGTTCGACATCTTGACGCCGCGGGCCGAGCAGCCGCGCGCGCAGTTCGAAATCTGGCCTGGTCATTCCGGGCCTGCCGCGACCTCGGCAGGCGGCGCAGGCAGGGTCGTCACCCCAGCACACGCCGCATGCCCCGAGCGCGGCCGCGAGTTCGCAAAGCCGGGCAGCCGCGCGGCCATGGGCCTCGTGCAGTCGCTTGGCGATGCGCGTGACGCGATCCAGCTTCGCCTCCGTCTCATCAAGCCGTTCGCTGAGGCTGGCGATCACCTCGTCCCGCTCGTCGACCGTCGGCTCGGGCGCAGCCTTGGGCTGGAGCATCTGCATCAGCATCGCCATGCGCGGGTCGCTGCCGGCGAGCTCTCTGATCATCGCGGCCGGATCCTGCGGCGCGCCGGGGGGGACCGCGTCAAGCATAGGGGTCGTCCGCCGCTTCGAGCGCAGCCTCGTATTCAGCCTCCTGCTCGTGCCAGGCCTCCCCCTGCAGCCAGAATTGCTCTGGCACGTCATAGGTGCCGCCCCCGCCAGATGCCGGGCTGCTGACACTGACGTTCACCGGCTGGCGCTGCTGGCTCATCCAGATCGACGGCGTGAGCGCAAGCAGCGTGAGCAGTGCGTCGGTGCGTCCTTCCGCATCGTCGGCATCGATGCCGAGCGTCGCTTCGGCTGCGGTAGCGAATTCGGGAGTGGCCTCGGCCGACTCGTCATATTCGGCGGCCTCGTGCGCGGCGCGCTGCGAAAGCGTTCCCAGCGCGGCGAGAATCTGATTGACCGGGACCTGCTGGCCGCCGATCGGGATGTTGGTGCGGCCGAAGCCGCCCATCGCTGCGGAGGACAACGCCTGAGCCAGCTCGGGCCGGCCAAGCAGCCCCATCAGCGCATTGGCCGCCCCGCCTCCGGCCTGGCCGCCGGCAAGGGCGCCCGCGACCGAGCGACCGGCCTGGGTAGCGCCCAGCGCGCCGCTCGCGACGGAGGCCAGCGAACCGAGCGCGCCACCGGCGCCGCCGCCGCGCACCGTCGAGACCAGCCCCCCCACATCGTGGATCGCGCCGCCGATCTGGCGCGCGGTCTTGTTTTTGGACTGGGCCAGGATGCCGCCCGCGGCTCCCGTCGCCGCGCCGATCAGCGCGCCCCACGGGCCGAAGGTCGCGCCAGTGGCCGCTCCTTGCGCGATCGAAGGTAGCGCGCCGGCGACGACGGGCGCCGCCTGTTGGGCGAACTTGCCGACCCCTTTGGCCGCGTTCTGGAAGCCGCGGCCGATATCATCGAAGAGACCTTCGACATCCTCGGCCGTCGCTTCGGGGCCGTAGAGCGCCTGGACGACTTCATCAAGTTCCGCGGCGCCAAGGCCGGCATATTGCGGGGCCAGACTTGCGCGCAGCAGCGGAAAATCAGTGGACATGAGCAATCTCCCGAAAGGGCCGAGCGCGCATGTCAGGACGCGCCAGCATCATGGTCGATCTCGTCGGAAAGAAAGGTGCGGAGCTGCGCGACGAGACCCTCGAAATGTTCGAAGCCGCGCGAGTTGCCGCCCGATATGTCGCGAAGAGTGCCCCGCATCCGCGAGGCTCGCGTTTGCGGCTCTTCCAGCCAGCAGCGGATGATAAGTGTCCGCGCGCGAGCGGCGCTCGGGCCGGCATCCGTGGGAGCGTCGACAGACTCCTCATTCACGCCACCTCCTCCGCCGTACCGAGTCGTCCGAATTTTGCAGAATGTGGCAGAGCCGGATCACCGGCCGGACACGGCCGATCACCATTCGATCACCGGAGCGGCTGTGCCTAACCCGCGAGCATCGCGTCGATGGTGTTGATCGCGCGCGTCAAGTCTTGCCGTACGCGCAGCAGCGCTGCCTGTCCCAACCCTTCCGGGGCAGGATGGACGATCTGGTCACGACGGCCGGGCTCGATTCCAGGAAGACCGATTTTGCGCGCCAGCGCGACCGTTTCGACGGCGGGACTTACGGCCAGCTCGCGGGCGAGCAGCGCCTCCAACTCATGGTATTGCTGAATCGCCAGGCCACGGTTGCCGGTACGCTCCAGCGTCTGGATGTAGAGACGCTGTGCATCCTCCCGTAGCGGCTCGTCCGCGCAGAGCCGGCGCGTGCTCTGACGGGCAAGGTTCCACTCGCCAGCGAACGCCTCCGCGGTCGCAAGCTCGAACAGCGCGTCCAGATATAGCGCGCGTAACCGTTCACGCTCGACGACGATGCGTTCCTGGTCGCGCTGCGGCAGGAAGTCGCCCCGGTAAAGGGCGAGGGACCGGCGCAGGCGGTGCCGCTCGCATGGCTGACGCAGCCGCGCCGGATCGCGCAGCGCCGCTTCGGCCCTGGCCGCAAATGCCACGACGTCGATCCAGATCGATCGATTTGCGGCGAGCGCGATCGTCTCCCCCCTGGCGATCAGGCAGCCTCCGAAGGCTCCGGATCGCGTACGGATGCGCCAAAGCGCCGTTGCGAGGCAATGGCGAGCGGAGTCGTCGCTCTGGTTCGGCCAGAGTGCCGACGCCAGCTGCGCTCGGGTCAGCGCGCGGCGCGGAGCCGATAGCAGGCAGCCGAAGACGGGCCAAGCAGCGTCGGACAAGCGAAGCTCGCTGCCACGCACCATGCGCACGGCCTCGACGCCGAGGCAATGGAGTGACCATCTGGGCACGACATCTACCCTTTGGAAACCGCCCGGCGACCCGACAATCGAGTTCGTTGATTGTTCGAGGCTCTGCCTCCGACTCTCAACTGGTGCGGCAATATAGCACGGATGCAGCCCCGCTGTTCGGCCGGCGATGACTCTCCGTCGCGCAAACGGAAGGATTGGACGTTCGGTTGCGATTTACTCATAGGCAACCAGCGTGTGCGCGCGCGGGCCCGTCGAACCCCAGTAAGCCACGTCGAGCATGTTATATCCCAAGCTCACGAACATGACTGCCGCTGCCCCGCATCGGGGCGGGCCGTTTCCTCGATGCGCACCATGCCTCGTTCCCTCGTTCGGAGCGCTCGGCGAGAGCCGTCCTAAGGCGCGCTGACGAAAGCTTCGAGCGCAGCTGATCCGCGCAGTTCGGGGCCCGGCCCGCAGCAGGGTAGTTATAGGATCACGGTCAGTTTTTCGTCCAACCGACAGCCGTGTTCAACGCACGAACACGGACTCGACCGTCGCTTTCAGGAGCCACAAGAGCTCACCTCTATGGCGGTGCCCATTCTTAAGCGCTTGATCCCGCGAGACGGGTAGATCGTCGGGAATCGGGCGATAGCGGGCCCTCCAATCGCTAAGCGCGTGTACGTCGGCGATCTCACCTGGCGCGCCCGAAGTTGAAGCGCGGCACCGAGGGCTGCTCAAACATGCGCGAAGCGGCAGGGTCAGAGTTCTTGAAAGAGCAAATAGCTCCGCTTGCTACTGGTCGGAACACTGAAGATCGAAGCCGAAAGCGGCCGCCGGTGGCTCTGCAGGAGGCAGCAGATATTGCAGGGCCTCGGGCGTCAACTGCTGATAAATCGTCGCATGGGTCAGGTCGGGACGCTGCACGTCACATAACGGCAGGCCTTGTTGGCGGGTCGCGGCAATAAGCCTTTGACTGGCGGCAGGCTCTTCCAACTGTTCCTTCGCGATCGCTAGGAAGAAAGGACGGGATTTTTGCCGCTTATCGATCCAACCCGCTGCGGCGAGCGACAATGCTTCCCTGTCCCACCACAGGCTGGGATCGATCGCGCCATAGCCGTCGAATAGCGTCGGCTCGGTGAGATATGTCTCAACGACGAACAGACCGGCAAGGGACTCACCCAGCACGACGCTCCGACCATTGGTGCGATACGTTCGCTCGATGAGCGGCTTCACCTCGGCTCTGATGAAGTCCCGAAACCTCGCTGATGCGCCGGCGGTCGGATAGCGCTTCAACAGCTCGGGATCCCTGGTCGGGCCGACCAATTCCTTGCGGCGATCCTCGGTCGCGATGCCGACGACGATCGCCTCGACGGATCGGCCCCACATAGCGCCCAGCTGAACCACGCCCGCCACATGCAGCAGGTCCTGGTCGATGCCGCCGTCGATCAGGTAGAGCACAGGGTAGCGCCGGTCGGGCGCCTTCGCGTAACTGGATGGCAGGACCACATTGACAATGCGATGCTCGCCCAGCGCCTGCGATGGGATATCATAGGATTTGCCGATTTCGATCGGGCTCTGGGTCGCCCCTGGCAACACGGCCCAAGCCGCCGCTGTCAACGCGATTTCCCAAAGCCGAGGCATCATCGCCTGACGAATTGCCGCTCCTGAAGCGCAAATACCAGAACATTCATTGCGAGCCCGGCCTCGATCGCGCCGGCAACGAGCAGCTTCAACCTGGGCAGCTGCGTTGCCTGCTACAATCCCTGCGAGGTATATATTGAAAATATAGCCTAAAAGGAATACATTGAATTTATACCCCGGCCGGTATATCTCCATAATATACCATCCACGGGATGACCGCGACCGCTATGAACCAGCCAATCCGATCCCCAAAGCAGCTAGGATCTCTTATCCGTCAGGCCCGTCTTCAACGCTCGATGACGCAGAAGGACCTTGCTGACCTTATTGGCACCTACCAGAAAACCATCTCGCAAATCGAAAACGGGAATCCCGGCGCCAAACTCGAGACAATGTTCTCAATCCTCGCGGCGCTCGACCTGGACCTGGAACTGGTCTCGAGGCGCAAGAGCCGCCCTGACCTGGGGGACATATTCTAAATGACGCGCCGCAAGAGTCACGCTCCTCTCAAGGTGCTTATCAATGGCCGTATCACGGGACGGCTGGAAAAGGAGACCAGCGGCGCGATCCGCTTCAAATATGACGACAGCTGGCTTGGCTGGGCACATCGTTTTCCAATTTCGCTGTCCTTGCAATTACGACACACGGCCTATCAAGGCACGCCCGTGGCGGCAGTTTTCGACAACCTGCTGCCTGATAACCCGAACATCCGGCGCAGGGTCGCCGAACGAACTGGGGCCCAAGGAACCGACGCGTACAGCCTGCTGGAGCAGATCGGGCGGGATTGCGTCGGGGCGATGCAGTTCCTACCCGAAGAGATGGAGGCCCGGAACGGGGACATCCAAGGAGAGTCGATCGACGACGACGAAATCGAGCGACTGCTCGCAAATCTCGGAGGGGTACCGCTCGGAATCGATCCCGAGCATGAGTTTCGCATCTCGATCGCGGGCGCACAGGAAAAAACCGCGCTGCTCCATTATGACGGCAAATGGATGCGCCCCATCGGCACCACCCCCACCACCCATATTCTCAAGCCACAATTAGGCGAGATACCGACTTCGACCGGCGTGATCGACATGGCTGCCAGCGTCGATAATGAGCATTACTGCTTGAAGCTGATGGAAGCCTTCGGGCTGACCGTGGCGTCGACGTCCATCGCCACCTTCGGGGAGCGCCGCGTGCTTGTCGTGGAACGCTTCGATCGGCAGCGCACCTCCGACAGCCGGATCCTTCGGCAGCCGCAAGAAGACTGCTGCCAGGCCTTGGGCATTCCGCCGAGCCGAAAGTACCAGTCAACTGTCGAAGGCCATCAAAATGGTCCCAGTGCCGTCGATATCCTAACTCTATTGCGTGGGAGCGATGAGCCGACGCGAGATCGAGTTGACTTCTTCAAAAGCCAAATTCTCTTCTGGCTGATCGGTGCAACTGACGGTCATGGTAAGAATTTCAGCATTTTCCTCCGCCCGGGCGGCGGTTACGAGCTGACCCCCTTCTATGACGTGCTGTCAGCCCAGCTGGCATTCGACAACAAACAGATTCCGAACAATCGCTACAAGCTGGCGATGTCAGTCGGCGCATCTCGCAAATATCGGATTCTAGACATCACCGGGCGGCATTTTGTCCAGACCGGCAAGGAAGCCGGTCTAGGCCCCACACCCATAAGGGGCGCTATCACCGAGATATTGGATACTGCCCAGAGCGCGCTGACCGAGGCGCGCGAGCAAATGCCGCGCGACTTTTTCGAACCAGTACATAACAGCGTCTCACGTGCACTCGAAGGGAGGCTCGCTACGTTGATGCTTGCGTTCGATGAGCTTTAGACTGCTCTCGGATGCGCGACCAGTCGAATACAACCGCGCGCACGATCTGCGGCAATCCAGTCACCCCTCATCGCTGCACGGCGAAACGGCCGATCACTTGCGCGCACGATAATCTTCCGTTTGCGACATAAGCCGAGACGATCACGATTGAGCGCGACTGGAACGCGCCTGGAATTCAGAGCCTAGCCGGAGTGCTGCATTTCCGAGACTACGGCTCGTAGATCGACGATCTCAAGGGCGGGCGAACGGTCGTATTCGCCGACGCTGAAAAGGATCCGCGAACCGCAGAGACGGCGGAGGCGCTAAAGGGAATCAGCGCTCAGTCCGTGGTCAACATGCCGATCAACGAGCAAGGCGGTTTTGTCGCTCTGCTTTATCTCAATCACGCTACCGCTCGCGAGTGGACCCAGGACGAACTCGATTTCATTCGTGACGTTGCCGAGCGCACCCGTGCGGTCGTCGAACGTCGGCGAGTGGAACAGGAGCTTAAGGAAAGCGCGGAGCGATTCCGGACCGTGTTCGAGAATGCAGCGGTCGGGATGATCTAGATCGACGCCGACTGGCGGATACTCGGCGCCAATGTCGCTTACTGCGACATAGTCGGAATATCACGCAATTCGCTGGTTGAGCAGAACTGCCTCGCTTTCACGCACGAGGACGACATCGAACTCAGCCAGAGCGCGCTGCGCACGGCCGCCGCCGGGCCCAAAGGCGAACGGATCAGCTTCGAGAAGCGCTATATTCGAAGTGACGGGCGTGAGGTGTGGATTTCGGATCGATCGTGCCGTAGCCAGCCCGGCTCACGTTCAGGCTCCGGCCGAGAACTTCGGCGGCGGCATACGCAATCTCGGCCGGGTCTTCCAGGTCGCGAAAACGGTCGTTGAGTTCCAGCAGGGCTGCTAGTCTGGCCGCGAGGGTGCGTTCCGATCGGGGCGCGCTGCTTGGAGAGGTCGCCGCTGGCGGGACACGATCACTGGCCATGGAGCGCTCCTACCGCCCTGAAAATGCAAGTCCAACAGAGATGTTAGCTCTTGCTGGACGCATGCCCGCTTCTCGGAAGCACGTGCGTCGCTACAACGACGGGGCGTCACCCTGCCGCTCCACGTTAGTGGGTGTGAGCGTGCGCTTCGGAGCAGACTGCAACCCAACTCTGAGGTTGCGAATGGGCGCAGAGCTGCCAACCTTCGATCGGCCGTGCCGCCCACACAGGATCGTCCTAGACGCGATCGCATCAATCCAAGCACGGCTAATGGAACGCGAGCATCGGCGCAGCCGGTTAACCGGCGGCGCGGGCGACACACGGATCGGTCGATTCACGGCCGATTCCCTCGCTAACGATTCGCGCCAGTCGTTCAGCCAGTTCGCTTTGCCGAAAAGGCTTGGGCAGGAGAGGCAAGTCGCCCGCTTCATGCCCAGCCAGTTGAGCATACCCAGTGAGCAACAAGATCGGCGGTGCGCTCGGCATCTGCCTGATCGCCGCCGCGAGATCGAGACCGGTCATGCCGGGCATCAGATAATCCGTCACAACCAAGTCTGGGCGAAGTCCGCCGCACAGCAGTTCCAGGGCGTTCGAGGCTGAGCTGGCTTCAGTCACGCTGTGACCCATGTCCTTCAGCATCTCGGACGTGCCTGTTCGGACCAACTCCTCATCGTCGACGAGAAGTATGGCGAGCGGCCGAGTGTGAGGAAAATCACCCGTCGAATCCCGCCTCAAGGCTTCAGGCATACCGCTCGTGGCGGGCAGCCAAATATCGGCTCGAGTGCCCTGACCCGGCGTGCTCCAAAGAAGCAACGCCCCGCCGGATTGCGCCGCCAGGCCATGGACCATGGAAAGTCCAAGCCCTGTCCCCTTGCCGACGCCCTTGGTCGAGAAGAACGGCTCGATCGCTCGCTTCATCGTGGCGCTATCCATGCCCGCGCCTGTATCGATGACCGACAAACGTACATATTTGCCATGGCGCAGACCGGTGGGATGATCCGGCCCGATATCGTGCGCATCGATATCGACCGTTATTACTCCGCCGTTCGGCATGGCATCACGGGCGTTCACGGCCAGATTAAGCAATGCGAGTTCGAGTTGATTAGGGTCGACACGCGCAGGCGGCAAATTAGGAGCCGCGTTCACCTTGATGTCGACCTTCGGGCCGATCGAACGGCCGATCAGCTCGGTGACGCCGCCGACAAGCTCAGCCGTATCGACTGCCGTGGCTTCGAGCACCTGCTTGCGCGCGAAGGCGAGCAGCCGCTGGACGAGGGTCTTAGCGCGCTCGGCCGCCTTCAACGCTCCGCTCAGCAGGCGCTGGCCGCGATCGTCGCCATCGAGCCGCTGGCGCAGCAGGTCGAGATTGCCCATGATCGGCGTCAGCAGATTATTGAAATCATGGGCAACGCCGCCGGTCAGCTGCCCGATCGTCTCGAGCTTCTGGACTTCGCCGAGCTGCGCGAGAACCTGCTCACGTTCTGCAATTGCCGCGACCACTCGGCTTTCCAGCTCTTCATTGAGGCGCTTCAAAGCAGCCTCGGCCTCGTACTGCGCCGACACGTCGGTATTGGTGCCAAGCCATCGCACGACCTTGCTCTCTGCGTCGTGGACGGGCACCGCTCTGGTCAGGAAGGGTCGGAACACACCGTCCGCGCCTCGAAGCGGGAATGTCATCTCAAATGGCTCGCCCGTCTCAATCGAGTGACGCCATCCATTCTGCACAGTGGGCAGCACAGCCGGATCGTGCACAGACTCGCCGTCCCAACTGTCCATGTCCTCCGGGTGAGTGCCGGTGTATTCATGCCAGCGGCGATTGTACCAAGTGATACGGCCATCGGCATTCGCCATCCAGCAGAGCTGCGGCATCGCATCGACCAGAGTTGAAAAATTGCGCTCGCTTTCGCGCAGTGCCGCTTCCGCCCGCCGGCGCTCCTCTCGCTCGCGCGCCTCGACGATGCCGCGCTTCGCGACGCTGAACAGCCGCTCCAGCCGCTGCTTCACGACATAGTCGGTCGCACCGCGTTTGACCGCTTCAACTGCGACATCTTCGCCGAGCGTGCCCGACACGAAGATGAACGGCGTCTGCGGTGCGATCTCAAGGGCTATGTCGAGCGCGGCTTCGCCATCGAAATTGGGCAGCTGATGATCGGCGAGGATCAGATCGAAGCGCTCCCGCTCGAGCGCGGTCCGAAACTCGTCGCGGGTCCAGACGCGATGGATGAAGCAGTCCATGCCTTCGCTGCGCAGGAACTCGCAGATCAGGTCGGCGTCCAGCGCGCTGTCCTCCAGATGGAGGATCCGCACTTCGCCCAGCGGAAGATCTGCTTTGGTCACGCGTTGCCGCTTCCGCCTTTGCCGCGGGGAGGCGGCTCGTTCAGCACCGCCCAGAACATGCCGAGATCGCGGATCGCTTCGAAGAATTGCTCGAACCCGACTGGCTTCACGACGAACGCGTTGACGCCGAGGCTGTAGCTGCGGACCAGATCACTTTCCTCGCGAGACGAGGTCAGCATCACCACTGGCGTATGGCGCAGGTTCGGGTCGCTCTTGATGCGCTCCAGCACTTCGAGCCCGTCGACCTTCGGCAGTTTGAGGTCAAGCAGCACCACGGCCGGGTCGCCTGTCTCGCGCCCGGCCTGGGCTCCGGTCGACGTGAGATACTCCAGCGCCTCGGCGCCATCTCTTACCACCACAACCGTGTTGGCGAGCTGGCACTGCTCAAGCGCGGCGAGCGTAAGCTCGAGGTCCTTCGGGCTGTCCTCGACCAGCAATATGGGTTTCAGATCGCTCATTCCACCTCCACTTCCTTTGGCAGCGCGAAGAAGAAAGTAGCGCCGCCATTCAACGTGCCTTCCGCCCAGGCCTGCCCACCGTGCCGTTCCACGATGCGCTTCACGTTCGCGAGCCCGATGCCTGTGCCCTCGAATTCCTCGACCCGGTGAAGGCGCTGAAACACGCCGAACAGCTTGCCGACATAGGCCATGTCGAAGCCGGTGCCGTTGTCGCGCACGAAGTAGGTCACCTGATTGCCATCGTCGGTGGCGCCGATCTCGATGGTCGGCTCGTCGCGCTCACGGCTGAATTTCAGCGCGTTTTCGAGCAGGTTCTGCCAAACGAGCCTCAACATCGTGGCATCGCCCATGACGCTCGGCAGTTTGGCAATCGTCCAGTCCGTGCGGCCCTCTTCTTCACCGAGAAGCGCGCGCTTCACCTCATCGACAAGCATGTTCATGTCAATGCGAATGGGGCGAAGCGACGCGCGCCCCATCTGGCTGTAGCTCAGCAGATCATCGACCAAAGTACCGGCCGAAATCGCGGACTCGACGATTGTGTCTATGTACCTGTCGCCGCGTTCGGTCAGCCGGTCTCCTTCGTATTTCTTGAGCAGCTGCGCATAGCCGACGATATGCCGAAACGGTGCCCGCAGGTCATGGCTGACGGAGTAAGAGAACGCCTCCAGCTCCTTATTGATACTGACAAGTCGCTCGGTCAGTTCCGCGCGCTCCTCGGCGTTGCGCAGGACGATATCGACGATGGCGGTGCGCAAAGCCGTTGCCGCCTCGACCTCGGCGGCCTCCCATGGACGCGATTTCAGCCGCACTGTCTCCTGCCAGCTCTCGAAGGACTTGCGCGGATGCAGCCGCAGGCCCTGGGGGTCCAGTTCGGCGCGTTTTCGGGGATCGCCGCCCCAGCTGATGGTGCGGATGACCTCTGGCCGGAACCACAGCAAGTAGCTGTCGTGAAGCTGCGAGATCGAGATTGCGAGAAGGCCGCTCGCCTGGTCCTTGATGCGTTCGGCGCCCGGCATGTCGCCAGCCAGGCTGTCGCTCACGACGATGTCGCGGCGATCGCCCTGTGCGAGCCAGTCGACGATGCCGGAAACCTCACCTTCGCTGGGCGTCTCACCGACCAGCGTGCAAGTGTCGCCCGAAACGATCGCCGCTCCGGCCGCACCGGTGAGCGCGAGCAGGTCGTCCGTGCCTGCCAGCAAGCCCGTGACGAAATTGCCTGCCGCCGCCATTTGTGCCAGCAGCCGGCTCTGAACCGTCTGGAGCGCCGACCGCTTCTGGGCCAGGGCCGCGCTTTCCTTGGCCGCGATCTGCATCGACACGACTTGGCCGATGAAATCACAGGCGGTCCGGATGTGATAGCCGACCTGCGTCGCGTCGCGGTTATGGCAGGAGATCAGTCCCCAAAGCTGGCCGTCGCGCAACAGCGAGATCGACATTGACGCCATGGTGCCCATGTTGCGCATATATTCGAGATGCACCGGCGAGACGCTGCGTAGGATCGAGTGGCTTAGATCGACCGGAGCACCCGTTTTCGGATTCAGCACGGGCTCGATCGGCACCGGCGTGTAGGTCGCGTCAGCGATCAGGCGAAGCCGGTTGAGGCGGTAGAGTTCGCGCGCCTGCGCCGGAATGTCCGATGCGGGAAACCGCAGGTCGAGATAGGATGGAAGCCGGTCATTCCGATCCTCGGCAATGACCGTGCCGTTCCAGGCCTCGTCGAACTGATAGACCATGGTGCGATCGAGCCCGGTGATGCGGCGAACCTCCCGAGCGGCAAGGGACGCCACATCCTCGATCGAGTTCGCGTGCTGCAGATCGTCGAGGAAGTCGCGCACATGGGGATAGACTTCGTCGAAGCTGCGTGGCTCTGTCTCGGACGCTCGCTCGAGTTCGAGGATGAGCATCCCGCCTGACCGATGCGCAACGAGATGGTGGAGGGTGGCCCCGGTCCGGAGCGCGCCAAGAGAGACGCTGCCGGCAGGCGGCACCTTTGCGTCCAGATCCTGGACCACGGCGGCGGCGCCAGGCGTCAGCACGTCCTTGATCGGACGCCCGATCGCTCCCCTGTCATCGGCCAGCGCCGAGCGATCTCCGATCGCCGCCTGCATCACGACCTGGCTGACAGGATCGAGCACCAGCAGCGCGCCCTGAGGCTGGATGCTGCCGGGAATGCGGATCGGCTCTTGTTCGCAGCCAATAATGTCGAGGTCCGGCGTTCCGGTGGTCGTAGCGGCTACCGAAGACATCGGCCCTCCATGCATGTGCGGAAATGACCAAACGCCGCCGCCGCGCCTTCGGTCGCATCCTCTATAAGCTTGTTACGGTCCAGGCGCTCCAGACGAGCGCAGAACTCGGTCCAGCGCTGCCCTTGGCCGACCGGTCCCCGGAAGAAGCGGCGCCCGTCCTTCTTCGCACCGAATAAAGCGTCGAGCGCGGCGTAGATCACCTGCCCTCCGACGCTAGACCCTCGAACGACGTAAGAGAATCCGATGTTCCAGCCCGGGCGAGTATCGGCCTCGAGCACCGCCCTGCAAGAGATGGCGGGCAATCCGAGCGCCGCCAGGTCGAGCTCGATAAGTGCTCGACGCGCGCGACCGTCAAAGTCTGGATCGTCGTAATCGAGTGACTGATCGGCGCATGTCTGTATGCCTTCGGTCGATCCGTGGAAGTCATGGAGCGCGGCGACAACGCGCCCATACCGAGGCTTGTCCAGGCGGCCCTGGAGCAGTTCCCTAAAGGGCGGCAGTTCGTGGATGGCCTGATGCGCGCCGCGCGTCGCTTCTCGCAACGCCCAACGAAAACCCGGTCTAGTTTCGCTCCCCCCGAGTGGAGCTACTTCGAACATTGGAGCGCGCAATGCCCGGATGCGGAACGAATCTCAAGCAGGAAAGCCGAGCGACGAGCGCGACGATCAGCCGTGTGGCCGTTGATCGGGTTCGGTTCGAAAGCCCGTTCAGGCGTAGGCATAAGCACACAAACTCCGAGCGCGTCGGGCGATAAAATGATGCGAGCCCTCTAACCGCATGCGCAACGATCCTGTATGTCTTGTGACATAGGGACGTCGAAAGGCGGCAGTTTAGGTTGCAATCGTTCACTCCCTCGACATCGAGCGCGTTCAGATGGCCCCGTACTTCGACCGCATTCCCAACCCGGCGCCCTGCGTCGCGTGCCCGCTGCGGCGCCTACCGGTGTTCCGGGCGAACACGATTGAGGAGGTCGCATTCATCGAGCACATGCGGATGGATCAGATCAAGGTGACAGCGGGGCACACGATTTGCCACGAAGGCGACCCATCTCCCCCGCTGGCGTCCCTCTTTTCCGGCTGGGCTTTTCGCTACAAAACTCTGCCGGACGACAGGCGGCAGATTCTCAATTTTCTGCTTCCCGGCGATGTGATAGGGTTTCAGGCGAACATGCTGGGCGAGGCCGCACACGGTGTGGAAGCACTAACCGACGTCGTCCTATGCCGGCATTCCCGCGATCAGCTCTGGCCCTTGTATTGCACTTATCCCGAGCTTGCCTTCGACACGACCTGGCTGACGGCAAAAGAGGAAAGCCTTGTCGACGAGGTGCTGTTGTCCGTTGGCCGCAGAACCGCCGCCGAACGCGTGGCCATGCTGATGATCCATCTATACAGGCGTGCCCGGGCCATTCAGCCCAGCGGCGACGACGTTGTCCATATGCCGGTTACCCAGCAACACATAGCCGACGCGCTGGGCCTGTCGCTGGTTCACACCAACAAGACCCTTCGCCGCCTGCAGAAATTCGGCTTTTTCAGCTTCCGGCAGCAACAGCTGCAGGTGCCGAATCTGAAAGCGTTGGAGCAGTTCGCCCATTTTGCCGAGCCGCCACCTCGTCCACGTCCCCTGCTCTGAAGCAGGCGCGAAGGCCGCTCGGAATGGAAGACAGATCAGAGAAAAGGTGGTGGACGCACTAGGGCCCGAACCGAGGACCCGCTGATCAAGACTCAGCTGCTTTCACAGCCGTCGAACGTCCGCTTGGATGCAAGCCTGCCAAGAGCTGTCAGGCCGCTCCCGGCTCGACTTCGGTCATTCGCTGAGACCCTGACGAACGGCGAGAATGGGCGCTAAACAGGCCAACGCAGAACCTTAGGATTGTCACATCAGTGTCTTGCAGACCACTGATCGTCCGACACAGCCGCGAGAAGTTCGATGGGCAAGTTCCACAACTCTAATATTTGCCCGGTTGAACCCCGAAGCACCCTCGATACGGCCGAAGCACACGACGGCGAGCGCAAGCGCCTGCAAGGGCAAATCCCGCAGTCATCATCGCCCACGAGAACGGCTCGGGAACAGCAGCTGGCCCTGACGCTGGAACGTTGAAGGTAAAGGTCGCCTGGAACCCAGCTTGCGCTTGCCCAGACTTGGTGAACTGGAACGGATTGAAGCCTCGTAGCGGATCACTGACGCCAAAATCCAAACTCCAGTCGCCGTTCGCAATGCCAAATAGCTGAAACGTGTACTCGCCGGGTAAGAAGTCTCCGATGAAGAAGCTTATGGGTCCCAGCCTACCTAAGAGCGGCTGGCTATCGTCGGATGCATCCGTCGCTACGCCTTCTCGGAAATATTCACTATCGGGGATGTCATTATAAAACATGGCCGATTGCGGATCGTAACCTAGTCTTCGCCCTTTCGGATCGGTAATTACCAACTCGATGGGAGAATTAACAGAACCCTGGATAATCTGCTTCTTGAACGGAGTAAGGACGTCGACGAACGTAGCTCTGTTCGTAGAGAATGCGCCGCCGTTGCTCGCCCGAAAGAAGAAGGACAGGTCTCTACCGCTGACAGTTCCATCAGCATTTTTCAGCTGCCATTCTGGATGACCTTGGGCGCGCACATACGCGTTCACATAATCTACGTATTCGCCGAGCGTTCCAGGGCTCGTGCTCCAGCCCGGATCACGGATGTAGATCGTATTAGTGGCGGTATCAACTTTCCATGCAACGACCGCGTGAACCTCCGGACCATAATTGAACTCACCGTGATTCCTGCTCGGCACCCTCAAGATTACAGGGCCATCTTTATCGATCAGATCGGCTAGTTTGGCATAGTCGAAGCCCACTGAGTTGCTGATCTGCGTTGAACTGAACCGGACCGGCGGACCAAGCGTCCCATCCGTCTGCCCGTACGCCAATGCCTGAGGCATGCTCGCATAGGAGAGGTTGCCACCGACCATATAGCTACGAAGGAACGTGTTCAGTTGGCCCGGATCCACATTGTGACCGATTGCATTCAGCACCATGGCCGTGGAGGTTACGAAGCAACCGGTCTGCGTCATGATGTCCGACACGCTGTTCAAAGTATGCTGCGCGCCCCAAGGCGCATTGAACTGCTTGAAAAGCGGAGTGGTAAGCTGAGCGCTATCGGTCTGGAAATACCATCTGGTCCCGTCCAAATCTGACACATTTGGACCGCTGTATCTGGCGAGAACCTGAGCCTGACGCCCATCCCCTGCATTGATGCCGAGGGTTGCGGGGGTGCCGCCGAATCCACCTGATCCGCCGGATGCGTCGCCTGTGGTCCAGTTCATCAGCCCATATTGAAACAGGATTCCGTTGTTCCTTTGCAAAGAAAGAGAAAACGTATTTCGTGTATCAACGTTACCCACTCTAGTCGCATCGTAGTAGCCTACCCTGCTCCAGCTGACGTTGAACGCATTAGCATCCCCAGAATAAGAAACGATGCCCTTCCCGTTCCGGGTGTCTACATCTGCCCAAAATGGAGCTATGATCGCCGGCCCCGCAGAAGGAAACGCGTTTGGTGTAAAAACACTCAGTGGCGCCGAAAACGTGACGTTTCCGTTATTGTTCACATACAGAGAATGATACGTTTGGCCGTAGAAGGTGAAGTCAAAGTCGATTTGCAGAAGGTTAGTGCTTCCGTCGTCATTTGCAGGCAAGATGCCAGAAACTGACAATGCAGGGAAAAGCGGCCACCCTGTGAGCGCGGCAGCGAATATCGCGCGCGACATTATCAACTTATGGGCCACCGTGTTTCTCCTGTTCTGTCCACTATCGGCTGTGCGAGCCAAGCAAGCGCAACAGAACATGAGTCGAGCGACTCAGGTTTAGTTTATAGTAATGGGAGGCAATCGGCAGCCAATTTGGCGCCATTTTGGTGCTAAATCTCGGGGGGGGGCAACTGCGGGCGCTCCGGCGATAGGGCCTCCGTCGAATCCAGTTATTTCGGCGACCAACCCGAGTGAGCTCGCTCGCCCCGGATATTTTGACGTCCATGGTCGACTAAACACATCCGCCAACGCTGCGACAGACGCCTAACCAGGTGGATTCCCACGCCTGTCGCAGTAATCGAGAGATCTCATCAATTGATCAGCACAATGTCGCCATTTGCCGGGTCGTTGAGGACAGCCTTTCCGGTATTGCCGTTATGCTGGATGTACACGCAATCGCCGCGGCCGGTGACCGTGAATCCATCGTGATATCCTGGGCCTTGGAGATCAATTGACATGCTGGTCGTCGAATAGCTGATCGGAATCGCGGTATTAGGGGCAATGGCACAACCTTTCTCGCACATCCCGGAGCCGCCGCTACCGGTGAAAAGCCAGAAGCTGTTGGATTTGTTGTAGAGATGGCGGGTGCAGGGCCCTCCTCCAGTCAACGACCTGATAATATCGACGACTTCCTTGCCAGCAGCGACACCGGCTGCTGCCGATTGCGCAAGAGCGGCGTCAGCACTGACGAGAAGTCCGAGCCCAAGGACAAAATAGAACTGCTTGCGCATGTATCTCTCCACGTCATGAGGCAAAGCGGCGAGCCACGAACGTCGAAAGCGCCCCGCTTGGACAAATCTCCGCCGGGCCTTGTCGGAAATGAAGTTCATGACGGATGGGCAGCTCTTTGCACTTCAAACCTGATCCATTTTGGGGGCATTTGCTGTTTCTGGAGAACGTCTCGAGCCCGGCGCCAATGCAACGAACGGCGCGCGCCTGCTATGTGGCCTCGATCTCCAGACTTATGAGAAATCTCAAGAGGCAGGCGTCTACGTTGCGGTCGCACCTAAGAGTGATGGGGCATAGTTCCATTGGTGCCGACGCACATTGATGCCGCACGACGGATCGTCGCGTCATGGCCCGAAGGTGTCCTGCACGATTTCAGGATTACAGGCTCTGCCGCATAACCGCAGCCGCCGGCCAATTCGCTCCCCCAAGCAAGAAGCAGCGATGTTCGAGCTCATATTCTTGAGGCTGCTCGCCCGAACTCAGCCCTCGACGAGTCGTTTCAAGCACCGATACGGAATGAAGGTGGATCGGCCGATTTTCACGGTCTCGATCCGCCCCGAAGCTATGAGTTCGTAGAGAGTCGACCGGCCGATCCCGGTCAGCTTGACCGCCATTGCCACCCGTACGCTGATCGGTTCGATCGGGAGCGAGCCCAAGGCGGCAAGCGCGTCGGCGGCCTCCCGATCCCGCGCGTCCGTCTTTGCGCCCCGGGTCATGGCTTCGCCCTCGACCGGCTGAAACCGCGGTCGCTGTCCAGAAACGCAGTCAACATGGCTGGTATCAGGTCGGCGAGTGGCTCATCGCGCCCGTAGGCCCTGGCGTAGAGAGCGGCATAGTCGGTCAATGCCTGATGGAGATCGGGCATTACGGAGATGGTCAGCTTGACCGGCGTGCGGTCGGGCAACTGCGGCAGCTTGATGTCGGCCATTCAGTCTCTCCTGTCGAACGGGGGTGCCAGGACCAGATCCTTGTGCACGACCAGCCGCACCGGGGTTCCTGGGCGGATGGTGATCGTCGGTTGGATCCCGAGATTGCGCTGCGTGATCTGATCGCCGGCGCGCGCGACATTGTCCTGTGTCGACATCCGGATCGCCTGGACGAGGTCGCCCTTCCCGGACAGCGCCAGCTCGGAACCAACGCCGAGCAGCGTGGAAAGCACCACGCCCTTGAGCAGCTGCCAGGTGTGGAAGTCGACCTTGTCCGCCAGCCCCGCATAGCCGGACGGATCCGTCGCCGGCACATTGTCGATGCGCAGCGAACTTCCGTCCGGCATGATGATGCGCTGCCAGACGATCAGCGCCCGCTTCTGCCCGAAAGCGACGACGCTGTCATAGCTGCCCACCAGTCGTGCGCCCTGCGGCACCAGCAGCAATCGGCCGGTGGCGCTGTCGTAGATGTTCTCGGTCACTTGCGCCGTGACCAGACCAGGCAGGTCCGACCGCAGGCCAGTGATCAGGCTGGCCGTGATCACGCTGCCCGCAGATAATGTGTAGGGAGAGGGCAGCGCCGCAAGCGCGTGCGGGTTTACGTCAGCTTTGGGATCGAGCGCCGCCACAAACGACGTCTTGCGTCCCTGGGCATTAGGATCGCTTGTCGGATCGAGCGCGATCTTCTCGGCCTCTCTCGCTGGCGTCGCGGACGGACCAGGGATGGCCGCTTCGGTAGCCGGCTGGGCCTGACGATTCTGCACCAGCACGCCGGACTCGCGAGCGGCCTTCAGCTCGGCGAGCCGACGTTCGCGCTCCGCCGCTTCCGCCTGCTGGATCTGCTGGTCGCGCGGATCCACTGCCGTCGCCAGCTGCTGCTGCCGTTCGAGGATCGGCTTGCCGAGGTCACCAGGGAGAGGCGGCCCAAGACGGGGTACGTCGCCGTAGGTGGCTGGCGCGCCACTCAGGGCGTCGCTGGTCGGTCGCACGTTGGGCTGGGACAGTTCCTGTGGGGTCTCCCCGCGCTGGAACAGCCGCGGCGTCAGCGCCATCCAGGTCACAGCGATCAGGCTGACCGACAGGCAAGCGGCGGCAGCGATGATCACGCCGCGCTTGAAGCGGATTGCGCGCGGCGGCCGGGCCCGGATCGCCAGCGTCTCCGGGTCGAGCTTCGCGCTTGGCTGCACGGCTGCCTCGTTCACGACCCCCTCCCCCGCCTATCGACCTGGCCCCCTCGGGTGATCCGCACGATGTCCTGCCGCTTCAGCCCAAGGCGGAGTTCGGCCGTCTCGAACAGCCGATCCACCACATAATATCGCCCCTGCACCCGGTAGTTGACGAGCTGCGCGGTTCCCTTTGCATCGACAAGGAAGAGCGGCGGTGCCTCGCCGGTGCCGAGACTGGGCGGGAACTCGATGAAGGTCTGACGACCATCATCGAACGCACGCAGTGGCCGCCACGCCGGCCGGTCGCCGGAGATGACATAGTCGAAGTGGAGCTGGTCGACCGAAAGCCCGGTCGCCACCGGCTGTGTTGCCCGGGCACGATCCTCCGCCGCCTTCAGCGCGATCAGCTGGTCCTGCGGATAGGTCCACGACAAGGCCACCATTGCGGAGCGTCCGGCGCTCGAGAGCGCCAGATGGTAGGTCCGCTTGTCGGTCGTGATGATGATGTTCGTGACCAGCCCGGCCGAGAAGGGCTTCACCAAGACATGGGTCCGCTTGCCTTCGCCGCTCCCGCTGGTCGTGTCGCCGATCACCCACCGGACGGTATCGCCGGCGGCGACAGCGCCCAGCACTTCACCTGGCTGCAGCGCGATGTCGGTCACCTGCCCAGGCGCAGTGAGCACACGGTAGATCGCACCTTCGCTGAACGGATAGACCTGGACCGCGCCCAAGTAGCCGGCCGCGGCCGGTTCGAGCGTCGCCACGCGGTTCGCGGCGCGGACGCGCAATTCTGCAGGAGACGGCAGCACATGCCGGCGCGGCATCGTGTGCGATGTCACCGGCGGGATGGGTTGGGCGACGACCGGAGCAGCCACTGCCGGAGGGGGTGCTGCGGCAAGCGACGGTGGAACGGTGGGGGTCTGTGCCGCCGCGATGCTGGCGCTGGCGAGCAGGCCGGTGATGACAAGAGATTTCATTGGCGCGTCTCCGCTTGGCGTGGCTGGGGCTGGGCGAGGTTCGGATCGAGCGGCGTGTCCGATGGAAGACTGGGTGCCGGGGCCGCGGTCGCTCTCGCAGCGGGAAGCGGCGACGCAGGCCCCGTCACCCCCGGCTCGAGCTCGCGGCTCCAGTCGATGGCATCGACATAGAGTCCGAGCGGATTGCGGCGCAGCGCCTCGGCGCTCGCCGGCGGCTTGAGGGCCACGGTAAGGATGCCGGTCCAATGTGCGGACCCGGCCTGTGCTCCGCGCTCGTAGCTGGTCTCGATCCACTTCACTTGAGACATGCGCCGCCGCCTTTGGCCGCGAACGGCTTGGACATGCGCGTCGGCCACCCGGCCGGAACACGGGTCGGATTCCCAAGCAAGGTTCTCACGCCTCGGCGCCGCTGCTGCGGCGCCTCTCCAAACTAGAGTCCCGGCGCGCCAATGCAACCCTTCGAAGCGCGTCTGGTCAGCACGTATCCCGCAGATTGACGTATTGGTGCCACCCGTCGAGGCGCGTGCAGGATGGTCGGCGAAGCCGCCGATAGCGCCTGCTGCCCACCAGAACCGAAAAAACCCCAGCTTACGACTGCTCGCGCGTCAGCGACCTCGCGTCGGAGGCTTTCTCCATGAGCGGCCATGCTCATCGGCAAGCAGCGCTGCCATGCGCATTTGCGATTGGGCTTTGTGCCAAGTGTCCCACTGAGTTCGAGACCGGCACTGAAGCAATTGCAGAGGCCCCGCGCCCCGCGCGAGGGGTAGGAGCATGTTCGGGCTTTGGTGCGCACCTCACGGGAAGGGCTGATCAGTTCCAAAATGGGCGTACTTGCACAAGCCTGCTTGCGACGATCCCGCTACGGATGTGAGCAGGCCCGGCCCGATCGCGGCATCGTCACAGCCGCGCCGCCCGAGACCGAGTGAGAGAACTTGATGCGGATGATCAATCCGAGGTCACACGTGGCTAACAAGGCAGCGATCGAGCGCGCTCGCGATTCGCTCCGTCTTGCGATTGGCACGCTCGATGCTCTGGGGATGCACATTGCAGCCGCGCAGGCGGATCTCGCACTGAACTGCTTGAACGAAACCTTCCCGGACGACGGGCGGAGCCCCACGGCAATGCCCATGCCCGACTGGCCGTCAGAGCAATAGCCGGCACGGACGGCAGGCATCATATCGACCTTTCAGCCGAGCGCTTTCGATGAAGAAAAGCGAAATCTCAGCCGGCCATCAGCCGAGCAATCGCATCATGCCGTCCCATGCGCGAGGCGTGAGATGGAGGAACTTGCGACGCCCGTCTCGCACATCCGCGACCTGCTCGATCAATCCGGCAGCGAGGAGCATCGCAATATACCGGCTCGCTGTGGCCGCAGGCGCGCGGGATCCAATGCAAGCGGCAGTCACGCTGATGTCCCGACGATCAGCTTGCGAGATCACCAAGTCGAGAAGGATATTCCATGCAGGGTCGGCGAACAGGCCCTGCCCGAAGATCTTGCAACGGTCTCCCGCCAAGCGATATTCGCGGCGAGCGCGCGCGACCAGCATATCGATATCGCAGTCCTTGTCTCCCACAGCCGCATCCGGCTGCGTGCTGCACCGAATGCGAGCAGATGATCCGGCGCGCTCCGTCCGTCTCGACTCGATGAATTGATCGGACGACCGCAACCAGTCACGCGTACCCAGGACAGATCGGTGACGTTCGCCGAGGGCCCGGTGGGGATCAGCGCATGCCGCTTCATTGATCGTATCGGCATCTGGCAGACTGCTGCTGGACATTGCTTGCCACCCCAATTGCTTCCCCGTCATCGGGGACGGGACCCTTTCATCGCCACCCCCGCGCGCTTCTTGGGTCAGCTTGCACCATCGGCGAACGCCTGCGAGGCAGCCGGCGCCAAACCTTCGCTTGCGGCATGCGCGCCCCGGATCGTCGCCAAGAGGCGCCACCGTGCCAGGCGTGCGCGACGCCGATCACCTGCCCCCTGCCCTGCGCCGCGATCCATTCTCCGGCGCAGGGCACGCGCACGCAGGGAATATTCTTGCCGAGGAAATGGCCCGCAGCGTCGGCGGTCATGACCCGATCCATCGCCATTTCCTTCTCGTCGGGTTCAGACGCAACGCAACCAACGGAACGAGCCAGGGTCCGCGAGAGCCAAACCTCCTTGGAGGTCGAGGGCGCAGTCGCGCGAGGCCAGCGGCTCCAACATTTCACGGCCGCAGCACCTCGCAATAATGGATCGCTCCTTCGGCGCTCGCCCAGTGGCGCTTCGCGAACCCGGAGCCAGCGGCCGCGGCGATCGCGCGCATCTCGCCTTCGCTGCGCCAGGCGGGGCGCCAGCCGAAAAAACATTCGACGAAAGCGGCATCGGGACAGGCATCCGCGAAGCTCGAAAAGAGAAAGCAACCGCCGCTCCGCAGTCGGGAGGCAGCCGCCCGCGTCACACGCATCGCCTCCGCGGTTCCCATGCAGTCGAACAGCCCTCGCACGAACATGAAGTCCGCAGGACGGCGCGCGTCGGCGTCCATAGCCCAGCCTCGGCGAATATCTTCGGCGGTGACCGCCGCGACGAATGGCTCGACGGACAGTCGCATCCGGTCGACGGCGCTGCTGCGCAGCACGCTTTCGCGTGCGCGGATCGCCGACGCCAGAGGGCGTGTCGCAATCGCTGTGTGAAGTGTGCCGATCGTGGGATCGTCAGCCCACAGCAGCGGCGTGCTCGCGATGAAATCGAGCAGCTCGTCATGTGCGCTATCGCGCTTTCTGGCGCGCCGAGCCGTCGCGACGATCGGCTCGCGGGCAAGGATGCGGCCAAGCACGGTCGACCGCGCAGCGCTGCAGAACTGGCGCCAGTCCCCCTGGGCGAGGCGGCTCCTGACCTCGCTAAGATATCCGAAGAGGTCGGATATTGCCGCGGACGGTTCGCCTAACCTGATCTGATCGGCGGCACGATCGAGCCGGGCCAGCGGCCGCATTGTTTCAGCGGCTTTCCGATCATCGGTCGTGGCAGCTGCGATCATGCCTGGGGCGCTCCTCGTGAGTGCAACAAGCATTTTCTCCGGCTCATTCGCCTCGGAGCCGCAAGCGGGCGCTCCCCGGGCGTGCGCCCCCACCGGCTACGCACCGACATCTGGAAGATCGAATCGATGACGGCGGCTCCCGAAATAGAGTCGAGTTCGGCTAATCGCAGCCAAGCCGTCACCGGAAGCCTCGCGACGCTTAATTCACGCGCTATTCACGGCCTTGCCGGATGGACGGAGTCGGCCCGCTCGCATAGTTTTGACCGGCTCCGAACCAATGCGGGACAGACAAAAGGGGGACGCTATGGCTGGAAATATCGTGACGGTATCCGCCGACTCCGGGGAAGCGCTTTCGGAACCCGTCTTCATCATCGAGAAGAACGGAGTCTTCTATGTCACGCTTGCGCTCTGGGCCTATGATCCCAACCAGGCGAACACTCCGGAGCAGCAGCAAGGCATCGCCGGGATTGCGCAGCTGTTCCAGCAGAATCCCAAGCTCGAGGCAGCGGAAGTGACGAGCCGCGGCCAGGTCGACATCTTCGAGGCGACCGATCCTCCGCACAACTGAGACGCCTGAAGAGGCGTTTCTTGTCCCATTGGCGCGCGAGCACGGCGTCACGCGGCTCGCCGACCTGACCGGACTCGATCGGATCGGCGTTCCTGTCTGGCAGGCGGTCAGGCCTGACAGCCGGGCGCTCAGCGTGCACCAGGGCAAGGGCTTGACGCGGAGCGAGGCACGGCGCGGTGCGCTGATGGAAGCGATTGAATCGGCGCACGCGGAAGGCTGGTCGCGGGTCGACCGGGTTGCCGCATGGTCCGAACTGCCAGCCGATGCGCGGCCGCTTCACGTCGACGATTTCGCCGTGACGAGAGATGAGGGCACCACCGATGCGCTGCTCGCCTGGTGCGAAACCGAGCCTCTCGGCCGCCGGATGCCATTTCTGGTTCCGTTTGCAAGCGTCTCGCTCGACACCACGCGGCCGGGCGAAGCCGGCATTCGTCGATCGAGCGACGGTCAGGCCGCGCATTTCGGCCTCGAAGCGGCAACTCTGGGCGCCTTGCGCGAACTTATCGAGCGGGACGCCCGAGCGGCGGAAGCGGCGGAGCCGATCACACGGTCGATGCGACGGTCGATCGACCTGGAGTCGATTGATTACCCCTGGTTCCGCGGACTGCGTTCCTCCTTCGCGGAAAGGAACATCATCCCGCGCGTACGCTTGCTTCCCGCAGTGATCCCATTGACCGCGCTGTTTTGCGAACTGCACGACACCGATCCCTTCTCGGCGGCGCGCGCAGCGACGGGTGGGGCGGCTGCGCACGAAGACCCGGAAGCGGCGCTGCTCGGCGCAGTTCTGGAGGCAATCCAGTCGCGCGCGACCATCCTGTCCGGCAGCAGAGACGATCTGCCGCTTGCGCCGGCCGTCCGCACCGGCTGTGACCGGCCGAGCGGGCTGCCCGGGCTGCCGCCGGGCCACCGGGGTGTCGCCTTTCCGGTGAACGGCCATGGACCCTGGGACCTCGACCGGTTCGTTTCGGAACTCGACCGCGCGGGCCTGCCCCAGGTAGGGATCGTAAAGCTCTCTCCCCGGGAGTCGCCGGTCACCACCGTGAAAGCCTTTGTTCCCGGCCTGGCAGGCGGGCTCAAGTCACGCAGGATATCCAAATGAATGCCATCGTCGCTTTCCTGGGTCCGAGCGCGCCTTCCCGGATCGACCCGACCATCGACGTGCGGCCGCCTGCGGCGGCGGGGGACTTGCTTGCGCTGATCGTCGAAGAGCCGTGCACGGTCGTGCTCCTGGACGGCGTGTTCGACGCGCGAGCGGCCGTTCGGCACAAGGAAATCCTAGCCCTGCTCGCGCGCGGGTTCCGGGTGATCGGTGCTGCGAGCATGGGGGCGCTCCGCGCGGCCGAACTCGACGGTCTCGGCATGGAGGGCGTCGGCCGCGTCTACGAGGCCTATCGTCGGGAACGGATCACGGGCGACGACGAAGTCGCGTTGCTTCATGTGCCAGCATCGATGGGCTCGCACGCTGTCACCGTGCCTCTTGTCGACGTTCGAGCGACGATCGGATTCGCCTTACGCACGCGCAGGATCGGCCGAACCACTGCGCGACGCATGTTCGAGGCCGCGCGCGCTCTCCATTTCACCGAGCGGGATTGGCCTGCGATCTTCGAGCGCATGGCTGGAGCGGGGCACATCGTGGAGCCGACGCTGCCGCCGTGGATCGATGAGAACCGGGTCTGGGTGAAACGCGATGATGCAAGTGCGGCGCTCGCCGCCGCGGTCTCTCGCCAGCGCCCTCCCCATCCGAGCATACACTGTCATGCGACAGCCTATGTGCGGCAGCTCGCGCGCCAAGTCGGCGTCGAACTTCCCTCGTTCCCGATCAGCTGAGTCCGAGCCGAAGTCCTTCGATCAGCAGATCGCGATGGGCGATCAGCCGGAAGGGTCGTTGCCGCCTGATCCATTCTGCGAGTGCGACCTGGGACGGCACACGTCCATCCGGCCAGATCGCTGCGAGCCACGAAGCCGCCTCGGCACGCGCATCGGCGGTGTTGGCGCCGGCCAGCGCACTGGCCGCAAGCTCGTAGAGAACGACCCAGCCACGACGGTCGGCGACGTGCAGGAACTCTTGAAGGGCGCGATCGAACTCGCCTGAAAGCAGATGGAGCAGGCCGCGATCTGCACGGAACCGGTCGTCGAGATGCGGCTCCAGGGCCAGGCAGCGGTCGAAAAGCGCGCTCGCCGTCGAAAGGTCGCCGAGAAAAAGGCTCCCGAACGCCGCTTCGACGAGGCGCTCGGGATGATGCGGATTGAGCTCGACTGCCTTTTCAAAGTTCCGCTGCGCAAGCGCCCAGTCGCCGCGCCACAGGTGGCACCAGCCCATCACCGTATAGGCGTGCACGTGGTGACGATCGAGCGACAAGGCGCGGCGGGTCAGCGCGAACGCGCGTTCGCGCTCTGGGGGTCCGGAACTCCCGGCGCGAGTATAGCCGAAGTCGGTGTTGAGGAGGCGCGCCAGCGCCAGCATCGGAGGTGCGAAATCGGGAGCGCTTGCGATAAGCACCTCGAGCGCGCTCGCAGCTCCGACAGCGTCTGCGAAGCTGCGCGCCTGGATCGCGTGCGTTCGTGCGGCCACATATTGGGAATAAAGCGGCCCCGACGCGTGCGGCCGCAGCATCGCGTGTGCGTCGACGGCCGGCAGCACCGCAGCAGCGGTCCGGCCGACGATATGATCGAGAGCAGTCTGGACCTTCTCTCCTGACCCGAGTGACGTGCGTTCGCACCAGAGGACCGTTCGCGAGGGCAGTTCGAGAAGCGTGACAATGATGGCGTCCGAATGCAGCGTAGCGCCCAAAGCATACCCGATCCGGCTTTTGCCGTCTTCCAGCGCGTCGAGCGGATGCGGCGCGCTTATCAGCCTCAGGTCCCGGAATCGCGATAGCGCGACCAGCAACTCCTCGCGCAGGACAAGACTCATGCGCTCGGCGTCCGCGGCCGTGCCTTCCATCTGAGCAACGAGCAGAAGCGGCGCGGCGGTCGGCGGAGGCGGTTCGGCCGCAATCGAACCCACGCCCGCCGGTGCAGCTTCGCGCGCGACCAGTCGTTCATAGCGAGCCGCGGCCAGGTCGGGCACGCGCATCTCGATTTCGCAACGCATGACCAGAGCCGTCATATCCTCATCCTCGGGGGCGCGGGCAAGCCAGCTTTCGCCAAGGCGGCGCGCCAACGACCAGTCCTTTGCGGTCGAGGCCAACTCGACCGCACCAAGCACATGTTGCCTGATCCGCCGCTCGAGGGCACGACGAGCGCCCGCGACCCAGGCTTCCATCGGCGGGCTCACGTCGAGCCCCGCAAGAGGCGGCCCCGGGGAGAGCGTCTCAAGTTCGGCAAGAAGCTCGGCCCCGCCGCGCTGCTCGAACGTGGAAACGTCCGTGGCAATCCCGCCGGACGCGATCACGGCGTCGCCTTCGGTCACTATAAGCGGGTGATCGACCGGAGCGTTTCGAAGTTCAGCCAAGCAGTGCCTGAGGCTGCCGCGCGCATGAGCGGGAAATCGTCCCGGCCAGAGCAGGTCGACAAGCGCCGCGCGCGAGACCGGCCGGCCGGGCTGAAGCGCGACGTAGGCGAGCAAGGCGGTGGCACGGCGGCTGAGCCGAATCCCGTGCTCGCCGAGAAGGAGAGCCGGCGCGCCGAAAAGACGCAGCATGGGCGTTTCGCTGATAGTCCGGATATCCCCCATTGGGTCGATTTGTCGCGTATTTGGCGTTGCGCGTAAACCGCTTGCGCCTTGCCGACGAGGGGCGACCGCATTGGTCCTCGGCGCCTCGTGCCTCGTGTACCGGTGGTGATATGCGGTGGGTGCCGACGGCGCGGTGCGTTCCAACGACGCTATTCAGTGTTTGCCGACGCATACCCGCAGCTGCTCGGTTCGAGTTTGCGAAGGTCGGCCGCAGGCCGCCGACTTCAACGGCAAGGCGGTAAAGCGGCTCGCGGGCGGCCGCCGTCCGGATCGAAGCCGGGTTCGGCCGCGACCCCGAACAGACGGACAGCGCTCCGCTAAGCAGGACGTTCAATTCTTCCCGCCTTTCGGCCACGGCGGGGGCCGAAGCGATCCATGTCCGGTCCCAACGGCTGGCCGGGATCGGTACTCCCTCCCCTCATTTCCCAGGCGCGGGCGGAACGGCGAGCCGATAAGATGTCAAACATCATTGAGCGATATCGTGCCGGCGGTGGGCATTCCCGATCGCGCCTTCAACAGAGGGCCAGGTGGGATGCAGAGATTGGCCATTTCAGGGTGAGAGACAGCATGGACATTGATAGCGAAGACCAGGTTTCGGAGCGCGCCGAGCTGCATTTCTTGGCCGCATTGGTGGACGAGCTGATGAAGGCGCTGCTGGAAGCCCAAGTGATGAATCGGGCCCAACTGCAGGAAATCGAGAATGCGGTGAGCGCGCGCACCGGAGCCGCGCCGCGCGCATGGTAATTCTTGAAGGGTTTTAGCCCCACTCTCGATTGGGCTCCGCATCGCCGATAGCGAGCGATCGTTTGCGAAATCGACCCGCGGCGGATGCCCCGGCTGGGCGCAATCCAGCCGATCATGGCCCTCGCGCACCGAATGGAGCATTGTACACGTCAGACGTATTGGCGGAGCAATTCGATGAGCGTGGCATTTCGGCGCGACAGCGACGAAGAACATAAGGAGCCGCGCTTCGAGCGGACGATCCCGAGCGGGCCAAACTACGTCACGGCGCGCGGATTGGCGCTCATTGCGGCACGGATCGCCGAGTTGGAAGCGAATCTGGCTGTTGCCGCCGACGAGGTCGAGCGCGAAGGGATCGCACGCGACCTGCGCTACTGGAATACGCGCCAGGTGACCGCGATCAAAGCGCCGGCACCCCCGGCCGGCGAAGCTGCGTTCGGATCATGTCTACGGGTCCGTATCGGCAAGAGCGAACGCACCATTCACATCGTTGGCGACGACGAAGCCGATCCAGCCACCGGCCACATACCGTTCTCGGCTCCGCTCGCGCGCGCACTGGTCGGCGCCGCTGCGGGCGATCGGATCGACTTTGGCGCCGGTGTCGAGGTTCTCGAAGTCCTCGAACCGGCCCCGTGACCGTGCGTGTCCTGCTCGCCGGCGGGACGGGGCTGGTCGGCACGCGCCTGACCAAGCTCCTGTCCACTCGCCACGATGTAGTACTGACGAGTTTGGCGCGCACGCCTCGTTGTATGGCCGAGCATGCAATCGACTTCGACGCGCTGGTTGCCGATCCATTGGGGGTGGCGGGACCGGACCCGGTCGATGTCGGAATATCCTGTTTGGGCACGACCATCCGCAAGGCAGGAGCCCAAGCCGCCTTTCGGCGGGTCGACCACGACTATGTGCTCGCTGTTGCACGTGCCGCGCTGGGCAGAGGTGCGCGGCAGTTCATCATGGTCTCCTCGGTGGGCGCGGGCGGGCGCGGATTTTACCTGCGCGTCAAAGGCGAAGTGGAAAAGGCAGTGACGTCGCTCGGATTTGCACGAGTGGACATCATCCGGCCCGGCCTGATCCTGGGTGAGCGGCAGGAGCGGCGGCCGATCGAAAAGCTCGCGCAACAGCTTGCGCCGCTGCTCGATCCGCTGCTGGTCGGCGGTTTGGGTCGATACGCTTCCGTCTCGGCGGACGCGGTCGCGGCGGCAATCGTCAACCTGATCGGCAAGACCCAGCCTGGGTGCCACATCCACCAAAGCCCCGAACTCGGCAGCCTGGCCGCCGAAGCAATCCGAGCCGGAGCATGACTTCTATGTTGAAGGACAGCCGTTCTCCAACGTCACACAAGGTCGTCATCCACTCTCCCGTCTTGCTGACCTGAATGGTTGCCGTGGAGCGGACCGGCCCTGAGTGGATCAAGAAAGCAGAAGGCATCGCGCGCAGCTTCCGCGCCACGACTGTGGGAGAGCGGGGTGCCAGCCATTCCGTCTACGTCATTCTGCTGCACGACACGGCGCGAAATGGGCGGTGGGGCCTCTATGTGGGGCAGACCTCGCGCGACCCGGACTGGCGCTTCGATCAGCACAAGGCCGGATACAAGGCGAGTGGCGCGGTCCGGCGCTTCGGAGTGCGGCTGTTGCCAAATCTGGTGGACCATTTGAATCCGATGAAGCGGTGGGAGTCTCTCGAGCTCGAGGCCGCTTTGGCTGAAGCCTTGCGAGACGCCGGCATCCCATGGATCGAGGGCGGCCACTGATGTGGCCGCGAGTGCCACTCACCCGGCGGTAATTTGGCGTTGTGCTCGTGACCGGGGCTCATCGACATGCGTCAGCCGGTTCGACCGGCTCGCACATCGATCGACTCATCGAGGTGCGTTCCGCATCCGCTTGTTCCGCTCGTTCTGCATGAACCGCAGGGCGCTCTCGACTAGCGCGTCCTGCGCATCCTTCGTCCGCGCTTCCGATGCCGCCTGGTTGAGCCGCCCAAGCGCCTGCGCGGCGGCTTCCGCGTCATCGTTTTCGAACGGGCGAGGGAGCTCGGCCATTTCGTTTGATCCGATATGTTGAGAGCGAAAGCCCGGACCGGCTCCTGGGGGCGTCCGGTCAGCTTTCGCCCTCTGAAAGCAGCCACTCTCATCAACGGGGGTCGATGGGGGTATGCGGCTGCTTCGCTTCCGTCCCTTACTGGCCCGCCGGCGTCACCGCGGTGGCCGGCGCTCCGGTGAACTTGATCGCGGTGCCAGTGGCGTTGGTCTTGCCCCAGCTCATCACGCTGACATGGCTGTCGCCGTATTTGGCGTTGATGACCGCGTCGGCACCCATCTTCTCGGCGCGCTCCCAGAGCTCCTTGTAGATCTTCTCCTGGCTCGCTTCCTTGCTGAACACGGTCGCCTTGCGAACGCCCGCCTTCACTTCGCCGACTACGGTGTAAGGGCGGTCCGTGATGTCATAGGCGAACACAGGCACGCCGACGTCCTCGTTCACCACGACATAGGTCTTCGCCTTGTCCTTGGCGGTGGCAACCCCACCGACGGCAACGGATGCGCACGCCAGCACGGCGCACGAGATTAAAGCCCGAACCTTCATTGTTCTTCCCCTTTTCCACCACTGCCCCGCGCAGTGGCCTCGCAGCGCCGATTGACCAAAGGCCCCACAATCAAGCGCTTGCCGGATGATGCTAGTCTGTGCATCAATCCACGCCAAGAGGGGGAAATCATGAAGACATGCATTCTGCTCGCGGCGCTCGCGGCCGCCTCCGCAACGTCCGCTCAGGTCTCCAGCCCAGAGACACCGGCCGTGCCGGCGTCTGCCGCTCCCGCCACCCGCGTCACATTGCCCCGCGACACGCCCGTCGAACTGATGGCGCCCAGGGAAGTCAGCACGGCCGACGCGACCGCCGGCGAGATCTTCAAGCTGCGCGTCAACAAGGCGATCGTGATCGACGGGCGGACGATCGTGCCGGCGGGAACGACGGCGTTCGGCCAGGTCATCAGCGCGAGCGACTCCGGAGGTCTCGGCAAGTCGGGCCGGATGACCGCCAAGCTCCTCCACATCCAGCTCGGCGAAACCGAAATCCCGCTCGAGGGCGAGATGAGCGCGAAGGGCACCGGCGCCGGCTCCGCGGGTCTGGCCGTCCTGTTCACCGGCTGGGCGGGGTTCTTTCATCGCGGTAACAACGCGAAGATCAAGGCGGGAGAGATCCTGGCGGGCTTTGTTGCCTCGGATGTCGTGCTCGACATGTCGGGTCCGGTGCCGCGTCGGGTCGAAGAGCCAGTGTCAACCGTCGCGCCAGCGTCGACCGAAGCCGCAGCGAAATGAGGTTCTCGGCTCTTCGGGCAGCCCTTTGCATCACGAGCGTTGGCGTCGTTTGCGGCATCGCCACTCGAACGGAAGCCGCCACTGTCGTCGTACCAATGGGAACCGATGTGAGGCTCGCAACAGCGCAGCCGCTGTCGAGCAAGACCAACGTCAAGGGCGACTTCGTGTCGCTCACGGTCACGGAAGATGTGCGGATCGGCGATCTCGTCGCGATCCCGGCCGGGACGTCAGCCGTGGGTCAGATCAGTGATGCACGCGCCAAAGGCGCGATGGGCATGAACGGGCGGCTCGTCATTCGGCCGCTCTACCTGCAAGTGAACGGCCGCACTGTGCGCCTTACCGGTGCCGAGCGTGAGCAGGGCTCGGTGGAAGCCGGCGCCGTCGTGGGCATGGCCGTGCTCGGCCCGGTATTCACCGGCCGTAGCGCCAACATTCCGGCCGGCACCCTAGTTTTGGCGATGACCGAAAAAACCGCCGTTCTGGAACAATAGGGATGAAATCAGCCAGGCATGGCGCCTTCACGCGGCACATCCATTCTGCGCGGCTCGATGACTCCTCAATCACTCTATAGTCTGCGAAAGGACAGCTACTTTGCGAGCGGGTGCCACCAAGACGTTGTCGAACAGCTATTTCCTCATTTCGGCATGAGTTCGGGTCTTCAGTGTAGTCATTGTGACGGAACAACTGCGATGTCCGCAATGGGCGCTAATCGGACCATCCCAGGTCCGGAATGCGAATGTCCGTTTCGGAGCGGTCTGGACGCGCGGCGGACATCCCGAAAGGGCGCACAGTCCACAATTGCTCCGCATCTCGGATGCGGGCGCAATTCCTATGACGTTGTCGTTGGGTGACGGCGATCGCGCCAGGCGGCGCAGATCCCGGCAACGAGATCGTAGGGGAGCGCGGCGCATTCGCGGAGCCACATTTTCAGCCGCAATTGCTTTCCCCCGCGAGGGGGTAACGGCACCGGCAAACTGGAAAATCCGAGGAGCCAGAACAGCATTCGCACTCGCGGCTGATGATAGGAATCTGTGCAAGACAAGATTGCCGCGTATCCATTCGCGCGCGCATGAGCGGCAGCCGCCCGCACCGTTTGAAGCGTATCCCCGCTGACCTCGTCCAGCGTCAGTCGCTCGGCGGAAACATTGCCCGCCAACAGTGCGGCCATCACAGAAGCTTCCGAAGGTGGATGGTCCCCGACCTTCCCCGAGAGAAACAGATCCACGCTCGGGTCAGCTTCCGCCGCGGCGGCGGCGTAGCCAACACGACGGGCCAATGTCGGGCTCGCGCTCCCGTCGGCGCGCACGGCCGCGCCAAACACGACCGCAAGCGTGCGCTTGCCTAAAGCGGGTGCTTTCATATCTCCGTTTAGCTGGACTAGTGATCGGCGGGAAAGCGCCGCGACGAGTTCGAGGCACAAAGCCCATGACCTCGATTACCTTGTGAATGGCCGGATATGGAAGCGACGCACCATTATGCAAACCGCGACGATGCGGCGCGAAGCAGGCGCTCGACGCGAAGGATTCCCACGGCTGCAATGGGCGCCGTTCGGGCCGTTCCAGATCCGG
>NZ_BBWU01000002.1 GCF_000974765.1 Sphingomonas changbaiensis NBRC 104936 | reverse complement strand
CGCGTCGCGGCCCCCCTCCCCGTTCCGAGGAGGAGCTTAGGGCTGGACGCCGGCCCTTCCCTCCCGCAAAGCCGCGCCCATGGGCTGGAGCTTTGCAATCGACCGCGGCGGCACATTCACCGACATCGTCGCCCGCACCCCTGACGGCCGGCTGATCACGAAGAAGCTCCTGTCCGAAGACCCAGAACGCTACGACGACGCCGCGACGGCCGGCATCGCCGCACTGATCGCGGAGCACGGGCCTGGGCCGATCGACAGCGTCAAGATGGGCACGACCGTCGCGACCAACGCACTGCTCGAGCGCAAGGGCGAGCCGTTGCTGCTGGCGATCACGCACGGGTTCGGCGATGCGCTCAGGATCGGATATCAGGCGCGGCCCGATATTTTCGCGCGGCAGATCCGGGTTCCCGAACCGCTCTATTCGGACGTGATCGAAATCGGCGAGCGGGTGACTGCCGCGGGCGAGGTGCTGCTGCCGCTCGACGAGGACCGCGCCCGCGCCGATTTCGCCGCCGCCCGCGCGCGCGGGTTCAAGGCGATCGCGATCGTGCTGATGCACGGGTGGAAATACCAGGCGCATGAAGCACGGCTGGCGGAGATCGCGGCAGAAGCGGGGTTCGAGCAGATTTCCGTCAGCCACAAGGTCGGACCGCTGATCAAGCTCGTCGGACGCGGCGACACGACGGTGGTCGACGCATACCTGTCGCCGGTGCTGCGCCGCTATGTCGAGCGCGTCCGCGCGAACCTGGACGACGGCGCGCCGCTGCTGTTCATGCAGTCGAGCGGCGGGCTGGTCGAGGCGTCGAGCTTCAGCGGCAAAGACGCGATCCTGTCCGGGCCGGCCGGCGGCATTGTCGGCATGGCCAAAACAGCCGCCGAGGCCGGGTTCGACAAGGTGATCGGCTTCGACATGGGCGGCACCTCCACAGACGTGTCGCACTATGCTGGCCAGTATGAGCGCTCGACCGAACGCGTGGTCGCGGGCGCCCGGGTGCGCGCGCCGATGCTGGAGATCCACACCGTCGCGGCGGGCGGGGGATCGATCTGCCGCTTTGACGGGGCACGGCTGCGGGTCGGGCCCGAATCGGCCGGCGCGGTGCCAGGCCCCGCCTGCTATCGCCGCGGCGGCCCCCTGACCGTCACCGACTGCAACGTGCTACTGGGCAAGATCAGGCCCGATCATTTCCCGGCCGTGTTCGGCCCGAACGGCGACCAGCCGATCGACATCGACGTCGTACGCGAAAAATTCGAGGCGATGGGCGCCGAAGCGGACATGACGCCCGAGGCTCTGGCCGACGGATTCCTGCGCATCGCGGTCGACAATATGGCGAACGCGATCAAGTCCATTTCGATCGCGCGCGGGCACGACGTGACGCGCTACACCCTCGCCTGCTTCGGCGGCGCCGGCGGCCAGCATGCGTGCCTGGTCGCCGACGCGTTGGGCATGAGCCGGGTAATGATCCACCCGCTGGCCGGCGTCCTGTCGGCGCACGGCATCGGAATCGCGGATCGATCGCTGATCAGGCAGCAGACATTTGCGCGACCATTGGGCGAGGCGCTGCCCTTCGAACCGCTGGAAGCGAGCGCGCGCGCCGAACTGGTCGCGCAAGGCGTGGCGGACGTGACGGTCAGGCGCCGCGCGGCCCTGCGCTACGAAGGCAGCGACAGCACGCTGGAGGTGGGGATCGGGTCGCCGGCCGAGATGCGGGACGCGTTCGAGGCGGCGCACCGGGCGCAGTTCGGGTATGTCGCGCCGGAGACGGCGGTGATCGTCGAGACGCTGGTGGTGGAGGCAATCGCAAGGGAAGAGGAAGAAGTTCCGTTCGTGTCGAGCGAAGTCGAGACACGCTTCTCGACTTCGCTCGAAGCGAGCGGAGTTCTGGATCGAGCTAGCCTCTCCCCGGGCACGACCGTCCCCGGCCCCGCGATCATCACCGACGCGTCCGCCACCACGGTCGTCGAGCCTGGCTGGACCGCGCGCGTGGACGCGCACCTGAACCTGATCCTCGAACGCACCAGCCCCCGCGAGTCTGCACCCGCGATCGGCACCAGCGTCGATCCGGTAATGCTGGAGATTTTCAACAACCTGTTCATGGCTGTCGCCGAGGAAATGGGCGTCGCGCTTCAGAACACGGCCACCAGCGTCAACATCAAGGAGCGGCTCGATTTCTCCTGCGCGCTGTTCGACCAGGAAGGCGCGCTGATCGCCAACGCACCGCATATTCCGGTGCATCTGGGATCGATGGGCGACAGTATTCGCACGATCATCGAGGCGCGCGGCGATCACCGGGACGGGCGCGGGATCAGGCGCGGCGACGTCTATGTGCTGAACGCGCCTTATCGGGGCGGCACGCACCTTCCGGACGTGACCGTCATCATGCCGGTGTTCGTCGACGCCGACCCGGCGCCGGCCTGGTACGTCGCCGCGCGCGGGCATCACGCCGATATCGGCGGCATCGCGCCGGGATCGATGCCGCCCGACAGCAAGTCGGTCGAGGAGGAAGGTATCCTGCTCGACAATATGCTGCTGGTGGACGAGGGCCGCTTCCTCGAAGCCGAGATGCGCGCGATCCTGGCATCCGGCCGCTGGCCCGCGCGCAATCCGGACCGCAACATCGCCGATCTGAAGGCGCAGATCGCCGCCTGCGCGCGCGGCGCCGCCGAGCTGCAGCGGGTCGCGGCGGACTATGGTCGCGAGGTGATCGACGCGTACATGCGCCATGTCATCGCCAATGCCGAAGAAGCGGTGCGCCAGCTGATCGGGCGAGTGTCCGACGGCCAATTCGCCTACGAGATGGACAATGGCGCGGTTGTGAAAGTAGCGGTGACGGTGGACCGCGAAGGGCGGTCCGCGGCCATCGACTTCACCGGCACATCGCCGCAACTGCCCGACAATTTCAACGCGCCGAGCTCGATCGTTCGCGCGGCAGTGCTCTACGCGTTCCGAACGCTGGTCGACGACGCGATCCCGATGAATGACGGGTGCCTCAGGCCCATCCGGCTGGTGATCCCGGAAGGGTCGATGCTGGCGCCGCGCTATCCGGCGGCGGTGGTCGCCGGAAACGTCGAGACAAGCCAGGTGGTGACCGACACGATTTTCGCTGCGCTCGGCGCGCTTGCGCCAAGCCAAGGCACGATGAACAACCTGACCTGGGGCAACGAGCGCTATCAATATTACGAGACGATCGCCGGCGGCGCGGGCGCTGGGCCGGGCTTCGACGGCGCGAGCGCGGTGCAGACGCACATGACCAACTCGCGCCTGACCGACCCGGAAGTGCTGGAGGAACGCCATCCGGTGCTGCTTGAGCGTTTCGCGATCCGCCGCGGATCGGGCGGCGGCGGCGAATGGCAGGGCGGCGACGGCGTCCAGCGGCGCATCCGCTTCCTCGAGCCGATGACCGCGAGCGTCCTGTCGAACCGCCGGCGCGTGCCGCCACGCGGGATTTGCGGCGGCAGCGACGCGATGCCGGGCGTGAACCGGGTGGTGCGCGCGGACGGACGCGAGGAGGTGCTGAGCGCGACGGCTTCGGCCGCGATGGATGCAGGCGAAGTCTTCGTGATCGAGACGCCGGGCGGCGGCGGATACGGACGCGAAAGCGAGGCTCGATGAGCGTATCAAACTCGGTTTGGGCTGAGCCTGTCGAAGCCCTCCCTTCCCTTTTAGCTCCAGGCGCAAAGAAGACGGGAGGCCTTCGACAAGCTCAGGCCAAACCGCGTAGAAAAGGACGGCATTGACCAATTACCTCCCCCTGACCGGCATCCTGATCGTCGTTGTGGGTTTCCTGCTGCGGCTGAACCCGCTTGCCGTCGTCACCGCGGCGGCGCTGGCGACGGGCCTGGCGGCGGGCAAGGGGCTGGTCGAGGTGATTGGCGTTCTCGGCAAGGCGTTCAACGACAGCCGTTATGTGTCGATCATCTGGATCGCGCTGCCGGTAATCGGGCTTTTGGAACGCTATGGGCTGCAGCAGCAGGCGCGGCGGATGATCACGCGGTTCCGGCGCGCGACGACCGGGCGGCTCCTGATCGGCTATATGGCCTTTCGCCAGCTGAGCGCGGCGCTTGGCCTGACCTCGATTGCCGGGCACGCACAAACGGTCCGCCCGCTTGTCGCGCCTATGGCGGAAGCCGCCGCGGAACGAGATGCTGAACTCGATGAGGACATGCGCGAGCGCGTAAAGGCGATGGCCGCCGCGACGGACAATGTCGGCCTGTTCTTCGGCGAAGACATCTTCATCGCGATCGGATCGATCCTGCTAATCGTCGGCTTCCTGGACCAGAACGGCATCCATGTCGCGCCGCTCCATCTGTCGATCTGGGCGATCCCCAGCGCGATCTGTGCCTTCCTGATCCATAGCGCACGGCTGCTTTGGCTAGACCGGAAGCTGAAGAAATGATCGGCTTGCCCGCGCTTTATACGTTCACCGGGCTGATCTTCGCGGCCTATGCGATCCTGAGCATCGCTCGGCGCCGGATCGGCAACGCGGCTTTCTGGGGCTTGATTGCCGCGAGCTTCCTGGGCGGCGATCGTTTCGGCGATTTCGGCAACGGCCTGCTGGTGCTCGCGCTGGTGGCGCTCGCCGGGACCGGCGCGCTGAGGAAACCCGATGTCGGTGATGAAGCGGACGACGGAGCACGGTACGGCAATCGCCTTTTCCTTCCTGCGCTCATCATCCCCGTCACGGCGCTCGGGGGCACGTTCCTGCTGCCGGGATCGGGCCTGATCGATCCGAAGCAGATCACGCTCGTCTCGCTCGGGCTGGGCGTCATCCTTGCGCTCGTCGCCCTTTATGCGTGGCTGCGGCCGCCACCACTCTCCGCACTTGAGGAAGGGCGGCGGTTGATCGACGCAGTCGGCTGGGCGGCGGTGCTGCCGCAGATGCTTGCGAGCCTTGGCGCGGTATTCGCCGTGGCTGGTGTGGGCGACCTGGTCGGCGGCATGGCCACCACGGTGATCCCGCACGACAGCCTGTTCGCGGCCGTGCTCGCCTACACACTGGGCATGGTGCTGTTCACGATGATCATGGGGAACGCCTTTGCCGCCTTTCCGGTGATGACGGCAGCGATCGGCCTGCCGCTGCTGGTCCACGGCTTCGGCGGCAACCCGGCGATCGTCTGCGCGATCGGCATGCTCGCCGGTTTCAGCGGCACGCTGATGACGCCGATGGCGGCCAACTTCAACATCGTGCCCGCAGCGCTGCTGGAGCTGAAGGACCGCAATGCCGTAGTGAAGGCGCAGGTCGGCACCGCCCTCCCCCTCCTCGTCTGCAATATCGCCCTGATCTACTGGCTGGGATTCCGATGACCGAGACACTCACTCCCGAAGTCGCCGCACGCTTTGCCGAAATCGCGCTGGGCCACGTCACGCGCGAATATCCGCACAAGCTCGATCATGTGATGGACGGGCCGGAGGACGTGCAGTCGCCGGCGCGGCTGCATCCGATCTTCCACGGCAGCTTCGACTGGCACAGCTGCGTGCACGGCTATTGGCTGCTGCTGCGCGTGCGGCGGCTGTTTCCGGACCTGCCCGTCGCGAGGCGGATCGAGGCGCTGGCGGACGAGATGCTGACGCCGGAAAAGGTCGCCGGCGAACTCGCCTATCTCGATCGCGCCTATTCCGGCGGGTTCGAGCGGCCCTATGGTTGGGCCTGGGCGATCGCGCTTCAGGTCGAGGCGGCGCGGCACACCGATCGCGATTGGGGCGAAGCGCTGCACCCGCTGGCCGAAGCCTTTGCCGAGCGGTTCAAAGCCTATCTGCCCCGCCTCACCTATCCGATCCGGGTCGGCACGCATTTCAACTCCGCCTTTGCGCTGACGCTCGCGCGCGAATGGCCGGACGAGGACTTGCGCCGGCTGATCGCGGACAAGGCGCGCGGCTGGTTCGGCGAGGACCGCGATTGCCAGGCATGGGAACCGGGTGGAGACGAATTCCTGTCCTCAGCGCTCTGCGAGGCGTTGTTGATGCGCCGTGTGATGGGCCTGGAATTCGCGGACTGGTTCGCCGGGTTCCTGCCACGGCTGGCCCAGGGCGAACCACGCAGTTTGCTCGAACCCGTCTATGTTTCGGATCGCAGTGACGGCAAGATCGCCCATCTGGACGGCTGCAATTTGAGCCGCGCCTGGTGCTGGCGTGAGATTGCGCCGGCCCTGCCGGATGATCTTGCCGCTATTGCGCGCGATGCCGCCGACCGACACCTCGCCGCCAGCCTGCCGCACGTCGCCGGCGATTATATGGGCGAACACTGGCTCGCCACCTTCGCGATGCTGGCGCTAGAGGCCTAGGCCGCGATCCTCAGGCAGTTCCGGCCTTCCGCCTTTGCGCGGTAGAGCGCGACATCCGCGTCCTTGAGCAGCGAAGCGATGGTGCTTCCAGTCGAAGCCGACGCGACGCCGACACTCACGGTGACCGGAATCTCCACATCCGCGCTCGCGCAGGCGCCCCGGAGCCGCTCGGCGGCGCTGCCGGCCTGCACGATAGAGGCTTGCGGCATCAGGATCGCAAACTCTTCCCCGCCCAAGCGGCCGATTAGATCCCGCTCGCGAACGCAGGCCGTCGCAATCGCCGCGACGCGCTTCAGAACTTCATCGCCGACAGCGTGGCCGTGCCGATCGTTGACGCGCTTGAAATGATCGATGTCGAACACGGCGAGGGAAAGCGGCGTGCCCGCCTTGCGCGCTTCTGCCAATTGCTCCTCGAAATAGGCGAGGAACGCCCGACGCGACGCGACGCCGGTGAGTTCGTCGGTGGACGCCAGCAACAGCGCCGCCTCGGCGTCTCGCTCGGCACGCTGCCGCGCCTCGTCCAGATGCGCGGCCAGCGCGATGCGGTCGGAAATGTCCGTCAGGATACCGGCCGAGCCGACGAGCTCGCCCTCGGCGCCTTCGAGCCGATGGACGCGCGCTTCGGCCCATCGCTCCTCGCCGGCGGCGGTGTAGAACCGGAATTGATAGTCGACAGAGTCGAACAAGCCGAGCTTCAGCCCTTCGAGACGTTTCAGGAAATCCGCACGGTCCGCGGCAAGGACGGGGCTGAGGAATGAGGTGCCGAGCGATTGTTCGACCATGTAACCGGTCAGCCGCTCCCAGGCCGGATTGAGGAACGTCCACCTGCCATGGACGTCGGTGCGGAAAATCACGTCGTTCACCACGTCAACCACCGCGCGGAACTGCGCCTCGCTTTCCTGCAGCTTCCTGCCGAAGCGATCGCGCTCGCCCAGCACTGCGGCGACGGGAAGCGAGGTCAGGAACGTCGTCACCAGGAACAGCTGGACCAGAGTGAGTTTGGTGCTGATCGTTTCACCAGCAAATGCCAGCGGGCCGGTGCCCAGGGCGCCCCCAATGGCCCCCACCGTGATCACGATCAGCATTGCGAAGACGGCTCCCACTCCGCGCATGCGGAACGTGGCCAGCAGCACCGCCGGCGAGACCAGGAACGCGACCGGCCGCGCGCTCTGAAGAAACACGAACGCGCTGATCACTAGAACCAGGCTGAGCGACAGTGCGGCATCAACCCTGCGGCGGCCACTGAGCTTGACCCCGGAGCGCACCGCTCTCCCGCCAATCAGCAGCAGCGGAACGACGATCAGCAGGCCGAGTGCGTCGGCCGAAAACCAGGCAAGCCATGACGCACCGAAGGGCTCGCCGCGCGTCATCAGCGCCAGGGCGGCAATCGATCCGGACAAGGTGACGGCCAACACGCAAACAAGCACGAACACGAACAGATCGCGCGGTCTTTCCAGGTCTGGCCGGGCGCGCAGTACATTCTGGAGCAGCAGCGCCGCGGTGGCGCTCTCGATCAGGTTGGCGGTTGCAAAGGCGAGAGACACGACGGCCGGGCGGCCGGAATAAAGGCTGACGCCGATACAGACCAGGAAGACGAGCGCGGATGCCAGGAACCACTCGCGCCGCGGCCGGACCAGCATGTAGGCGAGGAGAACCGCGTTGCAGGGCCAGAGCGCCGCCAGGCCGTTTGACCAGCGCGCCACTTCCGGCGTGAACCAGTTGAGGCATAGATAGGCCGCAGCGACGAGCAGCGCTTCGCCGCAAACGCTCTTCCAGCGACCGGATCGGGCAAGGTTCACACCGCGGTGCTAGCGAGGCAAGCTTACCGTCTTGTTAACCGAACCCGGAAACCGATCGACCAAATCCCTTGCGCACCGGTGCGCTTAAGGCCATTTAGATTCCCAAAAAAACGGGCGCGTGCGTGGAGGCGGGCACCTGCATCGGCAGGGCCGCGCTCGGCCGTTGGGGGAATATATCGTGCGTGCGTTGATGCTAGCCGCCGGCCTGGTCGGCATTCTTGGCTCCACTCCGCTTGTGGCCGCCAACCAGCGGCCCAGCCTTCAGGACAGCTTCGCGCTCGGGTCCGATGCCGAAAGCCTTTGTCAGGTCGAATCGAAAGGCCGTGATCCGGCGATCGGCGGCATCTTCGATCGCGCCTGGGTCATCATCTGCCGCGATGCATCGCGTCCGATCGGGCACCTCTACGGCTTGCGCGGGAATGCTGAAGCCATCGCGCAGCGTCTGGCGGCGATCCGGGTCGCCGAAGCCCGCTGCGACGCCGCGGCCGGGGAAGCAACCATCGAGGATCTCGGCAGCGTCAGCCGCACCGATTGCCGTCTGAACGATGCCGATGTCGGCTACCGGGTCTATCAAGTTCGGCGTGGTGACACGGTGTGGGTGGCCGAAGGGCTATCGGGCTATGACGATGCGCTGAAGCTGGGGCTTCGCACCGTCGTGGCCGACCGGATCGTTCCGGGGAAGATCGAGGTCGCGACGACCGGCGGCAGCGATCCGATCGCCTTTGCTCGCGTCCAGGCCGGATCGCTGGACCCCGACCGCGCGCTTGCCGAGGGGTATCGTCGCAACAATGCCGGCGCCTATGCCGAGGCGGCCGAGTTCTTCGGAACCCTGCAGCAGCGCGCCGACATGGACCGGACCGGCGAATACCTGATCAACGAAGCGCTGCAGAAATCCAACCTCGGCCAGTTCGCAGAGGCCGACCGGCTGTTCGCCGAAGCCGAGCGCATCCCGACCGCCGACCGGGTGCAAACCCGTCTGCGGCGCAACTTTCTGACGCTGCACCTGATCAACCAGCAAAAGCTCGACGCGGCGCTGGCCGAACTCGACCGGCCGGTGGTGCCGCTGACCGAACCGATGCGGGTGATCGGCGGCGCGGTCGAGATCGGCAACGACGTCGCGGCCGAAATCAACTCGGGCACAGCGAGCGAGCGGCTCGGCACCACGGAGGCCGGTCAGCTGACACCGGAGGAGCGCGCGATCATCCTCGACGCGCAGGCGCTGCAGCTGCGCGGCACCGTGTACCGGCTGAAGGGCCGCAATGCCGAGGCGCTGCCATTGCTGGAAGAAGCGCTCCGCCAGGCGCAGTCGGTGCGGCAGGGCCGCGTCGTGTCGATCATCCGCCTGCGTTCGCAAATCCTCGCCGAAACCGGCGCCGCGCTCGAAGGATCGGGCAATGCGGCGGGTGCGGAGCAGCGGTTCCGGGAATCGATCGCCCTATTGGAACAGCGCTATCCGGATACCAACGTCGTCGCCGCGGCGCGTAGCCGCCTGGCAGCGTTCCTGGTCCGCCAGAACCGCCTCGACGATGCGCTCGCGCTCTACAAGGCGGTGGTCGCCGACGTCGTGCGTCGCGGCAATTCGACGACGGGCATGAGCAATATGCTTGCGCCCTATTTCGAAACGCTGGTGCAGCGCGCGCCGGCCAATCCGGCGCTGGTCGACGACTTTTTCCTCGCCACCCAGACCCTGGTGCGCCCCGGCGTCGCCGATACCCAGACCCAGCTCGCCCGCCAGCTGAGCCAGGGCGCAGGCGAAGCGGCGAGCCTGTTCCGCCAGGCCACCGTTCTCCAGCGTGAGGTGGAGCGCAGCCGCATCGGGCTGGCGAGCCTGCGCAACGCCGACCAGCCCAACGATGCGGCAATCACGGCAGCAGCAGCCGAACTGGACAAGCTCGAGCGCGACCAGGCCGTGATGCAGGCGAAGCTCTCTGCCTTCCCGCAATATCGCGCCCTGTCGACCGACACGCTGTCGATCGCGGACCTGCGCGCGGCATTGAAGCCGGACGAGGCCTATCTGAAGCTCGCGGTCGTGGGCCAGACCGTCTACGGCACCTACATCACGCCGACCGACGCGGCGATTTACCGGCTGCCGATCACCGCCGATCAGCTCGACACCCAGGTCGACAATCTGCGCGCGACCGTCTCGACGGTCGAAGATGGCCAGGTTTTCACCTATCCCTTCAACCTGACGCTTGCTCGCAACCTGTACGTCGAGCTGACCGGGCCGGTGGCGGACAAGGTCGCCCGCAGCAAGGCCGTGATTTTCGAGCCGGACGGGGCGATGCTCCGGCTGCCGCTCGCGCTGCTGCCGACCGACCAGGCGAGCGTCGATCGCTATGTCGCGCGCGCGGCGAAGCCCGGCGCGGACAAGTTCGATTTCACCGGCGTCCAGTGGCTCGGCCGAACCGCGAGGATCAGCACCGCCGTCTCCGCTCGCGGCTTCCGCGACGCGCGCAGGGCGGCACCGTCGTCGGCGCAAAAGCCGTATCTGGGCTTCGGCGAGAACGCCCCCGCCTTCACGCGCGTCTCGCTCGCCAGGGGTCCGAACGCGGCCGATCCCTGCCAATGGCCGCTCAGCGAATGGAACAAGCCGATTTCGGCGCAGGAGCTGAAGACGGCGGAAGCGGCGCTTGGTCCGGGTTCCGACGTGGTCACCGGCGCAGCATTCACGGACGAGGCGGTGATGGCACGGCCGGACCTCGCCAATTATCGCATCTTGCATTTTGCGACCCACGGATTCGTGACCGCGCCGCAGCCGCAATGCCCGGCGCGCCCGGCGCTGCTGACCAGCTTTGGCGACGCACAGTCGGACGGGCTGCTGTCGTTCAAGGAAATCTACGACCTGCACATGGATGCCGACCTGGTGCTGCTGTCAGCCTGCGATACCGCCGGTCGCGCGACCGTCGCCGCGACGCGTGAAGCCGGCGTCACCACCGGCGGCGGCAGCGCGCTCGACGGACTGGTGCGCGCGTTCATCGGCGGCGGTGCCCGGTCGGTGCTTGCCAGCCACTGGCCGGCGCCAGACGAGTTCCAGGCGACCGAGCGGCTGATCGGCGGCCTGTTTCAGGCGTCACCCGGCACCTCGATCGGCCGGGCGCTCCAGGCGGGTCAGGTCAAGCTGATGGACGATGCGCGGACCTCCCATCCCTTTTACTGGGCCGGCTTCGTCCTGGTCGGCGACGGCGCACAGCCGCTGGTGCGGATGAAGTGATCGAGCCTTGAGCGAAGCTGACCCAGCCGCCGGGAGAGCGGCCCAGCCCTTGTCAAAACGAACGGCGCGGATCGTTCGCCAGGTCGGCGCGCCGCGGCTGATCGCATCGGCGCTGGTCCTGCTGATCGGCGTGCTGGTCGCCCGGTTCAGCTGGGAAGTGCCGCTGATTTCCGATGCCGAGCGCGCGCTTTACGATTTCCGGCTGATGCTGACGACGGATCGCGCGGAGCAGGACCCGCGCATCCTGCTCGTCACCTACACCGACGATACGCTGATCAACACTCAGGTCCGCTCTCCGCTCGACCGCAAGATTCTGGCGGACGCGCTGCGCAATCTCGACAAGATGGGCGCGAAGGCGATCGCGATCGACATCATCGTCGACCAGCCCACGCCTAATGACGATTATCTGGTCGACGCCTTCCGGAGCATGAAGACGCCGACCTATCTCGCTTTTACCAGCGCGGCGACGAACGGGCGCTTTATCGAGCAGCGGCAGGAGGATTTCCTCCGCGATTTCCAGAGCAAGATCCGGACGACCGCGGTCCACCCGACGAGCATAGAGATCGAGACCGATAATGACGGCGTGGTCCGCAATTGGCCAAAGCAGCCAAAGACGCTGCCGCCGCTGCTGGCGCGGGCAGTGACCGGGGCCGCGGACAATTTCGACGATTATCACCGCGGCGTGCGGTTCCGCCTGCCGGCGTATCAGGATCGGCCTGTATTCTCGAAGCTGCCGATCGACCTCATTGCCAATCCCGACACGGCGGCACTGATGACCGATCAGGTGAAGGGCCGCTATGTGCTGATCGGCGGCGACCTGCTCGACCTCGACCTGTTCGAGACGCCGATGAAGAAGATCACCGGCGAACGAACGATCGGGCTGGAAGTGCACGCGACAATGCTGGCCCAGCTGCTCGACGGCGTCCAATATAGCGGCATCCCGCCGGGCTCGACCTGGGCGGTGGCGTTGCTGGTCATCATCGCCGGCACGCTTACGGCACTGCTCGACGCGCGGCCGTGGCGGATGGCTGTGCTGATGGTGGGACAGGCGATCTTCTTCGTCGCCCTGCCCTTTTACCTTCAATGGCACGGCATCGACACGCAATATCTCCCGGCGTTCGGTTGGGGCATCGGCTGGCTGCTCGCTTATTCGTCGGTGGGCGCGACGGCGCGCGCGGTCGGCTCGCAGCAGCGCCGCTTCGCCCAGTCCGCGCTCGGCAAATATCTGCCGCGCGACATCGCCAGCGAGATCCTGCGCGATCCGGACCGCCTCGCCCTGCACGGCGAAAAACGCGAGATTTTCGTCGTTTTCACAGACCTGGAAGGCTTCACCAAGCTCAGCCACGCGATCGAGCCGGAAATGGTCGCGTTCCTGCTCAACAAATATCTCGACACGCTCAGCGAGACGGTGCTGCGCTATGGCGGCACGATCGACAAATTCGTCGGCGACGCGGTGGTCGCGTTCTGGGGGGCGCCGATTTCCCGTCCCGACGATGGCGAGCGCGCCGCCCGCGCCGCCTGGGCGATGTACGAAGCGGGCGAGGCGTTCCGCAAGGACGTGCCGGAGGGCGTGCCGGCGATCGGCCGCACCCGCGTCGGCCTGCACTGGGGCGAAGCGATCGTAGGCAATTTCGGCGGCGAAGGACGTATCCAGTACACCGCGCTTGGCGACAGCATGAACACCGCGGCGCGGCTCGAATCCGCGAACAAGCCGCTCAACACCAAAGTGCTGGCCAGCAGGGCCGCGGTCGAGCGCTCCGGGCTCGACTGGTGGCGGCCGCTGGGCCGGATCACCCTGCGTGGCCGCTCGACCCCGGTCGAAATTTTCGAACCTGTGCCGGAATCCACAGCGGAAGAGCGCGCGTATCTGGCAAAGCTGCTCGAGCGGATCGATGCCGGCGATGAATCGGCCTTCGACGAGCTCGAATCCCTGGCGCTAACCAATGTTCGCGATGCAGCGCTGGCGAACTTGGTGTATCGTCTGCAGCATATCGAACCGGGAGGCAGTTATGATCTGGGCTAGCAAGAAGAGGATGGCGCGAGGATTCGCCGCGGCCGCGCTCACGGCGGCTCTGGCGGGAACGGCATTCGCGGGGCCGGTGGTGGTCCGCGCGGTCGGGCCTTCGGCACGGGCCTATCCTGTGGGCAAGCAGTTGGCCGACTCGGCACAGCTGGTGCTGAAGCCGGGCGATACGCTGGTGCTGCTCGATGCGCGCGGCACGCGCACGGTCAGCGGACCGGGCACCTTCGCTGCGGTCTCCAACGGAACGCGTGCCGGCGCGACACAGGTTGCGTCGCAAATCCTGAAGACCAACAGCGCGTCCGAGCGGCGAGGCGGAGCGGTGCGCGGCGGCCTGCCGACGATGGACACGCGCAGTCCCAACCTGTGGTTCGTCGACCTGAGCAAGAGCGGCACCATGTGCGTCGCCGATCCCGCGACGGTCCGCGTCTGGCGCGTATCGGGCGCCAAGGCCGCAGACGTGAAGATCACCGGCGCAGGCGCGTCGGGCGCGGTCAACCTGCCGGCCGGCGCGACTGTCGCCGATTGGCCGAAATCGGTCCCCGTCACCAATGGCGCCGAATATACGATCGTGACCGACGGGATGGCACCGGCCAAGATCAAGGTCGTGACCGTGCCGATGCCGTCGAATATCGAGGACACGGCCTCGCAGCTGATCGCCAAAGGCTGCAATACGCAGCTCGACCTGCTGATCGCAACGACGTCGGCCGGCGGCAACGCCGGGTGACGAAACTGCCCCTTCGTGCGACCGGCACGCGGGGCAAATGGTTGAAGCAAAAGGGGACGAGTGGTAGCTCGTCTTCGACAAGAGGCCATGACGAATCGCGTCAGGCATGCGGCATTCGGGGGGACGCGAACGCCGCACCCGCAGCAGAGCGTAGCAAGCGCCTGATCGGGCAGAATGATTTTGGGGGGCATTCATGCGTCGGGTGCGCAATGTAATTGCGGCGTTGAGTCTTTCGGCTGCCTGGTTTCCGGCAATGGCACAGTCGATTCCGCCGACCGGCACGACTCGCGAAGAGATCGAACGCGCCCGCCCCGCGCCGGCGCCGCGCGCAACGACGCCCGGCGTCACCGTCGAAAGCGATTTCGAGCGCGCGCCCTGCCCGCTCGCCGATCCCAAATACAAGGACATCACGTTCGAGCTGCACGAGGTGCAGTTCGGCGGTCTGCGTTCGGTGCCGGCCGACCTGCTTCGCCCCGCCTATGCCGATCTGGTCGGCAAGACTGTGTCCGTCGCCGAAATCTGCCAGATCCGCGACCGGGCGGCGACGATCCTGCGCGGCGAAGGCTATCTTGCCGCCGTCCAGGTGCCGCCGCAGCGGATCGAGAACGGCGTGATCCGCTTCGATGCGCTGATCGCGAAGCTGGTCGGCGTGCAGGTGCGCGGCGAAACCGGTCGTTCGGAAGCCCTGATCGCCGATTACCTGAAGCACATCGAGAACCAGGACGTGTTCAATATCCGGCAGGCCGAGCGCTACCTGCTGCTCGCCCGCGACATTCCGGGGCTGGACGTGCGCCTGATCCTACGCCCGGCAAACGCCGCGCCGGGCGAGGTGATCGGCGAAGTGACCGTCACCCGCATTCCGGTCGAAGCCGACGCGTTCGTGCAGAATCTGGGCTCGCGATCGGCCGGACGCTGGGGCGGGCTGGCGCGCGTTCAGCTGAACGGCCTGACGGGTCTTGGCGACCGGACGACCCTCAGCTTCTTCACCACCGCCGATTTCGACGAGCAGCAGGTGATTGAGGGCGGCCACAGCTTCAAGATCGGCGGCGAGGGCCTGACCTTGTCCGGGGACGTCAGTTATGCCTGGACGCATCCGGGCCTGACGCCGCCGCTCGATATCGACGCGCGCACGCTCTCCGCCTTTGCGGAGGTCAGCTATCCGTTCGTCCGCGCGCAGACGCAGAACCTGTTCGGAAGCTTCGGCCTCAACGTCGTCAACCAGAATGTCGACTTCAACAGGACGGCACTGACGCGCGACCATATCCGCGTGCTCTATGCCCGGCTCGACTATGACAGCGTCGATCCACGCTCGGTCGCCAGCACCGGCGGCTTTTCGCTCGCCCAGCCGCGCTGGCGCATCGCCGGCGGCCTGGAGCTGCGCCAGGGCATCGACTTCAACGCAAGCGAACGGTGTCAGCCGCGCCAGCTCTGCCTGCTCAGCCGGTCGGCGGCCGATCCGACCGCGTTTGTGGCGCGAGCGACCGGCCTGGTCGAGTTCCGCCCGCGGCCGAACCTGACCTTCAGCGTCGCGCCGCGCGCGCAATATGCACCGAACAGCCTCGTCTCCTACGAGCAATTCTCGGTCGGCAATTTCACCGCGGGCCGCGGCTATGATCCCGGCGCACTGACCGGCGATAGCGGCCTGGGCTTCCAGAGCGAGGTGAGGATCGGATCGCTGCTGCCGCGCACGATCGACGGCTTTGCCTTCCAGCCCTATGCCTTTGCCGACCTCGGCGTCGTCTGGAACCATGTGTCGCTGGTCGACGATCCGCAGCGGCTCTGGTCGGTCGGCGGCGGCGTGCGCGCCGCCTGGGGCCAGCGCGCCCGCCTGGACGTCGCCCTCGCCGCGCCGCTGAACCGCACCCCGCTCCAGAAGGAGCGCGACGTCCGCCTGCTCGTGACCCTGTCCACCAAGCTCCTGCCCTGGAGGCGTTGAGCCATGATCGCGTCGATGAACCCCGCCCTGTTGCTCCGCAGCCGTCGTGCGCGGCTGCTCGCCGGATGCGCCGTTGCCGCGGCGATGGCGACCCCCGCCTTCGGCCAGCAGGCGTTTCAGGCGACGCCGAACGTCGTCACCGGCGACGCGACGTTCAGTCCGGGCAACGTCATCTCCGGCGGCCTGCGCGACCGTGTGATCGCGAATACGCCGCAGGTGGTGATCGACTGGACGCCGAACGACAGCGGGACCGGGGGCGGCCCGATCACCGTCCTGCCCGCCGGCAACGAGCTCGTCTTCCAGAACAACGGCGACATCGGTGTCGGCCAATACACGGTCCTCAATCGCGTGATCCCGGAGGATCCGAGCCGCGCGATCCGGTTCGACGGCACCGTCCAAAGCCAGCTCGATCTGGGCAACGGCGCGACCACGGGCGGCAACATCTGGTTCTATTCGCCGGGCGGCATCATCGCCGGCGCGACCAGCCGCTTCGACGTCGGCAGCCTGGTGCTGAGCGCGAACGATATCGACATTTCGGGCGGCCTGTTCGGCGATGACAGCAGCAGCTCGCAGGCCGGCACGATCCGCTTCCGCGGCGATGTCGACAGCCGCTCCAGCGTGACGATCATGCCCGGGGCGCAGATCAACGCCAGCGGCAACTATATCGCGCTGGTCGCGCCGCGCGTGACCCAGGCCGGCAGCATGAATGTCGAGGGCGGCGCCGCGCTGGTCGCGGCCGAGAGCGCGGACATCACGATCCCGATCTCGGGCGGCCTGTTCGACATCGCGGTCCAGACCGGCTCCAACGTCAACGCCGGCGGCGAGACGACGCTGACCCACAGCGGCACGACCGAAGTGCGGGATGCCAGCCAGACCGGCGCAGCGCGGCGCGTCTATCTGATGGCGGTGCCGAAGAACGATGCGGTGACGATGCTCGTCTCCGGCAGCCTCGGCTATGCGCCCGCGGTGCAGGCGCAGCTTGCGGCCAACGGGCAGATCATTCTGACCACCGGCAGCGGCGTATCGAATGACGTGGCGCAATCGCCGAGCCAGGGCGACATCCGCATCGCCGGCGGCGATTTCGGGGGCCAGACGGTCGCATCCGCGCAGAGCATCAGCGTCGACACGTCCGCCTCCTCGCTCAGCTTTGCGACCGACCTGCAGGCGCTCGCCAATTCGGGCGCGATCACGATGACCGCATCGGCCGGCCGCAATATCACGGCGGGCGGCGACGTGCTGCTGAGCCAGGATGCGGCCGAAAGCAGCGGCGCCTCGGCGATCAGCGTGACCGCGGACGGCGGCAGCACGATCCAGGCGCAAAGCCTGTCTCTGGTTGGCCGCTCCGACGGCGCAAACGAGGCCGGCTATGGTGCGGCGAGCGCGGCGACCGGACACGCTCTGTCGCTGATCGCCTCCAATGGCGGCATCATCACCGCTGCCGACTTCATCGATCTCAACAGCAGCGCGTACGGCGGCAGCGGGTCATCCCAACCGGGGGCGAACGGCACCGGCGGCACTGTCGCCGTATCCGCACTGAGCGGCGGCCAGATCCTGTCGGGCGGCAACTTCAACATCGATGCCAGCGGGACCGGCGGCGAATCCGGCTATGGCGGGGTCGCGTCTGCCGGCGACGGTCACGGCGGCGTGGTCACGCTCGCCGCCTCCGGCGGCGGCCTGATCAACACCGGTCAACTGACGGTCTTTGCGGACGGCAGTGGCGGCTATGGCAGTTTCAATTCGGGCGGCAACGGGACGGGCGGCGACGTCGTCCTGAACCTGCACGGCAGCGAGCTTGACGCCAGTTTCCTGCGGATCAGCGCCAGCGGCTTTGGCGCCGACGGCGATTCGGCGGCGGGCGCCGCCCAGGGCGGCACGATCTCGATCACGAACCAGGCAAGCAGCTCGATCTTCGCCGGCAACGGCATCGACCTTTCCGCCTCCGCCCGCGCCGGAGGGGCCTTCAATGGCGGGACAGTCCGGGACGGCACCGGCGGCACCGTTACGATCGTGAATGGCGCATCGTCGTTCTCGACCGGCGAAGGCACGCTGACCGCCAGCGCCGACGGCACCGGCGGGTTCAGCAATGTTTTCAGCCCGACCACCGGCCGCGGCGGCACGATCAGCATCACGGTGAACTCGGCCGACCCGAATAATGTCGAATCCAGCTTCTTCGCGAGCGGCATTGATCTTTCCGCCAACGGCAGCGTGTCGCGCCCGCTGGACCTTCGCGCTTCGGTACCGCACGGCAACAGCGGCATCGGAGTCGGCGGCAGCGTTCTGTTGAGCCTGACCGGAGGTCCCGTATCGACCGGGGATATCAACCTCTCCGCGAGCGGCAGCGGCGGCAACGGCAGCTATGATACAGCGGCCGGCGCCGGCTTCGGCGGTCGGGCCGAACTCTCGATCAACGGCGGCACCCTGACCGCGGGCACAGTCTCGATCATCGCAGACGCTTTCGGCGGCGACGGCGCGTTCGGCGAGTCCGGCTACGGCGGCGCGGGCGCAGGCGGCACGGCTGGGGTTGGCACCAATCCGTTCGGCGTCGGATCGGGCGCTTACCTGACCGGCATCGGCGGCAGCCTGAGTGCAGATACAGTGCGGCTCTCGGCCGAAGCGACCGGCGGGTTCGGCGGCGACGGGCAAACCTTCGGCTCCTCGCCGGTGGACGCTGCATCCGGCGGCGCCGCGACGGGCGGCACCGCGCAGGTCGCGACCGGCGGCGTAAGCTTCTCTGTCGGCGAACTCTCAGTCAGTGCCGCGGCGACCGGAGGCGACGGCGGCACCGTCGATTATTCCAATTTCTTCGGTGACGTGCAGACCGCGAATGCCGGCCATGGCGGCGCGGCGACGGGCGGCATCGCCGGTATCGCCGTGACCGGCGGCACGCATTCGTTCGGGAGCGTGAATGCTGGCGCGAACGGCACCGGCGGCCTCGCCGGACTGGTCCTGGCTGCCGGGGAAGGCAGCTTCGATCCGGCGGCGAGCGGGCGCGGCGGCAATGGCGGCGACGGCGCCGGCGGCAACGCCTCGATCATCTTCACCAATGCGGTCGTCAACGGCCAGCCGGAGTTGACGGCAGAGGCCACCGGCAACGCTCAAAGCGGCGGCAGCGGCGCGGCGGGCGGCAATGGCGGCGCCGCGACCGGCGGCCTCGCGCTGGTGCGCTTCGACGGCGGCACGGCCGACCTCTTCACGATCAATGCCGACAGCTATGCGAACGGCGGCTTCGGTGGCCCGGCCGCGCGGCTGGATGGCGGAAACGGCGGCGGCGCGACGGGAGGCGCCGCGCGCTTCGAAGCTTCGAACGGCGCGGTCGTCAATGTCGCCGATAGTGGCCAGTTCCGACCGTTCGTGCTGGATGCCAGCGCGGTCTCCGGCGGCGGTGGCGATGGCGGCAGCTTCGCTGATTCCGGGCTGGGCGGCAAAGGTGGTTCCGCGGCATCTGCGTTCGGTGGGACGGCGTCGGTGCTGGTCGACGGCGGCGCGGTTGCGACCATCCCCGGCCTGGGCGGCATCGAGAATTCGCCTCCGGTCCTGATCGCCTCCGCGCGCAGCGGATTCGGCGGCAGCGGCGGCACCGGCTCGGCACAGGGCAACAGCGGCGGCATCGGTGGGAACGGCGGCAGCGCCTCTGCCGGACTCGCGACCATCGGCATCACCGGCGGGCAGGCGATCTTCGGCGATCTGTTCACCGACGCGAGCGCACAGCGCGGCTTCGGCGGCAGCGGCGGACAGGGTGCCCCGGACTCGGCCACGGGCATCGTCACCACCGCCGCGTCCGGCAGCAACGGCAGCGGCTTTGGCGGGCGGCTGGAGCTTCAGGTGGCCGACGGCCCGGCCGGTCAGGCGGGCGCCTTCAAGGCTGGCAATTTCTCGACCGACCTGACCGGCGGCGATGTCGATGGATCGCTGCTGATTGCCGACACCGGCATCAACGGACAAGGCGGGATCCATCTCGGCTCGCTGTACGCGGTCAGCTTCTCGAATGCGCCGAACACGACCGAGACCAGCTCCGACTACGACATCCAGTCAAGCGCGCGCGCGATCGAGGTCGATGGCGATGTCAACCTGACCGCCAATGGCGATGTCCGCTTCAGCTTCCAGGGTACCGGCGGCTTGGCATCGGGCACGTCGATCGATGTTCTCTCCCTCACGCGCGGCATCAGCATCACCAATTCGAGCCCGGCAAACACCTTGTCGGCCTCGCTGAGCGCGCCGAGCCTCAGCCTGCACACCAATAACGGCGATATCGATGCGCAGGCAGGCACGTTGCTTGCGTCCACCGGTTCGATCGATATTGGTGCGTTCGGCGGCCGCGCGAACGTTGCCAAGGCTTTGGCGACCGAGGCCATCAACATTACCGGGTTTGATGGCGTGACCGTCGGATCGCTTGCAGCGGGCAACAGCGAAACGGCCGGCAGCATCTTCATCGGCGCGGGCGCAGGCGAAGGCTTCGTGCCGGCGGACGCGGTTGTCACCGGAACCGTGACCTCGACAGGCGATATCTCGATCTACGCCGGCACCGACGCGACCGTGCAATCCGGCGCGCAGGTGATTGCGGATCGCGGCCTGACGATCGCCACCGGCGACGACATCATCATCGGCTCCGGCGCGCTGGTCCGCGCGGCGAACAACCCGCCGCCCGAAACCGGCTATGGCGCGACCGATCCGCTAGAGCAGGCCTCACAGCTGCGGCTGATGGCCGGCCACATCAACACCGGCGAGCCTGTCGACGGCAATGTCGCATCGATCCTGATCGACGGCACCGTCGAAGCCCCGAACCGCACCTTGTTCATGAGCGCGGGCGCGGTGCAGGCAAGCAGCACGACCGCGCTGACCGCGGGCAATCTCTATGTCCGGCTCAACACTATCCCAGTCGGCGACCAGGTGCCGTCGAACGATGGCGGCCAGCTGACCGGCCTGTGTCTGGAAGGCAGTGTCTGCCTCGGCACGACGCATGTGAGCGGGATTGTGCGCATCGGCGAGAGCGAGTTCGAGCCGATCAATCTGCGCCTGAACGGCGGCATCGACGGCACCGACGTGCTGCTGCGTGCCCGTTCGGTGGACTTGGGACAGGCCGGCGTCGCCAACCTCATCCGCGCGTCCGATAGCCTGACGGTCGAGTCGCTGAACGAGAACCTGACGCTGAACGGGCCGCTGACGATCACGGGCGGCAGCAATGTCGCGCGCGTGGCCTCGTTCCACAGCATCGACGGGGCAGCGGCGCAGGTCAACGCGCCGGGCACGCTCGACCTGTTCGCCGGCAACAACGTCACGCTGGGCGGCATCGATGCGGCGACGATCCGCACCGTCGATTTCGACGACGCCGTCGTGAACGACAGCGGCATCACCGCGCCGGGCACGATCGCAGTCGGCCGGATCGTGTCCGGATCGCCGCTCGACCTCGTCGCCGGCAAGAACATCGCGCTCGATAGCTTCGCCGCGACCGGCCGCGCGACGCTCAGCGCCACATCCGGCACGATCAACGTCGCCACAGATGCGTCGGCAAGCGGGATTACAGCGACCGCCCAGGCCGTGACGCTGAACGGGCTCGATGGCCTGAACGTCTCCGCCACCACCGCAACTGCGGGTGACCTGACGCTGGTGACGAAGGCAGGCGCCCTGCGCCTTTCCGATGCGACCGCGAGCGGCGCGATCACCCTTCGTTCGGGCGGCACCGTGTCCTTCGACAAGATCGCGGCGGCCGGGGCGCTGACGATCGACGCCGGCGGCGATGTCACCAGCTTCTACGGCGGAAGCGGCGGAAGCGTCTCGATTACGACGCCGGGCAAACTCGACGTCTCGCTCGGCCTGGTCGCCAATGCCGGGCCGATGTCCATCAGCGCGGACGCCGGAATCCACGCCGCCGAGTTGCATACGACTGGCGCGCTCTCGCTTCTGGCCGCCAATGGCGCGATCCAGACCGATGGCGCGACGCAAGCAAGCGATGTGGTCGCGATCGGCCGCAGCATCGGCCTGGTCAACGACGACGGTCTCGGCATCAGCAAGGCCGTCGCGACCGACGGCGGCATCGGATTGTCTTCGGGAACGGGTCTGCTGAAGCTGGGCTCGCTCAGCGCAACCGGGGACATTTCGCTGCAGGGCCAAGGATCGGTAACGTTCGATACGATCGCCGCCGGCGGTCAATTGACGATCGAGCCCTTTGCCACCGTTACCGGCGGGAACGCGACGGCCGCGCGGATTTCCGTTGAAAGCAACGGTGCGATCTCTGCCCAGGCCTTCACGGCCACGGCGGGGGACATCTCGCTGAATGCGAGGAACGGGCTGTCCGTCGGCACCGTGTCCTCGACCGGCACCGCGACGCTCAAATCGGGCAGCGGCCCCTTGGTCGTGACGAATGACCTCGTTGTCGGCGATGACCTTATCCTGGCCGCGCCATCGCTCGACATCACCGCGCAAAACGGTTTGAAAGTGCTCCAGGCGGATGCGACCGCGGGTGATCTGAAGCTTACCACCGTCGCGGGAACGCTTGCCGTCGGCACTTCCACTGCGACCGGCGCGATCACGCTCGCTAGCGGTGGCGCCGTAACGGCGAATTCGCTGAAGAGCGGCTCGGGTGTCATCGACATTTCCGGGGCGCAGGGCGTGACGGTCGGTACGATCGCCTCGGGCGGCGCAGTTACGCTCGCGTCCGGCAACGGCACGATCACCGTCTCGAGCGACCTGACCGCGGCCGGCCCGATCCAGGCGATGGGTCAGTCCGTCAACCTGACCGCACAGGGCGATTTGGCACTGACCAAGGCCGTGGCGAGCGGCGGCGACCTTTCGCTTCACGGCGTCAATGGCGGCCTGGCGCTCGGCGACGTTTCGGCAACAGGTGCCCTGACGGCGACCACGCCGGGACTGATAGCCGTCAACGGCACCGTGACGGGCGGCACGATCGCGCTGAGGTCGAACGATATCGCGATCGGCTCCACGGCACAGCTCGGCAGCAAGACCCAGACCACCGCATTGACGCTCACCGGCACGACCGACCGGATGTTCATCGGCGACGCGCCGAGCGGGACCGGCTACCGGCTCGACAATACGGAGCTTGGCCGGATCGCGAGCCAGGGCGACATCAATTTCGCCTCGGCGCCGACCAGCGCCACCGGAACCGCGTTCAGCTTCGTCGATCCGGCGGCGGCTAATGTCGTGCTTGGCTCGCTCACATTCGACGGTGGCCAGCTCGGATCGAACGGCACGCTGCTGATCAGTTCGCCTCGCGCGATCGGCATCGTCGGGAACCTGCAGTTCAGGAACATCGGCGCTGGCCAGACCGTGACGCTGCGATCCGCCAGCGACATCGCGCTGGCGGCCGAAAGCGGGTTGGTGACGCTCAAGAACCCGCCCGGCGGCTTGTCGGGCACGCTGCGGCTGGAGGCGCAGCAGGTGCAGGCGCTGTCGACCAAGGCGCGAACCGAAATTACCGGCCTCGACCTCAATGCCGTCAAACAGCGGCTCGGCACCAACGACCAGCTCGAAAATGACGGCGGCTATTTCCAGGCCGGACAGATCGTGGTGCGGATCGGCCGGCTAGCGTTCATCCAGAACAGCGGCGCGAACGGCACCGACCCGAACGCAAAGCGCGGCTTTACCGCCAACAGCTTCCGGATCGAAACCACCGGCGATCAGCCGGCGCAACTGGTGCTGAACGGGCAAGTCGGCACGGTCACGGGTGCGGGCCTGATCAACGCAGTGAACGTCAGTGGCAGCTTCGACACGGGCTCCAGCTTCAACGGCTGCACGCCCGGGACACTCTGCGGGGTCGCGCCGCCCCCACCCGGGCCGCCGCCCGAGACGGTTGCGCCGGTGTTCAGCGCGTCGCGCGACCAGATCGAGGACGATCGGAAAGAGGACCAGAAGGAACAATCGCTGCAGACGTCGCAATCGCGGCCGACGCCGCTGATCCAGATCCTGAGCGTGCCGACCTCCCGCTTCGATCCGCTGATCGATCAGCCGGTCACCGGCGCCGGCAACGAGGATCTGTGGCTCACGCCGATCAGCCCGCAGCAGCCGTGACAGGCGGTTGACGGTTCGGGCAGCGGCGGGCCAAGGCGGCGCCCATGGTTCCGCTGCGCCTGTTCAACAGCCTCACCCGCTCGATCGAGACGTTCGAGCCCGTCCACCCAGGCGAGGCGCGCGTCTATACCTGCGGGCCAACCGTCTATAACTATCAGCATGTCGGCAACATGCGCGCCTATGTGTTCGCCGACACGCTGGGCCGCATACTCAGCTATAAGGGCTACGCGCTTCGCCACGTCATCAACATCACCGATGTGGGCCACCTGACGTCGGACGCCGATGAAGGCGCGGACAAGATGGAGACGGCGGCTGCGCGAGCGGGCAAATCGGCCTGGGACATCGCGAAATTCTACGCCGACGCCTATTGGCGCGACATCGATCGGCTGAACATCCGGCAGCCGGCGACCTGGTCGATCGCGACCGACTATGTGCCCGCGATGATCGAGTTCGCGAAGTCGATCGAGGCGAACTGCTACCAGCTGCCGAGCGGGCTCTACTTCGATACGACCACCGTGCCCGAATATGGCCGGCTCGCCCGCACCAAGACCGACGAAGGCGAAAGCCGGATCGACACTGTCGAAGGCAAGCGTCACCCGACCGACTTCGCGATCTGGCGCGCGACGCCGCCCGGCGAGACGCGACAGATGGAATGGGACTCGCCCTGGGGTCGCGGCGCGCCGGGCTGGCATCTCGAATGCTCGGTGATGTCGGAGGCGCTGCTCGGCTTTCCGTTCGACATTCACACCGGCGGCATCGATCACCGCGAGATCCACCACCCGAACGAGATCGCCCAAAACCAGGCGCGCTGCCATTCCGCAGACAGCGGCGCGCGCATCTGGATGCACAATAATTTCCTGATCGACCGCGGCGGCAAGATGTCGAAGTCGAAAGGCGAGTTCCTGACGCTGCAGGCGCTGGTCGACCGCGGCTTCCACCCCCTCGCCTACCGGCTGATGTGCCTGCAGGCGCATTACCGCAGCGAGTTGGAGTTCACGTTCGAGAACCTCGCGGCGGCGCTGACGCGGCTGAAGCGGATGGTGATCGCGGCGGAAAAGCTGCCGGCCGCCGAAACCAGCGAGGTCACGGACAAGCGTGTCACCGCCGAACTCGCGGCGTTCGACGAGGCGGTGTCGGATGACCTGAACACCGCCAAGGCGCTGACGCATTTCGAGACGGTGCTGACGACAAAGGGGCTGGATGCCGGCCAGCGCCGGGCCGCCCTGGCGCAGATGGATTCGGTGCTGGGGCTGACCGTGTTGGGGCTGTCGCGCGCTGAGTTGCGGGTGCCGCCAAAGGATGCGTCGATCGACGAGACGGCAATTGAGGCGCGGCTGGCGGAGCGCAAGGATGCACGTGCCGCGAAGGACTTCGCCACCTCCGACCGCATCCGTGATGAGCTCGCAGCGGAAGGCGTCGAGGTGATGGACGGCGATCCGCTTGGGTGGGACTGGAGCATCCCTCTCCCATAGGGAGAGGGCGACTCGCGCCTGCGGCGCGAGCGGGGTGAGGGGTTACGGTGCGGAACGGCTCGCTCCCGATCCCCTCACCCGGACGGCTCCGCCGTCTCGACCTCTCCCGATGGGAGAGGTAGGCAACATCCATGATCCTCACCCTCCCCGCCCTCGCCCGGCCGCTGCTCGAGCCGCATTTGCCCGCCGACGCGGAAGCCCGCTGGTTCGCCTCGGCCGAGGACGCCTGTCAAATGGCGCCGGGTGCGGAGGTCGGGTGGCTCGATATGTACGAAGCCAGGGACATGGTCGCGGCGCTGGAGCGCGCCGACGCGCTCAAATGGCTCAACACGATCTATGCCGGCATCGACTGGATGCCCAAGGACACGCTGGCCCGGCAAGGCGTCACGGTCACCAACGGCGCCGGCATCAACGCGATCACGATCGCCGAATATGTGGTGATGGGCATGCTGACCATCGCGAAGGGCTATCGCGAGGTCGTACGCGCGCAGGACAGGCACGAATGGCTGCGATCGCCGCCGGGCCGTCTGGAACTGGCCGAGACCAGCGCCCTTATCCTGGGGGGAGGTGCCATCGGATCGCTTGTCCGAACCCGCCTGGCCGCATTCGACGTTGCCGTGACCACTGTCCGGCGCAGGCCGGGACCGGGCGAGCTTGGCACCGACGCCTGGCGTGCCCGCTTGGGCGAATTCGACTGGGTGATCCTCGCGGCTCCTGCAACCGCCGAAACCCAGGGGATGATCGGCGCTGCCGAGCTTGACGCGATGAAGCCCGATGCCGTGCTGATCAACATCGCGCGGGGAAGCGTCGTCGACCAGGAGGCGCTGGTGACTGCCTTGACCGAAAACCGGATCGGGGGCGCATTTCTGGACGTCACCACGCCCGAGCCGCTTCCGTCGGATCACCCCTTGTGGACGCTGCCCAACGCCCATGTGACGATGCACCTGTCCGGTCAGTCGCAGAGCAAGATGTTTCAGCGCGGCGCCAGGCTGTTCCTCGACAATCTCGCCCGCTACCGATCGGGCGAGCCGCTGATCAACGCGGTGGACCTCGATCTGGGCTACTGACTTGTCGCTCGTCCGGAGCGAGTGCGGGCTAGCGTCGCCAACCCCGAAACGATAAGCCATGCCGGCGCAGCGGGAATCGGCAGAGCCGGAGCTGCGCGCCGGGACGCGTATCAAACTGCATCCGGCACACGGGGGGACATCAATGACGAAGGCATCCGACCTCTTCATCCAATGTCTGGAAGAGGAGGGCGTCGAGTATATCTTCGGCGTGCCCGGTGAAGAGAATCTCGACATGCTCGACAGCCTGTCGCGGTCCAAGCAGATCAAGCTGATCCTGACCCGCCACGAACAAGGCGCCGGCTTCATGGCCGCGACCTATGGCCGCCATACCGGCAAGACCGGCGTGTGCATGGCGACGCTGGGGCCCGGCGCGACCAACTTCGTCACCGCCGCCGCCTATGCGCAGCTGGGCGGCATGCCGATCCTGATGGTGACCGGCCAGAAACCGATCAAGAAGTCCAAACAGGGCCGCTTCCAGATCCTCGACGTAGTCGACATGATGCGGCCGATCACCAAATACACGCACCAGCTCGCCAGCGCCGACAACATCCCCAGCCGCATCCGCGAGGCGATCCGGCTGGCCGAAGAGGAAAAGCCCGGCGCGACCCACCTCGAATTCCCCGAGGACGTGGCCGACGAGCACACGGATTCGACGCCCCTCAAGCCCAGCCTGCATCGCCGCCCGCTCGCCGAAGCAAAGGCGGTGCGCGCGGCGGTCAAGAAGCTTGAGGACGCCAAGGCCCCAATCCTGGTGATCGGCGCCGGCGCGAACCGCAAGGTCACCGGTCGGATGCTGCTGAAGCTGGTCGAGAAGACCGGCATCCCGTTCGTGACCACCCAGCTCGGCAAGGGCGTGATCGACGAGACCCATCCGCGCTTCGTCGGCTGCGCGGCGCTGTCGGCCGGCGACTATGTGCACCGCGCGATCGAGGCCGCGGACGTGATCGTCAATGTCGGCCACGACGTGATCGAAAAGCCGCCTTTCTTCATGAAACGCGGCGGTGCGGAGGTGATCCACATCTCGGCACGCTCGGCCGAAGTCGATCCGGTCTATTTCCCGCAGATCGAGGTGATCGGCGATATCGGCAACGCGATCTGGCAGATCGTCGAGGATATCGTGCCCTCGGGCCGGTGGAACTTCGACGACATGCTGCGCTTCCGCAAGGCGGAGGTGGAGCATACCGAAAGCCTCGACGGCGACGATCGTTTCCCGATCTTCCCACCCTATCTGGTTCGCAAGATCCGCGAGGCGATGCCGGCCGACGGCATCATCTGTCTCGACAATGGCGTCTACAAAATCTGGTTCGCCCGCAACTATCCGGCGCGGCAGCAGAACACCGTGCTGCTCGACAATGCGCTGGCGACGATGGGCGCCGGCCTGCCCTCTGCGATGGCGTCGGCGATGGTCTATCCCGACCGCAAGGTGATGGCGATCTGCGGCGACGGCGGCTTCATGATGAACAGCCAGGAGATGGAGACCGCCGTCCGCCTCGGCCTCAACATCACCGTGCTGATCCTCAATGACAGCAGCTACGGCATGATCCGCTGGAAGCAGGCCAATATGGGCTTCAAGGATTGGGGCCTGACCTATGGCAACCCCGATTTCGTCAAATATGCCGAAAGCTACGGCGCCAAGGGCCACCGCGTCACCTCGGCCGAAATGCTGCCGGGACTGCTGAAGGAATGCCTGGACACGCCGGGCGTGCACCTGATCGACTGCCCGGTCGATTATTCCGAAAACGACAAGATCCTGAACCACGACATCAAGCAGCTCAGCAAGGCGCTGTGACAGCGGGTTGAACGGGAGTCCGTTCGTTTCGAGCGAAGTCGAGAAACGACAGCTCGGTGCCAAGCGCTTCTCGACTTCGCTCGAAGCGAACGGAGTCGGTTACGTCAGGTGAGAAGATGACCAAACTGCGTGACACCTACCCCCTCTACCTTGCCAACGAAGCCTGGGCCGGGAATGCCGACCTGGAGGTCACCGACAAATACACCGGCGAGGTCGCCTTCCGAGTCGCGCTGGCGCGGCCGGAGCAGATCGAGGCGGGGATCGCAGCCGCGGTGAAGGCGGCCGAGCCGATGGCGCGGATGGCTTCGTACGAGCGGCGGGACGTGCTCAATCACTGCGTCACGCGGTTCAAGGAGCGGTTCGACGAGCTCGCCTATGCGCTGTGCGTCGAGGCGGGCAAGCCGATCAAGGACGCGGAGGGCGAAGCCACCCGCCTGATCGACACGTTCCGCATCGCCGCCGAGGAAGCGGTCAGGATGACCGGCGAGGTCCAGCCGCTGGACATCAGCCCCCGCGCGAAAGGCTATCAGGGCATCTGGAAGCGGGTGCCGATCGGGCCCTGCTCGTTCATTTCGCCGTTCAACTTTCCGCTGAACCTGGCCGCGCACAAGATTGCGCCGGCGATCGCGGTCGGCTGCCCGTTCGTGATGAAGCCGGCGAGCCGCACGCCGCTGGGCGCGATCATCATGGGCGAAGTGCTGGCCGAGACCAACCTGCCCAAGGGCGCCTTCTCGATCCTCCCCGCCCACCGCGACGGCGCGGACATGTTCACCGAGGACGAGCGGCTGAAGCTGTTAAGCTTCACCGGTTCGCCCGGCGTCGGCTGGGACCTGAAGGCCAAGGCCGGCAAGAAGAAAGTGGTGCTGGAGCTGGGCGGCAACGCGGCCGTGGTGATCGACCGCGATGCCGACCTGGACGACGCTGTCGAGCGGACCGTGTTCGGGGCGTTCTACCAGTCCGGCCAGAGCTGCATCGGCGTGCAGCGGATCGTCGTGCACGATGATGTGTATGACGCGTTCCGGGACAAATTGGTCGCCAAGACCAAGACGCTGGTCGCCGGCAACCCGCACGACCGCAACGTGTTCATCGGGCCGATGATCGACGTGAAGGAAGCCGAACGGCTCGACCGCTGGATCCAGGAAGCGGTTTCGAGCGGCGCGAACCTGCTCTGCGGCGGCAAGCGCGACGGCGCGATGCTGGAAGCGACGCTGCTGGAGAATGTGGGCACGAACACGAAGCTCAACCGCGAGGAAGCGTTCGGCCCCGTCGCCTTCTTCGAGCGCTTCTCGACCTGGCAACAGGCGCTCGACATCGTCAACGACAGCAAGTTCGGGCTGCAGGCCGGCATCTTCACGCGCGACATCTTCCAGGTGCTGGACGCCTGGGATCACCTCGACGTCGGCGGCGTGGTGGTGAACGACGTGCCCAGCTACCGCGTCGACAACATGCCCTATGGCGGCGTGAAGGACTCCGGGCTCGGCCGCGAAGGCATCCGGTTCGCGATCGAGGACATGACGGAGATCCGCAATCTCGTCATTCGTCGGCGGGAGCAGGGCCCTCCGCCCAAGCAGATGGGAGAATAGCGGGGTCGATCGTGATTCCGCGCGGGCCGATTGCGCGCACGGCGATCCAGGGGATGCGTCTGCCGTGGTTGCGGCCGGTCAGCCGCTCGAACAAGCTGCCCGGGCCGCAGCCGATCGCCTCGACTTCGTCTTCGATCACATAGATTTCGAACAGCCGGCCGAGTGGCTTGCCGTCCAGATCGCGCACCGGCACACCATAGAGTTCACTCAGGCGCATTCAGGCCTCCGATCTGCGGTAGCAGGCGGCGCGCGCGCTGCTCCGCCTCGCCAAGGCCATAGTCCTGCGCCGGCCGCGCGAGCTGCACCGTCGACGAGATATAGGCCACCTCGCCCCACGGCACCCGCGCCATGTGATCGCCGGCGATCAGCGCCACCAGTCGCATCGCCCAGCGCGGCAGCCGTGTCCGGTAGGCGCCGGGCCCGACCAGAATCGCAGTGACGCGCAGCCCCTCGCCCGGTCGCCCCTCCAGCTCGACATCGTCGACGATGCCGCAATCCTGCTCGTCGCGATCGATGATCTGCAGGTCCCGCACCTGCGTCAGCAGCCTCACCCGCCCGATCGTCACAGCTTTCCTCCTTCTGTCAGCAGGAAGAGCGGCAATGCGGCCAATGCGGCGACCACGATCAGCGCGTAATAGGCCCAGCCGAGCGTCTTCGCGATCCAGCCATTGGCATGCTGGCGCATATAGCTCTTGTCTCCGGCCAGCAGCAGCAGCGGCAGATAGGTCAGCGGCAGCACCAGGATCGACACGACGACCGCATATTCGGCCAGAGCGATGGGCTCGACCCCGGTCAGCACGATGCCGAGCGCGAGTATGAAAACGACGAGCCAGACGAGCGTGAATCGCGGTGCCTCGTGGGGCTTCAAACGCCGGCCCCAGCGCCAGCCGAAGAACTGTGAGAGGCTATAGGCGTTTGCCAGACAGGTTTCGATCGCAGCCCCGGCAATCGCGAACAGCATGCCAAGCAGCGCGAGAAGCAGCCCCGTGCGGCCGAACGGGACGGCAGCCTGAAGTGCTGCCGTGCCCGGCATCTCGGGATTGACCCCGGCTGGCCCGAAGAGCTGCGCCGAACTCGCCAGGATCGCGACGGTGAGCAGCGATCCCAGACCGAAGCCGACGATCGTCGTCAGACGATTGAGCCCCAGGTCTTTCTCGCCCCATTTTTCTTCGATCGCGCCGGATGAATAGAAATAGGTTTCGTAGGGAAACATTACCGCGCTGACGATCGCGACGGCGAAATAGCTGTAGGTGAGCAGATCCTGCGTGGACAGGCCGGCGGGCACCTGCGGGACGAAGCCGGTGGCGAACTGTCCCCAAGGCGGCTCGATCGCCACCAGCGCGACCGCGAACACGATCATGAACAGCCCGAGCAGACCGTAGGTCCGCTCGATCCACTTGAACGGCAGCAGCCAGATGGTGGCGACGAACACGGCCGTCGCGGCAATCGCCATCGGCACGAAGCCGAAGCCGGTCAGCAGATGCAGCACGATGCCGACCCCGCCAATCTCGGCCGCGCAGGTGATGGTGTTGCTGATCAGGGATGCGATCAGCGTCACCAGGCCCAGGTTCAGCCCCAGCCGGTGCCGCATCATGTTGAACACCGGTTGCTTGGCGATCGCGGCGACGCGGCCGCTCATTTCGCCGAAGACCATCATGCCGATCGTCGCCAGCACGATCACCCACACCAGCGCATATTGAAAGCGGGAGCCGGCCTGCGCCATGAACACGAGCTCGCTGACGTCCACGAAGCCGCCGACGGCGGTCAGGATGCCGAGTGTCAGCTCAGTGATTTTCACGCTGCGCCTCGACGGCCGCGAGGCGGTGGGCGCCAAGCCGAAGCGGGCCGGCATCGTCGGGCAGTGCCGCGACCGCCCCGATCGCCCGGCCGGCCCGGCCGTCCGGCTGCGACAACTGCGACCGGGCAGCGACGAGTTGCTGCACGGCGCCGCGTTGCATCCCTTTAGAATAGGCGGGTCGGAGCTTGCTCTGGGCATTCAGCCTGGCAACCAGCGCGCGCTCGGCCGCCAGCGACCGTGCAGTCTTGATCGTGGCCAGATCGCTGCTGACCTGGCCGCACCCGCCTGCGATCAAAAGGGCGACCACCATGATCGCCCGCGCTGGAACGCCCGAATCCATCCGGTATGAACCCGTAACGATACGGTTGCGTTCCGAGCCCCGGCGCAAGCGGTCGGGAAAGATGGTGACCGGCCCCTAAACCCTGAAAGATCTGCCGGCTTAAGCCTTCCTACACCCCGCACCCCTAGCTGTGCGGCATCGAGTATCGGGACGAGTGACAATGAACGGTTCGGAGCGGCGGGTTTGGGTACGGCGGGATGTTGCGGCGGGCGCCGTCACTCTGGCCGGGGCAGCGCTGCTGGTCGCCACCGCCGGTCCGGCGATGTTTACCGCGATGCGCGGTGCCGATCGGCTCGACGGAACGCTGGCCGTGTCCGTGATCCTGAATGTGGCGCTGGTGCTGTTCAGCTGGCGTCTGCACGCGAGCCTTCGCAACGAGACCGACCGCCGGAAATCCGCGGAAGAGCGGATCGGGCAGCTCACGCGCCAGGACACACTGACCGGCCTCGGCAATCGCCAGACCTTCCTCGACGAGGCCGCGGCGATGCTGCGCAAGAGCAACCGTCGCGGGCGCAAGACGGCCCTGCTGTTGCTCGACCTCGATCACTTCAAGACCGTCAACGAAGTGAACAGCCACGCGATCGGCGATGCGACGCTGCAGCTGACCGCCGACCGGATCAAGGCCGCCGCGCCGGCGGGCGCGCTGGCCGCCCGGCTCGGCGCCGACGAATTCGGCCTGCTCTTTTCCTATGAGGATGGGCGGCCCGACCTGGTCGATGCCGTCGCCGAGCGGCTGGTGAGCGAACTCGGGCAGCGGCTGGAGATCGCGGGAGCCGCGATCCACACCGGCGCCTCGATCGGCCTCGCCAAGTCGGAAGCCGGCTGCGACAATATCGAGCAGCTGCTGCGGCGCGCCGACATTGCCATGTACGCATCCAAGAATGCGGGGCGGAACCGCTACCACTGGTTCGACGAGTCGATGGAGCGTGAACTCAATATGCGCAACGCCATCGAAAGCGGCATGCGCGAAGGCATTCCGCTCGGCCAGTTCGTGCCGTTCTACGAGCAGCAGATCGACTTGGCGTCGGGCAAGCTCCATGGCTTCGAGATGCTCGCGCGTTGGGAACATCCGACCCGCGGCATCATCCCGCCCGACATCTTCATCCCGATCGCCGAGGAAACCGGCATGATCGCGGACCTGTCGATGTCGGTGATGCGCCAGGCATTCGAAGAAGCGAAGAATTGGGACGCCTCGCTTACCCTTTCCGTCAACATCGCGCCGAGCCAGCTTCGCGACCCGTGGTTCGCGCACAAGATCGTCAAGCTGCTGGTCGAAACCGGCTTCCCGGCCAACCGGCTGGAGATCGAGATCACCGAAAGTGCGCTGGTCGAGAATATGGGCGTTGCCCAGTCGGTGGTCGGCAGCCTGAAGAATCAGGGCATCCGCCTGGCGCTCGACGATTTCGGCACCGGCTATTCGTCGCTCTCGAACCTGCGCGCGCTGCCGTTCGACCGTGTCAAGATCGACCGCAGCTTCGTGACGTCGCTCGGCAGCAATGCGGAGAGCACCGCGGTCGTGAACGCGATCACGAAGCTCAGCGACAGCCTCGGCCTGCCGGTCACCGCCGAAGGCGTCGAGACGCCGGAGATCGAGGCGAAGCTGAAGACGCTTGGCTGCTACCAGGGCCAGGGCTGGCATTTCGGCAAGCCGATGGACGTGGGCCAGGTCCGCGTCCTGCTCGCCGAACGCAACCTGCTGCCGGTCAAGCGCCTCGCCGCACCGGCCGGAGAACGCATCCGGGAGCTCCGGAAGGCGGGCTGAGCCTGCCCTCCCTTCTAGGGAGGGGCGGGGGTGGGTAGCGAGCGCCAGCGAGCACTTGCCGCCTCCGAGTCTTGCTCGGCCTTCGGCCGATACCTACCCCGAGCCCCTCCCTAGAAGGGAGGGGAACTCATAGACTTCCCGCTCCCCCGCCCCTAAGTCGCGCGCGATGCGCTTCGCGTTCGACAAGATGCATGGGCTGGGCAACGACTTCGTCGTCATCGACGCGCGTGGCCGGGACGTTCCGATCACAGCGGCGCGCGCGCGGGCGATTGCCGACCGGCAGACGGGCATCGGCTGCGATCAACTGATCCTGCTGGAAAGCGCCGACGGAGCCGACCTCCGCATGCGCATCTTCAACGCCGATGGCGGCGAGGTCGAGCAATGCGGCAACGCGCTGCGCTGCGTCGCGCAGCTGACCGGGGCGCGGCGGATCGACACAGCGGGCGGTCTCGTCAAGGCGGGAGCGGACGAAGCCGGCATTACGATCGACATGGGCGCGCCGCGTTTCGGCTGGGAAGATATTCCGCTGGCCTACGCCCTCGACACCGCTTCGCTGCCGGTCGGCTGGGATGGGCTGGAGCAGGGCGCGGCGGTCAATGTCGGCAATCCGCACATCGTCTTCTTCGTGCCCAGGCTGGAGGCGATCGACATCGAACGGCTCGGGCCCACGATCGAGCATGACCCACTTTTCCCCGAGCGGGTGAACGTCAACATCGCCGAGGTGACCGGACCCGCCTCGTTGACGCTCCGCGTATGGGAACGGGGCGCTGGGCTCACGCGCGCCTGCGGCACCGGCGCCTGCGCGACGGCCGTCGCGGCGATCCGGCGCGGGCTGGTTCAATGGCCGGTGACGGTTTCGCTTCCCGGCGGCGACCTGCGGGTCGACTGGGCTCCGGGCGAAAGCATCCGCATGACCGGCCCCGCGGCGCATGTTTTTTCCGGCGAAGCAGAGCTGGAGGCGTTCGGATGAGCGACGTTATCACGCTCGGCTGCCGCCTGAACATCGCCGAAAGCGAGGCGATCCGGGCGATGCTGCCGGACAATGACCTGATCGTCGTCAACAGCTGCGCCGTAACGGAGGAAGCGGTCCGCCAGACGCGCCGCGCGATCCGCCGCGCGCGCCGTGAGCGGCCGGACGCGCGGATCGTGGTCACCGGCTGCGCGGCGGAGGTGGAGCGCGAGGCGTTCGCGGCGATGCCCGAGGTGAGCGAGGTGGTGAGCAATCTGGGGAAGCTCGACGCGACACTCTACCAACCCTCTCCCGTAAGGGGAGAGGGTCGACTCGCGCCTGCGGGCGCGAGCGGGGAGAGGGTCCTGGGCTTTGTACCACAACACCCTCTCCCCGCTCGGCCCCGCCGGGCCGAGTCGCCCTCTCCCCTGAAGGGAGAGGGTTTCAGACAACACGCGCGCGCCTTCGTCGAGGTGCAGAACGGTTGCGATCATCGCTGCACCTTCTGCATCATCCCCTATGGCCGTGGCCCGAGCCGTTCCACGCCGGCCGGAGTAGTGATCGAGCGCATCCGGCAACTGGTCGACGACGGTGCCCGGGAAGTGGTGCTGACCGGGGTCGACCTGACCTCCTACGGCGATCTGACCGGCGACAGCCTCGGCCTGCTTGTCGAGCGCATCCTGAAGGCGATTCCTGCCCTGCCCCGGCTCCGCCTGTCCTCGCTTGACCCGGTCGAGATCGACGAGCGCCTGTTTGCGCTGATCGCGGGCGAACCTCGGCTGATGCCGCACCTGCACCTGTCGCTGCAGGCCGGCGACGACATGATCCTGAAACGGATGAAGCGGCGGCACCTGCGCGCCGACGCGATCCGGCTGGTCGAGCGCATCAAGGCCGCGCGGCCGGAAGTCGCGATCGGCGCCGACCTCATCGCCGGCTTCCCGACCGAGACCGAGGCGATGTTCGCGAACTCGCTCCGGATTGCCGAGGAATGCGACATCGTTTTCGGCCACATCTTTCCCTATTCGCCGCGCCGCGGCACACCCGCGGCGCGCATGCCGCAGATAGAGCCGGAAGTGATCCGCGCCCGCGCAAAGCGGCTGCGCGAGCTGTGCACCGAACGCCAGGCGCGCTGGCTGGATGGCCTGATCGGGACGCGACAGCGCGTGCTGGTCGAACTCGACGGCCAAAGCGGACACGCGGAGAATTTCGCCAAAACCACCCTCTCCCTTCAGGAGAGAGGGTCGATAATCGACCTCCTCATCACCGCCCGCCGTGGCGACACTTTGATCGGAAGCCCTGAATGACCGACACGCGCTGGCATGAGAAACTGCTGGGCGGGTTTCGGCGGACGTCCGACCGGCTGTCGGAGAACCTGACTGGCCTGTTCACCAAAGCCTCGCTGGATCGCGAGACGCTCGATGAGATCGAGGACGCGCTGATCGCGTCCGATCTTGGCCCGGCGACGGCGGCGCGCATTCGCGAGCGGCTGGCCGAAAACCGGTTCGAGCGCGGCCTTTCCGAAGCGCAGGTGAAAGGAATCGTCGCGGAGGAAATCGAGAAAGTGCTCGCGCCCGTCGCCGAGCCGCTCGATGTGGACGCCTTTCCGCGTCCGCAGGTGATCCTGGTGATCGGCGTCAACGGCTCCGGCAAGACGACCACGATCGCAAAGCTCGCGCGGCTGTTCCTCGAGCAGGATTACGGTGTGATGCTGGCCGCCGGCGACACATTCCGCGCGGCCGCGATCGAGCAGCTCCGCATCTGGGCCGACCGCATTGGCGTGCCGATCATGGCGGGGCCGGAAGGCGGGGACGCGGCCGGGATCGTCTGGGACGCGGTCAAGCAGGCGACCGCGACCGGTATCGACGTGCTGATCGTCGACACCGCCGGGCGGCTCCAGAACAAGCGCGAGCTGATGGACGAGCTGGCGAAGATCCGCCGCGTGCTTGGCCGGCTGAACCCGGAAGCGCCGCATGACGTGGTGCTGGTGCTGGATGCGACGACGGGCCAGAACGCATTGAGCCAGATCGAGGTTTTCAAGGAAGTCGCCGGCGTGACCGGCCTCGTCATGACCAAGCTGGACGGCACCGCGCGCGGCGGCGTGCTGGTCGCGGCAGCCGAGAAATTCGGCATGCCGATCCATGCAATCGGCGTCGGCGAAGGCATGGACGACCTCCGCCCGTTCGACGCGCGAGAAGTCGCGCGCATGATCGCGGGGGTGGAGGAATAGGTGAGCGCCTACATCTGGTTTGGGCTGAGCTTGTCGAAGCCCTCCCTTCCCTTCTAGGGCGGCATCGAAGAACAAGGGAGGGCTTCGACAAGCTCAGCCCAAACCGTGTTTAGGAGCCCAAATTGTCGGACGGCAACAAACCCCGCGAACTCTCCCCCGGCCTTCGCATGGCGATCGATTTCGGACCGCTCGCCGTCTTCTTCATCGTCAACGCAATGACCGGCGGGCCGAAGCTGGCGAAGGTGATCATGGCGACGGCTGCGTTCATGGTCGCGACCATCGCGGCGATGATCGCCAGCCGCGTGAAAGCAGGCCGCATATCGCCGATGCTCTGGATCACCGGCGCGCTCGTCGTCTTTTTCGGCGGGCTGACGATCGTCTTCCGCGACGACACGTTCATCAAGGTCAAGCCGACGATCGTCTACACGATGTTCGCGGTGATCCTTGGCTATGGCCTGGCTACCGGCAAGCCGCTGCTGAAGGCGCTACTGGAAACCGCCTATCCGGGGCTGGACGACAGCGGCTGGCGCAAGCTGACGATCAACTGGACCGTGTTCTTCATCGGGATGGCGCTGCTGAACGAGGCGGTGTGGCGCACGCAGAGCTGGGATTTCTGGGTGGGGTTCAAGCTCTGGGGCGCGGTGCCGCTGACGCTGGTGTTCGCGATCGCGAACATTCCGATGCTGATGAAGCACGGGTTGAACACCGAAAAGGAAGCACCGCTGCCGCCGGAGGGGTAGTTCCTCTCCCGCTTGCGGGAGGGGTTAGGGGTGGGCACTCACCCTCCCTGCTTAGCGGGTCAGGA
>NZ_BBWU01000003.1 GCF_000974765.1 Sphingomonas changbaiensis NBRC 104936 | reverse complement strand
CCCGCAGCGAAGCGAGGACCGCCAACCCTCTGCTTCGCTCCGGGCCCCTCCACCGCACTTCGTGCGGTCCCCCTCCCCGTTCCGGGGAGGACCTGTTAGGGCGCCCCCCATGCGCCTGATCTTCATGGGAACGCCGGATTTCGCGGTGCCTGCGCTCGATGCGCTTGTCGCGGCAGGGCACGAGATCGCCGCCGTATACTGCCAGCCGCCGCGGCCGGCGGGGCGCGGCAAAGCGCTGCAGCATTCGCAGGTGCAGCGCCGCGCCGAAGCGCTGGGACTGGAGGTTCGCACGCCGGTCACGCTCCGCGATGCGGATGAACAGGCGCGGTTCGCAGCGCTGGAGGCCGATGCCGCCGTGGTTGCCGCCTATGGCCTGATCCTTCCCAAGCCGATTCTCGCCGCGCCACGGCTCGGCTGCTTCAACATCCACGCTTCGCTCCTCCCCAGCTGGCGCGGCGCGGCGCCGATCCAGCGCGCGATCCTGGCTGGCGACGCGGTCACGGGCGTCACGATCATGGATATGGAAGCCGGGCTCGACACCGGGCCGATGCGGGCCACGGTGGAAGTCGAAATCGACCGCAAGACCGCGGGCGCGCTGACTAAAGAGTTGGCCGAGAAAGGCGCGGCGCTGATGGTGCAGGTGCTCGGCGATCCCTCTGCCTATCCGTCGCGTCCGCAGCCTGAGGACGGCGTCACCTACGCGTCCAAGATCGAGAAAGCGGAAGCGCGGCTGGACTTTTCCGCCGGCGCAGTCGCGGCGGAGCGCCAGGTCCGCGCTTTCAATCCCGCGCCGGGCGCATTCTTCGAGCTGAATGGCGAACGTATCCGGATACTCTCGGCCGAGATGGACAACACCGCAGGTGGACCCGGCCTGGTGCTGGACGACAAGCTTCTGATCGGCTGCGGCACTGACGCCCTCCGACCCACCCGCGTCCAACGCGCCGGGCGTGGTGCAATGAGCACAGAAGAGCTGCTGCGCGGCTTCCCAATCCCGCCGGGCACGCGGCTGTCGTGACGCGCTACGCCCTCACCGTCGAATATGACGGGCGGCCATTCATGGGCTGGCAGCGCCAGGACCATGGGCCGAGCGTCCAGCAGGCAATCGAGACGGCCGTCGAGCGAATGACGGGCGAGGCTGCCGTGGTCCACGCTGCCGGTCGGACCGACGCCGGCGTTCATGCGCTCGCGATGCGCGCGCATGTCGAGCTGGAGCGCGACGTCACCCCCTTTCGGCTGATGGAGGGATTGAACGCTCTGCTCCGCCCCGATCCGGTCGCGATTCTTGCCGCCGAGATCGTGCCCGACGACTGGCACGCGCGCTTTTCGTGCATCGGCCGCGCCTATGAATACCGGATCGTCAACCGCCGCGCGCCGCTGACTTGGGAAGCGGGGCTTGCCTGGCGGGTGCCGACGCTGCTCGACGCCGGGGCAATGCATCAGGCTGCGCAGATTCTGGTCGGGCGGCACGATTTCACAACCTTTCGCTCGGCGCATTGCCAGTCGGAAAGCCCGGTCAAGACATTGGACCGACTGGACGTGGCCGGTGCGGGCGATCGGCTCACGATCTTCGCCGAGGCCCGTTCGTTCCTGCACCATCAGGTTCGATCGATGGTCGGCTGCCTGGCGCTGGTCGGGCAAGCGAAATGGAGTGCGGACGATCTCGCCGCTGCGCTGGAAGCGCGCGACCGAGCGGCGCTCGGATTCAACGCGCCGCCGGACGGACTTTACTTCGTCGAAGCCCGCTACTCCTGAACGGATCGGAACGCGCGGCGTTGTCTCCCCTCAAAAGGAGTCCGCGATGACCAATCCCAAGAACCCGATCGACTCGCCCGACGAGAAGTCGGTCGGCAGCACCAAGCCCAAGGGTCCGATCCCGAAGGAACCGATCGAGGGCGGCGCCGCCGAAGACGATGGCGTGATGGGCACCGCCGGCGTGAACAAGGAACAGAACAACCCGACCAGCGTGCCGGCCGGCTGACCGGTCACCCGATCGCAAGATCAAGGATCGGCCGCTCCCATCCGACTTTGCCGGATGCCGGCTTCGTGCCGATCCTGACGGCGCCGCTTGCCTCATAAAAGCCGAGCGCCGGCGGGTGCGAGACGATCCGGATCGACGAAATCCCGAGCGCTGCCGCGGTCGTGCGCAGATGATCCATCAGCAGCCGCCCGATGCCACGGCCCTGCGCATGCTCGGCCACGAACAGCAGGTCGAGCTCCGCTTCGGGCTCCAGCGTCAGGCTGTAGAAGCCGAGCACTGCGTCCTCTTCCGCGACGAACACATGGTCGCGCGCGATCTGGTCGGGCGTAACGGCATAGCCATCCAGGATGCGGGCATAGGCGCCGGCATAAGCCGCGGACTCGTGCATCATGCGTGTCAGCGCCGCCGCGTCACCGGCAGCGGCGCGCCGTATCTCAGGCGTCACGCGGCGCGCGCGAAGGCCTCGGGCCGCAGCGCCATCATCGCTTCCGATCCGCCCTCGATTTCCTTGCGAAGGCCCACCGCGCGCGGCGCTATGCGATCGAACCAGAAGCGGGCAGTGACGAGCTTTGCCTGCAGGAAAGCCTGATCGCCCTCGCCGGCATCGAGCTGCTTCTGCGCGGCGACGGCCATGCGCAGCCACATCAGCCCGACGCTGACGATCCCCATCAGGTGCATATAGGGCACCGCCCCCGCGCCGGCATTGTTCGGATTGGCGAAACCGTTCTGCATCAGCCACATCGTCGCAGTCTGGAGCTCGGCAAGCGATCCGCCCAGCGCTTCGGCCAACGCTGCCTGCGGGCCCTCCTTGCCGGCCGTGACGTCTTCGGAAACCATCGCGAAGAAGGCCTGGATCGCCTGCCCGCCCTTGGCCGGCAGCTTGCGGCCGACCAGGTCCATCGCCTGCACCCCGTTGGTGCCTTCGTAGATCATCGCGATCCGCGCATCGCGGACATATTGTTCCATGCCCCATTCGGCGATGTAGCCATGGCCACCATAGACCTGCTGCGACTCCGTCGCGATCCTGAAGCCCATGTCGGTGCCGAAGCCCTTGATCACGGGCGTCAGCAGCCCGACCAGCGCGTCCGCGCGCTCCCGCTCCTCCTCGCTCGGCGCCTCGTGCGACAGGTCGACCAGCAATGCCGCCCACAGGCACAGCGCGCGCAACCCTTCGGTCAGCGCCTTGCCTTCCATCAGCATGCGGCGGACATCTGGGTGGACGAACAGCGGATCGGCCTTTTGCTCGGGCTCGGCCGGGCCGGTCAGCGCGCGGCCCTGGCGGCGGTCGTGCGCATAGGTGACGGCGTTCTGGTAGGCGACTTCCGCCACGCCGAGCCCCTGCAATCCGACGCCGAGGCGCGCCGCGTTCATCATGATGAACATGGCGGCGAGGCCCTTATTCTCCTCTCCGACAAGGAAGCCGGTCGCGCCGTCATAGTTCATCACGCAGGTCGAGTTGCCGTGAATGCCCATCTTGTGCTCGATCGAGCCGCACGAGACGGCGTTCCGCTCGCCGAGCGATCCGTCCGCGTTCACCAGCACCTTGGGCACGATGAACAGGCTGATGCCCTTCACGCTGTCCGGCGCGTCGGGCGTCTTGGCGAGAACGAGGTGGATGATGTTGTCCGTCAGATCGTGCTCGCCCGCCGAAATGAAGATCTTGGTGCCGGTGATCCGATAACTGCCGTCTGCCTGCGGCTCGGCCTTGGTCTTTATCAGGCCCAGATCGGTCCCGCATTGCGGCTCGGTCAGGTTCATCGTCCCGCCCCATTCGCCGGAGATCATCTTCGGGCAATAGAGCGCCTTCTGCTCGTCCGACCCCTTGGCCAGGATCGCGGCAGTCGCGCCGGCGGTCAGGCCGGGGTACATCATGAACGCCATGTTCGCCGAAATTGCGAATTCCTCGAACGCGGTCATCACGACGTGCGGCAGCCCCTGGCCGCCGAACTCCTCCGGGCCGGAGAGCGTCGGCCAGCCAGCCTCGACGAACTGCCGATACGCCTCTTTGAAGCCCGTCGGCGTCGTCACCGACCCGTCCTCGTTCCGCGTGCATCCTTCGCGGTCGCCGACCTGGTTCAGCGGGAACAGCACTTCCGCGACAAAGCGCCCGCCTTCATTCAGCACTGCATCGATCGTGTCCGCGGTCGCATTCTCGAATCCCGGCAGATTGGCGTAGCGATCGAGCCCGATCACCTGGTCGAGGATAAACCGCGTGTCGCGAACGGGCGGGGTGTATTGGGGCATTCCGGTCTCCAAAACCGCGCTCCGGCGAAGGCCGGAGCAGCCGGCACGATAGTTCGCACCGCTCCGGCCTTCGCCGGAGCACGCGGATCAATGACTCGCCTGCGCCTCGACCTTTTCGACCATCTTCACGAAGCGGATCAGCTCGTCGATCTGCGCGTCGATGTCGAGGCGCTGGCGCTTCAGCAGCTCGATCCGCGCGTTGCACTTCTCGATAGTCACGCGCCGCTGCATGTGGCGACCGTCACCGACGTCATAGAGGTCGATCATCTCGCGAATTTCGGCGAGGCTGAATCCGGTCCGCTTCGCGCGCAAAATCCAGGCGAGCCGCGCGCGGTCGCGCTTGGTGTAGATGCGGGTCGTTCCCCGCCGGATCGGCTGGATCAGCCCCTCTTCCTCGTAAAAGCGTAGCGCGCGCGGCGTGACGTCGAATTCCTCGGACAAATCGGTTATCGAATATTGATGCCGGTTCTGCATATCCGGCGTTTCGACGATCGCGTGGTGCGGAGTGGCCATGGGCCACGTAAAGCATCCCATTTACGTAAGCGTCAAGCTGTTAACCGCGTTCCCCGCCCCCCGCATAAACCACCTCTTTACGGCCATGGGCCTATTTCCCTTGCCCAATCGATGGCCGGCGCTTGGCGGAGCGCGTGCCACAATAGGGATGAAGCAATGAGTCAGGCGATCGAAACGGCACGCAGCGAACAGGTCGCGGACCTGCTGGTTTCGCTGGTGTACGCAGAGGGGAGCGCCGGCCACGCCTATCCGCAAGCGACGGAGCTGACCGCCGGCCCCGAAGCGATGCGCAACCTCGCCGATGCCGCCCATTATCTGTCCGTGCTCCACGGCCGCTTTCCCGGCGTGATCGATCACGCTGCAAGGAAGGCCGGCCATCCGGCCGCGCACGGCTGGCTAGCCGCCGCCGCCGAGGCGTTCGCGGCCGAGCGCGCGCTGCTGACCCGGCTAGCCGTCGCCACCGGACCGCTGCCGAGCACGCCGGGCCAGGCGGAGTGCCAGGCCGCGGTGCTGCAGCAGAGCCATGCGCTCGACATGCTCGCCCAGTCCGAACGGGCCGGCTGCGCGCTCGGCGCCGCCTTCGCGCTGGCGCTCGACTGGCGGGCCGTGCGCGCCGTGCTGGAAGCCGCCGCGCGCCGCGTATCGATCGCCCCGGGCGATTGCGCGCTGCCGGATGAGGAAGAAACCCGGACCGTCGCGATGATCGTGGCGGAAACACCGTCGTTCGAGCGCGCGATGAGTTTCGGCGCGCAGCAGCTGCTCGCGCAGCATCGCGGCCTGTGGGACCTGCTCGAGGCGCGTCAGCAGGCCCGGTCGGGGGTTTGACGCTCTCGTAAACGTCACCTATCCCGGCCGGGCCAGCAACGGAAAGGCCGGGAATGCGCTTCGAAGGCACGCGGGACTATGTCGCCACCGACGATCTGAAGGTGGCAGTCAACGCCGCGGTGACGCTGCGCCGGCCGCTGCTGGTGAAGGGCGAACCCGGCACCGGCAAGACCGTGCTGGCGCAGGAAATCGCGACGGCGATCGGCGCGCCGCTGATCGAATGGAACATCAAGTCCACCACCAAGGCGCACCAGGGCCTCTACGAATATGATGCGGTCGCGCGCCTGCGCGATGGCCAGCTCGGCGATCCCCGCGTCCACGACATTTCCAACTATATCCGCAAGGGCAAGCTGTGGGAGGCGTTCACCTCGCCCCAACTGCCCGTCCTCCTGATCGACGAGATCGACAAGGCCGATATCGAGTTTCCGAACGACCTGCTGCACGAGCTCGACCGGATGGAGTTCCACGTCTACGAAACCAAGGAGACGGTCCGCGCCGCCGAACGCCCGATCGTCGTCATCACTTCGAACAATGAAAAGGAACTGCCCGACGCGTTCCTGCGCCGCTGCTTCTTCCACTACATCAAATTCCCCGACCGGGAGACGATGCAGGCGATCGTCGACGTCCATTTCCCCGGCATCCAGAAGATCCTGGTCCAGCGCGCGATGGACATCTTCTACGAAGTCCGCGACGTGCCCGGCCTGAAGAAGAAGCCGTCGACCAGCGAACTGCTCGATTGGCTGAAGCTGCTGCTCCACGAAGACATGCCGCTGGACGTCCTCCAGAACCGCGACCCGACCAAGGCGATCCCGCCACTCCACGGCGCTCTTCTGAAGAACGAACAGGACGTGATGCTGTTCGAACGCCTGGCGTTCATGGCGAAAAGGCAGGGGCGGCCGGGATAAAGGTCCTCCCCTGGCGAAGATTTCCTACTGGTTCACGTAGGCGATTTCGAAATTGCCCCAGCGTTTTCCGTTGATCCAGAGCGGCACGAAGACGTTCTTGACCATCATCGCCTCGCTGCCCCGGTCGAGGTGGTAGACCGACATCATGAACGGAGCTTCGCTCTTGATCGCGCGTGCGGTCTGGTCGTCGAGCAGGATGCGGCGGTTGCGGCAATTGCGGTCGTTCCACTCGGGATCGTCCGGCCGCGGCGGCTTGGATCGTGCGCTTTGGTGCGTCGGCAGATAGCCGTTGATGTCCGAACACACGGAGCCCTCGATCGCCGGATCGCTTGCGTTCACGCGGTCGATGATCGGCTGGATATAGCGATCGGCAAAGGCATTGAAGCGGGTGTCGAACTGCTCCGGATTCGACCCTGGGATCAGGCGGTAATCGGTGTCCATCACGTCGGCCATGCCGATTTCGCCGCGCGCGATCGCGCCTTCAATCAGGTTCTGGATCTCATCGCACGCACTGATCGCCAGCTCGACATAGCGCTGGTCGTCGTGGGCGAAGCCGCTGTGGACGAGCTGGTCGAACATCTTGTTCGACAGCAGCTCCATCTTGGCCATCGTCTGCTGCGCGTCGACCAGCTGCTTGGCGTTGGCCCGCGATTCGCGCGCGAAGCCGGTCAGTTCGTCCTTCACGCGGATCGCGTTGTCATGGATCAGGCTGGTCGAGCGGGCGATGCCGTCCGACTGCTGTTCGACCATTTCGACAATCTGCGCCACTTCGGCCACCGTATCGTTGACCTTGCCGAAGCTCGATTGCGCGGCGCGGCTCTTGGCGACGCCGGCGCCGATCTCGGCGACGAACGTCTCGGCTTCATGCGCGAGCGAGGCGACCGTCGCGCTGATCTCTTCGGTGGCGCCGCGAGTATCCTGGGCAAGCTTCTTCACTTCGGCCGCGACCACGGCGAAAGTCCGGCCGGCCGCGCCGGCGCGTTCTGCCTCGATGGCCGCGTTCAGCGCCAGCATGTTGGTCGTGCGCGCGATCGAATCGATCCCGGCGGTCACCCGCTGAACCTGAGTCATGGCGGCCGCGAAGTTCGTGACCTGTTCGCCAAGCCGCACGACCAGCTCGGTCAGGGCAGTGAAATCCCCCAGCGACTGCGCGATAATCTTGGTGCCTTCGTCGAGCTTCGAGCCCGCTTTTTCGGCAAGCAGCCGCGCTTCGTCGGTCGAATCGGCGGCGCGCCGCTGATCCGCTTCCAGCGCAGCCGTGACCTGCTCCAGGTCGGCAAGAATCTGCATCTGCCGGCCCAAACTGTCCGCGACTTGCGTCACATAGGTGGCCGCGCCGGTGCAGCCGACGGCGAGATCGCCGCATGATTTGGCGACGGCGTCGATTGCGCCCGGGTCCGCCGCCTTGATCGCGCCCTCTATCATTCTTCTGCTCTTGTTTCTGGCATGTTGGCCAGCGGCTTAGGGGTAAGGGGTTGAAGATCGCTTAACCGCGTCTGCCGGTTATTAGCGCCGCCTTAAGCAGCCTCGGGCCAAAGCGCGCAGGTGCAGAACAGCCCCGCCGCAGCCGAACACCGCGCGCTCGTCTGGATCGCCATCATCGCGCTTGCCGGACTGAGCCTGCGCATCCAGGCCGCGGCAGGCGCATTGTGGCTGGACGAGGCTTGGTCGGCGGTGTTCGCGCACGATGCCGAAACCCCGCTCGGCATCTTCACGCGGATCAATCACGACAACAACCACCACCTGAACTCGCTGTGGCTGCAATGGGTCGGCCTGGGCGCGCCGCCGCTCGTCGCCCGCGCCCTGTCCGTCTTGAGCGGGACGGCTGCGATCGTCGTGGCCGGATCGATCGGCCTCAGGCGAAGTCCGGCGGCCGGGGTCGTGACCGCGCTCCTGTTCGCCCTCTCGCCTGCGCTGGTCACACTGGGATCGGAAGCGCGCGGGTACGTGCCGATGATGCTCGCGGCGCTGATTGCGATCTGGCTGGTCGATCGCTGGCTCGACGGACGCCCGAAGACGGACCATCCGATCGCGATCGCCGCCTGCTTCTATGTCGGGGCGCTGTTTCAGTTGACGATGGTGTTCGCCGCCTGTGCGATCGTCGGCTGGGCTTTCCTCGTGCTCTGCTACCGCCAGGGGCCCCGCGTCGCCCTCTCCCGCACCGCGCGCCTGTTCGGCCCCGGCCTCGCGGCCCTGGCCGCGGCCGTGCTGCTGGTGTTCGGCCCCGCGCTGTCGGGAAGAGCCGAGTTTACTTACGGCGCCTATCAGCCCTTCACGCTGCTGCAGTTCTGGAACGCCGTCGTCCGCATGCTGGGGTTTGCGATCGGCGTCCCGATCACCACGCTGTTGCTGCCCGCCGGCGCGCTTGCGGTCCTGATCCTCGCCGGCGCGCTCGGCACCTCGCGCCTGGCGCTGTACTGGATCGCGATCGTCGCCTTTCCGCTGTCCCTCGCGATGCTCCGGATGATGAATCCCGGCCACCCACGCTATTATCTGCTAATCGGCCTCGCGCTGCTCCTCCTAATGGGGGAAGGCCTGGCTGCCCTGATCCGCGCACGCGGCTGGCGGCGGCTCGCTGCCGCCGCCGCGCTAACGACCTTCGCGGCGGGAAGCGCCTGGGCCAATCTCGACCTGATCGAGACACGACGTGGCGATCCCGGCCCGGCGATCCGCGCGATGGCGGCGCGAGCGCCCGGCGGCACGACGGTGCTGGTTGAACGTGAGAGCGGCATCGCGCTCGTCGTGGTTGCGGCGGCGGAGCAAGCCTACCCGCTCCGCTACGCGACCGCCTGCCCGGCGCGGCCCTATCTGTTCATCGACCGCTACGGGGCCGGATCGCGCGGCCCGCCGCGCGTCACGCGCTGCGGGGCCGCCTACCGCGCCATCGCCGCGGCCGAATCGCATGGCTTTTCGGGACAGAACTGGACGCTCTACGAACGAGTGGATTAGAACGCCGCCCGTGTTCTTCAACTTCATGGACGAGCTGCGGCACGCCGGCATCCCGGCTTCGCTGAAAGAGCATCTGGTGCTGCTGGAAGCACTCGACCGCGACGTGATCCGGCGCAGTCCGGAGGAATTCTACTATCTCGCCCGCGCGACCTTCGTGCACGACGAAGGGTTGCTCGACCGGTTCGACCAGGTGTTCGCAAAGGTCTTCAAGGGCATCGAGACCAGCTACGGCACGGAAGCCGTGCCGATCCCGGAGGAATGGCTACGCAAGATCGCCGAGCTGTACCTGACCGAAGAGCAGATGGCCGAGATCGAGAAGCTCGGCTCCTGGGAAGAGATCATGGAGACGCTGAAGAAGCGGCTCGAGGAACAGAAGGAACGCCATCAGGGCGGCAATAAATGGATCGGCACGGGCGGCACCTCGCCCTTCGGCGCCCATGGCTACAATCCCGAAGGCGTGCGGATCGGCCAGGAGCAGGGCCGCCACGGCCGCGCGGTGAAGGTCTGGGACAAGCGCGAATTCAAGAACCTCGATTCAACGAAAGAGCTCGGCACCCGCAACATCAAGATTGCGCTCCGCCGCCTGCGCCGTTTCGCGCGCGAAGGTGCGGCCGACGAGCTCGATATCGACGCGACGATCGACGGCACCGCGCGCCAGGGCTGGCTCGATATCCATATGCGCCCGGAACGGCACAATGCGGTGAAGCTGCTGCTGTTCCTCGACGTCGGCGGCTCGATGGACCCGCACATCAAGCTCTGCGAGGAGCTGTTCTCCGCCGCCACCGCCGAGTTCAAGAACCTCGAATTCTTCTACTTCCACAACTGCCTCTATGAAGGCGTGTGGAAGGACAACCGCCGCCGCTTTTCCGAACGAACCCCCACATGGGACGTGCTCCACAAATACGGCCACGATTATAAGCTGATCTTCGTCGGCGACGCGTCGATGAGCCCCTACGAGATCACGCATCCGGGCGGATCGGTCGAGCATTTCAACGAGGAGGCCGGCGCGGTCTGGATGCACCGCATCACCAACACCTATCCGGCCGCCGCCTGGCTGAACCCGGTGCCCGAAAAGCATTGGGGCTATTCCCAGTCGATCGCGATCCTGAAGGAGCTGATGAACGGCCGCATGTTCCCGCTGACGCTCGACGGCCTCGACGATGCGATGCGGGAGCTGAGCCGGAAGCTCTAGCCGCGCCTTTGCTGAGCGGCTCGTTAACCAAACTTTAGCCGCGCGGCTTATTAATGACCGGCATGAAAAGGGTCCTTTTTTATCTGCCGGTCGTGACGCCCTGGTGGTTCGACAACATCGTCTCCCGCATGATCCGGTCGCTGGTCGCCGAGGCCGAAGTTCACGTGCTGGTGCCGCCCCTGTGGCGGAACACCGGCATCGGGCCCGAACAGTTGAAGAACTGCGCCTCCTTGACCGAGGTCCGGTGGCACATCGCGGATGGCGATGGTCATCCGTCGTGGCGGACGTCGCCCGACGACCCTGACGAAATCGTCGAGTTCGTTCAGGCGATCGATCCCGATTATGTGCTGTGCCGCAGCGCCGATATCGCAACGCCTTCGCGTTTTCCCGGCAAGATGCGCTATCTGATGGAACCCGGCGCACCGCCGCTGTTCACCTATGCGCGCGGGATCACGCTGCAGGCGGACTTTTCGCACCACGGCGCGATGCCGCACCTGTCGGACGACGACCGGGAGGCGATCGAAACCGCGTTCGCCGACACCTGGCGGCAGATGCGCGCGCGCGTCGACAACCGCTGGGAAGCGCGGCGTCCGCGCACTGAAGTGCTGCAAAATATGGGGTTACCGGACGATCGGAAGATCCTGGCGGTCCCGCTTGAATATGAGCACGAGGAAGCGTTCAACTCGATCCACCACCGGTTCGAACGCAATCTCGACCTGATTCAATACCTCGCGGATCGGCTGGACGATGATTTCGTGCTCGCGGTCACCGACCATCCGCTGAATTATCAGCACGTCGATAATTCGAAGCTCTATGAGGCTATCGCGGCGCTCGGTCCGCGCGTGCACCTCGTGCCGAACCCTGATGCCGAATATTTCCCGACCGAGCTGCTGATCCGGCATTGCGACGGGCTGATCGTCCAGAACACCAAGGCGATCTATTCCGGCGCCTATTTCGGCAAGCCGACGCTGCGCCTGTCCAAGCGGCCCAGCGCGGAATGGCTCCGCACCATCGACGACCTGGAAGCCCTTCAGACGGCGGTCGCATTGGGGTACCAAGGTCCGACCGAAGACGAACTGCGCCTCTGGTTCGGCTTTCATATGCTGCATGAGATCGTCAGCCCGATTGCGATCACGGGCCGCGATATCCTGGACCGCCTCGACCGCCCATTCTCCAGCGATCGCCTGGCCACCGGACTTGAACGCGCGGACGCCTATCAGCGTCAGCTCGACATGGCGGCATGACGGCACGACCCGACCTCGGCCGCTGCCGGCGCGAGGTGAGCAGGTATCGCACCGGTCGAACGCCGCGCTCGATACCGTGAGACTTCTGTTCTATCTTCCGGTCGTGACGGACGGGTGGATGAGCGCCATCATCCGCCCGCTGATCGAGACTGCGGCGCGGAGCGTGGACGTGCATGTCGTCGTCCCGCCGCGATGGGCCGGCACTGGCGTTGGGGAAGCCGATCTGGCTTCGCTCCGCGCGCTGCCCGGCACGACCTGGCACATCTTCGACAGCCCCGATCACCCATCGCTCAGAACGACCCCATCGGACCCGGGCGCGGTGCTGCGCATCGTCCGGGCAATCGATCCGGACTACAGCTTCTGCCGCAGCGCCGACGTCGTGACGCCCTGTCGGTTTCCCGGAAAAGTCGGGTTTCTGATGGAGGCAGACTTTCCCCCTTTGCCGTCGCGCGGACGGATCAGGCTGAGCGGAGCCGGAATATTCGATCACGGCGTGATGCCATGGCTGGACGAAGGCCAAAGAGACTGGCTCGCCGGGCAAACGCGCCCGCTGTTGGAAGCGGTCCGGTCGATGCGCCGCGGCGATGCCGCCGGCCGCGCGCGCCTTTTCGACCAGACCGGCCTGCCCGCGGACCGGCGGGTCATCGCCCTCCCCCTTGAGCATGATGGCGAAGACAATTTCTACATGATGCACTCGCCGGCTCCCGTGAACGAGCCGTTCGTGAGGGAACTCGCGGCCCGGCTGGGCGACGATTGCGTCCTCGCGCTCACCATACACCCGGCGCAGCGGCAGGACCGCGCTGCGATGGCGCGGCTCGAAGGCCTCGCTTGCGACAGGGTCCGCATTCTTGCCCCGGCGGATGACGGCGATGCCACCCCTGCCCTTGCGCGGCACTGCGACGGCATGATCGTCAGGGATTCCAAGTCGTTCGTCTGGCCGGCCCTGTTCGGGAAGCCGGTTTTTCGACTGTCGCGCTTCGCATCGGCACCGTGGCTAAACGTCTATTCCGATTTCGACGCGTTGCAGACGGCGCTTCGATCCGGACGGCCGAACGTGCCGGATATCGAGGAAGCTCTCGTCTGGATCGGCTTCCATCTTGCCAACAACGCCTTTCTTGCGACGGATCCTGACCTTGCGCTCGCGGACCTGATCGACAGGGTCGAGCGGCCATTCCACCCGGCGCGCTGGGACCTTGGTCTCGAACAGTCGAGAGCCGACCTTCTCGCGGCCGCAGCCTCGCTTCACTCAATCGGAGCCTGACACGATGTACGACCTCGCCATTGTCGTTCCCGCGCGCCGGGGCAGTTCGCGCATCCCGAACAAGTCGATGCTGCCGTTCGGGGACTCGCCGTCGTTGATCGAATGGAAGCTGCGGCAGCTTGTCTCGGTGATCGACCCGGCCCGCATCTATTTGAGCTCGGAAGACGAGGAATTCCTGTCGATCGCGCAGAAGCTCGGCGTCTCCCGCCACAAACGCGACCTGCGCCTGGCGACGGGCCATATCGTGCCGATGGCGGAGGTCATCACCGGGATCGTCCGCGAGATCCCGCACGAGCACATCGCATGGTGCACCGTCGTGTGCCCGTTGATGCCGCCGCAGGAATATCTCACCGCGTTCCGGCGCTACGCCGAGGGCGTGATCAATGGCTCCTTCGATTCCCTGTTGGGGGTCAATTTGATGAAGGAGTATTTCTGGTTCGAAGGGAGGGCGCTCAATTATCAGGCGAACCGGAACCACATCTCGTCCCAGGACCTCCCCGGCGTCGCGAAGGTCACCAACAGCCTGTACATGTCGCCGAGGCAGGACATCCTTGATCGAGGGTATCTGATCGGGGACAATCCCATCCTCCACGACCTGCCGCGGCTGTCCGGCGTCGATATCGACTATCCGGAAGACTATCGGTTCACGCGGGCGCTCTATGCCCTCTACGTCGAAGATCAGCTGGATGCCGTCGACCCTGCCACCCGGATCGCGTGGCCGGCTTTGCCCGATCGTTGACGACGGATTCAGCGCCTTTCTGAGGGGCGCGTTAACCAAAGTTTAGGCTGCCGGCCTGCTTATAGCCGGCATGGAAAGAGTCCTCTCCTCGCCGTCGGTAGCGCCGCTGCTGCGGGGCGTCCGCGATCTGGTAGAGGAGTCCCTGCCCGCCTTGTTCGAGCGGCGGTACGACATCAGCTGGAAAGCGGACGGTAGCCCCGTCACCCAGGCCGACCTGTTTCTGGAACGGCGATTGACCGACTGGCTCGGCGAACGCCTGCCGGGCCTCAGGCTGATCGGCGAGGAAAGCTTTTCAGACGAGGGGCCGGAAGCGGCGCGCGACGGGTGGGTCGCGGTTCTCGACCCGATCGACGGCACCGAGAATTTCTGCTCCGGCCTGAAGGAATGGGGCGTGTCGCTGAGCCTGTGGCACGACGGGGAGCATGCCGGCAGCCTGCTGATGCTCCCGGAGCTCGGGGATTCGCTGGCCAGCGGCGAAGAGGTGGCGCGGGTCCGCTCCCGCATCACCGGTTATTCGTCCTCGGCCCACCCGGCGATCGCGGCCGGCATCGGCGAGGGCGGCGAGGCCCGCATCTTCGGCTGCGCCGTCTACAATCTGTTCAATGTGACGCGCGGCGCGCTGGCCCGCTTCGTCAATCCGAAAGGCGCCCGCGTGTGGGACCTCCTCGCCGGCCTGATGCTGGCGCGGGAGCAGGGCTGCGACATTCTGATCGATGGGAAGACGTACGATGGATCATTTCTCGACCCGCATCGCCGACATTGCGTCGACATACGGCACCGATACGATCTTCATCCTCGGCAAGGGCTGCTCGGTTGACGGCATTTCGCCCGACGCGTTCGCCGGGTCGCTGGTCATCGCGGTCAACGATGCCGAACGCATCGCGCCCGCCGACATCACGATCTTTCACGGCGATTGGGTGAAGCCGTCGCTGGTCGCGAACGGCCTGCGTTCGCGACTGTACATCACCTCGGCCGATTTCAGCGCGCCGGGCCGCGAGGTGCTGCACGCGCCGTTCGTCCCGCTTCAGAACGACAATAGCGACCTGCTGATGCAGCGCTTCCTGTCGGATGGCTTCGTGGTCGAGGACGTGCTGTTCCTGTCCGCTCTCAAGATCGCGCGCCAGGTCGCCCGCGCACGCGGACGGCGGCAGACCGTCTACATGGTCGGTTTCGATTTCCGCGCCGAGGCCGGCATCTCGGAAGCGATCACCCACGACTATGCACCGGGCAACAGCGCGGACCGCTTCTTCCGGGTCAGCATGCAGGAGTTCTTCTTCCTGAACTGCCTCTACATGCTGAAGGATTCGGACCTGGAGGTCGTCCATGTCGGCGACCGGTCGTTCTCGAAACTGAGCGCAGAGGAGCTGAACCAGCGGTTCAACGTCTCGCTCGATCGGGGCGGCGCGGGCGCTGCGAGCAAGGTCCAGGTCACGGCCGAACTCACGACCAACCACTTCGGCGACCGGCAGCGGCTCGAGCGGATGATCCGCGCCGCCCGCGCGGCGGGCGCCGATCTCGTCAAGCTGCAGAAGCGCAACGTCGACACCTTCTACACGGCGGAGCAGCTCGCCTCGCCCTACGTCTCGCCGTTCGGAAAGACGTTCGCGGACTACCGGCACCAGCTGGAACTCGATCGCGACGACTTCGCGTTCGTCGACGCGCTTTGCCGCGACCTCGGGATCGGCTGGTTCGCCTCGGTGCTGGACCAGCCCTCGTTCGAGTTCATGCTGCAGTTCGAGCCGCAGATGGTGAAGCTGCCGAGCACGATTTCGGAGCATCGCCAATATCTCGGCTATGTCGCGCAGAATTACCGTGGGGCGGTGGTCCTTTCGACGGGCATGACCGGGCCGGACTATGAGGAATGGCTGCTCGCGCAGTTCGTCAACTGCCGCAGCCTATACCTGCTCCAGTGCAACTCCGCCTATCCGACACCCAATGCGGACTGCAATGTCGGCGTCGTCGGCCACTACAAGGCGCTGTCGGACGCGGAACCGCGCATCATTCCCGGCTATTCGAGCCACGACATGGGCTGGCTCGCCTCCGCACTCGCCATCGCCGCCGGCGCGCGGATGATCGAAAAACACGTGAAGCTGGGCAACACGGAATGGGCCCATTTCGACGCGGTCGCGGTCGACCTGACGACGGCCGACTTCCGGGACTATGTGGCGAGGCTGCGCGAGGCGGAGCAGATGGTCGGCTCCGGCACCAAGGCGGTGAATGCCAGCGAACATCACAAATACAGGATCGCAGCCTGATGCTCGCCCGCACCTCCGCCGAGTTCCGCTGCCTGCTGTGCGCCAGCGAGGACATGCCCGCGGCCGTTCAAGTGGCGATCAAGGGCGATGCGAGCGGGCAGCTGCGCGCGGTCCAGTGCCTGTCCTGCTCGCACGTGCAGCTTTCGCCCCCCAGCTACGACCTCGGGCTCTATCGCGAGGATGGACAGGTCAACTTCGTCGTCGATCATTATGGCACCCCGATCGAGACGCTGTTCGACCACAGCGCGATCGAGGCGAGACGGCGCGCCGCGCGGTTCGCTGCGCACGGCGAAACACTCCGCCGCGCCGACGGGCGGCCCGCGCGCCTGCTCGATATCGGCGGCGGCTACGGCTTTTTCGGATCGGCGATGACGGCCTCGCGGCCTGATGTCGAAACCAGCGTGCTGGAGCCCAGCGAGTTGCGGGTCGAGACCGGCCGGCGCCATTTGGGTGAACGCGCCGATCCGGACTTCCCGGTCCCGGCCTACGAAGTCGGATTGCTCGATGACGCCTATGTCGCTCGCCACCGCGCGAGCTGTGACGCGGTGACTTTGTGGCACGTGCTCGAGCATGTGGAAGACCCGCTCGGCCTGATGCGGCGCGCGGGCGAGCTCGTTCGGCCGGACGGCGGCAGCCTCTGGATCGAAGTGCCCAATGCCGATGACGAGCTGCTCGATCTTTCGCCTGCCTATCGGCAGCGCAGCTATATGCGGGAGCACATCTCCTATTTCTCGGCCGCGGTGCTGGAGCGCATGGCGCGGCGGCTGTTTCCCGATGCCGTAGTCGAGGTCGCCGGGTATCAGCGCTACGGTATTTTCAACTATTTCCACTGGATTCACTTCAACGCGCCGCAAGGCGCCAAGCCGGACCTGTTCGAGCGTGATCGGTGGTGGCTGGAAACGAGCTGGCGCACCACCCGCGAGGCCGCGCGCACCAGCGACGCGCTGCTGCTGATCGTCCGCTTTGGGGACCGCGCATGAACGTCGTAGCGCTGATGATCGGGCGCGGCGGCAGCTCGCTGAAAGACAAGAACATCCTGCCGGTGCTTGGCGCACCCCTGCTCCACTGGGCGGCCGGAGCCGCACGGCGCAGCCGTCACGTCGAGCGGTTCTATGTCAGCAGCGATTGCCCGCGCATTCTCGAGACCGCCGGCGAGGCCGGCTACAAGCCGATCGAGCGGCCGGCGGCGCTTGCAACCGCCACCGCGCAGAGCAGCGATGCGGTTCGCCATGCGTTCGAGATCATGGAACGCGATGGCCCGATCGACATCCTGGTCGTGCAGCACGCGAATGTCGGCACGATCAGCGAGGCGCAGATCGACGCCTGCATCGACCTGCTGCTCGCCAATCCGGCGGCCACCGCGGTTGTGCCGGCACATCAGCAGCCGGATTATCACCCGATGCGCGCGAAGCGGCTGCGGCCGGACGGTTCGCTGGAATCACTGATCCAGGAAAGCGGCGTGTCGGCCAATCGGCAGGACCTGCCGACCTGCTTCTTCTTCGATCATTCCTTCTGGGTGCTGCGTGGCCGCCGGGCGGTGTTCGACCCTGAAGGGCAGCAGCCCTGGCCCTGCATGGGCTCGCACATCCTGCCGTTCGAAACGCAGGGCTGTCGCGACGTGCACGACCTGGAAGACCTGAAGACGACCGCGGACTGGATCGTCGAGAACAACATCCCCCGTCCCTCATTCGGCACGCCGGCGATCGACTGAGCTCGCCGTCCGCGACCCGCGGCCCACATTGTGACAAAACTCACACCCCGCGCGGGGTGATTGCCACGGTGCGCCGTCAGGTTTCGGCGCACTTTCCCTCGTGCCGGCTCCGTTCGCGGGCCGCGCATCCGAGCGATGGAGGGAGATGTGGACAGCAATCCGTCATTCCGGCCGGCTTTGACTGCCGGCTTGTTCGGCCTGCCGCCCGGATTGCCGGAGCATCCGGTCGCGCGGCTGGGGCTGGTCGTGGATATAGCGAACCGGACGCCGCAACCGCTCGCCTATCGCTGCTATTCGGCGAGGCAGCCGGACCGCTGCCCGCTGTTCGTCGGCGAAGTCGCGCCGCAAGGAAGAGTGCGCATCGAGCGGCTGGCGGGCGAATCCTCGCCGATGCCCCACAACCTCGTGATCGAGGCGCAACCCGCGGGTCACAGGATCGCCATCGCGGTTCTGCAGACGACTCTGTTCCTGCTCGCCATGACTGTCTTTGCGACCGGCGCGCACGCGGAACGGGTTCTGCCGGACGTGACGACGGCTCGATCGGCAGCCCCGGCGATCGTTCCCCGGACTGATCCGGTGCCTGGCCGACCAGGAGCCCAGCTCGGCCGTCCGCGCATAGACTGGCCCGTGGCGATGCGCTGCCCGCGCGACGCGCTTCGAGCCAAGACTCGAATTTGCGGCGGAACTGCATTAGCCTAGCAGCCATCGGGCACGCCGGCAGAAGCCTCGTTCAAGTCGCCTAGCGTTCGGACCAACGACGCACATGCGATTGCAATGGGGGAAGCGCCGTGCCTCGCGAAATCGCCAGCAAGCATTTGAACGCGATCAGCGACCTTGTCGTCTGGGCGCCGCTCAAGTCCGGCTTCGTCGACTCGCTCGAAAGCGTGACATACGAAAGCCGGCTGAAGATCGTTGCCGAAGCCCTGTTCGGGGCGCGATCCACCGTCTGCGAATACCAGCTGATCGTGCCATTTTCCGACGTGTCGTCGCGGATCAAGGCGTTGCAGTCCTACCGCATTGCCGTGCCCCATGCGGAGCCGCGCTCGCTGTTGCTAGCGGCGACGTTCGATCGCGCCTGGGAACCCTATATGCGGCTGATCTGGAAGCCGCTTGGGCCCCTTCTCGACCTGCTCTTCTGCAATTGCGAGGGCTATCCCCTCGCGACGGAGAAAAGCTTCGAGACCTACACCCGCTGGGTGCGGGACCATCAGGTCGACACCGACTTCTTCTTTTCGATGAACGGACTGAGCGTTTCCGACAGCCAGTATCTGAGCCAGATCGAGCAGCTTCACCGCGAACGGCCGCACACCGAAGCGTCTGCGACCGAGCTGATCAGCCACGACCCGGAGCTCCTTGCCGCCAAGGCGCGCGCCGCCGACCCGGCCGAATCGAGTAGGATCGCGCAGGAGGCGCTGGTCGTCCTCTACCGGCTGACCGATTTCTACCGGCCCGGCACGCCCGATGGCAAAGTCCTGCTGCGCGCTGCCCAATATCTCCTGGAGGAATGGAAACCCGACACTCCTCCAATCCAATGGCAGGACTATTTCAAAGATGAGCTCGCATGGTTCAAAACGCCGAAGAAGAAGCCGAAAAAAGTGAAAGAACGGCTCACGCTTTCCAGTGCGCGCAAGAATATCCAGGGCGGCATTCTCGAGTCGTTCGGGAACTCCGATGCGCCGCCCAACCATGGCTGCCTGCTGCTGCTGCGCACGACCGACCGGGACAAGGTGCGTGGGTTGCTGGAGGAGCTGAAGCCCGAACTCTGTTCCGCCGATGCTCAGGGTTCAGCCAAGCCGGACGGGATCTTCGTCAATCTGGGGCTCACGCGACGCGGGCTTGAGAACCTTGGCATACCCGATCGAGTTCTTTCGCAATTCCCCAAGGAATTCCGAGAGGGCATGGAAAAGCGTGCCGGGCTGCTGGGCGATGTGCGCGAGAGCCATCCGCGACGTTGGAAGCTGCCTCGGCAGAACTGGCCGGTTTGGCGCGCCGGTGATCCGCCTCGGCCGCCGGTGGATTTGTCTGAAGTCGATTTCGTCGTCCAGCTGCGCGTCCGCAGCGATCATTCGGGGTGGGACATCACTGCCGATGGGGATCGACACCCGCTGTGGAGCAAGGTGAATGCGATCGCTGAGCTCGCGGCGGCGAACGGGGCGCAATTGCTCTCAGTGGAGACGATGCGTCGGGCTACCGACGGTCCGGACCCTGGGCCAGAACATTTCGGATTCCTCGACGGGATCAGCCAGCCGCGGGTCCGCACAGGAGAAGTCGAAAAATCGCCCGATATCATCGCCGCGGGAGACGTGCTTTGGGGCTATTGCAACGGCCGGCATGATCCGCCGGCCGAAGAGAACCAACTTCTCGATAACGGCAGCTTCGTTGCCGTCCGCAAGCTTCGTCAGGACGTCGAGAAATTCCGCACCAGCATGGACGAAAAAGCGACCGCGCTTGGTATTCCGGCCGATGAATTGATGGGCAAGATAATGGGTCGCCAACCCGACGGCGCGCCGATGGTTGCGCCAGGCCGAGGTGCTCACAACGAGTTCGACTACGCCGGCGACCCGGAGGGACGGCTTTGTCCGTTCCAGGCGCATATCCGCCGCGCGAACCCAAGGGCCGATACCGATGGCGGCCCGGTCCCCCGAATCATACGGCGTGGCATGTCTTACGGGCCGCCATCAGGCGACACGTCTGCAGAAGCCTCCGCACAGGAGCGGGGCACCTTGTTCATGGCCCATTGCGCCAGCCTTGCCGAGCAGTACGAAGTGATCCAGCGCTGGATCAACGGCGGCAACAGCACCGGCGTGGGATCGGTCCAGAATGATCCGCTGATGGGCGCCGGCCAGTCCGGTCAGAAGCGTGTTTTCCGCTTCCAGTCGAGCGGCGGTGTCGTCAGGCTTGAGGTCGGCGATCCCTTAGTCAGCGTGCAGTGGGGAATTTACCTGTTCGTGCCGTCGCTGCCCGCGATCAAGCTGATGGCGCGCGGCTGGAATGACACGGAGGACGACGCGGAGCGGAAACGCGGCAACAAGCTAATCAAATCGCTGCTGGCACTTCCCGAAGCAGACCAGGCGCCCCGCTGGAAGGCCTGCATGGAAGACTTCACATCCAAGGATCCGGCCGAACGCGGAGATGCGCCGGCGGTCTGGGCCGCGATCCGCGCCGACCATGGGGGCGCGCTTCGCGTTCCATACGGGACGGTGCAGGACGGCCGCATCCCCCACGCCGTGCTGGTCGCGAGCGGCGAGCTGGTCGAAAAGGTCCTGACCGAAGACCAGACCTACTCGATGCAAGGCCAAGACGAGCGGATGGGCAAATCCTTCGGCCATATCTACCTGGGCCTGGACGCGGGCAAAGAATATTGGGCCAAATCGACCGGACCGAACGCGGTCGTCTCCTCGATCAGCGAGCAGGACGCGTTCGCCGTTGCCCATCAGGCCTCGTCGGCGATCCTGACGCAGGTTTTCGATCTCTACGCGGCGCTCGACGGAGTGCGCTCGGGCAAGTTCGATCTGAGACGTGACTACATCACGCCCGCCCTCGCCGCTGTCTCAAAATACTGGTTCGGCTTTCCAGACGGGCCGCCGCCGTCCTATCCCCCGCAGAAGCCGCCTGCGAATTGCGCCATCGCCTGGGGCGGGTGGAGCTGGTCCCAGGAATTCGAGCAGAAGCCGCACTGCCCGGGTTATTTCACGTCCCCGTCCCGCTACTGCTTCTTTCCGGATCCTGGAAAAACAGTCGAAGAGTTCGGCATCAAACACGGGCAGGCCCTGCACGCGGTCGCGCGTGACTATTTCAAGCAAGCGCGGCTGCCGACCTCGCCTGCGCCAGTCGCACCCATCGCCGCCGCCTTGTTCCAACAGATTGGCGACGATGACGAGCTAGCCCGGACACTGGTGGGGATCATGATCGGCTTCCTGCCGCCGACCGAGGGGAACCTCCGCCTTTCGCTCTTCGAATGGCTCGACGAGAAGATACTCTGGCGCGCGCAGAGGGCTCTGCTGACCAGTGCGGAAACCGACCCGTTCAAGCGAGCCGATGCGACGATCAGGGTGCCGCTGATGCAGGCGATGCAGAAACGCCCCGCACCCGAGACGCTCTGGCGCCTGGCCGTGCAGAAAGCGGACCTGAACGGCGCCAGTGTCGATGAAGGCGACATCATCATCGCCGGCCTTGTCTCCGCCACGATGGAGGATGCAGCCCGTGGAGACGTGAACGTCACCCCGGTATTCGGCGGCGACCGATCGGCGCCCACGCACCCGGTTCACGCCTGCCCGGGCCAGAAATTCGCGATGGGCACGATGCTCGGCATCCTGAGTGCTTTGCTGGAATGCGGCCGGATCGAGGCGATGCCGGCGCCGCTGATCGTCAGGTTGACGGATTGGAGCGCGCTGCCAGCTGGTCGGCCGTGACCTGCTGACGCCGCATGCCCAGGCGGACGAACGCGGCGCGCGCCTGGGCAAGGGGAATGGCGGCGCCCTCAGGGTCGCCGGTCGCGATGCGCACCTGCGCTTCACAAAGCCAGTTGTTGGCAGCTTCGTGCTCGGACCCGCGTGACTGCGCCGACCGCCGGGCCAGCGCCAGATAATGATCGGCCGCCCGATTGCCATGTCCCGCCGCAGCAGCGCGCGCCATCGCGCGCAACGCCATGGTTTCTCCGACGCGGTCAAGCATGCGCGCGCGTTCCAGCGCCCGTGCCGCGTGCGCGCGCGCCTGATCGAAGCGTCCCAGTGTGACGAACGCTGCCGCCAGCCAGCCATGACAGAAGGACGTATATTGGCGGCCGTCCCGGTCTTCGAACAGCCAGCCGGTCGCATCGAGGATCGATTGAACCGCTTCCTCGTCCTGGGTCAGCACCCATTGGGCATAGCCGGCGAGCGCGCGGCTCATAGCGTAGGTGTAGCGCGCGCGGGCCCGCTCGGCGACCTCGGCCGCCTTTTGCGCGTAATGGAAGGCTTCGGCGTCGCGGCCCTGCCACAGGCAGGTGGCGCTTCGGTTCGACCATAAGGATGCGTGGACTTCGTGATCCAACGCGTGGACACGGGCCGTGGCTTCGTCGAAGCAAGCGTCCGATTCAGCGAACCGCCCCAGATCGGCGAGCGCGAACCCCTTCATCGCAAGCGTGAAGGCCAGCGCGACCGGCGGACGGCCGTCTGCACTAGTCAGCCGGCGGCCGTCGATGGCGCGATCGAGCAGCGGGAGCGCCTGCGCGTAACGGCCCGCGAGAACGAGCGACTGGCCCAGCGTTTCGCGAATCTGCGCGCATCGTCTTTCGGCACCAAGCTCGGTCGCCACGGCCAGCGCCTGTTGGCAATGGCGGATCGCTGCGCGCCGATCGCCGGCCGCGAAGCTGACATAGCCCAGCCGATGCTCGGCCCAGGCCAGGCCGGCCAGATCGCCGCGCGCGCGGGCGCGCTCGGCCGCCCGGCGGAAAAGCGGCAGATGATCGTGCGAGGGATCGAAGATCGTCGCCAACCCAAGCTTCTGCACGACGCGGACCCAGGCGGCATCTGCCGCCGCATCGGCTCCGATTTCGTCCAGGCAGTGCAAGGCGATGCAGAATTGCTCCTGCGCCCGGTCGAGAGCGGACATCGCCTTGGCCCGATCGCCGGCCAGCTCCGCGAAATGGGCGGCCGACCGCGCATCGCCTCCCGATCGGAAATGATAGGCAAGCGCCTCCAGGGCATCATTGTCGCCGGACCCGGCGCGGCGCGCGCGCAGTTCTTCGGCGATGCGAAGGTGCAGTGCACGGCGCTCGTGCAGCCCGACTGCTTCGTAGATCACGTCCCGGGTCAGGCCGTGCTTGAACTGAAGCGTCCCCGCACGTTCGCCGGTATAGAGGAAATCCGCGGTTGCCAGGCTGTCGAGGAGCGCGTCGAGATGCGCGTGGCCGGTCAGTGCTTCCAGCAGCCAGACCGGAACCACCCTGCCGATCACCGCCGCCAGCTGCAGGGTGCCGGCGGCATCGGGCGGGAGTTTCTGAAACCGGGCCTGGATCAGATTGTCGAGCCAGGCGCTGCCATTGGGCATCGGCCGGTGGGCGTCGCCCTGCGCGATCGAGTAGCAAAGCTCTTCGACAATCAGCGGATTGCCGCCGGAATAGTCATGGATGCGCGCGGCAAGGAACGGGTCGCTCGCCGGCAGCAATCCGGCGACGGTCGCCGCCGACTCCGCCTTCGTAAGGGGCGGCAGGCAGACGAATCGCGCGTCCTTCAGCGCCGGCTCGCCGGACTGGACCTCGCGCGCCGCCAGGATGATCAGCAGGTTGCGCTTCACCAGTGCGCGGATGCGGTGAAGCTGCTGGTGGGTTGCGTCGTCCGCCCATTGCCAATCGTCGATCAGCAACACCGTCGGGCCGCCGGCCGCCTGGCGCGACACCAGGTCAGCCAGCGGAGTCGACGCGGCGGACTCGCCCGATTCCGCAGTCATCGATCGTTGAATCTGGGCAAATGGCTGCAGCGGTTCGGGGGCAAGATAGGATTCGCAATCACCCCGATAGGTGCGGCAGCCGCGTAGCCGGGCCCGCGCGAGGAATTCCACTGCCAGCCGCGTCTTGCCGAGCCCCGGCGGCCCGGTGATCGCCACCAGCGCGCTCCCGCCGTCCATCGCGAGAGCAAGTCCGGCTTCCAGGACGCCCAGCCCGTCTTCCCGACCCACGAACGGAGCGACGCCGCGCCGCAGACGCGCCGCAAAGCGCGTCGGCACTTCTTCGCTGGCGAAGATCCGGTAGGCAGGCACCGGCTCCGCCTTGCCGCGCAGCTTGAGCAGCCTGCGCTCGCTGGTGCGAAAGAAATGCCGTTCGGGCCCGAGCGTGGCTTCGCTGACCAGGATCTCGTCGGCCTTGGCTTTCGCCGCCAACCGGGATGCGGTATTGGTCGCATCGCCCAGCATTTCGAAGCGGCCGCGCACCAGGTCGCCGGGGTTGAACAGCACCAGACCCGAATGGATGCCGGTGTGCAGCCGCACGACAGGCCCCCTCGCATGCCCGGTTCCGACCAGCCGCGCGCCTTCGTGAAGCTCCAGCGCCGCCTCTGCCGCGCGCCGTCCGTCGTCCTCATGCGCTTCGGGAACTCCGAAGACGGCAGCGACGCCGTCGCCGTCCATGCGGACGATCGTGCCGCCGTGGCGCGGGATCACCCGTTCGAACACCGCGCGTAATGCGCCGAGCAGTTCGGCAAACTCCTCGGCTTCCATGCGCGCCGCGATCCGGGTCGATCCCGAAAGGTCGGCGAACAGGATCGTCATGTAGCAGCGATGCGCGACCGAAGAGGCGCCGTCGCGGGACGCCTTGGGACCAACGGACACCGGCTGGACTGACGCCACGTGTGCCCCCGAAATCGGCGACGCCACTCGCCATCACGCAGTTTACTATAACAGAGATTGCACCTGCTGCCCAAGCAGGTTGGGGGGTCAGGCTCCCATTTGAACCGATCCCGGAGCAGGAGTATCATGCTGCGCGGCAGGGGGGACGCGCATGCCCAATTTGCTGGCCCGCTATCCGTCGGTCGTGGCGGCATTGCCGGATGGCCTTGCGCAGCAGATGGGCGAGCACGCCACGCTTGTGCGCGCGCGCGGCGGCCAGACGCTCACCGCTATGGGATCGAGCGGCACCAATGTCTTTCTGGTGCTGGACGGGCGCGTGCAGGTCGCGATCTTCTCCCTCGAAGGCCGCGAGGTGATCCTGCGCGATCTTGGCGCAGGCGCCATGTTCGGGGAACTCGCCGCCCTCGACAGCCAGCCCCGCTCAGCCACCATCATCGCGCTCGGCGATTGCCTGCTGGCAAGCGTTCCGGGCGACGTGTTCCGGAACGCGACCTGCGGATCCCCGGCCCTTGCCGGCTGGCTCGCGCGCCGGTTGGTGGCCCAGATTCGCGACCTGACCGAGAAGGTTTTCGAACTGAACGCTTTAAGGGTGCCCAGCCGGTTGCATTGCGAGCTGCTGCGCCTCTGCGGTTCGCACGGCAATGGCCAGGCCGCCGTGGTCGAGCCCTTTCCCACCCACGCCGAGCTTGCCTCGCGCATCGGCACGCACCGCGAGGCCGTGACGCGCGAGATGCGATTTCTCGCCAGCCAGGGAATCGTTGCCCAGGAACGCCGCAGGATGGTCGTCACCGACCTGCCGGCGCTGGCCGGGCTGGTTCGCGAGGCGGCGGGTGTCGTCTCCGACCTGGCACAATCCGGATTCCGCCCATGATCGAATCGACGACAACCGGCGAGGCGCTTCCGAAGCTGGAATGCGACATCGTGATGCGCGGCGGCGTCACCAGCGGCATCGTCTATCCCGGCGCCGTGGTCGAGATCGCCAGGCTCTACCGCCTCCGCTCGATCGGCGGGACGTCAGTCGGCGCGATCGCCGCGGCGGCAGCGGCGGCCATGGAATATGGCCGGCTGACCGGCAGCAATCCCAATGCGCTGAATGAGCTGGGGCGCTTGCCGCACGTGCTGGGCGAAGAGGAGGACGGCCGCACCAAGCTGGAGCGGCTGCTCGTTCCAACCAGGCAAACTCGCCCGCTGTTCAATCTGCTGTGGCGCATGGTGGCCGGCGACAGGAGCACGCCGCATCGGGCAAAGAAGCGCATGTTCAACTTCGCGACGATCGCCAAGCCCGTCGCCGCAAGCGTGGTCGGGGGCGCGTCGCTGGCGACGCTGCTGGCCTGGTTCGACCCGGCGACCGGCGCTTGGCAGGCGGTCGACTGGACGCTCGCGGCCCTCGTTGGCACGCCGGCGGTCGGCGGTCTTCTCGCCTGGCGGCCGGGACGGAAAATATGGCGCGCGATGCTGACGCTGCCAAAAAACGGGTTCGGGCTCTGCCCCGGCATCGGACCGAACGGAACGGGGCTGATCGACTGGACCCACGCACAGCTCCAGGCGCTGGCGGGCCTGCCGATCACGAAGCCGCTGACGTTCGGCGACCTCTGGACAGCACGCAAGATGGACGGACGCGCGATCGACCTCACCGTCATTGCCTCCGACCTGACGCGCGGGAAGCTGATCCAGCTGCCGTTCCTTTCGAGTGAGGACGAAATCTACGCGCGCAGATCGGAGCTTCGGAAGGTCTTGCCTAGCGTGATCGTCAACGCCATGGCCGCGGCCCCGGCAAAGGGGATCAGTCCGGACGCGAGAGCGGCGAATGGTGGGCAGATCGATGGCGACCTTTTCAGGCTGCCGGCGCCCGAGCATATGCCGGTGCTGTTCGCGACGCGCCTGTCGATGAGCTTTCCGTTGCTGTTCCAGGCCGTTCCGCTGCACCTGCTGCGTCGCCGAGGCAAGGGAATGGCGCCGGAACTCGTGCCGCTCTGGTTCTCGGACGGCGGCATCACGTCAAATTTCCCCATCCATCTGTTCGACGCACCGCTTCCCACGCGTCCGACCTTCTGCGTCAACCTGCTTGATCCGAATGAGGAGTTCGAACGCCCTGAGTCGGTGCTTGCGCTTGCGTGCTTCAAGCGGCCACGGACCGTCTACATGGCGGCCGACAACCAGAGCCGGATTGCGCTGATCAATAGCTTCTGGCGCGGCTCGCCGTTCCAGCAGCTTCAGAACTTCGGATGGCGGATCGTGGATACCGCCAGGCAGTGGAATGATTATTCGGCGATGGATGTGCCCGGCTATCGCGACCGCATCGTGCATATCGGACTAGGCGACAATGAGGGCGGCCTTCAGTTCAATATGAATACCGCGATGATCGAACACCTGGACTGCCGCGGCCGCGCTGCCGGCAGGGTCATTGCGGAGCGCCTGCACGAGAATGCGAAGACCGATCCGATCGCCCCGGGCAAGCCGCTGAAGCTGGGCTGGGATAATCACCGGTTCGTGCGTCTTCGCGCCTATATCGCCGGCCTGGAGCTCGCAGCTGCCAAGTTCGGAACCGGCTGGACCGATAACATGCGCGCACTCGTGGTATCGGCGGTCCGCAGCGGCGAATCTGCCCACTATCTCGGCTATCGTTTCGTAAATCAGGCGCAACGCCAGGTTGCTGAAGACTTCTCGGATGCTGTGGCGAAGCTCGCGGCGATGCACCCCAAGGGCATTACGACCGACTTCGTGGGCGACCTTCATACCAGTCCCCGGCCGAAGCCGGTGCTGCGCCTGCGGCCTCCTTATGACGGGGATCCGGCATCGGAGCGATAGCCGAGCAGCAAAAGAGGCGGCGGCCCGGAGGCCACCGCCTCGAAGGGGGTCGGATCACTTCAGCGGCCGGGCGTCGCCATGGCCAGACGAGTCTGCGACCGCTCCACCGCCGCGAAAACCTGCGCCTGCGTCGACTTCGACGCGTTCGCGCGGCAGGCATGCTCGGCCGATGCAAGAGAACCGGGCTCTGAGCAGATCCGCGACACGGCCGATTTCACGCGCTTGTTCAGCTCACGCTGCCCGTCGGACGAAGACAGGTCGAGATCGGCATAGGAGATTCTGGCCGTCCGCGTGCCGTCGGGATTGTTGCTGATCTTCATATAGCCGGACGAAATCGCCGGGGTGGCGAGCGACGACGCCAGGCCGATGATCAGCAGGTTGCGGAAGCCGTGGCTGCCGAACAGTTTGGAATGAAACATTCTTTCCTCCATCCATGATGCTGGATGACCGAGCCTTGACTGTCCCCCGGATCACCCGCCGGCCACCATGGCCGGTGCCCCAGATGTGCCCGATCGGGCGGAAAGGGTCGGTGCGGCCGCACACGAACGAAAGGTGATGAATCTCACACAGATGCAGGGCGTTCCCGGCATCAGGCCCATGGGGCTGTCAGATCATTCGGAAATCGGCTGCACTGGACCGCCGGAGGGGGGCCCGGGACTCTTCCAAATAATCTTGATCCTCGTTAGCGTCCGGATTCGTCGCGGGGGAATTCATCTGTAACTCTTTGCTCTTCATGATCCGCGGCGCGCTCAGGTTCCCGTCACATCATTGGATGCCCAGCCACTGGGCTTCAAAGCTCCGGATATCGAAGACATGCGCGTTCTGACGTTCTTGCTCACCACCGCGGGCCTCGCCTGCACCTCCAGCCTCGCGGCAAAGCCGGCTCCATCGAGCCCGCGGGCCGGTCCGCCGGCCACGGCGCAGGTCGCCAGCGCGATGAAGTGGCGCATGATCGGTCCCTTCCGCGGCGGCCGAACGCGCGCGGTGACCGGCGTCGCGACGCAGCCGAACGTCTTCTACATCGGCGCCGTCAACGGCGGCGTCTGGAAGACCGACGATGCCGGGAATACCTGGCATTCCCTGTTCGACGATCAGCCCACCCAGTCGATAGGCTCGATCGCTGTGGCGCCCTCCGATCCGAACATCCTCTATGTCGGCAGCGGCGAGGGACAGCATCGGCCGGACCTGTCGGTCGGCGACGGGATTTATAAATCCACCGATGCGGGCAAGACCTGGACGCACCTCGGGTTGCGCGACGGGCAGCAAATCCCCGGCCTGGCGGTCGATCCGACGAACCCCAATCGCGTCTTCGCCGCCGTGCTCGGCCACCCCTATGGCCCGAATGCCGAACGCGGCGTCTATCGCTCGCTCGATGGCGGCAACACCTGGCAACAGGTGCTGTTCAAGGATGAGAACACCGGCGCCTACTCGGTCGCGATCGACCCGAGCCAGCCGCAAACCGTCTATGCCAGCCTGTGGCAGGACCGACTTGGCCCGTGGGAAGACAGGAACCAGTATCAGGGGCCCGAAGGCGGGCTGTTCAAATCCACCGACGGCGGCACCACCTGGCGCAAGCTGACAAACGGCCTTCCGGCCAACACCGCGCAGGCGATCGTCACGGTCAGCCAGGCCAACCCGCAGCGGCTCTACGCGACGGTGTCGGTCCGCTCAGAGACCGGTGGCAAGGGCGCCCCGGGCAGCGGGCTCTATCGCTCCGACGATGCCGGTGAGACCTGGGCGCGCATCACCGACGATCCGCGTCCCCTGGCAAGCATCTCGGAAAACGACCTGCCGGTGATGCGCCCGCACCCGACCAATCCGGACATTGTCTACATTTCCGGCATCATGACGATGAAGTCCGTCGATGGCGGCAAAACCTGGAGTCCCGTGCGCGGCGCACCGGGCGGCGACGATTATCAGAACCTCTGGATCAATCCGGCCAATCCGGACATCATCGCCTATGCCGTCGACCAGGGCGCCACGATCACGCTGAACGGCGGCAAGACGTGGAGCACCTGGTTCAATCAGCCGACCGGCCAGCTCTATCACGTCACCACGACCAACACCTTCCCCTACCGCGTGTGCGGCGGCTATCAGGACAGCGGCTCGGTCTGCATTTCGAGCCGCGGCAACGACGGCGCGGTGACGGTGCGCGACTGGCATCCGGTCGGCGCCAGCGAATACGCCCAGGTGGCGCCGGACCCGCTCGATCCGGACCTGGTCTACGGCGCGGGCCGCTCGGAGGTCTCGCGCTTCCACGTGTCCACCGGCCTGGTCGAAAACGTCACGCCCGTTCCCGTCCTCACCGGCGCGGATCGGGTGGATCGCACCCAGCCGATCATGTTCGCGCCCTCCGATCCGCACGCGCTCTATTACGCGACCAGCAAGGTCTATCGCACCCGCGACGGCGGCACGACATGGGAGGCGATCAGCCCCGATCTGACCCGCGAGAAGCCGGGCCTCCCCGCCAGCGTCGGCACGATGCACGGCCCCGGCATGGAGAGCCAGCGCGGCACCGTCTATGCGCTGGGCGTCTCGCCGCGCGACAGCAACGTCTTGTGGGCGGGCACCGATGACGGCCTGGTATGGACCAGCCGCGACGGCGGCAAGAACTGGTCCGACGTCACCCCGCCATCGATGACAGCGTGGAGCAAGGTCACGCAGATCGACGCCTCGCATTTCGACCCGAACACCGCCTACATCTCGGTCAGCCGGATGCGCATCGACGATCAGCGCCCCTACATCTTCCGCACGCACGACGGCGGAAAGACCTGGGAGTCCATCGTCGCGGGCCTTCCAGATAACGCCGCCGTCGACGCGGTGCGCGAAGATCCGGTGCAGCCGGGATTGCTGTTCGCGGGCACCGAAAAGGCGGTGTGGGTCTCGCGCGATGACGGCGCCCACTGGGAGTCGCTCCAGCTCAACCTGCCCCACACCTCCATGCGCGACCTGGCGATCAAGGACGACGACCTGATCGTCGGCACGCACGGCCGGTCGATCTGGATTCTCGACGATATCACGCCGCTGCGCCAGATGACCGCCGCCGCGGCCAGTCAGGCAACGCTGCTGAAGCCGGCCGCGGCCTATCGCGTCGCCCGCAGCACCTGGACGGACACGCCGATGCCGCCGGACGAGCCGACCGGCGAGAATCCTCCCGCCGGCGCGATCATCGACTATTACCTGCCCAGGGACGCCAAGGGTCCCGTCACGCTCGAGATTCTGGACGGCCAGGGCAAGCTCGTGCGCCGCTACCGCAGCGACGATCCCGCGGAGATCACGGAAGCGGAAATCAGGCAGGGGCTGGTGCCGCCCTATTGGATGATCCCGCCCCGCAACCTGTCGGGCACGGGCGGCATGCACCGCTGGGTCTGGGACCTGCACTATACCGCGCCGGCAAGCGCCCGTCGGGGCTTCCCGATTTCGGCGGTGCCCCATGCGACGCCGCGCCTGCCGCTGGGCCCGATGGCGACTGCCGGCGATTACACCGTCCGGCTGATCGTCGACGGCAAGACGCTGGACCAGCCGCTGACGCTGCAGCCCGATCCCCGCGTCAAGGCGTCCGCCGAAGCGCTGAGGCAACAGCGCGATCTCGGCCTCGCCGTCAGCGACCTGTTGACCCGGGCGACGACGATGCTGGCCCAGGCCAAGTCGCAACAGGCCCAGCTGAAGAGCGCGAAGCTCGATGATCCGGCGATCAAGCGCCTCGACACTGAGATCGAGAGCGTTCTGAACGGCGATACGAGCAGCAATCGCGACGGGCTTGCGCACACGCAGCGCAACCTCGACCAGCTTTATGCGCAGGTGACGGAAGGCGCGGCCGCGCCGACCGCCGCCCAACTGACCGCCGCGCGTGCCGCCGGCGACCAGCTCACGCGTCTGGAGAGCGAGTGGAAGCAGGCCCAGGCCGGAGTTCCGGAGGTCAACACGAGCCTGCGCAAGGCGGGTCTTGCTCCGCTCGGCACCGGCAAGGTGCCAGCCGATCCTCTCGGCGATCCCGATGGCGACTAATGCGGCGAATGTGGTGCGCCCGGCGGGATTCGAACCCACGGCCCTCAGATTAGGAATCTGATGCTCTATCCTGCTGAGCTACGGGCGCACGCGGAGTGAGTCCTGCCCTTCGGCGTCCGTCCGGTCAATCGTCTCCCGGCCGGGCGCTGCCTCGTGAGGGCAAGGAGTAGAACAGCTTGCGAAAGCTGATCCGGATCGTGCGGCCGAGCGGGTCGAGCAGGTCGGGCTGGTAATTGACCGGCGTCACCCCGGTCGCGTCGCGCACGCGCTGGCGTTCGTTGAACAGATTGTCGATCGAGACGGTGACCCGCGATCCGCGCAGCCAGGGATGATCCGCGACCACCTTCGGCATGCCGCCCAGGTTCGCGAACAGCCGGAAATTGACCGTCGCCAGCGATCCGAAGCGGAGATCGTCGCCGGGGAGCCCGCTCGCGCCCTGGACGGTGGTGCCGCTCTGCCAATTCGCGCTCAGCCGTGCGCCAAGGCCGTTGCGGGTGATCCCCGCCTGCGCCTCGATTTCGTGCCGCGGCTGGCCGCCGCCGCGCCCGGTCGAGCCGCCGTTCAGCAGGTCGATGAACGGGCCGCCCGGCCGAACCAGGACGTCGTCCTTGAAATGCCAAGTATGGTACAGCGCGAATTGAAGCCGGCCGCCGCCGAAACCGCCGCCGCCGCGCCCGCCGCCGCCGAACCGTCCACCGCCACCCCGCTGCCCGCCCGCGCCGGTCGCAGTGCCGCTCTGTCCGCCCGGCCGTCGGCCCGGGAACTGAATCCGTCCTGCTGCGGCGAGCGCCCGGAACTGCTCGGCGGTGCTGTCCTTGATCCGCTTCGAGAAATTGATGCCCCAGCGCAGCTGGTCGCTCCGTTCGCGGAAGAAGTTCACCGGCCGCGCGTCGATCGAGACAAGATTTCCGTCCTCGTCACGGATAAAGCGATCCGGGAACGCTGCCTGGATCGCCGCCGTCGGGAAGGACAGGGATTCGATCGCGTTCTTCGTGCGCGCGCTCGTGTAGTTGGCGGTCAGGCTCAGGTCCGTCTCGCTGAACGGCCTGAGCGTCATGCCCAGCTTCAGCACGCGGCGATCGTCCGACAGCAGATTTCGGTTTCCACCGGTGATCTGGGTGACGATCGCCGACTGGCCGCGCACCAGATCGAAAACCCGCACGCCCGGCGTCACGATCACCGGATTGCCGAGCTGCTGCGCAGTCGGCGGGCCCTCTTCATCCGAATAGGAGGCGATGATGTTGAGCGCGCGGAACGGCGACCAGGTCGTCCCGAAACCATAGGTATTGAGCGTGCCGAAATCGCTGAGCTGCTGCACCTCCAAATTGCCGTTCAGCGACATGTTGCCGAGAAAGCCGAGAACCGCGCGGTCGCGGCTGGCGACCGGCAGATCGACGTTGATTTGGCCGCCGCCGATATCCCGATGCACGTCGCCGGTGCGGATCGTGCCGCCGCGCGTGCTCCGGCTTGAAAAATCGCTGGTCGAGGAGTTCAGCCGCACGGTGGTCGAGATCGGCCCGGCGGGAAGCGTCAGTGGCTGGCCGTTGATCGTGAAATCACCGCCCAGGTTGCTCGCGGTCGAATGCGCGCGATCGGCAGTGACGCTGGTCTTCGTCTCGGTTTCGGTGCGGTCGTAAGCGCCGGTGAAGGTCCATTGCCAGCCGGAAATCGCGCCGTTGAGCGTGGTCGCAAGCCGCGTGTTCAGGGAATCATTGTTCTGGGTGATCAACGGCCCGGTGCCGTCGGCGGACAGGCCCAGCAGCGCACGGCTGTCGTCATGCTCGACGCGGCCGTTGATGGTCGCCGACACGCCGTCCGCGATCCCCCGCGCGTAGACCGCATTCAGCGAGGCCTCGTTCGATGACGGCAGCAACGTGCGGAAGCCGCGCTGGTCGAAGCCGGTGCCGGGCAAGATGTCGCGCTGACTTTCCAACAGCTGGCCGGCGTGAGTGTATTCGCCGTTGAGGCTGAAGCGGCCGTCCGGCGTGATCCGCAGCAGGTTGGCTTCGGCTTGCGGGCGGTTGGCGCCGCCGTCCGTCGCGAGCCGATCGCTGAGTTCGACCGTCGTCGCGCGGAAGCGACGGCGCAGCACGATGTTCACCACCTTCTGCTCGGCCTTGTAGCCATATTTGAGCGCGACTTCCTCAGGCAGGATGTCGACCCGCTGGATCGCCTCGGTCGGCAGATCGCGGATTTCGCTGAAGCCGGAGATCTTCAGCCCGTTGAGCAGCACGACCGACGCACCGCGGTCGCGGCCCTGGGTGGTTCCGATCTGCGGCGCGAGTTCGGTGAGCAATTCGGCGACCGAGTTGACGCCATAGGAGCGGATATCGGCGGGGCTGAGCTGAACCTCCGGCTTGATGTCGCCGATCACGGTGCCACGCTCGCGCTGGCCGGTGACGACGATATCCTCCTCGTCGCTCATCACGTCGTCGGGCGCTGCTGCCGGAGCCGGCGCTGCCTGGACCGGCGGTTGCGGCGCCGGCGCGGCGGGTGAGGTCTCCTGGGCAAGGGCGGGAGCCGCCGCACCCGCGAGCAGGCCGGACAACAACGCGAAGCGACCGATCATCTGTTCATCCTTATCCGATCCACCCTCGCGCCGGCCTTGGCGCGCCGTGGCTGAACGGAAGATTGCAACCCGTAACGATCGAGTCGGTTGCCTCAGTGACTCTGGTCAGGCGGAATTACAGGAAACGGCAGCGGCATCAGCTCGACGCCTTCTTCCTTCAGCGCGGTAGCTTCGGCGGGCGTGGCTTCACCGTGGATCGTTCGATGGCCGGTCTCGCCCAGATGGATCGCGCGTGCCTCGTCGGCAAAGCGGCGGCCGACCCATTCGGAGCCTTCCAGCATTTTCGACTGCAGGTCCGCCATCTTCGCCATCAGCGCCTTCATTTCGGGCGGCGGCGCGCTTGCGACCGGGACCGGCGCCTCGTCCCCATCGGAGGACTTGCCGCCGATCCTGGGCGCCATCACCGCCTTTCCGATCGCCTGGTCGCCGCAGATCGGGCATTCAATCAGCCCGCGTGCGCGCTGGTCATCATAGTCGGCGCTGGAGCCGAACCAGGCCTCGAAGATGTGCGCACGCCCGCATTTCAGGTCGAACACGATCATCGCGCGACCTCGACGGGCGGAATGTCGCGACGATGGTCGATCGCGGGCACGCGCGATCGCACTGCCTTCACTTTCTCGAGATCGAGATCGACAAAGCCCAGGCCCGGCGCATCGCCCATATCCAGCAGCACCTCGCCCCACGGGTCGACGACCAGCGAATGGCCGAAAGTTTCGCGACCATCCTCGTGCTTTCCGGCCTGGGCGGCGGCGATCACGAACACGCCCGCCTCGATCGCCCGCGCGCGAAGCAGCACGTGCCAGTGCGCGCGGCCGGTCGGGACGGTGAAGGCGGCAGGCACCGCAAGGATCGTCGCCCCGGCGCCGGTCAGCGCCCGATACAGATCGGGAAAGCGCATGTCATAGCAGATGCTAAAGCCCAGCCGCGCCCATGGCGTGTCGGCGGCCACGGCCCGGCCGCCACGCGCATAGACGGCCGACTCCCGCCAGCTCTCGCCGGTCGGCAGGTCGACGTCGAACAGATGGATCTTGTCGTAGGTCGCGCGGATCGCGCCACCGTCGTCGATCAGGAAGCCCCGGTTGAGCCGCTGTCCTCCCTCGCCGCGCAACGCCAGCGAGCCGAGATGGACCCAGAGCCCCGCGTCTCGCGCCGCCTCACGGACCACGGCAAGGGTCTCGTCGTCCGACTCCGGCCGAAGATGCGCTTCCGAACGCGCGCGATCCCGATCGAGCATGTTCGACATTTCGGGCGTGAACAGCATGTCCGCCCCGCCCGCGCGCGCATCGGCGATCGCCTGCACGAGCGTGTGCGCGTTCGCGGCCGGGTCGACGCCCGACTGCATCTGCAGAATGGCGGCACGCATGGGGCCGTCAGGCTGCCTTCAGCAGCGGATCGAGGCCGCCGCGCGCGTCCAGCGCGGCGAGATCGTCGGACCCGCCGACATGCTTTCCGTCGATGAACACCTGCGGCACGGTGATGCGGCCGTTCGCGCGCTGGATCATCTCGGCGCGCTGCGGGCCGCCCATGGTGATGTCATATTCCTCGTAAGCCGCGCCCTTGCCGTCCAGCAGCTTCTTCGCGCGCAGGCAGTAGGGGCAGCCCCATTTGGTATAGATTTCGACCTTCGCCAAAGCCTTGTCTCCTCAATCCGATCCGTCGCCGAAGCCCGCGGCATCGTCAACACTGTCGTGCAGCACCCGCGCCCAGCAGAGCACCACCACGCGCGCCGCACCGGCCCGCTTCAGCACTCGCGCGCACGCGCCGGCGGTCGCGCCGCTGGTGTAGACGTCGTCGACCAGCAACACCGTCCGGCCTTTCAGCACCGCCCGCTTTTCAGATGGGACGGCGAAAGCACCGCGCAAGGTGCGCGCGCGGGCGGTGCGGCCGAGGCCGCCAAGCATCGGCGTGCGCTTGCGGCGTTCGATCAGGTCGTGCCGCACCTCCTGGCCGGTCCGCCGGGCGACCTCGCGCGCCAGCAATGCCGATTGGTTGAAGCCGCGCCGCCAGATCCGCCAGCGGTGGAGCGGCACCGGGACCAGCAGCGCGTCGGCTTCGGCGGGTGCGATGCGGGCGAGATAGCGCCCGATCACCCGCGCCATGCCGATCCGGCCACCATGCTTCAGCTTCAGGACCACCGCGCGTGCGACCGGGCCATAGGCGACGGCTGCCCGCACGCCGTCGTGTGGCGGCCGCTCGGCCAAGCAGGCGGCACAGAGCGCGTCCTCGCCGCGGTCCAGCTCGAACGGAAGCCCGCAGCTCGCGCAGGCGGGCCCTACGACAAAGTCCAGCTTCGACCAGCAGGGCTCGCAAAACGCATCGTCGTCCGACACGATCGCGCCGCAGGCCGGGCAACGCGGCGGCAGCGCGAAGTCAATGGCGGCGCGGATCGGGGCGGCGATCAGGGTCACGCCCCCCTTGTTCCGCGTTGCTTCGATCTCCACAAGCACCGCAATGAGCGCACCCGAGATCTTCGACCGCCGCCGCCGCCGGCTTCGCCGCGACCGGGCGGCACCGGATTTCGCCGCGCACGACTTCCTGCACGCGCGGATGGCCGACGAACTGCTCGACCGGCTGGATTCGGTTCAGCGGAGCTTTGCCCATGCGCTCGACCTAAATTGTCTCAACGGACGGGTCGGCACGGCCCTGCGTGCGCGCGGGATCGACACGGTCTCGGCCGATCCGGGCTTCCGGTTCGCACGCGCGGCCGGCGGCATTCAGTGCGACGAAGACCGGCTGCCGTTCGCCGATAGCAGCTTCGACCTGGTCGTCGCGTGTGGCGGGCTCGATCAGGTCAACGATCTGCCCGGGGCGCTGGCGCTGATCCGCCGCGTTCTGAAGCCCGACGGGCTGTTTCTCGGTGGGTTTGTCGGTGCCGGCAGCCTGCCGCGGCTCCGCGCCGCCCTGCTCGGTGCCGAGGATCGTGCGGTCGCGCGGCTCCACCCGCAGATCGATGTTCGCTCGGCCGGCGACCTGCTCGCCCGCGCCGGGCTGACAATGCCGGTCGCCGATTTCGAGCGGGTCACGGTGCGCTACGCGTCACTGTTCGCATCGCTCGCCGACTTGCGCGGTTCCGCCTCGACCAACCTGCTCGCGGACGCCGTGCCGCCGCTCACCCGCGCAGCGCTCGAACGGGCCGCGGCCTTGTTCCAGGCCGGCGCCGATGAAGACGGCAAGGTCGGCGAGACGATCGAGATCGTCTATCTGCTGGGCTGGTCGCCGGCGCCCGATCAGCCCCAACCCGCGCGCCGTGGCAGCGGCACTGCGTCCCTGGCGGACGCGCTACGCCCGAAGCGGGGCTGACGCCGCCAGCGCCTTCACCAGCGGCACATCCGCGGGCGGCATCGGGAGGTCATCGATCTCGTCGACCGTCACCCAACGGAGCGCGCTTGCGTCGAGCGGGCGCGGCTCGCCGGCCCATGTCCGCGCCACGTAGAGCAGCAGCACAAGGTGCCGCTCGCCCAGCGTGTCGCTGGCAAAGGCGATCGGCGCCAGGGCGTCGGGTGCTACGGTCACGCCCAATTCTTCCTCCAGCTCGCGCGCGAGGGCCGCTTCGGGCGTCTCGCCGGGTTCGACCTTGCCGCCGGGAAACTCCCACAGCCCCGGCATCGATCGGCGCGGCGCGCGCTGCTGGAGCAGAATCCGGCCGTCGGCATCCATCAGCGCCGCGGCGACAACAAGGAGGATCGGGTAACCGGGCGCCATAAATGTTCCTTAACTTCCATCGGGCAGTTTCTCGACCACTTTGCACCCACTGGGGGCCGGCGTGATCATCGAGTTCCTTCGCAACCTGTCCCGATCCGTCGCTGGCGCGACGGCGATCGAGTACGGGTTGATCCTGGCGTTGATCTGCGTCGCTTCGCTGGGCGCGCTCGGCGCGCTGGCGGACACGACGATCGGCATGTGGAACGGCATCGCCGAGAACGTCCTGGCGCACTGATGCGCACCCGCCCCGCCTCCGCTTCCGATCGGAACGGGATGCGAGGCGAAAAGGCTGGGCGGCGGCCGCCGAGACCACGGCGTGCTCATGCACTTGAATACACGCTGGCTGCCGCGCTGATCGCCGCCGCATCGATCGCGGCCACGGCGAACCTGGGGCTGAAGATCGGCACCACCAACACGTCGACCAATCTGCCTGCAGTGTCTGGTTAACGGCACGGTTCCGATCGGCGTTTAACTTTTCGCAACAGCGCCCCACTAGCAGAGACGATGTTGATCTTCGGACGGCCAGTCGGGTCAACGGGGAAGCACTGGACCAAGGAGACCGAACATGAAGAACCTGCGCAAGATCATTCGCAACGAAAAGGGTGCGACCGCGATCGAGTACGGCCTGATCGCCGCGCTGATCGCCGTTGCCGCGATCACCGCCATGTCGAACCTGGGCGGCAAGGTCAGCAAGACCTTCAACACCGTTTCGACCAACATGGTCCAGTAAGCACCCGCTTACTGCCGAAGAACGGACGGGCGGCGAGGCAACTCGCCGCCCGTTTCGTTTCTAAAGCGACCCCATCTTCAGGAATTTGGCGCGACGGTCCGCCCGAAGCTGGTCGCGATCGAGCGGGGCCAGTTCGTCGAGCGCTTCGCCCAGCGCGGTGCCGAGCGCCTCGATCGCGCCGTCCGGATCGCGATGCGCGCCGCCCACCGGCTCCGGCACGATGCGGTCGATAATTCCGAGAGACTGCAAATCCTGCGCGGTGATCTTCATCGCCTCCGCCGCCGCCGGCGCCTGATCCGCCGTCCGCCAAAGAATGGAGGCACAGCCCTCCGGCGAGATCACCGAATAGACGGCATGCTCGAACATCAGCACGCGATTGGCCGCCGCCAGTGCGATCGCGCCACCGGAACCGCCCTCGCCGACGATCGCGGCGACCATCGGCACGCCAAGCGCCAGGCACTGCTCGGTCGACCGCGCAATCGCTTCCGCCTGGCCCCGCTCCTCCGCCTGCACGCCGGGGAAAGCGCCTGAAGTATCGACCAACGTCACCACCGGCAGGCCGAAGCGGTCGGCAAGCTGCATCAGCCGGATCGCCTTGCGATACCCCTCCGGCTTGCCCATGCCGAAATTGTGCTTGAGGCGGCTGGCGGTGTCGTCGCCTTTCTCATGGCCGATCACCATCACCTTGCGTCCGTTCAGGCGACCGAAGCCGCCGATGATCGCCTGATCGTCGGCAAAGGCGCGGTCGCCGGCCAGCGGCATGAAATCGTCGACCAGCCGCGCGACATAATGTTTGAAATGGGGCCGCGCCGGATGCCGGGCGACCTGCGTCTTCTGCCACGGCGTCAGGCGCGCATACGTGTCGCGCAGGAGCTTGTCGGCCTTGGCCTCAAGCTTGCCGATCTCCGCGTCGATGTCGACCGTACCGCCTGCCGCCGTCTCGCGCAGCTCGGCAACGCGCGCCTCGAGCTCGGCGATCGGTTTTTCGAAATCGAGAAAGCTGATCATGCGGAGCGGCGGTTAAGCGGTTGCGCGCGCCAACGCAATGTGGGGCGACGCAATCACTGGCCTCGTGTCGCCGCAGAAAGAGGGGCAACGTTCTCGATGGGTGGAAGGCAGAGACTCGGCGCTCGCGCAGGAACCTGGCCCTAGTATTTGTCGAACTCAAAAGTTCGGCGTTGAGAGTAGCAGCGGTGCGACATTAAACCTGAGCCATTCCACCGTCGGCAAACAATTCGGCCCCGTTCACAAAGCTTGAGTCTTCTGTCGCGAGAAACAGCGCAGTCCGAGCGATCTCGTCGGGCCGGCCCACGCGGCCGAGCGGTATGAGTCCGGCGAATTGATCCAGCAAGCCCTGCTGCTGATCGTGGTCGTCGCCCGCGAGGCCAACTAGTCCAGGCGTGCGAATAGGGCCGGGACTGAGCACGTTCACGCGAATGCCCGTGCCTTTGAGGTCCAGCGCCCAACTTCGAGCAAGATTGCGGACAGCAGCCTTGGATGCGGAGTAGATGCTGAAGGCGGGGGTGCCGCGCGCGCCAGCGGTGGAGCCGGTAAGGATGATCGAGCCCCCCGCTCCCATTAGCGGCAGCGCCTTCTGGACCGTGAAAATCACGCCCTTCACATTGCTGTTGAAGGTGTCGTTCACCTGATCCTCGGTAATCTCGCCGAGCGGCAATAAGCTGCCGCCGCCGGCGTTGGCGAACAGCACATCAATCCGCCCGGCTTCGTTCTTGACTCGCCGGTAGAGGGCGTCGAGATCATCAAGACGCGAGGCATCGCCCTGTATGCCAATCGCCCCATGGCCGATTTCTGCAACGGCCGCATCCAGGGCGTCTTGACGACGTCCAGTGATGAAGACGGTCGCGCCTTCCTCGGCGAAAACCTTGGCACTGGCGAGTCCGATGCCTGTTGAGCCGCCGGTAATGACGGCGACCTTGCTTTGAAGACGTCCGTGCATGTGGTGCTCCTTTTCGATGCGCCGGCGAGGCTCCTCGAAGAGTTGGCGGCAGACGGCCCAGCATGTGTGACGAGTCCGCAATCTACCGCATTCTCGTTCCTGGGCCACCTCAAAACTGGTACCGCTGTGGTCGTCGTCGCGACCGAGTCGGAGCGTTAGACGGACGTGTTGCTTAGCTGCCCGCCCTTTCCGGTTTGATCGGACCGGCGCCGGTCACGCTGGCCGGCCTTCAGGCAGGGGAGGCACGAATGCCCTTCTTCACCACCCGAGACGGCACCAGCATTTTCTACAAGGATTGGGGCGCAAAGGATGCTCAGCCAATCGTGTTCAGTCACGGCTGGCCCTTGAGCGCCGATGATTGGGACAACCAGCTCCTCTACTTCAGGGCCAAGGGCTTCCGCGTCATCGCCCACGACCGCCGCGGACATGGACGGTCTGACCAGCCCGACTACGGCAACGACATGGACACCTACGTCGCCGATCTGATCGAGCTCACCGATCATCTCGATCTCAGGAACGCAATCCACGTCGGCCATTCGACCGGCGGCGGCGAAGTGACGCGCTATTTGGCAAGGGCCAAGCCTGGACGCGTGTCCAAAGCGGTTTTGATCAGCGCCATTCCACCGGTGATGGTCAGGAAGCCGAGCAACCCAGGTGGCACGCCGGTCGAAGTCTTCGACCAGTTCCGCGCCGCCCTCGCCGAGAATCGCTCGCAATTCTATATGGCCGTGGCGTCGGGGCCCTTCTACAATTTCGACAGGCCCGGCGTTCAGACGAGAGAAGAACTTATTCGCAACTGGTGGCGCCAGGGCATGATGGGCGGTGCCAATGCGGGCTACGACTGCATCAAGGTGTTCTCGGAAACCGATTTCACCGAGGATCTGAAAAGCATCGAAGTGCCGGTCCTGGTGATTCACAGCCGAGATGACCAAGTGGTCCCCTATGCCGCCGCTGGCCCGCTGACGGCGAAACTGCTCAAGAACGGCATTTTGAAAACCTACGCCGACAGCATGCCGCACGGGATGATGACAACGCATCCCGATCTTCTCAATAACGACATCCTTGGCTTCATTCGGGGTGAGAATGTTGACGCCGAGGCTGAACAACGAGTCGCACGGCCGGCACAGCCCGTGCCAGCCGAATGAAAGCCTAGTGGCAGGGCCACCGAGATGGCGGCCCTGCATTTGTCAAACAAGTCTGACGACGACGAGAGTCAGCTTCAGGTCGAAAGCATATTTCGCTGTCCTACGCGACTGCCGGTCTGATACTGTCGTGTGTCGGCCGCACCTTCAGCCTGAAGTATGAAGTTGATCTTCGGGACGAAGCGGCCCGTCAGCTTTGCTTCCAGGAAGCGCGCATCGCGGGAATTTTGGGGAAACTACTGGACGGTTGCAGCGAAAGCCTCTCAGCCGCATCGGGATGCTTCATCCGCCAGTGGGTGTCGGGTATTCACGAGCTCGACCAGGCGACGCGAATCCACGTGCGTATAGATCTGCGTGGTGGCGATGTCGGCGTGGCCGAGCATGGCCTGGAGTGCGCGGAGGTCGGCGCCGCCTTCCAGCAAGTGGGTCGCGAAGGCGTGGCGCAGCCCGTGCGGACCGATGCGATCCGGCGGGATGCCGGTCGCGGCGGCGAGCGCCTTGACGATCTGGAACAACCGCACCCGGCTCAGATGCTTCTTGCCCGACGGGAACAGCCACGGCTGGTCGGAGGGCACCAGCGCCCGCCAGCGCGCCACGGCGGCGCGGGCGCGGTCGGAGATCGGCACCAGCCGCTCGCGCCCGCCCTTCCCCTTCAGGATGATGAACGGCCGGTCGCTCGCGATCGCGCCGCGCGGCAGCGACACCAATTCGGTCGCCCGCAGACCCGAGCCGTAGAGCAATTCTATCAGGGCGGACAGCCGGATGTCTGCCGGAGGCGAATGCTCGGCAGCCAGTCGCCGGTCGATTTCGGCGAACAGCCGGTCGACATCGACGCGGTCGAGCACCTTCGGCAAGGGCCGCGCGGCGCTGGGCCGTGGCAGCGCCTTGCCGGGATCGTCGGCGCGGAAGCCCTCTTCCTGCAAAAAGACGAAGAAGCGCCGCAGCGCCGCCGACTTTCGCGCGACGGTGGCGCGGGCAAGCGGCATCCATGCTTCGGCGAGCCGCCCGATCGCGGCTTCGTCGGCGGCGACCAGATCGCCTCCCAGCACTTCTGACGCCAGCTCAAGGTCGGTTCGATAGGCGAGGATCGTGTTGCGGGCGGCGCCGGTCTCGGCCGCCAGCATCTCCAGAAACCGTCCGATCAGCTCCCGGTCGCCGCTCACGCCCGCGTGATGGCTTCGGCAGCGATCATCCGCGCCTCGGGCTCCCGCCCGACCCGGCGCAGCGCCGAGACGATGTGCATCAAATACGCCGGGTGCACCGCCTTCCACGACAGCGTCTGCATGCCCGCGGCCGCAAGCAGCGCCACAGTCGCGGGCTGGTTTTCCGCGGCAGCATGATCGATCGCGCGCGTCCAGCTATTCTGGAGGCCCAGCGGCAGCTTGTGATCCGTCGCGAGGCTCTGCGCCTCCTGCGGCGAGAGACGGCCGAGCCCGGCCAGCGCCGCGACCAGGAACGCGCCCTTGCGGCTGCCGTCGTCCTGCTGATCGACATAGGCGCCGGCCCGGCGTGCGCTGAGCGTCACCACGCGCCGCGGCGCCCCGACCGCGAGCAGTGCCCAACCGTCGTCGCCATCGTCGAGCCCGTCGGCGACCGCGCCCCATTTCGCGGCAGCATCGTCATAGCCGGCCGTCAGCATCGCCGCGATCAGGTTGCGCGCGTCGTCTGCATGATCCTCGTTCGGCACCACCCGCGCCGCCGCGCCCGCAGTCAGGACCAGCCGGGCGTAGCGCTCGACATCGGTCTTCGGCTCGGTCCAGAGCGCGCGCAGGGCGTCCAGCCGTTCGCCGGCATCGTCGGCCGAATAGGCATTGCGCAGCTTGAATCCGGGCGTGTCCTCGACCGTATCGGGATCGGCGTCTTCATACGCCCGGCCGATCAGGTCGACATAGGCGGCGTTCGACAGCACGCCCAGGCTCGCCGCCCAGGTGGCCGGCACCAGCCGCTGCTCGCTCGAGATCATCGGCGCGCGATACTGCCACGCCTCGACGTGCGGGCCGACCGTATCGAACAGCGCCGCCGGGATCGGAACGTTGACGGCATTGGCCAGGCCAAAGCGCCAGGCGGTCAGATTGTCTACGCCGGCCCATTCAATGTTGATCGCGCGTCGGCCGCCACCGGCGCCGACGACTTTCTCCGCGAGCAGCAGGTCGATGCCGCGCACCCGCCCGCGATGCTGCGCCGCATCGACGATCGCGCTCGCCGTGCCGTTGTCACCGGATAGCGCCGCGCACATCGCCCGCACCAGATCCCAGCTGGTCTGGTCGGCGCTGGCGGGCACGTGATCGGTCAGCGGGCACATCGCGGCCGGATCGGCAGTCGCGAGCGCGGTCTGCTGGGCGACGTCGAACATCTTGGGGCTGAACCGGTCGACATCGACGCTGGCGACCAGAAACCGGGCCGGATCGGCCTCGCCCATACGGAGCAGCAGCCAGGCGCGCTCGGCCACCCAGTCGGCGCCGTCGATCCCCACCGGCGTCGGCGCACGGGTCAGGAGCGCGCGGCGGAGCAGGATCTGGACCCAGCGCGACGCGACGGGCGCCTTGATGTCGCGCATCAGCGTCGAGGCGAAGCGGCCGTCGACATTGCCCCATTCGTCGGCGCCATAGCCGCCATTGTCGGCCGTCAGCACGCCGACCATATCGGGATCGCGACGGACTGCGTCCGGCAGGTCGAGCGGATTCGCCTCGGCCGTCTGCGTCTGGTCGGCCTGCGTATCTTCCTCGGCCGTCGCCTGCTGGTCCTCGGTGGTCAGCGACGCTTCGGCACCGGGCGCTGCCGGCGCCCCGGGCTGGGCAGCAGGAGCCGCAGGCTCACCGGGCGCCGGGGTCGGCGCGACCGGCGTCTCGCCAAAGCCGGGCGGCAGCAGCGATTCGGGGGCCTGGTCCTGGCCCAGGGCGGGGATCGCGACGGCGGCGAGCGCGGCGGCCAGCGCCGCCCCGCCCAGCAGCCGCCTACTTGCCCAGTTTCTCATTCGGAATCGGCTTTTCGACGTGGGTCAGCGGCTTTTCGGCATTGACGCCGGACAGATACCAGAGCCCGCCGCCGATAAGCACGACGATCAGGATGAGGATGATAGCAGAACGCGACATGGCATGGAGCTAGCAGAGGGGCGTCGGGCGGGCAATCTGTCCGGCACTTCCGGTCGCGTCAAAAGCTGCAAATGGTCGCGGGAACGATGCCCGGGTCTCAGGCCCGCGCGCTCTCGACCACGCCGACGCTGTTCTTGCGGAGCGCCTTCAGCACGGTATCGACGATCGCGTCCGCGTCGAGGCCGGCCTGCTTGTACTGCAGCTCCGGCTTGTCCTGGTCCTGGTAGATGTCCGGAAGACGCATCGTGCGGAGCTTCAGGCCGGCATCGATCAGGCCGGCGTCGCTTGCCAGCGTCAGCACGTGTGCACCGAGACCGCCGATCGACGCTTCCTCGACCGTCACTGCGACCTCGTGCGTGGTAAGCAGGCGCCGGATCAGCGCCTCGTCGAGCGGCTTGGCGAAACGGAGGTCGGCGACGGTGGCGGACAGGCCCTGCGCATCGAGCCGGTCGGCGGCCTTCAGCGCCTCCTCCAGACGGGTGCCGAGCGACAGAATGGCGACCGTCTTGCCCTGCCGGACGATGCGGCCCTTGCCGATCTCCAACCGCTCGGGCGTTTCGGGAAGCGGCACGCCGACGCCATTGCCGCGCGGGTAGCGCACCGCAATGGGGCCGCTGTCGTGCAGCGCGCAGGTATGGACCATGTGCACCAGCTCCGCCTCGTCGGCGGCGGCCATCACGACCATGTTGGGCAAGGTCGCGAGATAGGTCACGTCGAAGCTGCCGGCGTGGGTCGCGCCGTCGGCGCCGACCAGCCCCGCCCGGTCGATAGCGAAGCGGACCGGCAGGTTCTGCAGCGCGACGTCGTGCACGACCTGGTCGTACGCCCGCTGCAGGAAGGTCGAATAGATCGCCGCGAACGGCCGCATGCCCTGCGCCGCGAGTCCGGCCGCAAAGGTCACGCCATGCTGTTCGGCGATGCCGACGTCGAAGAAGCGATCGGGAAATTTCTCGGCGAACTTGCTGAGGCCCGTGCCCGACGGCATCGCCGCGGTGATCGCGCAGATCGTCGGATCCCGCTCCGCTTCCTTGACCAGCTGGGCGCCGAACACGTTCTGATATTGGGGCGGCCCGGCAGGCGACGCCGCCTGCTTGCCCGAGATCACGTCGAATTTCTGGACGCCGTGATATTTGTCGGCCGATGCCTCGGCGGGCGCATAGCCCTTGCCCTTCTTGGTCACGACATGGACCAGAATCGGCCCCTTGTCTGCGTCGCGGACATTCTCGAGCACCGGGATCAGATGGTCCAGATTGTGCCCGTCGATCGGGCCGACATAGTAGAAGCCCAGTTCCTCGAACAACGTGCCGCCGGTCGCCATGCCGCGCGCGAATTCCTCGGCCTTTTCCGCGGCATCGTGCATGCGCCGCGACAGCTTCTTCGTCACTTTCTTCGCAAGCGACCGGAAGCCCATATATTCCTGGGAGGAAATCAGCCGCGCGAGATAGGCCGAGAGTCCCCCGACCGGAGGTGCGATCGACATGTCGTTGTCGTTCAGGATCACGACCAGCCGGTTGCCCGCGTCCCGCGCGTTGTTCATCGCCTCATAGGCCATGCCGGCCGACATCGCGCCGTCGCCGATCACCGCGATCGCCTTGCCCGGCTTGTCGGCGATCTTGTTGGCGATCGCGAAGCCCAGCGCGGCCGAGATCGAGGTCGACGAGTGCGCCGCCCCGAACGGGTCGTATTCGCTTTCCGTCCGCTTGGTGAAGCCGGACAATCCGCCGCCCTGGCGCAGCGTGCGGATCCGGTCGCGCCGGCCGGTCAGGATCTTGTGCGGATAGGCCTGGTGGCCGACGTCCCAGACCAGCCGGTCGTCCGGCGTGTCGAACACGTAGTGCAGGGCGACGGTCAGCTCGACGACGCCGAGCCCCGCGCCCAGATGACCGCCGGTCACCGAAACCGCCGAGACGGTCTCCGCACGCAATTCGTCGGCAAGCTGACGCAGCTGTTGCGGCTCCAGCTTGCGCAGGTCTGACGGAAAATGGACCGAGTCGAGCAGTGGCGTTTCGGGCAGATCGGACATTCAGCCTCCCTTACCCGCTGTTACCGCGGGATGAAATGCTTGTCAGCCTTCAGCACAGTCCGAGCATCGGCCATGCACTTCGATCACCGGCCGCTCCGGCGCGAACCCGGTCTTTGCGGCGGCGCCGCGCACGTTGGACGCGATCGAATCGTCGTCGATATGAGTGGTCTGCCCGCAGCTGTCGCAGACCAGAAAGATGCAGTCGTGCAGGCAATCGGGATGCTCGTTCGCCACATAGGCGTTCGCGCTTTCCACCCGGCGCACCAGATTGGCGCCGACGAACAGGTCGAGGATGCGATAGACGCTGTTCGCAGCAACGCGCCGCCCCTGCCGCTTCGAAACTTCCTCGGCGATGTCATAGGCGGAGGCGGGCCGATCGAAGCCGGTCAGCGCCTCGAACACGCTCTGGCGCATGCCCGTCCACTGCTCGCCCGCGCGCTCGAGCGCGTGCCGGGCGGCAGCGACCAGATCCTGGCCCGCGTGGTGCGCGTGATGGTGAACGCCCATGACGAATAGGTAGGCTCGCGCGACCAAGACGGCAAGCCGAACCCGCCGGTGCGGCGCCGTCGCGAAAGGTCGCGCGCTCGTCGCGACGTGCGGGATGCCGTTTTTCTCCATGGTTAACGCACCGGCCCGCCGCGGCCCCTTCCGCGGCCTGCACAATCACATTGGAATGGGGTTTTCATGAAATATCTTCTTCGCCTGCTCGCCGCGGCGGCAAGCCTCGCCGGGGCGCAACAAGCGCCGGCTGCGACCGTCACCAAGCATTTTTCGATCACCGCGCTCGGTTTCGAAGCGAGCGCTCCGGTCGCGGCCGTGACCGGCAAGTTCAGCTACACCTATAACGACCAGGCGTTCCTCACGCCGCCGGCCGCCGTGGGGCTTTCCGATTTCAACCTGCCCGGCGCCGGCACCCCGCTCTTCTCGTTCAACAAAGGCAATGACGTGCTGGTCACCGGTACGAACATCGGGCTTGTCAGCTTCACGGTCTCCCCAGCCGTGCCCGGCTTCGGCTTCTTCCTGCAGCATCCGGGCGGCACGCCGCTGATCAACAGCTTCGTCTATTCGCTCGGCACCGGCGCGATCTATCATTCGAGCCGCGTGAACATCGTCGATCTGGATGCGGTGCCCGAGCCGGCGACATGGGCGCTGATGCTGGCCGGCTTCGGCCTGGTCGGCGGCCTGATCCGCCGGCGGAGCACCGCGCGTCGGGTGTTCGCCTGATGTCAGCCTCGCCGGCGCGACTGTCTAATTGGCGGCGCGCCGGTTGAGGTCGTGGCCGAGCGCGAGAATACCGACGCCGAGCATCGTATAGACCGTCTCCATCGGCCCGTGCGGCATCGACAGCGCACCCGCCATCACGCCCAGCCCAAGACCGCCAACCGCGCCAGGCAGGATATAGCCGTGTTCGAAGGCACCGCGAACCAGCGCAAACGTGCCGACCGCGATCGCGATCGCCAGCCCGATTTCATGAACCGCCGGATGCACCAGCATGCCGCCGGCCGACGCGAGCAGCGACAGCAGGAACACGCTCGCCACACAATGCACGAGGCATAGCCCCGACAGGCCAATGGCCAGCCGGTCGAGCGTTCCCGTTCCTGGTAACCTCTCGAGCAAAAGCGACTCCTTGCGTCCGCCTGCATATGGCAGGAAGCGGCGCCGGTTACAATATATCATCTGTCGATGAAAGACTTGTCTCTGGCCTCGCCCCGTCGCAGAGCCGGCCCGTGACTGACCGTTCTTCCCGCCCGCTCGCGCTTTCCTGGTGGCTGCTGAGCGTCGCCGCACTCGTGTTCCTAATGGTCGTCGTGGGCGGCATTACGCGCCTGACCGAATCGGGGCTGTCGATCACCGAATGGAAGCCGGTTTCGGGCGCCCTGCCGCCGGTCACCCATGCGCAATGGGAACGGGCGTTCGAGCTCTACCAGGGCACCACCCAGTATCAGGCGCTCAACCGGTCGATGACGCTTGGCGACTTTCAGTTCATTTTCTTCTGGGAGTTCATCCATCGGCTGCTCGGGCGGCTGATCGGCGTTGCCTTCGCGCTGCCGCTGGTCTGGTTTGCGGCGAAGCGTCAGATCCCCCGCGGCTATGGCTGGCGCCTCGTAGCGTTGCTGGCGCTGGGCGGACTGCAGGGGGCGATCGGCTGGTGGATGGTCGAATCGGGCCTGGCCGGACGCACCGAGGTCAGCCACTACCGTTTGGCCGTCCACCTGATGACGGCCTTGTTCATTTTCGCCGGCCTGATCTGGACCGCGCTCGATCTGCGTCAACTCGCCCGCGATCGCGCAGCGCGTCCGGCGCGGCTGCGCCTGCTGCCTGCCGGACTCTTGATCGTTCTCGCGATCCAGATTCTGCTCGGCGCCTGGACCGCGGGACTGCGCGCCGGGCTTGCGGCAAGCGACTGGCCGCTGATGAACGGCCGTTTTTTCCCCGAGGTTTCGCCGAACTGGCCGTGGAACATGGCGAACGATCCGTTCCTGGTGCAGTGGGAGCATCGCTGGTGGGCCTGGGTTGCGGTCGCCGCGCTCGTCGTCCTCGCGCGGCTGGCAAAGCGCGCCGGCGATCGCCGCGCCAGCATCGCGCTGCACACGGCGTTCGGGACGCAGATCCTGCTCGGCATCGCGACGATCATGACCGGCGTGGACCTGCCCGTCGCGGTGCTGCACCAGGCGGTCGCCGTCCTGGTCGTCGCCAGCGCGACGTGGTGCGCCCATTCGGCCGGGCGGCGGACATGATCGCGACCGTCTACGCGCTATTCGCTGACGCCGCCGAGGCCGAGCGGATCGCCGAGACGGTCGTGACGGAAAGGCTCGCCGCCTGTGCCAATATCCTCGCGCCTTGCCGCTCGATTTATCGTTGGCAGGGGGTCGTCGAACGCGCGGAGGAGGTGCCGGCGCTGTTCAAGACGGCTGCCCCCGACGCCCTGATCGCCCGCATTGCGGCGCTGCACAGCTATGACGTGCCGGCCGTGGTGTCCTGGCCGATCGATCATGCCCACCTGCCTTATGCGAATTGGGTTCAGGAGAATAGCTGAACGGAACGGGCCATACGCCTCGCGGGTTTGAGTCTCATTGCGGGCGGAGGACAGAACGATGTCGACCGAAGACTGCGATTCCGGGCTCCTTTTCGTCAAGCCGGCGGATACCGCGTCGGGCCGCGTGGTTATCACGCCGGGCGAACAACAACCCTATAAAGTTGTTTTCCAGCTTGGCGACCAGACGCTTTCCGAACACCCGGTGCCGACCATGCGGGAAGGCGAAGCGCTGATCCGGCAACATCTCGCGCACATCCAGTTCACCACACAGGACGAACGCCCCGACCCGGAGGCCCCCAAGCGGAAGCGGCCCGCCAAGGTCCAATAGGCCGCGACACATTGAGACAATTTTAACCAGTCCCGAACATAGTTTGGCGACAGCTTGAGTTGATAAGCTGGTCCTGACGCAGCGATCTCACCCCCCGCTGCTGACATGACTCCCTGATAGGGCCCCGCTGGAGCGGGGCCCCTTTTTTTATCTGGTGTGCTGGGCAGCGAAAGCTGCGGCGGCGCCAAGCAGGCCTGGTTGCGCATGGGTAATCAGCCTGACCGGAAGGGCAGCCATCCGCGCCTCGAACCGGCCTTTTGCGCGAAACCGAGCGACAAAGGCGGAGTGCGGCAGATGCTGCGCCAGCCTGAGGCCGAGGCCGCCCGCGATCACGACTGCATTGGCGCCCTGAGCCAGCGCGATATCTCCCGCGGCGGCGCCCAGGATCGCGCAGAACCGGTCGAGCGCTGCCACAGCATCGAGATCCTCGCCCGCCAGCGCCCGTCCCCAGAGGCTTCGATCATCGATCGGACCATCGTCGCCGGCCAGCTCGGCATGGATGTCCGCGAGTCCCGCCCCCGACGCCGTCCGCTCGACCGACACCCGCCCATAGCGCGCCCGCAAGCGAGCGAGGAGCCGGTCCTCGATCGCATCGCCGGGCGCAAAGCCGATATGGCCGCCCTCCGTCGCAATCACCTGGTCCCCGTCAGGTCCGCGGAGGAGAAGCGCAACGCCAAGCCCAGTTCCCGGACCGACGATGCTCACCGGGCCATTCCGCGGCAGCGGCACGTCCGGACCGCAGACATGCGCAAGCTGCGCATCCTCGCAGACGGAGACGGCATAGGCGACCGCGGCGAAGTCGTTGACCAGCGTGACGTGCTCGACCCCAAGCTCAGCATGGAGGGTTGCGGGGCGAAGCACCCAGGCATTGTTGGTCAGCTTGATCGTCTCGCCCTCGACAGGCGCGGCAATGGCGATGCCCGCTGCAGCCGGAAGCGGACGGCCGGCGCTTTGCCCGAACGCCTGCCAGGCTTCGGCCAGCCCGGTAAAATCGCCCGTCCTCAGCACCGTCTCTGCGCCCAGCCTGACGCCGCCTCGCCCGATCTCGGCAATAGCGAAACGGGCGTGGGTGCCGCCGATATCGACCGCGACGATTTCCACTATTTCGCAGTCAGCGACCAGACGCCGTCCCAATCCTCGGGCGGGGGCACTTTCGCGAATTGCTCGCATCGACTGATGTACATCGCCGACGGGCCGTCGCCGGGCACGGCCTTGCATGCCTCTCCGAACGCACGCTTCGCCTCGTCCCAGCAGCGGCCGCGATAGGCGCTCAAGCCACGCCCGTAATTGCCGAGCATATCGTCGAGCGCGCCGTTCAGCCGATCGCGGCAATGTTCGAGCGATTCGTGAACGGCGACCGGGAAGTCCTTGCCCTTGACGCGGATCAGGTCGATCTCGCGCGTCAGGAACGGCCGGGTCAGCCGCTCGCGCGTGAACTCCGAAATCAGGATGTGCGTGCCGTAGAATTTGTTCGCGCCCTCAAGCCGCGAGGCGAGGTTCACGCTGTCGCCGATCACCGTATATTCCATCCGCTTCGACGAGCCGATGTTGCCGACGATCACGTCGCCGGTGCTGACCCCCAAACCGACGTCGAGCGGCGGCTTCCCGTCTCTCCCCCTGCGCGCATTCAGCTCCGCAAGGCACAGCAGCATATTGTTGGCGGCGGCGAGCGCATTGTCCGCATCGCTCGGCCCGACGAACGGCGCCCCGAACAGCGCCATCATCGCGTCGCCGATATATTTGTCGAGGATGCCCCCGTTCTCGAGGATCACGTCGACCATCTCGGTGAAATACTCGTTGAGCATCGTCACCGTTTCGCGCGCGCCGATCGCCTCTGCGATGGTGGTGAAGCCGCGCACGTCGGAGAACAGGATCGACACCATCTGGTCGCGCCCGCCAAGCACGTCCTCGCCCGCCTGCAGGAGCTGATCGGCGACCTCCTTGCTCATGTAGCGCGCCATCGTGGAACGGACGCGCTTTTCGGCGGTGATGTCTTCCATCACCAGCATCGACCCGATCCGCTGCTCGTTCGCATCGATCAGCGGCGCAGCGGACAGGTTGACGGACGCCGGCACGTCGGTCGCGCGGACGATCTCCGCATCGACGGCCAGTTGGGTTTCGCCGCCCCGCCCTGCCCGCTCCAATTTTTCGATCACCCACCGGTTCTCGCCCGCGAACACGTCGGCGGCGGGCTTGCCGGCCAGGCTTTCGCGCACGCCCAGGATTTCCAGCGCGGCGGTGTTGGCGGTGACGATCCGCTGCTCTGCATCCAGCGTCACGAAGCCGTTGGACGTGCTTTCGAGAATGCTCTCGTTGTAATTCTTCATGCTCAGCACGTCGTCGAACAGCTTGGCATTCTCCAGGCTGACCGCGATCTGCGCCGAAAAGGCGCGGAGGCGCGCTTCGTCCTTTTCGGAAAAGCCGCCCGCGCCCTTCTTGTTCAGCACCTGCGTCACGCCGATCCGCCCGCCATGCTTGTTGACGATCGGCTGGCAGAGGATGCTGCGGGTGCGGAAGCCGGTCTGAAGATCGACGCTCTGGTCGAAACGATCGTCGCTGTACGGATCGGCGATGTTTTCCGCCTTGCCCGACGTGAACACCGCGCCGGCGATGCCGCGATTGGACGGCAAGCGGATCTCGGTGATTGAATCCCCTTCCGCGAACACTGAATACAGCTCGTCGGTCTTGGGGTCGTGCAGGAAGAGCGTCGATCGTTCCGCGTTCAGCAGCTCGGTCGTTGCCGTCATGATCCGCGCGATCAGCACGTCCAGCTGCAGCTCGCCCGCCAGATCGTGGCTGATCTCGAGGATCTGCTGCTCTTCGCGCAAAGAGTCGAGCATGTGCTGAAAGCCGTGGAAGATGTCGGCATATTCGTCGGTCGAGAAGACCTCGAGCCGGACCTCGTCCAACCGTCCGCTTTCGACCAGGCGCATGCCGTCGATCAGCCGCATCGCCGACCGCGACACCTCCCGCGCAGTCAGCAGGGCCATCATCACCGAGCCGAGGCCGCAGGCGAGCACGACGCCGACAATCCAGGCATAGAACGGCCCCATCATCGCCGTGGACGCGGTGACGCCGACCTGGGCGAACATGCGCTCGACCTTGAACACCATCGAGGCGGCGAAGAAGATCAGCGGCAGGGTCGTGACGAAGATCGCGAGGTAGAGCAATTTGCTCTTCAGCCTGACCGAGATCAGACCCTGGCGATATTCCTGCGGCAGCGTTCCACCCAGCGCCCGGCTGAAGCGCACGATCACCGGCTCCATCGCGCGACTGACGGCGAAATATTCGAAGATCGCGTGGGTCGGCGACGCAAAGAACAGCGTGGTCGCCCCGAAGGCGAGCATCTGCCAGTCGGCAAACTGGGCGTCGAGCAGCCAGTTCGCCGTGCCGGTCACGACGAAGACGAGCGCGGTGACCAGCGGTCCGTGCAGGAACGTCACGCGCAGGAACGAGAAATAAGGCAGGTTCAGCGCGCGCACGACGCCGGTGGCGAGCACGGGCTCGGTTGCGGTGCCGGCATCTTGCGCCCGCATCGCGTCGACGATCGGGCCGGCATGACGCCGCAGCAGCCAGACGTCGGGCGCGTTGTAGAGCGCGACGGCGACCGGCAGCATCACCAGCAGGATCACCCACTGGTAGCCGGTGACCTCCAACCCCAGGAAAACCAGGGACATGGAGATCACGACCGCCGCCGCGCAGCCGCCCTGGTAAATCCAGATCAATCGCCAGAGCAGCGCGCGCGCGTCGTCGCCTTCGCCTTGCCGGACGCGCCTGAACAGGCCGGGACTGATGGCATTCATGCTGTCAGGCGGCCTTCAGGCGTGGCCCGCAGATTTCGGCCTCGACCGCCGACGCCACGTCCTTCAACAGCGCGATCTCCTCCGCAGAAAGATTGCGCGGCCGGATATCGAGAATGCACAAGGTTCCGATCCGCTTGCCTTCCGGCGAATGAATGAGCGCGCCGGCATAAAACCGGATGCGCGGTCCGTCGCAGACCATCGGATTGTCGCGAAAGCGGTCGTCGTGCAGCGCGTCGGGCACGATCAGCATCTCGCCCGAAGCGACGGCGTGCGCGCAGAAGCTCGTCTCGCGCGAACTTTCGCAGACATCTGTGCCGAAGCAGGATTTGAACCATTGCCGGTCCTCGTCGATCAGGCTGACGAGCGCGATCGGCACCTTGAACAAGGCCGACGCAATGCGGGTGTGCCGATCGAACCGTTCTTCGGGAGGCGTGTCGAGCAGGCCCAGGCGGCGGAGTGCCGCGATGCGTTCGGCTTCATCGTCGGGAACCGCCGGGCGGGCCCAATGGCATTCGGCCCGCATCAACCAGGTGCGGATGCGCGTGCGCGCATATTCGACCGACCAGGGCTCTTCCAGCCGGTCGGCATAGCCCCGGTCTGCGGCACCGGTTCCGCCCAGCAGGACGAAGTGGGTCTCGCCGCTCTCGTCGGCTCCGGCCAGCCGAACGGGAACGAACGGCTGCATCTCCGCCCCGTCCTGCACCAGCACCAGGGACGGCCGCCGCTCGCCGAGCATCGCCGCCGCCTGGTCGAGGCTTTCGGCGCGGAGCAAGCGGACCGGCTCCGGTGCGGCAGCACGCTCGACTCGCGCCGCGATCTCGTCGTCGGGCGCGATCAGCATGACGATCGCTCCCTCCTGCTCGGGTCCGGTCCGGATCGCGCTTTCCAGATTGGGGGCTGCCGCGCGGGGCGCATCGGGTTCCTGCGATCCGATCTGGACCTCCAGCCCTTCAAAGGCTGCGAACACGCGCGGCTTGCCAGCGCCGATCTGGGCCTGGATGCGGGCGAGGATCTCGTCGATCTGGTCGTCGGTGCGGCTCGGATCGTGATGGGTGAGCGCCAGCTGGTCGGCGCCCGCGGCGCGGCCGATGGTAACGGCATATTCGACAGTGCTGTGCCCCCAGCCCTGCTTTTCCTGATATTCTTCGGCGACATATTGGGCGTCGTGGATAACCAGGTCGACGCCGGCCATGAACTCGGCATGGGCGAGGTCCTCGCCATGGATCATGCCTTCGCCGACCGCCAGCTCGCGCGAATGCGGCTCATGGTCGCAGGAATAGGCGAAGCTCGCGCCGTCCGCCTCGACGCGGAAGGCGAGCGTCAGCGCCGGGTGGTTGAGGTAGCGCGTCCGGATCGTGAAGTCGTCGATCGTGAAGCTGCCTTCGCCCAGATTGTGATAGCGGACCTGGGCCCCGAACGCCTCCGGCGTGACCGGGAAATAGGTATACTCCATCTGCCCGGCGAGCGTGTCCTTCAGCGACTCTCCAAAGCCCTGGGGCGCGTAGATATCCCAGCTGTGGCCGGGCACGAATAAGGGCGCGAAAAAGGGGATGCCCTGGATATGATCCCAATGGGTGTGGCTGATCAGCACATGCCCGTGCGAATCCCCGCCCTCGCGGAGGATCGCCTGCCCAAGCTCGTGCGCCCCGGTCCCGCAATCGATCACCAGCCGCGTGCCGGCCGCGGAGATGACCTCGACGCACGACGTATTGCCGCCGAACCGCACCGTGCTCGGCCCCGGCTTCGCCAGTGAACCCCGCGTTCCCCAGAATCGTATCTTCACGCGAACGCCCCCTCTCGTACCCGACAGATGTGCGGCGTTTCGCCCCGGCTTGTCCAGACGCGTTGCGACGGCATGTTGGCAGCCGTTCGGTATGCGGCGGCAGAGATCGACCGCGACAAGATTCGCTGCCGCTAACCGGTCCAGCCGCGGCCGATCCGGACAACAACGCAAGCCCGCTGCCTAGCCCCTCTCCCCGCCGGGGAGAGGGCGACTCGCGCGCAGAGCGAGCGGGGTGAGGGGGCCAGAGCGAAGCGAGGCGAGCGTGAGCGCCGCAGACCCTCACCCTCCCACCACTTCGCGGCGGGCCCCTCCCTCTCCCACAAGCGGGAGAGGGGCTTAGTTTCCCAATAAATCGGAAGCCGACGCTTCCAACGGCCATTTACCTCGCCAATTGCCGGCGCACAGCTCGCCCTGTCCACGGATGCTCGTCGCCCGATATGTTCGTGATCCGAATGGCGTCGCCGAAGACAAGCGACACGCCCCCGGTGCGCGTCAGCATCGGCAGGTCAAGCTTCAACCAATGCGGGCGGCAAGTGCGCGGCAGGCGGCGGTCGCTGACGACGATATCGGCGGCGGCGCAGGCGCGGTTCATCGCCGTGATCGGGGCCAGATAGGCGCTGCGGGTTGCGAGCAATCGCCATTCCCGGCCCGCGCGGCGGATGGTGGCAAGGCAGATATCGGCCGTGCAGGCTGCGCCTGGCAGGTCGTCGAGATCGGCGAGGTCTTCGTCGATGCCGGCCGCTTCCGAGAGCATGCCGCGCACGAAGTCCTTCGCCTTGGGGCGGAGCAGCGCGTAGCTGCCGTCGCCTCCACGGAGCGCGAGGTGGCGGCCGTCGCCGGTGACCAGCAGGTCCGGCGCCGGCATGGCGAGCGCCCAGACGGCGCCGGCGGCGAACGGCAGCGCCCCCAGCCAGCGCAGGCGCGTGCGCCAGAGGCAGATCCACAGCCCGCCGGCGACGATCAGCGCGAAGGCGCCCCGCGGCACTCCCGGCAGCAACGCGACCGCGCCGGGCGCATGGCCGGCGGTGTGGGCGATCGACAACAGCAGCGCGATCGCCTTGCCCGTCGCCCACCAGAAGGGCGCGCCGAGCCCGACCACGTCGAACAGCAGCGCCAGCACCTCGAGCGGCATCACGATGAAGGTCGTGACCGGAATAGCGACGATGTTGGCCAGTGCGCCGTACAACCCCTCGCGATGGAAGTGGAACAGCGCGATCGGCGCCAGCGCAAGTTCGACCGCGATGCCGCTGAGCAGCAGCGCCGCCATATTGCGCCCGAGCCGGACTAGCGGCCCCTCCTCCCGCGCCGCGACGAAGGCGCGCATCCGCGGGTGCTCGTGCAGCGCGATGATCGCGACCACGGCCGCAAAGCTCAGCTGAAAGCTGGGGCCGATCAGCGCCTCGGGCCAGATCAGCAGCACGACCAGCGCCCCGGCGGCCACCAGCCGCAGCGTCAACGCCTCGCGCCCAATCACGAGACCGGCCAGGACCAGCAAGGCAGCGATGCAGGAGCGAATGGTCGGAATCTCGGCGCCGCTGACGAACGTATAGGCGATGCCCGTCACCGCCCCGACTCCCGCCGCGATCAGCATCAGCGGCCAGCGCAGCGCCAGCGTGGGGCTGAGGGCGAGCAGGCGCAGCGTCAGCAGCATCGCCGCCCCCACCGCTGCCGTGATGTGAAGGCCGCTGACCGACAACAGGTGCGCCAGGCCGGATCGGCGCATCGCGTCGGCGTCGGCTTCGCTGACAGCGCCCTGATCCCCCGTGACCAGCGCGACCGCGATGCCCGCCGCTTTGGCTGGCAGCGCGTCGCGGATGTGTTTGCCGATCCGCTCCCGGAGCGAGCCGCCGTCGGGCGCGGCGGACAGCCGTTCGACAGGCGCGAACGCCTTGCCGGTCGCGCCCAGCTGCTGGAACCAGGCCGTGATCGCGAAATCATATCCGCCGGGCAGTGAGGCCGATGGCGGCGGTACCAGCCGGGCGCGCAGCCGCAGCCGATCGCCGCGCGCGAGTCCCGCCGGCGCGTCGGCATTGGCGATGTTGAGTCGAATCCGGGGCGGCAGGGTCGGCGCGGCGACCGGGCAGAGGATGACGCGCACGCTATCCTTGGCTGCGAGCTGCTGGACGCGCTCGACATCCGCGTCGAACGCGGCGAGCACCGGTCGCGTCAGCACCGGCGCCGCAACCCATTCCGCCTTGGCCCAGGCGAGCGCGCAGCCGCCGGCGATCGCCAGTCCACCGACAAGCAGCGCGAAACCGGCGCGACGGGCGAGGCCGATTGCGACTCCGCCGAGGGCCAGTCCCAGCGCCGCCGCGATCAATGCCGTCCAGCTCGGCCGGTCGGGCAGCACGAACCAGCCGGCAATGCCGATGCCCAGCATCACCGGCAGCCACAACGGAAGCTGGTCGCGTTCGGCCTCCAGCCAGCCTTCGATCCGGTCGACTGCGCTGCCCAGCCGCCACCCTCTTCCGCGCGGGGCAAAGGGCATGCTAGGGGCGCTGGCACCTGAATTCATGTCCATCACAGCGTAGGGAGCATCAGCGCGTGAGCGCAAGCAGCGTCGTCACCCGTTTTGCCCCTTCGCCGACTGGCTTTCTGCATATCGGCGGCGCGCGCACCGCGCTGTTCAACCTGCTGTTCGCGCGTCGCCACGGCGGTAAATTCCTGCTGCGGATCGAGGATACCGACAAGGCCCGCTCCACCCAGGAAGCGATCGACGCGATCCTGGATGGCATGACCTGGCTGGACCTGCACTGGGACGGCGACGCGGTGTTCCAGTCCGAGCGCGCCGCGCGCCATGTCGAGGTTGCCGAGGCAATGCTGGCGAGCGGCCATGCCTATCGCTGTTATGCGACGCCCGAGGAACTGACCGAACTGCGCGAGCAGCAGCGTGCGGCCAAGCAGCCGCTGCGCTACGACGGGCGCTGGCGCGACCGCACCGACTGGCCGAACGACCAGGGCTATGCCGTCCGCCTGAAGGCGCCGCGCGAGGGCGAGACGGTGATCGACGATCTCGTCCAGGGCCGCGTCACTGTTCAGAACAGCGAGCTGGACGACATGGTCCTGCTGCGCTCCGACGGCACGCCGACCTATATGCTCGCGGTCGTCGTTGACGATCACGATATGGGCGTCACCCACGTGATCCGCGGCGACGACCATCTGAACAACGCGTTCCGCCAGCTCGGCATCATCAAGGCGATGGGCTGGCCGGAGCCGGCCTATGCCCATATCCCGCTGATCCACGGGTCGGACGGCGCGAAGCTGTCGAAGCGTCACGGCGCCCTCGGCGTGGACGCCTATCGCGACGAACTCGGCATGCTGCCGGAGGCGGTGAACAACTACCTGCTCCGGCTTGGCTGGGGGCATGGCGATGCGGAGATCATCTCGCGCGAGCAGGCGATCGAGTGGTTCGATATCGGCGGCGTCGGCCGCTCTCCCTCGCGCTTCGATCTGAAGAAGCTCGAGAATCTGAACGGCCACTATCTCCGCGAAGCTGATGACGAGCGTCTCGCCGGTCTGGTCGGACCGCGCGTCGCCAAGCTGATCGGCCGCGCGCTGACCCCGGACGAGCAGGCGCTGCTGGTCCGCGCGATGCCTGAGCTGAAGCCGCGCGCGAAGACATTGGACGAGATTGCGGACGGCGCCACCTTCCTGTTTGCCGCTCGCCCGCTCGCACTCGACGAAAAGGCTGCGGCGCTGCTACAAGGCGACGCGCCAACGCTCCTGGGAAAAACCCACGACGCGCTTGCGGCCGTTCGCGACTGGACGGCGGGGCCGATCGAAGAAGCGGTGCGGCAGGTTGCGGAGGAGGCCGGGATAGGTCTCGGAAAGGTTGCGCAACCCTTGCGCGCCGCGCTCACCGGGCGGACGACCTCTCCGGGCATATTCGATGTGCTGGTGTTGTTGGGGCGTGAGGAATCGCTGGCGCGACTGGCGGACCTTCGCACATGAACAGGGGCGGCGCGCACGCGCGCGGGATTTGAGGAGTAATGACTATGGGTGACATGGCAAAGCTGGCGCTCGGGGGGAAAGAAGCCGAATTTCCCGTGATGCATGGATCGGTCGGTCCGGACGTGATCGATATCCGCAAGCTCTACGCGCAGACCGGCGTTTTCACCTACGACCCAGGCTTTACCTCCACCGCCAGTTGCGAATCCAAGATCACCTATATCGACGGCGATGAGGGCGTGCTGCTGCACCGCGGCTACCCGATCAATCAACTCGCCGAGCAGTCGAGCTTCATGGAAGTCTGCTACCTGCTGCTGAACGGCGAGCTGCCGAAGCAGGACGAGCTGGCGAGCTTCACCCGCACGATCAGCCGCCACACGATGCTGCACGAGCAGCTGACGACGTTCCTGCGCGGCTTCCGACGCGACGCGCATCCGATGGCGATCATGTGCGGCATCGTCGGCGCGCTTTCCGCCTTCTACCACGATTCGACCGACATCACCGACGTGCAGCAGCGGATGATCGCCAGCCACCGGCTGATCGCCAAGATGCCGACGATCGCGGCGATGGCGTATAAATATTCGGTCGGGCAGCCAATCCTCTATCCGGACAATTCGCTCAGCTACTCCGCCAACTTCCTGCGCATGACGTTCGGCGTGCCGGCCGAGCCGTACGAAGTCGATCCGGCGGTCGAGCGGGCGATGGACCGCATCTTTATCCTTCACGCCGATCACGAGCAGAACGCGTCGACCTCGACGGTGCGGCTCGCCGGCTCGTCGGGCGCGAACCCGTTCGCGTGCATCGCCGCGGGCATTGCCTGCCTTTGGGGCCCGGCGCATGGCGGCGCGAACGAAGCGGCGCTCAACATGCTGCGGGAGATCGGCACGCCCGATCGCATCCCGCATTATATCGAGCGGGCGAAGGACAAGAATGATCCGTTCCGGCTGATGGGCTTCGGCCACCGCGTCTACAAGAATTACGATCCGCGGGCGACGGTGATGCAGAAGACCGTGCGCGAGGTGTTCAGCGCGCTGAAAGTCACCGATCCCGTGTTCGAAGTGGCGCTCCAGCTCGAGGAAATGGCGCTCAACGATCCGTATTTCATCGAGAAGAAGCTGTTCCCGAACGTGGACTTCTATTCGGGCGTGATCCTGTCGGCGATCGGCTTCCCGACCTCGATGTTCACCGCCCTGTTCGCGCTCGCCCGCACGGTCGGCTGGATCGCGCAGTGGAACGAGATGATCACCGATCCGGACCAGAAGATCGGCCGGCCCCGCCAACTCTACACCGGGCCCACGCAGCGCGACTATGTTCCGATCGACCGGCGCTAAAGTCGGCCTGCTTAGCCTGGCCGCGCTGGCCGGCTGCGCGGCCAGCCAGCCGGGCGAGGAGCTGGCGCGGCCCCAGCCGGTCTTCGACGTTGCCGCATTCTTTGCCGGCAGGACGCACGGCGACGCGACGCTGAAGATCATTTTCAAGGACCCGGAACAGGTCCGGGTCGAGGGCAACGGCCATGCGACGCCGGATGGCGCGCTGATCCTCGATCAGGTGGTCAGGCGCGGCACGCAGCCGCCGGAGACGCGCCAGTGGCGTTTCCGTGCCCTGGGCGCCAATCGCTACGCCGGCACGCTGACTGACGCGACCGGGCCGGTGCAGGGCAATGTCCAGGGCAACATGCTGCACCTTCGTTATCCGATGAAGGGCGGCGTCACCGCCGAGCAATGGATTTATCTGCAGCCGGGCGGCCGCACCGCGCTCAACCGGATGCGGATCACGAAGCTCGGCATCACGGTCGGGCGGCTCGACGAGACCATCCGCAAGCTCGATTAAGCGAGCGGCAGGCTCAGCATGAAGCGCGCGCCCTGCCCCGGTGCGCTGTCGACTGCGATGTCGCCGCCCATCGCCCGGGCCAGCCGGCGGGCGATGTAGAGGCCAAGCCCGCTGCCGACCCCATCCGAAGGGGCAATCCGCGTGAATTTCTCGAATATCCGCTGATGATCCCCAGGCGCGATGCCGGGGCCCTGATCGGCGACGACCAGCACGGCGCGGCCGTCCTGCGCCTCGGCGCGCAGCCACACCGATGCATTCTCCGGCGAATGACGGACCGCGTTGCCGATCAGGTTCACGAGAATCTGGACGATACGGCCTTCGTCTCCGGCCGCCCACAGTGTCTCGTCGACGGCCGGCATGTCGATGCGGATGCCGCGTTCGGAGGCACGCACCTTCAGCAGGCCGGCGGCGCGGCGGGCCAGATCGGAAATGTCGATTCGCTCGGCGCGCAGGCGAAAATCTTCACGCTCGATCGCCTGCAGGTCCACCAGATCGCCGATCACACCCAGCAGATGCCGTCCCGCACTGGCGATGTCGTTCGCATATTCGGCATAGTCGCGCCGGATCGGCCCGTCCTTTTGCGCGCCGATATTCTCGGCCTGCGAAATAATCTGCGACAGTGGCCCGCGCAGCGCTTTTTCCAGGCGCGCGCCGAACGCGTCCGCCACCGGCTCCTGCGCTTCGGCCGGCGCAGGCTCGCCGTCCAGCCGAAAGGCGCTGCCGCGATAGCCGGCGAAGCGCCCGCCGCCGTCCATCAGCGGCAAGCCGGTCAGGCGGACGCGCTCGCCGGAGGAGCGCACCACCGCTTCCTGCCCCTCGAAACGGGCGCGCGTCGCGAGCGCTTCGAGGATGGGCAGCCCTTCGCCTGTGTCGACGAATTGGAACATCCGGCCGAACGGCTGGCCGACCAGCGCGTCCGCCCCTTCGGCACCCACCGACGTGATCTTCAGCGACGGATCGGTTTCCCACAACCAGTCGCCGCGCGAGCGCATGAAGTCATAGACTCGCTCGCCGCTCTCATCGCCCGCGCGCGAGGGGCGTCGGGACCAGCCCCCGACCGACAGCGCGACGCCGTCGTCGTCCGGCTTGGCCTCGACCCAGAGATCGAGATCGTCGCTACCCTCGGCTGCGATCACGCAGCGGGAAACGAGGATGCCGAGCCGCTGAGCCAGCCGCGCCATCGTCGCGATCTGCGGAACGGCGACCGGTTGCCCCAGGCCCGAGCCGGCCGACTCCTGCAGCCGTTGGAGCGGGAGCTCGGCCTCCACCAGCCGCCCTTCGCGATCGACGCGACCATAAGCGAGGCTACCGCTCATTTCTGCCGCCGCTCCCGCCCGATATCGGCGATCGCGTGGCGGAACGCCTTATCCAGCCGCCAGGGCCGGATCGCATCCTGCGCAGCGGCAGTGTCGAGATCCAGAAAATCGTTCACCCGCTCCTCGAGCTTGGCTTCCGAAAGGCGGTTTATCGCGGCCATCTGCAGGAGGATAGGGGCCGAGACCTGGGTCGAGGCTTCGACGGCGCGCAGCAGCACCGCAAGCGCGCCGATGCCCGGATCGGCGGCGAGCATGAAGGCCGGGGCGAAGTCGATCCGCGCGCGGACCGCCAGCAGCGCCACGAACAGGCTGAACCGTCCGGCGCGGAAGAGCTCGAACAGCAACGATTCATCGCCGTTCAGGGCGATGGCGACGCGCATGGCCGCGGCTTCGAGCGTCTGGCCCTCGTCATGAGAGGCAAGGCGCGTCGCGACAACGCCGGCGAGCGCTTCGTCCCGTGCGCCGGGGTCGAGGCTCGTCGAGCGTTCGAGATAGTCCCGCAACGCGGCCGCCGCCCACCAGAACAGCCGGTGGAGCAGGTCCGCCGGTACGTCGCGGATGGTGATATGCGGCTCGCCATGACTGCCGGTGCGGCGGTTCTCGGCCTGCTGCAGCATGGTTTCGAGCTCCGGCGCGACGCTCAGCTGGACGACCGGCGTCGGCTCCGGGCTGATCTGGGCGACGCGACGGATCGCCTGCGCGATCCGGTGTTCCTCGGCACGGGCGAGCAGCAGCGCGACCAGTTCGCGGTCACGGAGCACGCCGGCACGGTCGAAGATCGGACGGACGATCGGGATTCGCGCGACGCTCAGCACCGGCGGCGCGGCCTCGCCCAGCCGGGCGATCAGGCCGGCGCGAAGGTCGCGGTCGATCTCGGTCACCAGATCGTCGAGCATATTGGCCATCGCCGCGCGCTGGCTGTCGGTGGGCCGGACGAAATCGGGCAGGAATAGGTCGTTGAGCGCGGCGGTCAGGCGCGCATCGGCGTGGCGCGCGACTTGCGCCGTATCGGCCAGCAGCCGATCGGGTCCCATGGGCGCAGCATCACCGCCATCGCGCGCAGTCAGAGCCATTCCCAAGGACTTAGCCGGAGGGAGTAAAGGACGCATTAAGGTAAGGCTGGATCATCCGGCTTCAAACGCTTGGCTCGGTCGTGCGATCACCATACAGTTTGCGGGATGAAGCGATGGCTCCTTCCCCTGCTGTTGCTGGCGTCGTGCGAGCAGGCCAGCGACCAGGGGCCGATCCGAGTGAGCGTGATCGGCGGCCCGCCGACCCTGGTCGATCCCAATCGCAAGACGCCGGACGAGAGCGAGCGCGTGCTGCTGGGCGCCGTCGCCGAGACGCTGGTCAGCTTTGACGAGGACGCGCAGATCGGCCCGGCGCTCGCCCAACGATGGATCGTGACCAGCGACGGGCTGAGCGCGATCTTCCGGTTGCGGAACGCGATCTGGCCGAACGGCAAGGCCGTCACGTCGGAGGAGGTGGCGCGGCGAGCACGCGCGATCATCGCGCCCAATAGCCGCAATCCGCTCCGCGACGCATTCGATTCGATCGAGGAAATCAATCCGACCACGCCGGACGTGATCGAATTCCGCCTGACCACGCCACGTCCGCCGCTGCTCGAGCTGCTCGCCCAGCCGGAATCGAGCATCCTGTCGCGCGCGATGGGGGCAACGGGCCCGTACCAGGTGGACGATCGCGACGGGAACACGGTCAACCTGACCGCTCGGGTCAAGCCGGCCGAAGGATCGAAGGACCCGCGGCTTCCGAACATCCGTCTGACCGGCGAGCGCGCCGCGCTGGCGGTCGCGCGGTTCACCACCGGCAACACCGATCTGGTGCTCGGGGGCACGTATCTGAGCTGGCCGCTGGTCCAGGCCGCGCAACCATCGAACCGTGCGATCCGGATCGATCCCGCGGAAGGACTGTTCGGCCTGTCCGTCGTCAAGTCGAAGGGCTGGCTCGCCGATCCGGTCATGCGGCAAGTGCTCGGCATGGTGATCGACCGCGATGCGCTGCTCGACGCATTCAAGGCGCCGGGCTGGCTCGGCGCGCTTGCGGTCCTGCCGCAGCGCTATCGCTCGGCCGCCGATCCGGCCTTTCCGCCTTGGGCCTCATTCGACATCACCGGCCGCATCGCCGAGGCGCAGCGGCGCGTGCAGGCCTGGCATGCCGCGCATCCGGGGCCGTTGCAGGTCCGCCTCTATCTGACGCCGGGACCCGGCAGCACCTTGCTATATGGCCAGCTTGCGGCGGACTGGCGGCGCGTCGGCATCGAAACGATACGCGTAACTGACGCGGCCGAATCCGACCTGCGCGTCGTCGACGCGGTCGCCCCTGCCGGCAGTGCGCTCTGGTATCTCGATACGCTCGCCTGTCCTTCGGCCGACGCGTGTTCGGAGGAGGCGCTGGATGCGCTCGATCGCGCGCGCAACGCCCAGTCGCTGCTCGATCGAAGTGTCCAGCTCGCGACCGCCGACCGCCTGCTCGCCAATTCCGGTCTCTACGTGCCGCTGACGCGCCCGTTGCGCTGGTCGCTGGTCTCGCCGCGCCTCAACCAGTTCAAGGAAAACGCACGCGCCTATCATCCCCTCGCCTATCTCCGCCGCCCCGATCGCTAGCGAAACCGGAAGGCGATCCCCACGTTGGCGTGCGAAGGAGATCGGAATGGCCACTCGCTACCGCCGCATGGAAGAGATCGCGCGCAGCCTGCCGGCGCTGAAGGAGCCGCAAGGCGTGCGCCGCCGCGTCGAGGCGATGGAAGCGCTGCTTGAGCGGCTGGTGACGATCCCGGGCACCAAGCGCCAGCTCGGCCTCGACGTGATCCTGGACGTGGTGCCCGGCGTCGGCAGCATCGCGGCCGGCGCGCTCGGCGCGTGGATGATCTGGGAGGCGCGCAACCTGGGCATGTCGAAATGGCAGATGGCGCGGATGGCCGGCAATGTCGGCGTCGACACGCTGCTGGGCGCAATCCCCTGGGTCGGCGCGATCCCAGACTTCTTCTTCCGGTCGAACACCCGCAATCTGCGGATCATCAAGCGCCATCTCGACCGGCACCATCCGGCGACGGTGACGCTGGACGGGAACGTCAGCCGCAGCGAGCGCTGACGACCTTTCCTTCGGCATCGAGCGTGATCGTCAACCGGTCGGCACGAACGTCCATCGTCACGGCCTCGCCCGGTCTCACGACCCGCACGATGGCCGACCCGCTCGCGTCGCGCGCGCGATCGGCACCGTCGGCGGGGAACGGGTGTCCGATCAGAGCCTGCATGTCCTCGGCATCGCATCCCTCAAAGGCGGGCGGATGCGACAATGCCGGGCGCGCGGTGTGGGTTTTTTCCGCAAAGCTCGGCCCGAGCGCGAGTGCGGCGAGGAGCAGAAGTCTGATCATAGGCTCTGAAAATCCAGTCCGATATCGGCCGCCGCCGCGGACTGGGTGATGCGTCCGACCGAGACATAATCGACCCCCGTCTCGGCGATCGCGCGAATCGTTTCCAGCCGCACGCCGCCCGAGGCTTCGGTCGGAACGCGTCCGCCGACCAGGGTCACGGCGCCGCGCAAGATCGGCGGGTCCATATTGTCGAGCAGCAGCCACGTCGCGCCGGCCGCAAGCGCGGGCTCGATCTGGTCGACCCGGTCCACCTCGACGATGATCTCCGCGATCCCCGCCGCCTTCGCGCGCCGCACCGCTTCGCCGACGCCGCCGGCGACCGCGACGTGATTGTCCTTGATCATCGCCGCGTCCCACAGCCCCATGCGGTGATTGGTCGCGCCGCCCATTCGTGTCGCATATTTCTCCAGCAGCCGCAGGCCGGGTATCGTCTTGCGCGTGTCGAGCAGGGTCGCACCGGTGCCGGCGATCGCGTCGACGTAGCGCCGCGTCAGGGTCGCGATGCCGGAGAGATGCTGGACGGTGTTCAGCGCCGAGCGCTCCGCGGTCAGCATCGCGCGCGCCTTGCCGCGCAGCCGCATCAGATCCGTGCCTGCGCGAACCTGCTGTCCGTCCTCCACCAGCATCTCGATCTCGACGTCCGGATCGAGCGCGCGGAAGAAGGCGGCCGCGATGGGTAGGCCGGCAACGGTGATCGCATCGCGGCTGTCCATCACCCCGTCGAACCGCGCATCGGCCGGGATCACCGATCCCGACGTGATATCGCCGCCGTCCCCCAGGTCTTCGGCAAGCGTGGCGCGGACGAAGGCGTCGAGGTCAAACCCCGGCAGGCTGAAGCTCATCGACGCGGCGCCTTGCAGCGGGCTCGCAGCAGTTCGAGTCCTGGCTCGGCGGCGTCGGTGTTGAGCATTTCGCCGCCGGTGCAATAACCGGCGGCCGCGCTCGCATCAGCCTGCCGAGCCGCCTCGGCCTTGCGGCCGGCCTGTTCCGCTTGGGCGAGGGCCAGCGCGCGATCCAGCGTCGCCTGATCGTTCAGGCGGTCGATACGATCGGCGATCGGCGGCAACTGGCCGGTCTGCTGCTCGTACAAGGGCAGCGGCCCGGGCATGGTCTGACCCGGGCAGACGAGCGCCGCGCCGTTCCAGGCGCAGAGGGGGGTCTGCGCGGCGACGGGCGCCCCAATGCCGGCCAGGACAAGGGCAAGCACTTTCACGAGCCTCAGTCTCCGGTAACCCGCGCCGGGCCGAGATCGCCCATGCCGACCGTTCCGCTCGCCATCGCCAGCATCCGGTCGAGGCTGGTCTTGGCCTTCAGGCGCAGCTCCTCGTCCAGCTCGATCCGCGGCTCCAGATCGCGCAGCGCGATGTAGAGCTTCTCCATCGTATTGAGGGCCATATAGGGGCAGATGTTGCAGTTGCAGTTCCCGTCCGCTCCGGGCGCGCCGATGAACTGCTTGTCCGGCACCGCCTTCTGCATCTGATGGATGATGTGCGGCTCGGTCGCGACGATGACTGTCCTGGCCGGCGACTTTTTCGCATGTTCAAGGATCGCGCTGGTCGAGCCGACGAAATCGGCGTGATCGAGCAGGTGCGGCGGGCATTCCGGATGGGCGAGGATCGGCGCGTCGGGATGCTCGGCCCTGAGCTTCAGCAACTCGGTTTCGGAAAAGGCTTCGTGGACGATGCAGACGCCGGGCCATAGCAGCATGTCGCGCCCGGTCTTGCGCGCGAGGTAGCCGCCCAGGTTGCGGTCCGGGCCGAAGATGATCTTCTGTTCCTTCGGGAGCTGCATCAGGATCTTTTCGGCGGACGAGGAGGTGACGATCACGTCCGACAGCGCCTTCACCGCTGCCGAGCAGTTGATGTAGGTCAGCGCGATATGGTCCGGATGCTCGGCCCGAAAGGCGGCGAACCGCTCAGGCGGACAGCTATCCTCCAGGCTGCAGCCGGCGTCCATGTCGGGCAGGACGACGATCTTTTCGGGGCTCAGGATCTTCGCCGTTTCCGCCATGAAGCGGACGCCGCAAAAGGCGATCACGTCGGCGTCCGTCTCCTGCGCTTTGCGGCTGAGCTCAAGACTGTCGCCGACGAAGTCGGCGAGGTCCTGCAGCTCCGGCTTCTGGTAATAATGAGCGAGGATGACCGCATTGCGCTCCTTGCGCAGCCGGTCGATCTCGGCCCGCAGGTCGAGGCCAGTCACAGTTCCGCCGAAGCCGTTTCTCGCGTCCATTTCGCCGTAAAACTCCGTTCGGGCTGAGCTTGTCGAAGCCCTCCCTTTCTTTCGGAGCCCGTAAGAAGAAGGGAGGCCTTCGACAAGCTCAGGCCGAACGGAGATGGGGACTGGCGGCGGAACAATCCAGTCCGCTTAGTGGGTCGCGACTGCCTCGTTCAGCGGCGTCGAGCGGTCCATCTGCTCGGCGGAGTGCCCTTCGTCCGGGAAGCGAACAGTTACATGCGCATCGAGCCCCGCGGCGCGCAGGGGAAGCGCGAAATTGCGCTCGACCGCGCGGCGGGTGGCCTCACGCGCGATGCGCATCGGCGTCGGCGCCTTGGCCTGGCGCAGAAGTTCGGCCTGGGCGGCCTTGCGGTTCGCGTCGTCCAGCCGCTCCTCCGCATTGGTGAGACGCATCAATAGGCCGCCGCCGTCATATTCGCGGATCGCGTTCAGATCGACTTGCGGCCCGGCGATCTCGACCGGCGGGAGGGTGACGGTCAGCTCGTTCCTGCCGTCATCCCAACTGAGATCCTCGGGGCCGAGCTTGCCCAGATCGACCTCGTATCGGACAGTGCCCGGCATGATCAGTGTCTTGCGAGCCGTCAGCCCCAGGCGACTTTGCTCCGACGTCACGACAGCGACGTAGCTTGCGATGAACGATGTCAGCCGGTTCTGCTCGCGCATGCCGCTCAGCGTCGAGGAGGCGATCGTCTCGGGGTCCGGTGCGAATTTGGACGTGAGATAGCTCTTCATCGCGAAGAAGCCGGCGGCGAGCACGGCGATCGCGACCAGTCCCCCGATCAGCGCACTCCGAAGCTCACGTGTCACGCGGCAAGGCTCCAGGCGTCGCCCTCCTGCCGCGCGATGCCGCGGTCGCGCAGGTCGATCAGGTGCGCGAGCACCGAGCGACCGGCGGCGCCGTGCAGGCGCGGGTCGAGCCCGACATACATGCGCTCGACCATTGCCGGAATCGCGCCGACGTCCTCGCGGAGCAGCCGCAATATCTGTCCTTCCCGTTGTTTGCGGTGACCGGCGAGCCCGCGCACGAAGCGCTGCGGATTATCGACCGGGTCGCCATGGGCGGGATAATAGACGCGGTCCTTGCGCGCCATCAGACGATCGAGGCTGGCCATGTAGGCTGCCATGTCGCCATCGGGCGGTGAGACCACGGTCGTCGACCACCCCATCACATGATCGCCGGTGAACAGTGCGCCGGTTTCGTCGAGCGCGAAGCAGAGATGGTTGGAGGTGTGGCCCGGCGTCGCCACGGCTTCCAGCGTCCAGCCGGGACCCCTCACCTGCTCGCCATCCTGCATCACATGATCGGGCGCATAGCTTTCGTCGAACGACGCGTCCGCGCGCGGGCCAAGGTCTTCGAGCACCAGCGGCGCGCAGCCCATGATCGGCGCGCCGGTCGCCGCCTTCACTGCCGGTGCGGCGGGGCTGTGGTCGCGATGGGTGTGCGTGCAGAGGATCGCGATCACCTTTTCGTCGGCAGTCGCTTCAAGGAGCGCGGCGATGTGGGCGGTGTCGTCGGGTCCCGGATCGATGATCGCGACCTCGCCCTTGCCGACGATGTAGGTCTCGGTTCCCGTGTAGGTGAACGGACTCGGATTGCCGGCCAGCACCCGGCGCACCAGGGGCTCGAGTTCGACGACCTGTCCGACCGGCGGGTTCTCCATCCTTAAGCGATGGGGTTCCCCGCCGGCTTTGACAACCCTCGAGCTCCTACTTGTCCGCTTTGAGCCGCGCGATCTCGCGGTCGATGCTGGCGAGTGCCTGCTCGCGCGCGCGCCGGGCCCAGTCATCGTTGAGCGACGCGGCCACCGATTGCCGCGCCTGCTCCAGCGAGACGATCAATTGCTGGCGCATCTTTGCCTTGTCGACCGGCGACATCGCTCCGCAGCGGACGACCGCATTGCCGTCGTCGCCGACCTTCGCCATGAACGGCGCACCCGCCGGGCAGTGCCGCGTGGCGACCGCAGGCCGGACCCGTGCCGCTTCGCGGGCGGCCTCGCGCGCATCGTTAGCCGCGTCACGAGCCGCCTCGCGCGCATCGGCCTCCGCCTCGCGCGCCGCTTCACGCGCTTCCGCCTGCGCCTCGCGCACCGATTCCTGGATGGTGCGGTTCATCTCGGCGGTATCGATGACCTGATCACCGTCGTCGCTTGTCCAGCTGACCGACATCAGCGCCGCGGGAGCCGTGGGGACCGCGACCGGAGTCGGTGGCGCCGGCGGCGCGATTGGCGCCTCGGGCGCTGTCGGAGCTGCGACCGCTTCCGGCGCAAGCGGCGCCGGCGGCGCCACGGGTGCCGTGGGCGGCAACGGCGCTGCGACCGGCAGGATCGTCCGCACCTTCTGTTCGACGCGCTTTGTCGTCTCGGCGGCAATGCCGTTCGATGCCGTCAGCATCAGGCCGACGCCGACCAGTCCGGTGGCGATCATGCTGCCCAGCCGCGCACGGCTGGCGTTCCAGCGATAAACCTTCATCATCGTCAGTCTCCTCTTGAGGTCATCCCCGGCCCCAAGAGCGCATGCGGCCACCGGCAGGCGGTCGCAGGCGGATTTCAGCAGCGCCGAACCATAGGCATGACGCTCGAACGGTGTCGCTTGCGCAAGCACCAGAGCGTCGCAAGCAAGCTCCTGATCAACGCGGAACGCGCGGTGCGCGAAGTGCGCAATCGGGTTCCACCAGTGCAGCGCCAGCACGACCAGCGCGGCGAAATTGGCGGACATATCGCAGCGCTGGTGGTGCTGAATTTCGTGCTCGATCGCGAGCCGCAGCTCGTCGCGCTCATAGCGGCGCCGATAATCCTGGGGCAGCACGACGGTCTTCAGGAAGATGCCGGCCGCGAACGGGCCGCGCGCTGCGGGGCTGGAGCAGACCTCCACCCCATGACGGTCGAAGCGCGGCAGCTGCGTCGCATCGTCGAGCGCGGTGCGCACGAACCGGCGATAGGACCAGATATGCCAGCCAAGGAATCCAAGCGCGCCTGCCCCCCAGAAGCAGCCGAACAGCAGCAGCCAGTCGACGGAGGGCGCATCCACCTGCGCGGTCGCGGTGCTCGCATGGAACGTCGCGGCTGCGGCAAGCAGCGCCTCAACATTGGCAGGCAGCACATGGATCGGCGCCGGCGCGACGGTCTCGGGCAGCGGCGGCAGCAGCATGCGCAGGGCCGGCAACAGCCACAGCCCGTAGGCGATATGCGGCCCGAAATGCCGGGCCACCGGGCGGCGCACGGCAAGAACCACCAGCATCAGCAGAGTGCTGGCGATCAAGGTCTCGATGGCCCAGCTGATCATGGCTTCAGCTCCTTCAAAAGAGCTTCGAGTTCGGCGATGTCCTCAGGCGAAAGGGAGCGGCGCTCGGCCAGATGCGCGATCAGCGGCGTTACGCGGCCTCCGAACAATTTATCGACCAGCTTTTCCGATTCGCGGCCGACATAGGCTTCGCGTTCGATGGCGGGACGATAGAGAAAACGGCGCCCGTCCGCTTCATGGGCGATCGCCCCCTTCGCGAGCAGGCGGGACAAGAGGGTCTTGACGGTGTGCACGCTCCAGCCCCGTTCCGGGCTCGCGCGCTCGGCGACTTCGGCGGCGGTCAGCGGCTGCTCCTCCCAGAGCACCTCCATCACCGCATGCTCGGCTTCACTGATGCGTTCAGCCATTCCCCAGGCCCTTTAGTCGTTATTACGATTACAGGTGTCATCGTTTGGCTGAACAGTCAATGAATAAGCCGTCACGCGGACGGCGGATCACCGGTGATGGCGGCCTTGCCCTTGTCGGCGAGCTTGCCCGCCTCACGCCGGACGGTCCGGTTCTCGGCAAGCGCCGCCGCCAGCGCGCCAATGCCCGCGGCAACCAACTCCGCGAGCGCCGCCTGGACCTTGGGATCGTCCAGCATGGACGAGAGCCACGACCATCGCGATTTCTTCTTGCCCATGTCGGGCAAGGACGTGCGCCGCGGAACGAAGTTCCGATCAGCCCGCCTTCGCGACTCCCTTGTCGTTCATCAGCTCCGCAAGCTCACCGCTTTCGTACATTTCCATCATGATATCCGAGCCGCCGACGAATTCGCCCTTCACGTAGAGCTGGGGAATGGTCGGCCAGTCGCTGAACGCCTTGATGCCCTGGCGAATGCCTTGGTCCTGCAGCACGTCGACGCTCTCATAGTCGACGCCCAGCCGATCGAGGATCGCGATGGCGCGGCTGGAAAAGCCGCACTGCGGGAACAGCGGCGTGCCCTTCATGAACAGCAGCACGTCATTGGCGGAGACCAGCTCCTGGATGCGGGCCTGGGATTCGTCGGTCATCTTAACTCAGCCTCCTGCGGGCACGTCTGTAGTCAGCTGCAGGGCGTGCAACTCGCCACCCATGCGGCCGCCCAATGCGGCATAGATGCGGCGGGTGCGCTCGACGCGCGAAACGCCGCGAAAACTCTCCGACACCACGCGCGCGGCGTAATGATCGCCGTCGCCGGCCAGATCGGTAATCTGGACCTGCGCGTCGGGGATTGCCGACTGGATCATGGCTTCGATCTCATGCGCGGGCATCGGCATATCAGGACTGCGCCTCGATCAGCTGGCGGCGCGCCTCGATCGATTTGTCCTCGAGCGCCCGGCGCACGGTCGACTCGTCGACATCCACGCCCGCGGCCGTCAGGTCGCCCAGCAGCTTGCGGATGACGTCCTCGTCGCCCGCCTCTTCAAACTCCGCCTGGACGACAGCTTTCGAATAAGCGTCGGTCTCGGCGGGTGTGAGGCCCATGCGCTCGGCCGCCCATTGGCCGAGCAGCCTGTTGCGGCGCGCGGTGATGCGAAACAGCATCTCCTCGTCGCGCGCAAACTTCGCCTCGAATGCCCGCTCGCGATCGTCGAAGGTCGTCATGCAATGCCCTCTCGTTTCGATCGTGAGATAAGGAGGGCGGAGCGGCGACGCAACGCCGCTCAGGCGATCTCCACGACCAGCTTGCCGACTGCGCCGCGATTGGCCAGCTTCGCGATCGCTTCGCCGCCCCGTTCAAGCGGATAGACTTCCGACACGCGCGGCGCGATTTTGCCCTCCTGCCAAAGGCGGAAGAGCGTCGCGACATGCTCCTGGTGCCGTTTCGGCTCGCGCATCGTGAACGCGCCCCAGAAGACGCCGCAAACATCGCAGCTCTTGAGCAGCGTCAGGTTGAGCGGCAGGCGCGGGATCCCAGCCGGGAAGCCGACGACGAGATACCGGCCCTCCCAGGCAATCGATCGCAGCGCCGGCTCCGCATAGTCGCCGCCAACGGGATCGTAGATGACGTGCGCGCCTTCGGGACCCAGCTTGGCCTTGAAAGCGTCGGCGAGCGCCTTCGACTGTTCCTTGTCGAAGGGAGCGCGGTCGTAGATCAGCACGTCGTCGGCGCCGCATGCCTTGGCGACGTACGCCTTTTCGGCCGAGGACACGGCCGCGATCACACGTGCGCCGAAGGCTTTGCCGAGCTCGACCGCCGACAGGCCGACCCCGCCGGCGGCGCCCAGCACGAGCAGGGTCTGGCCGGCCTGCAAATGCCCGCGATCCAGCAGACCGTGGATCGTCGTCGCATAGGTCATCAGCAGCGCCGAGGCTTCCTTCAGCGGCAGCCCGTCCGGCACCTTGAACGCGCGATTGGCACCAACCGCCACTTTCTCGGCAAGGCCGCCCGACGACGCGGTCAGCGCAAGCAGCCGATCGCCGACCTGCCAGCCTTCGACGCCTTCGCCCACCGCCTCGACCACGCCCGACACTTCGCTGCCCGGCGCGAACGGCCGCGGCGGCTTGAACTGGTATTTGTCCTCGATCACCAGCACGTCGGGATAGTTGATCGCGCAATATTGGATGCGCACCAGCAGTTCCCCCTTGCCGGCGACCGGCTCCGGAACCTCGGCCAGCTCCAATGTCTCGGGTCCGCCGGGCGCGCGCGACAACAGGGCCTTCATGCCGTTTCCTCTCCTCGACCGATTGGCGCCAGCTTTCGCCGGGGTGACGCGCGTTGTCCAGACCGTTACGGTCGCGCGCGGGAGGGCTGGATCATGACGGGATTGGCAAGAGTGGCGGCGGTGCTGGTGGGCCTGTTCGGGCTGGCGCTGGGGATATGGTTCTTCATCAAGACGCCGGAGGCGGCGGCTGCCTTCTTCGTTGAGCCGCTCGGCGCCGCGGGTCAGGCAACGCTGCGCGCCGACATGTCGAGCTTTTTCCTGATCGGCGCAGCTTGGGCGTTCTACGCGGCGGCGAAAGGACGTGGCGCAGCGCTGCTGGTCCCGGCGGCGCTCTATGCCGTGGCGATCACCGGCCGGGCGGTGAACCTAGCGGTCAACGGTTATTTCGCAGGCGCGGCGCTGCCGATGATCGTCGAAGCGATGCTGATCCTGCTCTGCGTCTTCGGGTACAAGGCGCTCAGGCCGCAGGGCTGAGCCAACTCGCCTGCTGCTTCTCGAACGCGGCGATCCGGGGCTCCATCGCCAGCGTCAGGCCGACCTCGTCGAGGCCTTCCAGCAGGCAGTGCTTGCGGAACGGATCGATCTCGAACGTGAAGCGGTCCTGGAAGCGCGTCGTGACGGTCTGGTGTTCCAGGTCGATCGAGATAGGATCTGTCTTCGCCACGTCCATCAACCGGTCGATCGCTGCGCGCGGCAGTTCGACGGCCAGAATGCCGTTCTTGAAAGCGTTGCCCGAGAAGATGTCCGAATAGCTCGGCGCGATCACCGCGCGGATGCCGAGATTGGCGAGCGCCCAGGCCGCATGCTCGCGGCTCGATCCGCAGCCGAAATTCTCGCCTGCGATCAGGATGGGCGCGCCGGCATAGTCTGGATCGTCGAAGACGTTGCCCGGTTCGGCTCGCACCGTCTCGAACGCGCCGCGTCCTAGCCCCTGCCGGCTGATCGTCTTCAGCCACTTGGCGGGGATGATCACGTCGGTGTCGACGTTGGCGCGCCCGAACGGGATCGCCTTGCCTTCGATGGTGTTGACCGGCGTCACGGCGCCCGCATCGCGACCGGTTCGGGCTTGGCGCTCACTGCGAATGACGCGATCCCGCTCAGCAAGGTGCCTGCGACCAGAAGGAAAATTGCCCGTTTCATTATCCCGCTCCCCGACTCGAACCACTCAACCCATCAACTCGCGCACGTCCGTCAGACGCCCAGTCACCGCCGCCGCCGCCGCCATCGCCGGCGACACCAGGTGCGTCCGCGCGCCCGGCCCCTGGCGTCCGACGAAATTTCGATTGGACGTCGAGGCGCAGCGCTCGCCCGGCGGCACCTTGTCCGGGTTCATGCCCAGGCAGGCGGAGCAACCAGGCTCGCGCCATTCAAACCCAGCTTCGATGAAGATTCGGTCAAGACCCTCGGCTTCGGCCTGGCGCTTGACCAGCCCGGAGCCCGGCACGACCAGCGCCTGCTTGATGCCATCCGCGCGGCGGCGCCCGTTCAGCACGGCGGCGGCGGCGCGCAGATCCTCGATCCGGCTGTTGGTGCAGCTGCCGATGAAGATGTTCTCGACGGCCAAATCCTGCATGCGCTGGCCGGGCTCGAGCCCCATATAGGCGAGCGATTTCTGCGCGGCCTCCCGCTTGGCCGGTTCGGCGAAGCTCTGCGGGTCCGGCACGGCCCCCCACACCGGCGCCACGTCTTCGGGACTTGTGCCCCAGGTGACGGTCGGCGCGACGGCGGCGGCGTCGATGTCGACCACGCAGTCGAACGGGGCGCCGGGGTCACTGGGCAGCGTCCGCCACCAGGCGACTGCCTGCTCCCACGCCTCCCCTTTCGGCGCCATCGGCCGCCCCTGCAGATACGCGAAAGTCTTGTCGTCGGGCGCGATCAGGCCGGCGCGGGCGCCGGCTTCGATCGACATGTTGGAAACGGTCAGCCGCCCTTCGACCGACATGTCGCGAATCGTGGAGCCGGAATATTCAATCACATAGCCGGTGCCGCCCGCCGCGCCGATCCGGCCGATGATGTGCAGGATCAGATCCTTGGGCGTGACGCCGAAGCCGAGCGCGCCCTCGATCCGGATGTTCATCGATTTCGACTGTTTCAGCAGCAGGGTCTGTGTGGCGAGCACATGCTCGACCTCGCTGGTGCCGATGCCGAACGCGAGCGCGCCGAGGGCTCCGTGCGCCGCGGTGTGGCTGTCGCCGCAGACAAGCGTGCAGCCGGGCAGCGTGAAGCCTTGTTCCGGCCCGACGACATGCACGATTCCCTGTTCTGCATCGGTCGGCCCAATATAGCGGATGCCGAATGCCGGTGCGTTCGCTTCCAGTGCCGCCAGCTGCGCGGCGCTTTCGGGATCGGCAATCGGGATGCGGTTTCCTTCCGCGTCGAGCCGTGCCGTGGTCGGCAGGTTATGATCCGGAACCGCGAGCGTCAGGTCGGGGCGCCGAACCTTGCGCCCGCCGAGACGCAGGCTTTCGAAGGCCTGCGGGCTCGTCACTTCGTGGACCAGATGACGGTCGATATAGATCAGGCAGGTGCCGTCGGCGCGCCGTTCGACGACATGTGCGTCCCAGATTTTTTCGTACAGAGTGCGCGGGCGGCTTGCCATGCGCTATCGCCTAACAGATGATTACGTGAAGTCGAGGCAGAGCTGCCCGATTATTGCGCCGCAATGTCCTCGGCCTGGATCGGCCCGCCGCCGGGGCTGTCGATCTTCAGCCAGTCGTTGCGCGGCTGGTCGTAGAGCATTTCGAGCACTTCGAGCTGGACGCCAGATGGCCGCGTGCTCTGCGAGTTCCAGAGCACGGCGACGCCGGATTTGGTCTGCGGATCGAACAGGATCGTCGAGCGATAGCCCATCACCGCGCCCTGGTGCCCGATCAGCGCGTGACCGGCATAAGTGTAATCGCGCCAGCCGAGCGCGTATCTCGACGGCCCCATCACCCGCGCGAACATCGTGTTCCGGCGTTCGGTGTTCACCCGCGCCTCGTGAATGGTGTCGAGCACACGCTCAGGCACCACCTGCGGCGCAAGGCCCATCTGCGCCCGCATCCACAGGGCCATATCCATGATCGACGAGTTGACGCCACCGGCGGCCGGGATGCGGTAGTAATTATCGTTCACCTCGACCGTGCGGCGGCCGATATGCGGACGCGCCCAGCTGCGGGCGGACATCAGCCCGGCGCGCGTGAGACTGGCATTCTGCATGCCGAGCGGCGCAAAGAGGCGACGGCGCACTTCTTCGGTATAGGGAACGCCCGTCACGCGCTGAACGATCTCGCTTGTCGTATCGAAGGCGACGTTCTGGTAGCTGTGGCAGGTATCGGGCGCGCAGATCGCGTTCACCTCGGCCAGCGAGGCGCGCAGCGCCTTGGGATCGGCGCCCGCCTCCAGCTTGTTGTCGTTGGAGTTATGCGGCAGGCCGACGCGATGCGACAGGATGTCCGCGACCGTCGCGAGTTGCTCGCCGCCGGCCGGCAGGCGCAGCGACGTGTTGAACTTCGCGACCGGCTCGTCGAGCGACAATTTGCCTTCGTTGGCGAGCACGCCGACCATCGTTGCGGCGACGCCCTTCGACAGAGAGGCCCAGCGGAACACGGTGTTCGGCGTCACCGGATCGGAACCGCCCGCCGTCGTCGTGCCATAGCCCTGGACGAAGGTGATCTCGCCATTTTCGATCACGGCGACCGCCATGCCGACCACGTCCGGCTTTGACGCGGCGATGCGCATCCGCTGGTCCAGCCGCTCGTAATCGATCTTTTTCGGCGCGTGGAGGCTGGAGGAGACGACACCCGACCGGGCGCCGGCATAGACTGCGGGCTGGGGAACCTGCGCGGGCGCCCGCGCCGCGACGAGGCTGGGCCCAAGCGCGAGCACGGACACAAGCCCGGCAAGACCCCCGCCGATCGCAGCTGCCCGCGGACGTTGCCTGATGCCGGTCCTGATTTTCTTCACCACCGTCGCGCGACCCTCTGCCCTTTGCCCCTATATGGCACAGGAATCAGAGATTCACCTTAACGACAAGCTTTTATGCCGCAATTTCACGACGAAGCGACAGGAAACAGCGGTCGAGTCGGGAACTCAGACGAACGGCGCCGAAATCCAGCCGGCAAAGGCGAGCCACCACGGCGTCTGCCAGATTGCCAGGCGGAAGAGCCAGGAACCGACCAGCACAGCCGCCCCGGTCATCGTCACCCAATGCACGCGACCGCGGCTGTTGAGGTCCCAGACGGCGAGCGGGATCAGGAACAGCAATTGGCCGCCGATGATGATCAGCGGGAACGGCACGGTTTCTGGCCAGGGGAGACGGCCGAGCGACGGCGGCAACAGGCCGATCATCGAGACGAGCATGAACCGCTTGTGCACCTGCGGCTTGCGGCGATTGACCAGGCCCAGACCGATCAGGGCCACAAACACAGGCACGTCCAGCAGCGGCACCGCGAGCCAAGTGAGCGGCGACAGGTCCGGCGGACCCGATTTGCGCGCGACGCCGTACAGCGCGGCGAACGTGCCGACGATTGCCATCGCGGCAACCATGCCGAAGCCGATTAGGCCCAGCCGGCGGTGGATATCCGGCCGACCGGCGGAGACCAGCCCGACCTGGGTCATGAACAGCAACGCCCAGGAGCTGAAGATCAGCCCATGCAGCGCGACCAGCCAGGTGAGCGGCAGATAGGGGCGATAGGCGGGCACCACGCCGCGCAGGTAGAAGCTTGGCGCGAAGCCGGCGAAGATCGTCGCCAGGATCGCTGCCGCCATCCAGAAATAGAAACGCCGCTCGGCCGCCAGGCGCGGCGCAATCGCCCGTGTCGCCATCTCGTCCCTCCCAAGGTGGAGCGAGCGTGGCTGAGCAAAAGCGCCGCCGCGTCTCACCTTGCGCGAGACGAAGCTAACACATCATGCGATGTAATGCGCCGTCGTCTTCGCCTTCACCTCCTCGGCCGTGACGCCCGGCGCCAGCTCGACCAGCTTGAACGGGCTCTGATGGTCGGGGCGCTGAAACACGGCCAGGTCGGTCACGATCATGTCGACGACGTTCTTGCCGGTCAGCGGCAGCGTGCATTCGGGGATGAACTTCGGATCGCCGTTCTTTGACGTATGCTCCATCACGACGATGATGCGCTTGACGCCGGCGACGAGGTCCATCGCGCCGCCCATGCCCTTGATCATCTTGCCCGGGATCATCCAGTTGGCGATGTCGCCGCCTTCGGAGATTTCCATCGCGCCGAGCACGGCCAGGTCGATATGGCCACCCCGGATCATCGCGAAACTCTGGTCCGAGCCGAAATAGACGGTCTGCGGCAGCTCGCTGACGGTCTGCTTGCCCGCATTGATCAGGTCCGGATCGACTTCATCGTCGTATGGGAAAGGGCCGATGCCGAGCATCCCGTTCTCGCTCTGCAGCGTGACGGTCATCCCGTCCGGGATGTTGTTGGCGACGAGCGTCGGAATGCCGATGCCCAGGTTCACATAGAAACCGTCCTTGAGTTCCCGTGCCGCCCGCGCGGCCATTTCGTTGCGATCCCAGGGCATCAGGCGGCTTCCCTCTGGCGAGTGGTACGGAATTCGATTTTCTTGTCGTAGGGGGCGCCCAGGATCAGGCGCTTGATGAAGATGCTGGGGACGTGGATGCAGTCGGGGTCGAGGCTGCCGACCGGCACGATCTCCTCGACCTCGGCGACGCAGACCTTGCCCGACGTCGCCATCGGCTGGTTGAAGTTGCGCGCGGTCTTGCGGAAAACGAGATTGCCCATCTCGTCCGCCTTCCAGCCCTTGATGATCGACAGGTCGGCGCGGATGCCACGTTCGAGAATGTAGGTTTCCCCGTCGAAGTCCTTGTGCTCCTTGCCCTCGGCGACCAGCGTGCCGACGCCCGTTTTGGTATAGAAACCGGGAATGCCCGCCCCGCCCGCGCGGCAGCGTTCGGCAAGCGTGCCCTGGGGGCAGAACTCGACCTCCAGTTCGCCGGCCAGATACTGGCGTTCGAACTCCTTGTTCTCGCCGACATAGGAGGAGATCATCTTCCGGACCTGTCGGGTGCGCAGCAGCTTTCCGAGCCCTTCGTTATCGATGCCGGCGTTGTTGGAGACGCAGGTCAGGTTCTTGACGCCCGAGGCCTGGATCGCGTCGATCAGCCGTTCCGGCAGCCCGCACAGGCCGAAGCCGCCGGAGCAGATCGTCATGCCGTCGAACAGCAGGCCGTCGAGCGCCGAAGCGGCGTCGGGATAGATTTTCTTCATGAGCGCGTCTCCTCGCCAGCCGGCCTTAGCCAGCCCGCGGCAAAACGGTCAACGGCACTCGGGGGGACGACGCTTACGAGATCGGCGCCGGCGCGGGGCAGGGCTTTGCCACCTCGGCCGGTAACCAGTCGTCGATCCGCGCGGGTAATGTCCAAGGACCCTCAAACAGGGCGGCAGCCCCGCTCCAGCGCAGCAGGCCGGCATCGAAGCCGCCGCACAGCAATCCCATTGCCGGAATGCCGAGCTTGCTCGCCGCTTCCATGTCGTACGGCGAATCTCCTATAACGACGACGTCTTGGGGATCGATGCCGCCCAGCCTGTTGAGAGCCGCCGCGAACAGGTCCGGACACGGCTTGGAGTGCGCCACATCATCGCCGGAGACAGTTCCCTCGATCAGGTCGGCGATGTCGAGCATCGCGCAATGCTGCCTCACCTGCTGCTCCGCGGCCGACGAGGCGAGCATGATCCGAATGTCATCTCGCCGAAGCGCCTCGAACAGCGCGCGCACGCCGGGAAAGGGCCGGACGCGCGGCAGGTAGCGATCGCGATAGAGCGAGCGGCGCTGCGCCTCGATTTCGGGGCCGTGCGCGGCAATGAGCCGAGGCGGAAGCAGCGCCGGCATCAGGTTGTCGCCGCCTTTCCCGATCTGCTGACGAATAACGGCGTGGGGAATGTCGACCCCGAAGCGCCGGAAAATCTCTCCCCACGCTTCCGCATGCAGGTCGTTGCTGTCGACGAGCGTTCCGTCGACATCGAAGAGTGCGGCCTTAGGCATGGTTGGGGAACACGCGCGGGCACGCTTGGTTGCTGCCTGATGACCGGAACCGCCGACGCCGCGCTGCTCGACCTGCTCAGGCTGCTGGACGAGCGCGCCTATGACTTCGTTACGCCGACACCGGCGAGCCATGCCCGGGTGATCGCGCGGCCGACGATGAGGCGAGCGCATGATTTGCGCGGCATGCTCGGCTGGAGCTTGCCGTTCGTGCCCGGGACGATCGATCGGAAAGTCGCGGACCTGCTGCGTCAGGCGGGAATGATCGAGGACGCGGGCAACGGTTTGTTGAAAAGCAGGTTGCGGGTCTCGCGGCTGTACGGGCGGCTGTTCCTGCATTCCGCCTATCCCACCGATCAGCCGGATTCCGTGTTCTTCGGGCCGGACAGCTATCGCTTTGCCGACCTGATTGTCGCAGAGCTGGCCCGCTCGCCGCTGCCGCCGGGTGCGCGCGTCGTGGATATGGGCGCCGGTGCAGGCGTCGGCGGGATCGTCGCAGCGCTGGCGAATCCCGGCGTTCATGTGACGCTGACGGACCTCAATCCGAAGGCGCTGCGGCTGGCCAGGATCAACGCCGCGGCTGCAGGCATAGCCGTCGAGACGATCGAAACCGATACGCTTGAGCCCCTTTCCGGTCCGATCGATCTGGCGGTGATCAACCCGCCCTATATCATCGACGCGGATAGCCGCGCCTATCGCGACGGCGGCGGCATGCACGGCGGCGAAGTGCCGCTCGAAATGACCCGCATGGCGGCCGACCGGATCGCCCCGGGCGGACGGGTGATCCTCTATACCGGCGCGGCGATCGTCGACGGTCGGAATGCGCTGTGCAAAGCGATCGCGACGCTCGCCGCCGAGCGCGACCTGACATTCGGCTGCCGGGAACTCGATCCAGACGTGTTCGGCGAGGAACTGAGTAAGCCGGCCTATCGCGACGTCGAGCGGATCGCGCTGGTCGCGGTCTCGCTGGCGAGGCGCAGCTAGCGTTCGGCTTCGAGGCGGCTCCCCACCAGCAGAGCTAGCTTCATCTTGCCTGGACCGCCGCCAGCGCTGCCGGAAGCCTGGCCGCGTCCGCATCCTCGATCGGCGCCTTGTAGGTTTCGCGCATCTTTTTCACCGATTCCGCCCAATGCGCCGCGTCCATTCGGGGCTGATAGAGCACCATTGCCGGGCTGTGGCAGCCGGTGCAGTTCGCATTGAGCAGATCGGCATCGGGGCCGGTAAACTGGGTTTCGTCATTCGGCAGAGAAATTTCGACGGACTTCAGCGCCGGCGTGACGGCGGCTGCGAGAGCAGCGAGGAGCAGCAGCTTCATGCTGCGACGATCCGGGTCGGCTCGACCTGGCCGCGCAGATAGCCGCCGCTGTTCCAGATCGGGTGCATCGACTGCGTGACGCCGGCCGTGCTGGTGCAGCGCGGCAGCAGAGTGAGATCGCCCGCGGCCGGTGCGGGCAGAACCGCGTCGAAGCGTCGGAAGCTGTATTTGCCTTCGTCACGGCCGAGCTTCGCGTCCGTCCAGCTCCTGCCGCCATCGACGGACAAGGCGACCGACTTCACGCCCGCATCGCCGCCCATCGCGATGCCGCGCACGGACAGCGGCGTGCCGGCCGGCACGCGCGCGCCTTCCGCATGGCTGGTGATCCAGGAGCGCGGGATCATCCGATTGATCGGCACCGTGGCAAAGCCCTTGGCGCCCGGCTGAACATTCGCGCCGGGCGTATCCGGGATGCGATACGCCTTGGCCATCCAGAAATCGTCGTCCGGCGCGCTGAGCACCTCTATGTCGCTCAGCATCTTCATCCAGTAGGTCGAGAACCAGCCCGGCACCACCAGGCGGAGCGGAAAGCCGTTCAAGAGCGGCAGCGGCTCGCCATTCTGAAGGAACGCGATCATCACCTCGCCGTCGCGGGCATGGTCGATGTCCAGCGACTTCATGAAATCGGGGCCGTCCGGCACCAGCGGCTGGTCGAGCCCCGCGAAGCGGACCGCCACGGTGCCGGGCTGGACGCCGGCCCGGTCCAGCACGTCCTTCAGCCGCACGCCGGTCCAGCGGGCGTTCCCCATCGCGCCGTGGCCCCACTGCGCCCCGAGCACGCGCGGCTGGAAGAAGCCGCGGGAATTGCCCGAACATTGGTTCACCGCCGCATATTCGATCCGCGGCAGCTTCATCAGCTCGTCGAGGCTCAGCGACAACGGCGTGGCGACATGGCCGTGCACGTTGAGGCGAAAGGCCGCGGCGTCGATGGATGTCGGAATGTCGCCCCAATGCCAGCGCACGAAAAAGCGATCGTTCGGCGTGAACACGCTTTCGTCGAACACGTCGAACGGCGTCTCAAGCAGCGGCGGCCGCGCGCGCTGGACGATCATCTCGCCTTTTTGCGGCCAGGCGGCGCTGGTCGGACGCTCGGACGGGCCACCCGGCAAATGAAGATCGACAAGGCGCTGCGCCCGGGCGGTGCCGGCGAACGCGGCGGCGCCCAGCAGGATCGAGCGGCGGGGGAGCAGCGAGCCGATCATGGTCCGAAACTAGACCAGTTCATTCCGGCCCCACAACCGCTTTGTCCTTGCTAGTGCCGTACGCCCAGGGTCATTCGCAACCGCATGGACTCGCCCGGCCCAAGCACGCGCAGGCCCAACTCCGGCCATTTCGCTTCCGGCTCGTTGAGCGCCGCGTTGGCATGGCTCACCGGCTCGGCCGCAAGCAGGCACCCTTCGGGCGGCGAATATATCTGGAAAAAGCGCGCATCGGGCGACGCCATCCGGCGAACCCGATCCCCGTCGGTCAGTCGCATCTCCCCGCTCCAGCCGTCATAGCCATTGTCCAGGCCACGCGCGCAGGCAGGTTGGTCGTCGAGCGCATAGCGGCCCGTCGCGGGCGCGGTGCCGGTCGGAAGAACCTTGTCGTCCACTTCCCAGACCTGCGCGACCCGAGTGTCGATCCGTGTTCCCGCATCGCAGGGGAAATAGGGATGGAAACCCAGGCCGCACGGCATCGGGTCACCCGACAGGTTCCTGCATTCGATTTCGGCCTCCAGTCCATCGTCGCCAAGACTGAAGGTCTGGCGCGATTCATAGGCCCAGGGCCATTCGCCGGGCTGATGCGCGAAGAACAGGCAGGCGCAGTCGGCCCCCTGGCTCTCGACCAACCAGGGGCCGAGCCAGCCCTGCCCGTGCAGCGGGCTGGGATCGCCCTTCATATTGGGCGCAAGCTCGACCGTGCGGCCGCGAAAGTTGAAGCGGCCGCCGCGGATGCGGTTGCAATAGGGCACAAGCGGGAAGCAGCCGCAATCGAGCGGGCTGTTGGGTGCGTCAGCGCCGCGCAGCACCGCCTTGCCCCGGTGCGCGAAGCGAGCGATCGCGCCGCCGATGCCGGGCGCCAGCACCAGCTCGTAGCCCGCGGCGCCGATCGCTATCATGGCCGACCCTCACCTAGGTTATCCACAGAAAGCGATATCGTAGTCACCGCAATGGGCTTTCTGCCCGAGTCACGCTCCATTAAGTAGCGCCGACGCATAAGGCGTACATGTTCAATTTCGTGCCCGGGGGGGCGCATATGACTCGTTTGGTTCGTGATTTCTTCGAGGTCGAGGATCAGGTGTCGCTCGACCATATGATCGATCTTCTCTCCGCGGTCCGCGACCGGCTGCCCGAAGGGGCGGAAGACGCCAAGGTCCGGATGTGCGGCGACGATGTGTTCGGACGGCGCCTGACCGTTTCCTATCTGCGGCCGCAGACGGCCGACGAAGCGGCGCGTGACGCCCGCTATCACGGCGGCCAGCTCAGCATCGCGGCCTGATCTTAAACCCTCTCCCCGACGGGAAGAGGGATCAGGGCCGTTCCTCACCATTCCGCAAAGCTCCCGTCGCGGGTGCGCCAGACCGGGTTGCGCCAGCGATGGCGATCCTTGTCTGCCTCTCGCACCGCGGCCTCGTCGATCTCGATGCCCAGACCGGGCCCCGTGGGGATCGGCAGATAGCCGTCGACTGGGCTCAGCGCGTCCTTGTTGACCACGAAGTTCAACAGGTCATGCCCGCCGGTGTTGTAATGAATGCCGAGCGACATTTCCTGTATGGCGACGTTGGGCGCGCTGCCGGCCAGCTGCAGGCAGGCGGCGAGCGCAAGCGGGCCCAAGGGGCAATGCGGCGCGACGGCCACGTCATACGCCTCCGCCATCGACGCAATGCGCCGGCATTCGGACAGGCCACCGGCGTGGCTCAGGTCCGGCTGGATGATATCGACTGCCCCTGATTCAAAGAATCGTTTGAAATCCCAGCGCGAATAAAGCCGTTCGCCGAGCGCGATCGGGGTCGATACCAACTGCGCGATCTGGATCAGGCCTTCGTGATTCTCCGAAAGCAGCGGCTCTTCGATGAAGAGGAGCCCGAGCGGCTCGAGCAATTTGGCGAGTTGCTTGGCCATCGGACGGTGGACGCGGCCATGGAAGTCGAGCCCGACATCCATGCCTTCGGCCTGCGCCGCCTCGACGCGCGCGACGACTTCCTCCAGCAGCTTCGGCGTGCCGAGCCAGTCGAGCTCGGCGGTCGCGTTCATCTTGACCGCGGAAAAGCCTTGCGCCGCGCGCGCCTTGGCCGCCGCACCGATCTCGCCCGGCCGGTCGCCGCCGATCCAGGCATAGGCGCGGATGCGATCGCGCACCCGGCCGCCGAGCAGCTCCCAGGCCGGAACGCCCAGCGCCCGGCCCTTCAGGTCCCACAGCGCCTGATCGAGCCCGGACAGCGCCGACATGAACACCGGGCCGCCGCGATAGAATCCGCTGCGGTAACCGATCTGCCAGATGTCCTCGATCCGGAACGGGTCGTGCCCGACGAAGCGGTCGCGATAGGCTTCGAACGTGCCTTCGACCGCTTCGGCATGACCTTCCAGGCTCGCCTCTCCCCAGCCGAAATGGCCGTCATCGGCCTCGACCCGCACGAACAGCCAGCGTGGCGGGACGATGAAGGTCTCGATCCGCCCGATCTGCATCCCGATCAGCCGGCTTGCGGGTTGGACTGAGTGGTGGTCGGACGGAGATTGACGACGCGCTGGTGGCGTTCGACCTCTCGCTCTTCCATGATGTTGTAGTGAGACGGCGGCACGATCGGCACGACCAGGCACACGCTGGATGCCGGCAGCACGTCGCGCCAGTCGCGGATCAGCTGCTTATAGGCCTTGCCGACGGCGCGGATATTCCGATCGAGGTCGTAGAGGCCGAGCGGGTTGACCGTGCCGCGCTGCTCACGAAGGGCGCAATCCCAATCGACCTGGTCGGTCAGCGAATACCAGGTGAAGCCGACGGTCGGGATGCCGTCGTTCCTAAGCCGCAGCACGCTCGCCCATTCCTTCCAGAGCCACTGCACGGCTTCATCGCCGTTCGGGCCCTCGATCAGGTTGGTCTCGGTATGCATCACCGGCAGCCGATAGCGGTCGTAATATTGGCGCGTGATCTCGGTGTAGCCGAACACTTCTCCCGACGCGACCGACGTGCCATCGGCGCTGACCCGGTGCTCGTTGGTCCAGTAATAGTCGTTGCCGAGGATGCAGTGCTGCTTGATGCGGTTGCCAAGGAAGAAATGATATTCCTCCTTGGTCATGCCGTTATCGAACAGATACTCGTACATTTCGGAATCGACGCGACGGCCATAGTTCAGGTCGAGCGACAGAAACCGCATCGAATTCAGGACTTCGGCCGGACCGATCGCAGCCGGGTTCTCGGCGTGGAAATATTCCGACGATTCGGACTGGATGAAGATCGCATTGGCGCGGCGCTTCAGGATGCACTGCATCGCCAGCACATTGGCCTTGACGATGTTCTTGAGCGCGGTGACGAACGGCTTGTCCCCGTGCATCTGCTCGTTCCACCAGCCGATCCGCGCAGAGAAGGTCGCGCAGATGAACATCTCGTTGACCGGCGTGTAGAGCTGGACCCAGGGAAACCGCTCCGCAAAGGCGGACGCATAGTCCGCAAACAGCTCGGGAAAGTCGGTGTTCTGGAAATTGCCGATCCAGTCCGGCACCCCGAAATGGCACAGGTCCACGATCGGCGTGATGTCCCGCCGCCGCAGATCCGCGAACGTCATATCGGCGAATTCCCAGTCGTACTTGCCGGGCCCGAGGAAGGTCGTGTGGATCGGCGGGCCGTAGCGGACATAGGGGATGCCCATGTCCTCGAGCAGGTCGAAGTCGGTGCGCCAGTGCTTGTAATGGCCGCACACCTCCATCTCATCGACGCGAGTCTTGCCGTTGTTGATGGTCGGGACGCTGTTTTCGATCCCGGTGCAGAACATGAAGTTTGCGATGGCTCTGCCCTCCCAGGCTTTATCCGAACGGCCGCTCGGCAATGCCGCGCACATTCGTTTCGAACATAAAGAGCGCGCCCGCCAAAGGTTGCACGGCGAGCGCATTTTCATTGAGGCCGACGCGGGCGGACGTGACGAACAAGCGATCAAGCGCGGGGCCACCGAACGCGCAGCTGGTCGGCCGTTCGACCGGCAGGTTGACGGTCTGGAGCACATCCGCCTCGGGCGACACCCGGCGCACGCACCAGCCGTTCCAGAAGGCGATCCAGAGGCAGCCTTCTGAATCTACCGTCATGCCGTCGGGATGTCCGTGTTCTTCGAGGAAGCTGACGAACGGCCGGCGGTTGGACGCATTCCCGTCACTGTCCAGGTCGAATGCGTAGATCAGCCGCTTGACCGAATCCGTATGATACATGGTCCGCCCGTCCGGGCTGAACGCGGGACCGTTGGTGACCATGTAGCCGTCGTCTACCAGTCGCCAGCTGAGATCAGGATCGAGGCGGTAGAGGCCGCCCTGGGCCAGCTCCTCGCGATCATCCATCGTTCCCGCCCAGAAGCGGCCGGCGCGATCGACCTTGCCGTCGTTGAATCGATTGTCGTGCATCAGGGCTTCGGGGTCCGCGATCGCCTCGTAAAGGCCGGCTTCCGGATCGGCCCAGAAAAAGCCTCGCTCCGTTCCGGCGACAAAGCCGCCGCGCTCCGCGGGTGCCAGCGAGCCGATCCGGAGCGGCGGCGTCCACCGCGCGACACCGCCCGCTTCCGTCCAGCGGAACACGGCGGGACCCTTGATGTCGACCCACCAGAGCGCCTGATCCCGTTCCACCCAGACGGGGCCTTCTCCGAGCACGGCCTCGACCGGTGCGATCGGTTCGGCTGCGGAATGTTCGATCACGATCACGAAACGAAGTTGCGGCCCGACCGTTCCCAACCGCATGGCGGGACGGTTCGACTGGTCTGACGGGTTCATCGCGGTCGATTGGGGCACGACCAACCGCCGCGCCTGGGCGGTCGCTGCGAACGGCGAGACCCGCGAATTGCTCGACGACGGCCTCGGCGTGCTGAAAGTCGAACCGGGCGGATTCCCCAGCGAGATTGCGGCGCTTCGGCAGCAGCATGGCGACAGGCCGATACTGCTCGCGGGCATGATCGGCTCGAACCGGGGCTGGATCGAGGCGGCTTATGTACCCGCCCCTGCCACGCTCGATGGGATCGTCGACGCGATGCGCTGGCCGGAGGACGGCGTCTGCATCGTGCCGGGCGTGAGCTACCGTTACGGGCGGGACGCCGACGTGATGCGCGGCGAGGAAGTGCAGATTTTCGGCGGACTGGCGGCCGGCCTGCAGCCGGACGGCCTGCTTTGTCACCCCGGTACCCATGCAAAATGGGTGCGGCTGCAGGGTCGCGCGATCGGGCCATTCCGTACGGTGATGACCGGAGAGCTGTTCAGCACCCTCTCGCGCCACGGCATCCTGATGGACCGCCTGCAGGGCAAGGTCGTACCGAACGACAATTTCCGCGCCGGGGCGGAGCATGGGCTCGGCTGCGACGACCTCACCGCCGAACTCTTCTCGATCCGCGCGCGTTATCTGCTGAACGTCGGCGCATGCGATGATGCATCCTACGCCAGCGGCCTTTTGATCGGCGCGGACGTGCGGATCGGCCTCGCATTCGGCGGCGAGGGCCCTGTCGCGCTGGTCGGCCGTCCGGACCTGACTGCGCTCTATGCCGAGGCGCTCAGCCTGGCCGGACGCGAAGCCCGACAGATCGACGGCGAGCGCGCGTTCCTGCTCGGGGCGCGCGCGATTGCGGAGAGACTGACATGACTGCCCTTGCCGATTTCACCCGCTACCTCGCCGAATGTCCGCTGATCGCGATCATCCGCGGCGTGCGTCCTGACGAGGTCGAGGCGGTCGGCGACGCCATCATCGGCGCCGGCATCCGGATCGTGGAAGTCCCGCTGAACTCGCCCGATCCGTTCGTCAGCATCGAGCGGCTGGCAAAAAGGTTCGGCAGCGAGGCCCTGATCGGCGCCGGCACGGTGCTGGACCCCGACGACGTCAAGCGGGCTGCGCGCGCGGGCGGCCGGATCATCGTCTCGCCGTCCAGCGACGCGGCCGTGATCAGGGAAACGTGGGACGAAGGCCTGGTCGCCGCGCCTGGCTTCTTCACCCCGAGCGAGGCGTTCTGCGCGCTGAAGGCCGGCGCGCATGCGCTGAAATTTTTCCCGGCCGAAGCGGCGTCCCCCGCGGTTCTCAAGGCGATCAAGGCGGTCCTGCCGCACGATGTGCCGCTGATCGTCGTCGGTGGCGTCAAGCCGGACACGATGCGGCCCTGGACGGAGGCAGGCGCGAGCGGCTTCGGGCTCGGCTCCGGGCTGTTCAAGCCGGGGCAGAGCGCCGCCCAGGTCGCCGACGCCGCGCGCGCCTATGTTGCGGGAGTGCGGGCATGATCCGGCTGGCGATCATCGGTTACGGCAAGATCGCGCGCGACCAGCATTATCCGGCGCTCACCAATCATGGCGGGTATGAGCTGAAGGGCGTCGTCACCACGGCCGGCTCTGGACCCGACGGGGTGCCGGTGTTCCGGACGACCGAAGACCTGCTTCAGGCGCTCAAAGGCGAGATTGATGCTGTCACGATCAGCACGCCGCCGGAACCGCGCTACAACATCGCGCGCCAGTGCCTCGCCGCCGGACTCGACATGCTGCTCGAAAAGCCGCCGGCATCGACGCTCGGGCAAATCCAGGAACTCGCGGTCGACTGCGAGAAGGCGGGGCGCGTGCTGTTCACCACCTGGCATTCGCAATATGCGGCCGCGGTCGAGCAGGCGCGCGACGTGCTTGCGGGCGCGCGGATCGCGTCGATGCGCATCTGCTGGCACGAGGACGTCAACAAATATCACCCTGGCCAGGACTGGGTCTGGGGGCCAGCCGGCTTCGGCGTGTTCGATCCCGGCATCAACGCGCTGTCGATCGCGGTGAAGATCGTGCCGGGCAAGCTGATCCTGGACGAGGCGGTGCTCCGCGTTCCCGCAAATCGCCAGCAGCCGATCATCGCCCGACTGAAACTGTCGAGCCCGGTCGCGGACGGCCCGATCGAGGCGACGTTCGACTGGTGCCCGACGACGGAGGACGAATGGACGATCACCGTCCAGCCGGTGGGCGGACCCGAGGTGGTGCTGCGGCACGGCGGCTCGGAGATCGAGATCGGCGGCCAGGCGCACGCGCCGACAGGCCTGGGCGAGTATCCCGGCATCTATGCCGCGTTCGCAAAGCTGGTCCAGGGGCGACGGAGCCACGTCGATTACGAGCCGCTGCGGCTCGTGGCCGATGCCTTCATGACGGCGGACCGGGAACCGGCGCCGGCATTCGAGTGGCGGATTTCAAATCCTCCCCGGAACGGGGAGGGGAACCATGCGAAGCATGGTGGAGGGGTCGGTTCGGCATAGGGCTCGCTGTCGCTCGCGACCCC
>NZ_BBWU01000004.1 GCF_000974765.1 Sphingomonas changbaiensis NBRC 104936 | reverse complement strand
GGGGGGGGGGGGGGGGGGCGCGAGCAACAACGACCCCTATGCCAAACCGACCCCTCCACCATGCTTCGCATGGTCCCCCTCCCCGTTCCGGGGAGGAGCTAAGTCCGCTTGCATCCCCCTGCCCCCTTTGCTAACCGCGCCGCGACCTCGCCGGGTGCGCTTGCGCGCCCCTTTTGGCGCAGGGCTAATTTCTCGTCTTGGAGGACATTGAGCGCGTGGAGAATTCCGGCGGCATTGGGGCTAGCCTTTCGGGGCGGTATGCGACCGCGCTGTTCGAGCTTGCGCGCGATTCCAAGAAGATCGAGTCGGTCGAAGCAAGCCTCGGCAAGCTGCGCGCCGCGCTCGACCAGTCGAGCGACTTCCGCGCGCTGACCACCAGCCCGGTGCTGAGCCGCGCCGATGCCGCCAAGGGCGTCGAAGCTGTGGCCAAGCCGCTCGGGCTCGATGAGATTACCGCGAATTTCCTGGGCGTGCTGGCGGCCAACCGGCGCCTCAACCAACTGGCGGCGGTGATCCGCAATTTCCGCATCCTCGCCGCCCGTCATCGCGGCGAGACGACGGCGGAGGTCACCTCTGCCCATCCGCTTGACGACGATCAGGTCGCGCAGCTGAAAAGCCAGCTGAAGCAGCGCCTTGGCCGGGACGTCGCCGTTGAACTGAATGTCGATCCCACCATCTTGGGCGGGCTCGTGGTCCGCGTCGGATCGCAGATGATCGACAGCTCCATCCGCACCCGTCTCACTTCCCTCGCGCACGCAATGAAAGGCTGATCGCGAACACGCGATCAGGCATGAAAGGCTAATCATGGATATCCGCGCCGCAGAAATCTCGAAGGTCATCAAGGACCAGATCGCCAATTTCGGCACCGAAGCCGAAGTTTCCGAAACCGGCCAGGTGCTGTCGGTCGGCGACGGCATCGCGCGCATCTACGGTCTCGACAATGTCCAGGCGGGCGAGATGGTCGAGTTCGCCAACGGCATTCAGGGCATGGCGCTGAACCTCGAGGCCGACAATGTCGGCGTCGTGATCTTCGGCTCGGACGCCGAGATCAAGGAAGGCGACACCGTCAAGCGCACCGGCACCATCGTCGACGTGCCGGTCGGCAAGGGCCTGCTCGGCCGCGTCGTCGACGGCCTCGGCAACCCGATCGACGGCAAGGGCCCGATCGAGGCGACCGAGCGCCGCCGCGTCGAGGTGAAGGCGCCCGGCATCATCCCGCGCAAGTCGGTGCACGAGCCGGTGCAGACCGGCCTCAAGGCGCTCGACGCGCTCGTCCCCGTCGGCCGCGGCCAGCGCGAGCTGATCATCGGCGACCGTCAGACCGGCAAGACCGCCGTCGCGCTCGACACCTTCATCAACCAGAAGACAGCGAACGCGGGCAACGACGAATCAAAGAAGCTCTACTGCATCTACGTCGCCGTCGGTCAGAAGCGTTCGACGGTCGCGCAGATCGTCCGCGCGCTCGAAGAGAATGGCGCGATGGAATATTCGATCGTGGTCGCCGCGACCGCGTCGGAGCCGGCGCCGCTGCAGTTCCTTGCGCCCTATACCGGCTGCGCGATGGGCGAATATTTCCGCGACAACGGCATGCACGCCGTGATCGTCTATGACGATCTGTCGAAGCAGGCGGTCGCCTATCGCCAGATGTCGCTGCTACTGCGCCGTCCGCCGGGCCGCGAAGCCTATCCGGGCGACGTGTTCTACCTGCACAGCCGCCTGCTGGAGCGCGCCGCGAAGCTTAACGAAGCCAACGGCTCGGGCTCCCTGACCGCGCTGCCGATCATCGAGACGCAGGCGGGTGACGTGTCGGCCTATATCCCGACCAACGTGATTTCGATCACCGACGGCCAGATCTTCCTCGAAACCGACCTGTTCTTCGCGGGCATCCGTCCGGCCATCAACGTCGGCCTCTCGGTCAGCCGCGTCGGTTCCGCCGCGCAGACCAAGGCGATGAAGAAGGTGTCGGGCTCGATCAAGCTGGAGCTGGCGCAGTACCGCGAAATGGCGGCGTTCGCGCAGTTCGGCTCGGACCTCGACGCCTCGACCCAGAAGCTGCTGAACCGCGGCGCGCGGCTGACGGAGCTGCTGAAGCAGCCCCAGTTCCATCCGATGCCGTTCGAGGAGCAGACCGCGTCGATCTTCGCCGGCACCAACGGCTATCTTGACGCCGTCGCCGTCCAGGACGTGACCCGTTACGAGCATGAGATGCTGTCGGACCTGCGTCACAACCACGCCGACATCCTCGACACGATCCGCAACGAACGCGACCTGAGCGACGCCACCAAGGACAAGCTCAAGGCCGCGCTCGACGCGTTCGCGAAGACGTTTGCGTAACCCTTTGAACGGGAAAGGGTCCCCCTTTCCCGTTCGTGTCGAGCGAAGTCGAGACACCCGTTTCTCGACTTCGCTCGAAACGAACGGACACTGAGAAGAGATGGCCAGCCTCAAGGCTTTGAAACTCCGCATCGGCTCGGTGAAGTCGACGCAGAAGATCACCAAGGCGATGAAGACCGTCGCCGCCGCAAAGCTGCGCCGCGCGCAGGACGCGGCGCTGGCCGGTCGCCCCTATGCCGAGCGGCTGGAGGCGGTGATGGCCTCGCTTGCGTCGAAGGTCGTGATCAGCGCGTCGTCGCCGAAGCTCTTGACGGGCACCGGCAAGGACGAGCGCCACCTGCTCGTCGTCGTCACGTCGGAGCGGGGTCTCGCCGGCGGCTTCAACACCAACATCGTCCGCGCTGCGCGCCGGCGTGCGGACGAGCTGATCGCGGCGGGCAAGTCCGTCCGCTTCTACATCGTCGGCCGCAAGGCGCGCTCGGCGATCAATCGCTATTACCCGAAGCTGACGCTCCACGACCATGATATGAGCCACGCCAAGACGGCACGGTTCGAAGACGCGCACGCGATCGCGGAAGACCTGATCGCCCGCTACGAGGACGATCGGTTCGACGTCGCGCACCTGTTCTTCTCCCGCTTCCAGTCGGCGCTGGTTCAGGAGCCGACCGAAAAGCAGCTGATCCCGGTTCCGCTCGCCAAGGATGCGGCGCAGGCAGGCGGCGCGGCGGCTGTCGATTACGAGCCCGACGAGGAAGCGATCCTTGCCGACCTGCTGCCGAAGAACGTCGCGATCCAGATCTACGGCGCGCTGCTGGAGAACCAGGCCGGCTTCTACGGCTCGCAGATGACCGCGATGGACAACGCGACCCGCAATGCCGGCGACATGATCAACCGCCTGTCGATCGCATACAACCGACAGCGCCAGGCCGCGATCACCACCGAGCTCGTCGAAATCATCTCCGGCGCCGAGGCGCTGTAAGTTCCGCTGAAGGAAACCAAGAATGCTTGAGCCCCAGACCCTCGACAAGCCCGCGACCACGAACAATGTCGGGCGCATTTCCCAGGTGATCGGCGCCGTCGTCGACGTCGCGTTCGAAAGCCACCTGCCCGCCATCCTCTCGGCGCTCGAGACCGAGAATAACGGCAACCGCCTCGTGCTCGAGGTCGCGCAGCATCTGGGCGAGAACACCGTCCGCACGATCGCGATGGACTCAACCGAGGGCCTGACCCGCGGCCAGACCGTCACCGATACCGGCAGCCAGATCCGGGTGCCGGTCGGCCCGAAGACGCTCGGCCGCATCATGAACGTCGTCGGCGAGCCGATCGACGAGCGTGGCCCGATCGGCGCCGACACCTTCGCCCCGATCCACGCCGAGGCCCCGCTATTTGTCGACCAGTCGACCGAGAGCGCGATCCTGGTCACCGGCATCAAGGTCATCGACCTGCTCGCGCCTTATGCCAAGGGCGGCAAGATCGGCCTGTTCGGCGGCGCCGGCGTCGGCAAGACCGTGCTGATCCAGGAGCTGATCAACAACATCGCCAAGGGCCATGGCGGCACCTCGGTGTTCGCGGGCGTCGGCGAGCGCACCCGCGAGGGCAACGACCTCTATCACGAGTTCCTGGACGCGAACGTCATCGCCAAGGATGCCGATGGCAACGCCATCTCGGAGGGCTCGAAGGTCGCACTCGTCTATGGCCAGATGAACGAGCCGCCGGGCGCCCGCGCCCGCGTCGCGCTTTCGGGCCTGACGATCGCCGAGTATTTCCGCGACGTCGAAGGCCAGGACGTGCTGTTCTTCGTCGACAACATCTTCCGCTTCACCCAGGCGGGCGCCGAAGTGTCGGCGCTGCTCGGCCGTATTCCTTCGGCCGTGGGTTATCAGCCGACCTTGTCGACCGACATGGGCGCGCTGCAGGAGCGCATCACCTCCACCAACAAGGGCTCGATCACCTCGGTGCAGGCTGTGTACGTGCCGGCCGACGACTTGACCGACCCGGCGCCGGCGACCTCGTTCGCGCACTTGGACGCGACCACGGTGTTGTCGCGTGCCATCTCCGAGCTCGGCATCTACCCGGCCGTCGATCCGCTCGATTCAACCAGCCGCGTGCTGGAGCCGCGCACCGTCGGCCAGGAGCATTACGAGACGGCGCGCGCCGTCCAGTCGATCCTGCAGAAGTACAAGTCGCTGCAGGACATCATCGCGATCCTGGGCATGGACGAGCTGTCCGAAGAGGATAAGCTGACCGTCGCCCGCGCCCGCAAGATCCAGCGCTTCCTGTCGCAGCCGTTCCACGTCGCGGAGGTGTTCACCAACATCCCCGGCAAGTTCGTGGCGATCGAAGACACGATCAAGTCGTTCAAGGCGGTCGTCGACGGCGAATATGACCACCTCCCCGAAGCCGCCTTCTATATGGTCGGCGGCATCGACGAAGCGGTCGAAAAGGCCAAGAAGCTGGCCGAAGCTGCCTGAGCTTGAGGATTCCGTTCGTTTCGAGCGAAGTCGAGAAACGACAGCTCCGAGCCCCTGCTTCTCGACTTCGCTCGAAGCGAACGGAAGCGGGGGCGACGCTCAGCCCTTAGGAACTGAAAAATGCCCCTGCACTTCGAACTCGTGACACCCGAAAAGCTCGTCCGCTCAGAGGACGTGTACATGGTCACCGTCCCCGGCACCGAGGGCGATTTCGGCGTGCTGGAAGGCCATGCGCCGCTTGTCTCGACGTTGCGCGATGGCGAGTTGCTGGTGTTCGCGACGCAGAGCGGCCAACCGGCGACAATCCGCGTTGAAGGCGGCTTCGCCGAAGTCAACGAACGCGGCCTCACGGTCCTCGCCGAGCGCGCCGAGGCGTAAGCTTCGCGGCAGCAGGCGGCAACTGACAGGCCTGTTAACCATAACTTGCAATTCGGCGCCGAAAGGATCAGCCCCCCTCCTGACAATGTAAGGAGGGTCGCCATGAAGCTCGCCTACGCTCTTCGTGCTGCCGCAGCCGCTGCTCTCGCGGTCGCCGCCATCCCAGCTTCTGCCGCTACGGCGCCGGGCACTTACGATGCGCTTTACGTTTTCGGCGACAGCCTGGTCGACGGCGGGAACATCGCCGCCTTGACTGCGAATCACACGCCCAATCCAGCGCTCGGCTACCAGCATGGCCGCTTCACCAACGGCTATGATTATACGGATCACATCAATTACGAGCTGTTCGGCGCACCCACGACGGCTTCGCTGAAGGGCGGCAATAATTTCGCATTCGGCGGCGCCCGGATCGTCAGCGACACGACCGACGCGATCCCGGATATCAACCCGCAGATCGCGGCCTATGCCGCCGCCAAGGGACCGGCCGCCGATCCCAACGCGCTCTACATCCTGAACGCCGGCGGCAACGACATCTTCGCGCTCGGCCGGTACGCCGGCGGCAATCTCAATGCGCTGCTGCCGTTCACGAACCCCAACGACTATATTGCGGCGATCGTCAATCAGTATGCCGGTGCCGTCCAGACGCTCAACAATCTGGGCGCGCGCAACATTCTGATCGCCGGCATTCCCAATGCCGACGTGCCGATCGCCGTGCAGATCGACGCGCAGTTGAACGCCAGGCTCGACACGCTGGCGCTCGATCCCGCGACCAGCCTGATGCGCTTCAGCTATATCGACTTCTTCACGCGCCTGCAGACCAATCCGGGCTCGCTGGGCCTTCCGCCGCTGCGCACCGACATGAGCTGCATCCAGCTTCACGCCCAGGCGAGCGGCTGCGCCGGCATCTTCTCGTTCGACGGCACCCATCCGACGGCCGCCGTTCAAGCCGCGCTGTTCCGCGACATCGCCCGCCAGTTCGACGTCTCCGCAGTGCCGGAACCGCGGGTCTGGCTGATGATGCTCGGCGGCTTCCTGCTGGTGGGCGTCGCGATCAGGCGGCAGGCGCGGGTCGCACACGCTTAGCCCCTCTCCCCGTGGGTGAGGTGCGCGGGCCGATTAGCACTCTGTCAAAGTTTGCCCCCTATTCACCGTTGCGCTCGCAAATGAGCCAAGGGTGCTGGGGACGGAATGAGCGCATTCGGGAAACGTGGCGGCGTCGGCGGTCAAAGACCGTCGTTCGGTGTGGCGCGTCCGATGCAGGGCGGTGCCCCTGCCCCCGCTCCGGCCCCGGAGCGCGAGGGTCCGGCCGATCCTTTCCCCGTCGCCGATGCCGAGCCAATTGCGCCGCCGATGGACGCCCTCCAGCGCCTGGCCGAGCGCCAGGCGGCCTCGGGAGAAGCCGGCCAATCCAAGGCTGAGGGCTTTGAATCCTCCGTCCACCGCATCAAGGAGCAGGTGCTTCCCCGCCTGCTCGAGCGCGTCGACCCCGAAGCGGCCGCATCGCTCAGCAAGAACGAGCTGGCCGAGGAATTCTCGCCGATCATCGGCGAAGTGCTCGCCGAGCTGAAGATCACGCTCAACCGGCGCGAGCAATTCGCGCTCGAAAAGGTGCTGATCGACGAGCTGCTGGGCCTCGGGCCGCTGGAAGAGCTGCTCGCCGATCCGGACGTCTCCGACATCATGGTCAACGGCCCGCAGCAGACCTATGTCGAGCGCAAGGGCAAGCTGGAGATCGCGCCGGTCCAGTTCCGCGACGAGGAGCATCTGTTCCAGATCGCGCAGCGGATCGTGAACCAGGTCGGCCGACGCGTCGACCAGACCACCCCGCTCGCCGACGCCCGCCTGAAGGACGGCAGCCGCGTCAACGTGATCGTGCCGCCGCTCAGCTTGCGCGGCACCGCGATCTCGATCCGCAAATTCTCCGCCAAGCCGATCACGCTCGACATGATGGCGAAGTTCGGCTCGATGTCGGAAAAGATGGCGACTGCGCTGAAGATCGCTGGCGCCAGCCGCTTCAACGTGGTCATCTCGGGCGGTACCGGCTCCGGCAAGACGACAATGCTGAATGCGCTGTCGAAGATGATCGATCCCGGCGAGCGCGTCATCACGATCGAGGACGCGGCCGAGCTTCGCCTGCAGCAGCCGCACTGGCTGCCGCTCGAAACCCGCCCGGCGAACCTGGAAGGCCAGGGCGCGATCACGATCCGCGACCTCGTCATCAACGCGCTGCGCATGCGCCCCGATCGCATCATCCTGGGCGAAATCCGCGGCTCCGAGTGTTTCGACATGCTGGCCGCGATGAACACCGGTCATGACGGCTCGATGTGCACGCTGCACTCCAACTCCCCGCGCGAATGCCTCGCGCGTATGGAGAACATGGTGATGATGTCGGACATCAAGGTTCCGAAGGAAGCGATCAGCCGCCAGATCGCCGACTCGGTCGACCTCATCGTCCAGGTCAAGCGCCTGCGCGACGGCTCCCGCCGCGTCACAAACGTCACCGAAGTGATCGGCATGGAAGGCCCGGTGATCGTGACGCAGGAGCTGTTCAAGTTCGAGTATCTGGACGAATCGGCCGACGGCAAGATCATCGGCGAATACCGCAGCTCGGGCCTGCGCCCCTACACGCTCGAAAAGGCCAAGCAGTTCGGCTTTGACCAGGCGTTCCTCGAAGCCTGCCTGTGATTGATCGAAAGTCGCTGGGCGCGTAACCTTTCCGCCTGATCCGGCAATGACCGGACAAGGAGGAACGAATGCGCATTTTCTCGATCGCTGCCACGGCCGGCGCTGTGCTGATTGCGGGCTCTGCCGTTGCCCAGAACGCCAGCCCGATGCTCCAGGCGGCCATCGCCGCACCGACGCGCACCGACGCCAATCGCGCACGCGACGTCTATCGCCACCCGGCGCAGACGCTCGCATTCTTCGGCATCAAGCCGAGCGACACGGTGGTCGAAATCTGGCCCGGCGGCGGCTGGTATACCGAGATTCTCGCGCCCTACCTCGCCCAGGGCGGGGGCCAGCTGATCCTGGCCAACCCGAAGGGCAATTTCGGCAAGGCGATATCGGCCAAGCTCGATTCCGACCCGGCCGTCTACGGCAAGGTCGAACGGGCCGCCTTTCCCGCATCAGTGCTCGGCGGCACCGCCGTTGCGCCGGGCACGGCTGACGTGGTCGTGACCTTCCGCAACGTGCACAATTGGCGCGAAGGCGAAATGGCGCCGGACAAGCAGGATTACAGCCTCGCCGCGTTCAAGGAGATGTACGCGATGCTGAAACCCGGCGGCGTGCTCGGCGTCGAAGACCATCGCCTCCCCGAAAAGGCCGCGATCAGCCGCGAGAACGACAGCGGCTATATCAAGGTCTCGACGGTCCGCCGGCTGGCGGAGCAGGCGGGCTTCAAATTCGTTGGCGCATCGGAAGTGAACGCCAATCCGAAGGACACCGCCGATTGGGAAAAGGGCGTCTGGACGCTGCCGCCCACCTACGCGAACGGCGATGTGGATCGCGCGAAATATCAGGCGATCGGCGAAAGCGACCGGATGACGCTGAAGTTCGTGAAGCCGGTGCGCTAGAGGTCGAGTTCCGGCGCGGGGCGGAAGTCGATTTCGCGCTCCACGTCGGGACGGTGATCGCGATAGCGCCACAGCGCGAAAGCGACGACGCCCGCAGCGATCGCCAGCCCGGCAAGCAGCGGGATCGCGCTCGTGCCGGTGCCCGGCTCATCCTCGACCCTGGTGTCGCGCCACGGCTTCGCTTCGGCGAGCCCGGCGCGCCCGGTCGCCTCGGCATAGGCAACGCCCGATCCTTCGTCGAGCGTGACCGTATTGCCGGTCTCCAGCATCACCTTGTGGCTGAGGTCGGGATCGCGGCGCCGCGGTTCGACCTCCACCCTGTCGCCGCGCATGCCTTCGGGCGCGACAGGATCGCGATTGGCCGGGTCGGGCATGCCGTAGACGCGCGCTTGGGTTTCGTCTGCCATGCCGGCTAAACGTTCCCGTCCGCCAAGAGGTTCAAGATGACGATTCCGTTCGATACCTTCCTTCAGATCGACGTGCGCGTCGGCACGATTGTCTCCGCAGAACCGTTCCCGGAGGCTCGCAAGCCCGCCTATAAGCTGGTCATAGACTTCGGTCCCGAGATCGGCCGCAAGAGATCGAGCGCGCAGATCACCAAACATTATCCACCGGAGGGCCTGGTCGGGCGCCAAATCGCTGCCGTTGTCAATTTCGCGCCGCGCCAGATTGGTCCGTTCATGTCCGAAGTGCTCACTCTCGGCTTTCCCGATGCGGATGGCGAGGTCGTGCTGATCCAGCCGACTCACCAGGTCCCGGATGGCGGACGGTTGTTCTAGTCTGACACCAGGCGTAAGCCGTTCGGAAACAACGGGGAGGGGTTGGCGTGGCAACGGTCGCGGCGGAACGGATCGGCAGATTGAGAGCCAGCGAGATTCGGCTGGTCATCGCTGCCTCATCGCTCGGCACCATCTTCGAATGGTATGATTTCTTCATCTACGGCACGCTGGCCTCGATCATCGGCCGAACCTTTTTCCCGGCGACGAGCCCGACGGTCGAATTGCTCTATTCGCTGGCCGGGTTCGCGGTCGGCTTCGGGTTCCGGCCCTTGGGTGCGGTGCTGTTCGGCTATTTCGGCGACAAACTCGGTCGCAAATACACCTTCCTGATCACGATTACCGTGATGGGCCTCGCGACCGCCGCGGTCGGCTTCGTGCCGTCTGCCGCGCAGATCGGCCACGCCGCGCCCGTCATCCTGATCCTGCTCCGTATCCTGCAAGGTCTGGCGCTGGGCGGCGAATATGGGGGCGCCGCGATCTACGTCGCGGAGCACGCGCGCGCGGACAAGCGCGGCTATTACACCAGCTTCATCCAGGGCAGCGTCGCCGGCGGTTTCATCCTGTCGCTGGGCGTCGTGCTGCTGACCCAGGCCGTGCTAGGCAAAGAGGCGTGGGACGCCTGGGGCTGGCGCGTACCGTTCGTCTTTTCGCTGCTGCTGCTCGCCGTGTCGCTCTGGATGCGGCTGAAGCTCAACGAAAGCCCGGTGTTCCGCGCGATCAAGGAAGCGGGCACCACCTCACGCAATCCGCTGAAGGAGACCTTCACGCATCCCGGCAACAAGCGCCGCCTGCTGGTGGCGCTGTTCGGCATCGCCGCCGGGCTGACCGTGATCTGGTACACGGCGATGTTCCAGGTGCTTTATTTCCTCCAGAACGCGATGAAGCTGGACCCGACCGTGGCGCAGGTGCTGGTCGGCATCGGCGCGGGCGCGGGCCTGATCTTCTTCGTGCTGTTCGGCTGGCTGTCCGACCGGGTCGGGCGCAAGACCCCGATTGTGATCGGCTATGCGCTGACCCTGATCCTGCTCTTCCCGATTTTCGGCATCATGGGCCGGGCCGCGAACCCCGACCTCGCCGCCGCGGCGACCCGTGCGCCCGTCGTCGTCGGTGGGCAAAGCTGTGCCTACAGCCCCTTTGCCAAGGTGCAGGCGACCGAGTGCGGGCAGGCGCTCGACATGCTGACGAAGCGCGGCGTGCCCTATACCGTCAACCGCGAACTCACCGGTGTGATCATCGGCGACGTCCGGACCAGCGCCGGGCGTTATCCGACCGAGACGGAGCTCGACGCCTCGCTGAAAGCCGCGGGCTATCGCCTCGAAAAGACTCATCCGCAGGGAAGTGGTGTGGCGATCATCCTGCTCGGCATCCTCGCGCTCAGCGCATTGTCGGGTGCCACCTATGGCCCGGTCGCCGCCTTGCTGTCAGAGCTGTTCCCGGCCCGCATCCGCTACAGCTCGATGTCGATTCCCTATCACATCGGCACCGGCTATTTCGGCGGCTTCCTGCCCTTTGTCAGCCAATACATCGTCGCAAAGACGGGTAACCCCTATGCCGGGCTCTGGTACACCTGGGCGGTGGTGGCGATGGCACTGGTCGTGACGCTGGTCTGGCTGCGCAAGGACGACCTTCGCGCCCTCGACGAGGCCTGACAGGGTCGCTACCGCGCACCCGGTGAACATCTCCCCTCCCCATCGGCTGCGGCTGGACGGCGCGGCTTTGGTCGCGAACTGGCGTTGGTTGAAGCAGCAGGGTGGCAATGCCGCCTGCGGCGCCGCGGTCAAGGCGGATGGCTATGGCCTGGGCGCGCGCGAGGTCGTCGCGCGGCTGGCGGCGGCGGGATGCCGGGACTTCTTCGTCGCAACCTGGGCCGAGGCGGCGGCGCTGATGCCGTTGCCGCAAGGCACAGCCCTGTCGGTTCTGCACGGCGTCCGGCCGGAGGACATGGCGGCGGCGAAGAGCATCGCTGCCCGCCCGGTGCTGAACTCGCCCGAGCAGGTGCGGCGCTGGCGCGCGGCGGGCGGCGGCGCTTGCGACGTGATGATCGACACCGGCATCAATCGGCTCGGCATCGCGCCCGAAGACGCGGATGTGCTGGACGGCCTCGCGATCGAGACGCTGATGAGCCATCTCGCGTGCGCCGATGAGGACGTGCCGCAGAACGCCGCGCAAAGGCGAGCGCTGCTGGCCGTCGCAGAGCGGGTGCCGCATCGCCGCCTGAGCCTCGCCAACTCGGCCGGACTCTGCCTCGGTCCCGGCTATGCGCTCGACCTGACCCGCCCGGGGCTGGCGCTCTATGGCGGCGTGCCCCGCCCCGAGGCAGCGGGCCACATCCGCCAGGCCGCCTTTCCCGAAGCACAGGTGCTGCAGCGCCGCCGGGTGTCGGCGGGCGGCAGCGTCGGCTATAACGCGACCTGGACGGCGGCGGGCGACACAGAAATCGCGATCCTCAATCTTGGCTATGCGGATGGCATCCTGCGCGGCTTCTCCGGCACCGGCCGCGCGCTGGCGGACGGCCGTGCGCTCCCTTTCCTGGGGCGCGTCTCGATGGACCTGATCGCGGTCGACGCGACCGCCGCGCCCGCGCTCGCGGAAGGCGATTGGGTCACGATCGACTATGACCTGCCGATCGCTGCCGCCGCGTCCGGGTTGTCGCAATATGAGCTGCTGACCGGATTAGGCGACCGGTTCCAACGCTGCTGGGTCAACTGAACCGTTCGTATCGAGCGAAGTCGAGATACGCTTCTCGACTTCGCTCGAAGCGAACGGAGCTAATTACTGGCCGTCACCGCTCCACGCAGAGCGCAATGCCCATGCCGCCGCCGATGCAGAGCGTCGCCAGGCCTTTCTTCGCGTCGCGCTTGGCCATTTCGTAGATCAGCGTCGTCAACACGCGGGCGCCCGACGCGCCGATCGGGTGGCCGATCGCGATCGCGCCGCCGTTGACGTTCACTTTGTCCGGATCCCAGCCCATTTCCTTGCCGACCGCGAGCGCCTGGGCAGCGAATGCTTCGTTGGCCTCGATCAGGTCGAGGTCGCCGACCGACCAGCCCGCTTTCTCCAGCGCGCGGCGGCTCGCCGGCACCGGGCCGATGCCCATGATCGACGGATCGACGCCGCACGAGGCCCAGCCCGCAATCCGCGCCAGCACCGGCGACCCGCGCCGCTCCGCCTCGTCGCGAGTCGTCACGACAAGCGCCGCCGCGCCGTCGTTCAGGCCCGAGGCGTTGCCGGCCGTCACGGTGCCTTCCTTCTTGAAGGCGGGCTTCAGGCCCGACAGGTTGGCGACGACCACGCCTTCGCGGATGAACTCGTCGCGGTCGACGACGGTGTCGCCCTTGCGGCCCTTGATCGTCACCGGCGCGATTTCGTCCTGGAAGCGGCCCAACGCCCGCGCCTTCTCGGCCTTGTTCTGCGACGCGCAGGCGAATGCGTCCTGATCCTCGCGAGTGATCTGGTATTTCTCCGCCAGATTCTCGGCCGTGATGCCCATGTGATAGCCGTTGAACACGTCGGTCAGGCCGTCGACGATCATCGTGTCCACAAGCTGCACCGCGCCCATCTTGGTGCCGCCGCGCAGCTGCTGGGCGTGCGGCGACAGCGACATGCTCTCCTGTCCGCCCGCAACCACGATCCGAGCATCGCCGGTCGCGACCATCTGAGCCGCGGTGGCGACGGCGCGCAGGCCCGACCCGCAAACCTGGTTGAGGCTCCAGGCCGGCACTTCCTTCGGTACGCCGGCCGCGATCGACGCCTGGCGCGCCGGGTTCTGGCCCTGGGCCGCGGTCAGCACCTGGCCGAGAATCACTTCGGACACCTCGTCAGCGCCGACGCCGGCCTGGGCGAGCGCCGCCTCGATCGCAACGCGGCCAAGCTCGTGCGCCGGAGTCGCGGCAAAGGAACCGAGAAAGCTGCCGACGGGCGTGCGCTTGGCGGCGGTGATGACGATGTCCTGCATGGGGAACCTCCTGAGAGTCTTGCCTCGCGATTATCAGTTTTGCTGCAACTGCGAAAGCATCGCGGCGAGCGGCTCCCACAGCTGTTCGCGCGCGCGGGAGCCCACGATCATGCCGACATGGCCAAGGCCCAATGTGCGCCCGTTTTGCAGCCGCGCGGAGGATGCAGCAGGCACGATGCGGTCGTTGAGGGACACGAATTCCAGCGTCGGGACGCGGAGCTTCGCCGGGTCGGCGACTTCGCCGCCGACCCTCCATGCGCCGCGCCCGGTCACGTCGGCAGCGATGAAGTCCTCGAACAGTTCGCGCCCCGCGGCATAGGGGAGCGCCGCGCCGGCATTGGCCCAGTCCTCCAGCGCAACGAACGCGCGCGCGGCATCGCTCGCCGGGTCGAGCCGGCCGAACGCCTCATATTTGGCGATGGTCCGCGCCGGATCGAGCCGCCAGAAGCCGCTCTGCAGCACTTCTATCGGCACGAGTCCCATGGGTTGGGCGGACGGTCTCGCGGCCTGCCACAAGGCGGCGATGTCGTCGCGGGCAGCGGGACCGAAGCCGGCGAAGTGCCAGGGCGAGGCGATCAGCGTCAGGCTGCGGATGCGCGCCGACATCGCGGCACCGAGTGCCATCGTCCCGCCGAGACAATAGCCGACCAGGTGCGCGGGTTCGCCAAGCGAGTCGAGCAGCGGGAGAAGGAGTTCCGCATGCGCGGCGACATCCAAATCCTCCCCGGAACGGGAAGGGGGACCGCTCGCGAAGCGAGGGGTGGAGGGGTCGAGGAGGTTGGCCAGCGCACCGACCCCTCCACCATCGGCTGCGCCGATGGTCCCCCTCCCCGTTCCGGGGAGGATTTGAGGCTCGCCCCAATCCACCAGCAACGGCCTGACCCCCTGCCCGCTCAGCCAGCGCAGCAGCGAATTCCCCTCCGCCAGGTCGAGAATGAAGGGCGGATTGATCAGCGACGGCACGAACACGGCAGGCGGCCCATCCCCGCCATAATCCCGCAGCACCGCCCGGCCCGCGCGCGCCACGACGGGCATGTCGGCCGGCCGCGGCGCCCGCTCCGCCACCTGATAGGCGCGCAAGCCCGCCAGCACCGCCGCGCGCCGCACCGGGTCGCCTTCGGTCTGGCTCGCCAGCAGATCGAGGAACAAGGGCAGCGGCCGGGGGCCGTGTTGCGCTGCGGCATGGGGGGATGCTAGCGTTGCGCTTTCAATCGAAGGCTCATTCATGGCCAAGAACCCCCGCGACGATAACGGCGTCGTGATCATCAAGAAATACGCGAACCGGCGTCTCTATAATACCGAGACGTCGAGCTACATCACGCTCGATCATCTGGCGACGATGGTACGGGAGGGCCGCGAGTTCCAGGTGCTCGACGCCCGCACCGAGGATGACATCACCCGGAGCGTGCTCGCTCAGATCATCATGGAAGAGGAATCGCGCGGCCAGACGATGCTGCCGGTCAACTTCCTCCGCCAATTGATTTCCATGTACGGAGATTCGATGCAGGGGATGGTGCCGCAGTATCTCGAAGCCTCGATGGACGCGTTCCGCCGCAACCAGGCCCAGTTCCACGAGGCCATGAAAGGCGCTTTCGCCGGCGGCCCCTTCGCCGAAATCGCGCGCCGCAACATGGAAATGTTCGAAGCCGCGGCGACCGCGTTCAAGCCCAAGGCCAAACCCGACGCGGCATCCAAGGACGACGAAATCGCCGCCCTCAAAGCTCAGCTGGCCGAGCTCCAGTCGAAGATCGAGAAGCTTGGCTGATCCTCAGGCAACCGGCCGCCGCGCCCGGAGCGCCTGGGCAAGCGTGCCTTCGTCGAGATAGTCGAGCTCGCCGCCGACGGGCAGGCCATGCGCGAGCTGCGTCAGCCGGATCGGGAAGCGCTCGATCCGCTCGGCGATATAATGGGCGGTGGTCTGTCCCTCGAGCGTCGCGTTCATCGCCAGCACCACTTCGTCGATCCCGCCCGCGGCGATGCGCGAGACGAGGCTGTCGATCCTCAGATCCTCCGGCCGCACCCCTTCCAGCGCCGACAGCCGCCCGCCGAGCACATGATAGCGGCCCGGAAACAGCCGCGAACGGTCGAGGGCCCAAAGGTCCGGCACGTCTTCCACCACGCACAATGCCCGTGCGTCCCGGCGCGGATCGGCGCAGATGCCGCACGGATCGGTCGTATCGACATTGCCGCAGATGCTGCAGGTCGCGAGCCGTTCGTTGACCGCCTCCAGCGCGCGCAGCAACGGCGCCAGCGCCGTCTCGCGCTTCTTCAGCAGGTGCAACACCGCGCGCCGGGCCGAGCGCGGCCCCAGGCCGGGCAAGCGCGCCAGCGCCTGGGTCAACGTCTCGATTTCGGGAGAGGCCATGGAGGTCCTATAGAAGC
>NZ_BBWU01000005.1 GCF_000974765.1 Sphingomonas changbaiensis NBRC 104936 | reverse complement strand
GCGGCCCCTCCACGCCTGCGGCGAGCGGTCCCCCTCCCCGTTCCGGGGCGGATTTAGATGCCTTCCCCTTCCCCGCCGCCTCGCCTAATCATCGTGCACCACCGGGAGGGTCGTTGATGTTTCGTGCCTTGTTCGCTGCCGCCGCGCTGATCGCGACGCCGGCCTTTGCCGCCTTCCAGTCGGACCGGATCAGCGTCACGACCGAAGGCACCGGCCCCGACGTCGTGCTGATCCACGGCCTCGCCTCGTCTCCGCGCGTCTGGAAAGGCACGATCGAGCGGGTGCCCGGCTATCGCTATCACCTGGTGCAGATCGCCGGCATGGGCGCGACCCCGCCCGGCGGGAATGCGCAAGGCGCGGTAATCGCCCCGGTCGCCGAAGAAGTCGCGCGCTATATTTCCGAGGAGAATCTCGGCAAACCGGCGCTGATCGGCCATTCGATGGGCGGCACGATCGCGATGATGGTCGCCGCGCGCCACCCGGACGAGGTCGGCAAGCTGATGATCGTCGACATGTACCCGTTCGTGGGCCAGATGTTCGGCGGCCCGAATGCGACGTCGGACAGTGTCCGGCCCATCGCCGACGCCATGCGTGCCCGCTCGGCCAAGGCAACGCCGGAAGAACGCGACCGCGAGCGGCGGACCTCGATCACTTCGATGATCAACACGGAAAGCGAGCGCGCCGGCCCGATCGAGGACGGGCTCGCCAGCAACCCGGATACGGTCGCCAATGCCTTTGCCGAGCTGATCGTCACCGATCTCCGCCCGGAGCTGAAGGCGATCAATGTCCCGACCACGGTATTATACGTGACCCCGGCCGGTGCGCCGTTCACCGACGAGCAAATGGATGCGAACTACAAGGCGGCCTATGCAGATATTCCAGGCGTGACGGTGAAACGCGTGCCGAACTCCGCCCATTTCATCATGCTCGACGCGCCGGGCGCCTTCGCGGACGAGGTGAAGGCGTTCCTTGCTCAGTAACGCTGACCGCCAAACCGGACGCTTGCATACGTGCGCCTGATCCCAACACCAGCTGGCCTGAGCTTGTCGAAGGCCTTGCTGTTCCTTTCGGCCGCCGAGAAGAAGGAAGCGAGGGCTTCGACAAGCTCAGCCCAGCCGGGACTGGTCTGGTTGCTCACTCTTATGCTCACTCTCCTTCCCGCCCCCGCCCGCGCTCAGGACAATCTCGACGTCGCCGCGGCGGGCCGCAGCGTCGTCCGCGTCGTCGTGGTCGCGATGGAATCCGGAGAGCCGCAGGGGATCGGCACCGGCAGCGGCGTTGCCGTGGCGCCGGACAAGATCCTGACGAACGCTCATGTCGTCTCGGACGCGGCGGACGGCGATGCAATCATCGGCGTCGTGCCGTCCGAAGGCAGCAAGCGCTTCACCGGCCGCCTGATCGCCTATCAGCCGCAACGTGACTTGGCGTTGATCGAACTGACCGACGGCACGGTCGAGCCCGCAACCATTGCGACGGGCCCGGTGCCCGACGGGGCCGCGGTTGCTGCAATCGGTTATCCCTATTCCGTGGATCGCGCCCGCGAGCTCAGCGCGGAAGGCGTCGTCACGCCTCAGGCGCCGGTCAAGAGCTGGGGCCGCGTCTCCGGTGGCCAATCGTCCCAGCGTTTCGACACGGTGCTGCACGACGCCGCCATCGGCCGCGGCAACTCGGGCGGGCCGCTGGTCGATTCCTGCGGGCGGGTGGTCGGAATCAACAGCTTCGTCTCGAATTCCGAAGGCGTCGACGCGGTGTTCGCCTTCGCCGTCTCGGTGAAGGAGATCATTCCGTTCCTTCGCGCCGCCGGGGTCAAGCCGCACACGACCGCCCTCCCCTGCCGCACCAGCGCCGAGCAGGCCGCGATCGACGAACGTCTCGCCCGCAGCGAGGACGAGCGCGCCCAGGCCGATCGAACCCGTGCCGCCTTTGCCGAGGAGCGGCTCGACGCCCGCCGCGAGCAGGTGCGCGACAGCATTCTGGCCGAGCGCGACAACGGCCTCGCCATTGCGGGCCTCCTGCTCGTGTTTGGCGCCGCCTTCGTGAACGGCGCGCTGGTGCTGCTGGCAAAAGACGACCGGCGACTTGCCCTGGGCGCGGGGGCCGCGGGGCTGGTGCTCATGGCCGGCGCGCCCATCGCGTGGGTGGCCCGGCCCGACCTCGACCAGGCCGATACGCGGCTCGCCGCGCAGGCACCGAAACCCGCCCAGCCACAGGCAAGTGCCGAAGGCCGCTATGCCTGTCGCATCGATCTGGAGCGCAGCCGCATCACGATTTCGGACCCTCAGGACGTGGCGCTCGACTGGGGTCCTGACGGCTGCGAGGAGGGCAACACACCGTTCGCGGCGCAGGACGAGCGCTGGGTGCGGGCCGACGTCTCCAGCCATGATGGGGTAGCGCAGGTCCGCCGCTTCGACCCGGCAACCTCGCGCTACACGGTCGAGCGCTATTTCCTGCCCGCCGACACCCTGTCTGCGGCGCGTGCGCTTCAGGCGAAGTATCCGGCCAAAACCTGCTCGCCCGATAGCGCACGCATGGCCGGCCAGATGACCCAGGCGCTCCGCGACCTGCTCCCGCCGGCGCCGAACGAGCGACTGGTCTATGCGTGCGACCATGTGCAGAATGGAGCCGCGGTCAAATAGGAGGGGGTCGTGCGCAAGTCCTTGTTGCTGTTTGTTTTGATTTTCGCCGCCTCGCCTGCTGCGGCAGTTTGGCGCGAGGCACGCTCCGCTCACTTTATCGTCTATTCGGAAGACAAACCCGAGACGCTGAAGGACTTCGCGACCGAACTCGAGCGCTACGACGCCGCAATGCGGGTCTTGCGCGATCTGCCCCAGACGACCGACAGCCCGAATAATCGGCTGACCATCTTCCAGGTCTCCAACATGGCGGCCGTGCAGAAAATCATGGGCAAGGGCTCGGCCAATGTTGGCGGTTTCTACGAAGGACGGGCGGGCAGCTCGTTCGCGTTCGTGCCGCGCCGCGCGGGATCAGGCGCGAGTTGGGACGTGAATGCGCAAATCGTGCTGCTCCACGAATATGCGCACCACTTCATGTTCCGGAATTACCCGTTCGCGTTTCCCCGCTGGTTCAGCGAAGGCTATGCGGAGTTTAACTCGACCGCGCGGTTTGTGGCCGATGGCTCGGTCGATCTCGGCCTGCCCGCCAAACACCGCTCCTTCGGATTGCGCTTTAACGGCGCGTCGCTGGCCGATGTAATCGATTCCGACTCTAAGAAGGTGAACGGGCTGCTGACGGAAGCGATCTACAGCCGTGGTTGGCTGCTGACGCACTATCTGACCTTTTCGAAAGATCGCGCTGGCCAGCTCACCAAATACCTGCTCGCGATCAACAAAGGCACGCCCAGCCTGACGGCGGCGCAGGAGGTCTTTGGTGACCTCGGCAAGCTCGATCGGGAACTGCAGGGCTACGAGAACGCGCGACTGTCCTATCGCCGAATTCCGGCGAACCTGATCCGCATTGCGCCGGTGGAGATTCGCGAACTCTCGGCCGGCGCGGGCGCGATCATGCCGGTGATGATGCGCTCCCGCCGCGGTGTCGACGAGGAAAGCGCGAAAGAGGTCGTGAAGGATGCCCGCGCCGCGGCCGCGCCCTATCCGGACGATCCCTTCGTACAGCTCGCGCTGGCCGAGGCAGAAATCGATGCCGGCAATCTCGACGCCTGCGACAAGGCGACGGACAAGGTGCTCGCCGCCGAGCCCAACAATATTCGTGCCCTCATCTTCAAGGGCCGCGTCGCCGTCGCACATGCGGCGGAGAATCCCAAGGCGAGCGCGGAGGACTGGAAGCAGGCGCGCCATTGGTTCGTGAAGGCGAACCGGACCGAGCCGGACGCCCCGGCCCCGCTCCTACAGTTCTACGGCAGCTTCGGTGCCGAGGGCGTGCCAGCCACTGCCAACGCCATCACCGGGCTACGCGCCGCCGCGATGCTGGCGCCCGAGGACGAGAGCGTGCGGATGCTGCTCGGTCATCAGTTGCTCGTCGACGGCAAGGGGCCCGAGGCGCGCGCCACTCTTGCGGCCGCCGCATACAGCCCGCACGGTGGCGGGATGGCGGATCTCGCCGGCCGCGTCATCGCTGCGATCGACAAGGGGGGCGCCGGCGCGGGCCTGAAGGCATGGAATGAAAAGGGGCAGGACGCGCAGAGCGAGACCGCTTCACACTGATTGCCCAGGCCTGCGTCAGGCGTTCGCCTTCTCCCGCCGCAGCAGCTTTTCCTTGCGCTCCAGGCCGTAGGCATAGCCGCCGAGCGTGCCGTCGGTGCGGATCACGCGGTGGCAGGGGATCAGCACCGCGACGTTGTTGTCGCCATTGGCCGTGCCCGCCGCGCGCACCGCAGCCGGACGCCCGACCGCCGCCGCGATTTGCGCATAGCTACGCGTCTCTCCCGCCGGGATCTTCTGCAGCTCGCGCCAGACCGCTTCCTGGAAAGCGGTGCCGTGGACGTCGAGCGGCAGGTCGTGCGGCTTTTCGGGCGCGTTCACGGCCGCGACGGTGCGGCGCACCAGCTCCGCCATCTCCGCGCCGCCATGCTCGATCGCCGCGTTGGGGAAGCGTCGGTGCAGCACCGACTCGTCTTCATCGAAGGACAGGCGGCAAATGCCTCTTTTGGTCGCGGCGACCAGCATCGTGCCGAGATCGGTCTCGGCCGTGGCCCAGCGGATCGTCTCGCCGCGGCCGCCGTTGCGCCACGCGCTCGGCGTCATGCCCAGCCGTCGCTTCGCATCGTCATAGAAGCGGCTCGGCCCGGAATAGCCGGCGTCGTAGATCGCGTCCGTGATCCGCGGCTCTGCTTCCAAGCTCCGCTGCATCTGCCCGGCCCGCCGCGCCCGCGCATAATCCGCGGGAGTTACCCCGGTCGCGCGCTTGAACAGCCGGTGGAAATGGAAGGGCGAATAGCCGACCGCCTCCGCCAGCCGATCGAGCGACGGCGGCGATTCGCTTGCCGCGATCAGCGCAACCGCCTTCGCGACCGCTTCCGCATCACGTGCGACCTCGTCCGGCTTGCAGCGCAGGCAGGCGCGCAGGCCGGTTGCCGCCGCTTCGGCGCCGGTCGCGAAGAACCGCACATTATCCCGCTTCGGATGGCGCGCGGCACAGCTCGGCCGGCAATAGATGCCGGTCGTGAGCACGCCCGTCACGAACCGGCCGTCAAAGGCGCGGTCGCGCCGCTGCACCGCCGCCCAGCAGCTGTCCTCGTCCATGCCGGCCGTGTCGCACGTTGGCACGGCCCGCGCCAGTTCATCGGTCAGGTAAGCCATGATCGCCTCCGCAATATGGGACGGGTGTAGCGGAGCTGCGAATCGGTCACGTCCCGGCGATTGCGATCAAAGGATAACTCCTCCCCGGAACGGG
>NZ_BBWU01000006.1 GCF_000974765.1 Sphingomonas changbaiensis NBRC 104936 | reverse complement strand
CCCGTTCCGGGGAGGAGCTAGTTCGTTATTTCGTCGCCGGCGCCGTACCGTTCCCCGCCGCCTGCCCGGCCGCTGCGGCGAGCGGATCGGTGGGAACCGTCGTCGGGGCCGCGACCGGCGCGGGCGCCGACTGGACCGGCGTTGCGGCCGAGGCGTCGATCTTGCCGGTGCGCTGGTTCATCGCGGCGAGCGTCGCCAACGCGATGCAGCACAGGATGAAGGCCGTCGCGAGCACTGCGGTCGCGCGGGTCAGGAAGTCCGCAGCGCCCCGCGCCGACATCAGGCCCGAGGGGCTGCCGCCGGTCAGGCCGCCACCTTCCGACCGCTGGATCAGGATGACGGTCACAAGAGCCGCCGCGATCAGCGCCTGGAGAACGAGAAGGAAGGTGAACATGCGAGTCTTTCTGTTCCTAAAGTGGCGCGCGCCTTAGCGGCAGACACCGAAACTTTCAATCTAAGCTCTTACAGGCTCAGCCCAAACCGGATCGGGAGACCAATCCTAGGCCCCGACCGGCTCGGCTGCCTTGGCGACACCGACGAGCGCCGGACGCAGCAGGCGATCGCGAATCATGTAGCCGGCCTGCATTTCCTGGACGATCGTGCCGGGCTCCGCATCCGCGGTCGGAACTTCGATCATGGCCTGGTGACGATTGGGATCGAGCTTTTCGCCCAGCGCCGAAATCTTGCTGATGCCGTTCCGCTCGAACACCGCGTTCAGCTCGCGCCCGGTCGCTTCCAGGCCGACGACCAGCCCCTTGAATCGCTCGTCGTCGCGCAAATCGGCGGGAATCGCCTGCAGCGCGCGCTCCAGATTGTCGGCGACCGTCAGCATATCTCGCGCGAAGCCGGTCGCGGCATAGGCGCGGGCATCCTGCGCATCCTTTTCCAGCCTGCGCCGGACATTCTGCGTCTCCGCCTGCGCATACAGCGCGGCAGCCTTCGCCTCGGCCAGTTCTGCCTTCATGGCCTGGATATGATCATGCTCCCGCACTTCGGGAGCATCCGCAGCCGTGTCTTCGCGAACCGTGTCGTTCTCGTCCATCATCCCATCAATCTCGAAAGGGTTTGTGCCGTAAAGTCTACCATCGGGACCACGCGCGCATAATTCAACCGGGTCGGGCCGATCACGCCGACAACGCCCACCACCCGCCCATCGCTCCCTCGATAGGGCGAAGCGATCACCGACGAGCCGGACAGCGCGAACAGCTTGTTCTCGGACCCGATGAAGATTTTGGTCGCCGCGCCCTCGGCCGCGCTGTCGAGCAGCCGCGCGATTTCCTGCCGGTCCTCGAGCTCGCCGAGCAATTGCCGGACGCGTTCCAGATCCTCCGCCGCGCCGCCATCGAGCAGATGCGACTGGCCGCGCACGATCAGAACGGGGCGCCGGTCGCCGTCCTCGGACCAGACGGCCAGCCCATGCTCGATCAGAGTCCGGGCCGCCTGATCGAGCGCGGCACGCCCGCGCCGGATTTCGGCGGAGAGCCGCGCCCGCGCCTCACCCAAGGTCAATCCGCTCAGCTCGGCGCTGACGAAATTCGCAGCCTCGACCAGCGCCGACGGAGACGTCCCGCGCGGGAGCTCGATCACCCGGTTCTCGACGCTGCCGTCCTGCCCGACCAGCACTGCCATCGCCTGATCGCGCGACAAGGGCACGAAGCCGATCTGGCGCAGCCGCGGCTCGCGCTTCGGCACCATCACCACCCCGGCGCAGGCGGAAAGATCGGACAGCGCGGTGGTCGCGGCCGAAAGGGCGCTTTCGATCGGCCCGCCGCTCAGCTGCCGCTCGATCAGCCGCCGTTCCTCGGGGCTGGGCTCCGCCGCCTGCATGATCGCATCGACGAACAGCCTGAGGCCCTGCTCGGTCGGCATCCGCCCCGCCGAAATGTGCGGCGCCGAGAGGAGCCCGGCTTCCTCCAAATCCTGCATCACGTTGCGAATCGAGGCGGGCGACAGGTTGAACCCGCCGACTTTGGAAATGGTCCGCGACCCGACCGGAATGCCGGTGCCGAGATACGACTCAACCACCACGCGAAACACTTCGCGCGCCCGGTCGGACAATTCGGTGATCGGCTGGGTGGCCATTGGCGCTTATCTATGGACTCAGTTCTTCTTCGTCACCTAGGGCGCACCGCACATTATAGAGGAAACAGAATGCGACCCTCAGGCCGCGCGCCCGATCAGATGCGCGCCATTACCATCGAACCGAATTATACCCGCCACGCCGAAGGCTCCGTGCTGATCGGCTTCGGCGACACCAAGGTGCTGGTCACCGCCAGTGTTGAGGAGCGCGTGCCACCCTTCCTGCGCGGCAAGGGCGAAGGCTGGGTGACGGCCGAATACGGCATGCTCCCGCGCGCCACGCACACCCGCGGCAGCCGCGAGGCGGCGAAGGGCAAGCAGTCCGGCCGCACGCAGGAAATCCAGCGGCTGATCGGCCGCTCGCTGCGCGCCGTCGTCGATATGAAGGCCTTGGGCGAGCGCCAGATCACGCTCGATTGCGATGTGCTACAGGCGGACGGCGGCACGCGCACTGCCTCCATCTCCGGCGCCTGGGTGGCGCTGCGCCTCGCAATCGACACACTGAACCTCCCCGTCGACCCCATCCAGCGCAAGGTCGCCGCGGTCAGCTGCGGCATCTATGAGGGAACTCCGGTGCTCGACCTCGATTATCCGGAAGACTCCTCCGCCCATTGCGACGGGAATTTCGTGCTGACCGACGACAACAACATCATCGAGGCGCAGGTGACGGCCGAAGGCGCCTGCTACGACGAGGAAGGGCTGCTGCGGCTGCTCCGCCTCGCCCGCATCGGCTGCGCGGACATCTTCGCGGCGCAGGCCAAGGCGGTGGGCCGGTGAATTACCAGGAAAGCCGCAAGCTCCAGCCCGGCAAGCTGGTCGTCGCCAGCCACAATCCGGGCAAGGTGAAGGAGATTGCGGCGCTGCTGGGTCCGAACGGCATCGAGCCGGTCTCGGCGGGCAGCCTGGGGCTGCCGGAGCCTGAAGAGACCGGCACGACCTTTGCCGCCAATGCCGAACTGAAGGCGCTACTCGCGGCCGACCTGTCCGGCATGCCCGCGCTCGCCGACGATAGCGGCCTTTGCGTCGAAGCGCTGGGGCTGGAGCCCGGCATCTTCTCCGCGCGCTGGGCGGGGCCGGACAAGGATTTCGGCCTCGCGATGCGCCTGGTCGAGGAGCATCTGGAGCGCGTCGGGCCGGAAGCAGGGCGCGACGCCTTCTTCATGTGCGCGCTCGCGGTCGCCTGGCCGGACGGGCATCTGGAAGTGTTCGAAGGCCGGGTCGACGGCGTGCTGGTCTGGCCGCCGCGCGGCGACCGCGGCTTCGGCTATGATCCGATGTTCGTGCCCAACGGCTATGATCAGTCGTTCGGCGAGATGGACCCGGAGGAAAAGCACCGCATCAGCCATAGAGCTGCGGCGTTCGCGAAGCTGAAGGCGGCGCTGTTGTAGGTAAGAAGCTGGGCGCGGAGCCAGTGGCTTCGGTTCGGCCTGAGCTTGTCGAAGGCCTCCCTTCTTCTATCTCACTTCAGCAAAGAAAGGGAGGGCTTCGACAAGCTCAGCCCAAACCGGCTTTGGATAACATCATTCAGTGACCGCCCCCCTCGCCCTCTACATCCACTGGCCGTTCTGCGTCTCGAAGTGCCCGTATTGCGACTTCAACTCGCACGTGCGGGAGCAGGTCGACCAGGATCGGTGGCGCACAGCGCTCCTCGCCGACCTCGCGCATGAAGCGAGCCTCACGCCCGACCGCCCGCTCTCCTCGATCTTCTTCGGCGGCGGCACGCCGTCGCTGATGCCGCCGCAGACCGTCGCCGCGCTGATCGAGGCGGCGGAGCGGCATTGGGGCTTTGCGCCGGGGATCGAGATCACGCTGGAGGCGAACCCCTCATCGGTCGAAGCGGCGCGCTTCGGCGACCTCGCCCGCGCCGGCGTCAACCGCGTCTCGCTCGGCCTTCAGGCGCTCGACGATTCGGCGCTCGCATTCCTGGGTCGCGCGCATTCGCTGAGCGAAGGCCTTGCTGCGCTCGACACCGCGCAAGCGGCGTTCGACCGCGTCAGCTTCGACCTGATCTACGCGCGTCCCGGCCAGTCGCTGGACGATTGGCAGGCCGAGCTTCGCCGCGCCCTCACGTTCGGCACCGAACACCTGTCGCTCTATCAGCTGACGATCGAGCCGGGCACGCGCTTTGCAGCGCTCGCCGCCAAGGGCACGCTGCCTCAGACCGATCCGGATCACGCCGCCGAGCTGTTCGAGCTCACCCGCGCGATCACCGCGGAGGCCGGCCTTCCCGCTTACGAAGTCTCGAACCACGCCCGCCCCGGCGAAGAGAGCCGGCACAACCTCACTTATTGGCGCTACGGCGACTATGTGGGCGTCGGCCCGGGCGCCCATGGCCGCCGCCTCGCGACTGCCAGCTTCCGCCGCAAGAAGCCCGAAAATTTCCTGACCGCCATCGCCCGCAACGGCCACGGCATCGAAAGCGAGGACGCGCTGTCGCCCGAAACGCGCGCCGCGGAGGCGCTGCTGATGGGCCTGCGGCTGGACGAAGGCGTCGACCTGGCGCGACTGGCGACGGAGACCGAGGTTCAGGCGCTGGTCGACGACGCGGCCGTCAGCCGGCTGGCGGAGCACGGGCTGGTCCGGCAGGACGGCAGCCATCTTAAGGTCACCCCTGCCGGCATGCTCGTGCTCGACCGGATTCTGGCCGAAGTGATTCTCTAGCCCGGTTCGGGCTGAGCTTGGGCAAAGAAGAAGGGAGGCCTTCGACAGGCTCAGGCCAAACCGGGAGGAGAGTTCAGCGAATTATTCCCCGAATTTCGCCGGTGGCGGGCTCACGACAGTCAGTCCGCCCGGCCCGACCTGCTGCACCTCGAGCGCGCGCTCGACGATGCCGTCGCGGCGGAAACGGAATGGGCCGTCGATCCCGGTGAAGCCGCCTTCATCCATCAGCCGCGCCATCGGAAAGTCGCTGCCAACGCGCCAATCCTGCGCGATCCGCGAGACCAGCAGAACCGCGTCGTAACCCATCGACGAAATCCGATACGGCGCGCTGCCGTAGCGCAGCCGGTATTTCGCCGCGAGCTGGCGATACAGATTGTCCGACACGCTGGCGAACCAGGCGCCGTGCAGCGACGTCATGCCCGCTATGCCGTTCTCCGTGTTCCAGAGCTCGGTGCCCAGCACCTTCGCGTTCGGCGCGTCCTTGCGCAGCAGCGTCACTGCCCCGGCCGCGTTGCGCGCATTGTCGGCAATCAGCACGGCATCGTAAGGCGAGGCGCTGTCGATCTTGGCGATCGCCGCAGCAACCCCGCCCTTGCTGCGATCATAGCTCTGCAACGAGACGACCTGCCCGCCTGCGCTTTCGACCGAGCGCAGGAAGACATTGGCCGCGCGCTGGCCATAGGTGCCGGCGGGAGCGAGCCCGGCGAACTTCGCCATGCCCTTGGATCGGGCGAACCGCACCACGCGGTCGATCGACTCCGCCGGCGTGTAGCCCATGATGAAGGCGCCGTTCCCGGCGACGCTGGTGTCGTTCGAGAAGCTGATCACCGGCACGTGCGCGCGCTGCGCGATCGGCGCGACAAGCCTCACGTCATCGGCCAGAAGCGGCCCCAGGATCACCTTGTTGCCTTCGCCCACCGCACGATTGGCGGCCGCAGCCGCCCCGGTCGCAGTATCATAGAAGGTGATGCGGATGCGCTTGCCGCCCGTGTCGAGCACCGCCAGATTCGCGGCATTCGCAATCGACTGGCCGACGCCGCCATTGGGGCCGGACAACGGCACCAGCAGCGCGATGCGGTGGCGGTTCTGGTCTTCGGGCAGTTCCGGCCCGACCGGGCGCGGCGTTTCCACGGCGGGCGGCGGCGGCGGCGGCGGAGCGGTGCCGCGGCGCGGTCCCGACACGCAGGCGGCGAGCGCCATCAGCCCGGCAAATGCGCCGAACCTCGTCACCCGCCTGACCCATAGTTGCGGGGCGGTCGCTGCCTCTGCCATGACGTTCCTTACATGCAAGAAAAGCTGAAACCCGGCCTCTATATTGTCGCCACGCCGATCGGCAACCTGTCCGATCTCAGCCCGCGCGCTGCCGACATGCTCGCGCGCGCCGATGTGCTGGCAGTCGAAGACAGCCGCGTGACCTCGAAATTGCTCCAGCACATCGGCGCCCGGCGGCCGATGATCCCCTATCACGACCATAATGCTGACCGTGTGCGGCCGGAGCTGATCGCGCGCATGGCGGGCGAATCGGTCGCCTTGGTCTCGGACGCCGGCACGCCGCTGATTTCCGATCCCGGCTATAAGCTCGTCCGCGATGCCCGCGCCGCCGGCGTGCCGGTGACGACGATTCCCGGTCCCTGCGCCGCGATCGCCGCCCTGACGCTGGCGGGCCTGCCCACCGACCGATTCCTGTTCGCCGGCTTCCTGCCCAGCAAGGCGAAGGCCCGCGCCGACGCGATCGCCGAATTGGCTGGCATTCGGGCGACACTCGTTTTCTACGAATCGGGCCCGCGGCTCGGCGCCGCGCTTGCGGCGCTGGCGGAGGGCCTGGGTCCTCGCGACGCGGCCGTCGCGCGCGAGATCAGCAAGGCCTATGAGGAAGCCGTCACTGCTCCTCTCCCCGATCTCGCCGCCCGCTATGCCGACGCGCCACCCAAGGGCGAGATCGTCATCGTGGTTGCGCCTCCGGGCGAGCCAGAGGCGGCCGGCGAAGACGAGGTGGACGCGGCGCTGCGCGAGGCGCTCGAACGATTACCGCCCGCGAAGGCCGCGGGCGAGGTCGCCAAGGCGCTGGGGGCGGATCGCAAGGCCCTCTACGCACGGGCGATGGCGCTGAAGGACCAGAAATGATCCGGCACCTCCATCCGGTTTGGGCTGAGCTTGTCGAAGCCCTCCCTTTCTTCCCTCCCAGTCAACCAAAGAAGGAAGGCCTTCGACAAGCTCAGGCCAAACCGCGTCAGGGATGACAAGGAATCGAAAATCTGCCGAACGCCGCGGCCGCATCGGTGAAACCTTCGCTGCGCTCTGGCTCAATCTCCAGGGCTGGAGCATCGTCGCGCGGCGCGTGCGCACGCCGGTCGGTGAGGTCGACCTGATCGCCCGGCGGGGCCGCACCACCTTGTTCGTCGAGGTGAAGACCCGCGCCACCCGGCCCGAGCTCGACGTCGCCATCGACGAGCACCGGCTTTCCCGCGTTGCATCTGCCGCCTCGATGCTCGCGCCGCGCTATGGCCGCCCGGGCGACGACCTCCGCGTCGACGTGATCCTGCTTGCGCCGTGGAGCCTGCCCCGCCACATCCGCAACGCCTGGGTGGGATAGCGCCGGTCTTGACGCCCTCCCGCCGTTCGTGTCGAGCGAAGTCGAGACACGCCTGAGCGATCGTTTCTCGACTTCGCTCGAAACGAACGGATGACAGATGAGCCTTCGCGTTGCTGTGCAGATGGACCCGCTGGAGGGCATCAATATCGCCGGCGATTCGAGCTTTGCGCTGATGCTGGAGGCACAAAGGCGCGGATATCCCGTCTATCACTATACCGCCGATCGGCTGAATTACCGCGATGGCCGCGTCTGGACGGTCGCGCAGCCCGTGCGGGTCCAGCCTGTGCTCGGCAATCACTTCGCCGTCGAAGCGCCGGTCAAGATCGATCTCGGCCGCGACATCGACGTGGTGCTGATGCGGCAGGACCCGCCGTTCGACCTCGGCTACATCACCGCGACGCATCTGCTCGAGCGGATCGCGCACGAGACTTTAGTCGTGAACGACCCCGCCTCGGTCCGGAATGCGCCCGAGAAAGTGTTCGTGCTCGATTATGCGCAGTTCATGCCGCCGACGCTCGTCACCCGCGAGCTGGACGAAGTACGCGCCTTCCTTGCCGAGCATGGCGAGATCGTCGTCAAGCCGCTGCACGGCAATGGCGGCAAGGCGATCTTCAAGGTCGGGCGGGACGGCGCCAATCTCTCGTCGCTGATCGAGGTGTTCAACACCGCCTATCGCGAACCGCACATGGTTCAGGCGTTCCTTCCCGGCGTAGCGGAAGGGGACAAGCGCATCGTACTGGTCGACGGCGAAGTGACCGGCGCCGTCAACCGCATTCCCAGCGAGGGTGAAATTCGCTCCAACCTCGCCGTCGGCGGCAAGGCGGCGAAGACCGACCTCACGCCACGCGAGCAGGAAATCTGCGCCGCGCTCGGCCCCGAACTGAAGCGCCGCGGCCTGATCTTCGTCGGCATCGACGTGATCGGCGGCGAATGGCTGACCGAGATCAACGTTACCTCGCCCACCGGCATCGTCGCGATCGACAGGTTCAACGGTACCGACACGCCGGCGCTGATCTGGGATGTGATCGAGCGAAAGATCGCGGAGAGGTCCTAGCCTCCTTCCGTTTGTTTCGAGCGAAGTCGAGAAACGGCGGCTCCGAGCCAAGCGCTTCTCGACTTCGCTCGAAGCGAACGGGTTAAGGTAACGCATTAGCTCGCGAAATGACCGACTTCATCCTGAACCTGATCGCGGCGGGCGGTTATCTCGGCATCTTCGCACTGATGGTGATCGAGAATGTGTTCCCGCCGATCCCTTCCGAAGTGATCATGGGACTGGGCGGCATCGCGGTCGCGCGGGGCGACATGAGCCTGCCGCTTCTAATCGCCTGGGCGACGGCAGGAAGCACGCTCGGGAATCTCTTCTGGTACTGGATCGGCCGCAGGATCGGCTACGAGCGGTTCCGCCCATTCATCGAGCGGCACGGGCGTTGGCTGACCGTAGACTGGCCGGAAGCCGAGCGGCTGCAGCGCTTTTTCGTGCGGCATGGCCAATGGGTGGTCTTCGTCTTTCGCTTCATGCCGACCGGTCGCACGCTCATCTCGCTGCCGGCAGGTCTCACCTATATGCCGCTCCGCAGGTTCGTGCTCTGGACCTTTCTGGGCAGTACGATCTGGAACTCGGTGCTGGCCTGGGCCGGCCTCTATTTCGGATCGAACTTCGAACGGCTGCAGCACTATGTCGGCCCCGCCGCGATCGCGATCACGGCGACCCTTCTCCTGAGCTACCTCTGGCGCGTGGTCACCTGGCGGCCTCGCGGTTAAGCGCGCGGATGAGCGTTGCGATAGACGTCCATTAGGTGCGCAGCATCGACCGCGGTGTAGATCTGCGTGGAACTCAGGCTCGCATGGCCGAGCAATTCCTGCAACGACCGCAGATCGGCGCCACGGCCGAGCAGGTGGGTCGCAAAGCTGTGCCTCAGCGCATGCGGTGTCGTCCGTTCCGACAGGCCCAACCGACCCCGCGCTCGCCGCACCGACCGCCTGATCTGCGACGGTTCCAGCGGGCCGCCGCGTGCGCCGCGGAACAGCGCCTGGTCCTTCGCGGGCGGATACGGGCAGGCGGCGATATAGGTCTCGATCGCCTGGCGCACCTGCGGCAGCAGCGGCACCACGCGCGTCTTGTTGCGCTTGCCGCTGACGCTGATCGTCGCCCCCAGCGGCAGCGCCGCGCCGGTCAATCCCATCGCCTCGCCGATCCGCAGGCCCGCGCCATAGAGCAGCAGCAGGACCGCCAGGTCGCGCGCGCCGGCCCAGCCCTCGCGCTCCTCGGCCACGTCCTCGGCCAGCGCGATCGCCTCGGCGGGCGAGACCGGCCGCGGCACCCCTTTCTTGACCTTGGGTCCGCGCAGGCGTGGCGTCTCGACACCTGCAAAGGCGAGAAACGTCCGCACCGCCGACAGCTCGCGCGCGGCCGAAGCATTGCCGATGCCGTCGTTCCGCCGGTCGGCAAGGAACGCGCGCAGGTCGGCAACGCCGATCGTTTTCAGCAGCGCAGCATCGACTTCGCGTCCGTGATGCTCGGAAAGAAAGGCCAGCAACCGCTCCGCCGTCGCCGCATAGGCCCTGACCGTATGCACCGACCGACGACGGTCGCGACGCAGATGGTCGGCGAAGGCGCGCGCCAGCTCCTCCCCGGAACGGGGAGGGGGACCGCCGGGCGCCAGCCCGGTGGTGGAGGGGGCGACCGCGCCAAGGCTCGCTTCGCTCGCGACCCCTCCACCAGCCTGCGGCTGGTCCCCCTCCCCGTTCCGGGGAGGAGTTTGCGTCATGAAATCTTCTGCCCCGTCTTCGCCCAGTCGGCGAGGAAGCCTTCGATGCCCTTGTCGGTCAGCGGATGTTTGACGAGCTGGCGGATCACCGCCGGCGGCATCGTCGCAACATCGGCGCCCAGCTTGGCCGATTCGAGCACATGGATCGGGTGCCGCACGCTCGCGACCAGGATTTCGGTGCCATAATCGTAATTGTCGTAAATCAGGCGAATGTCGCTGATCAGCTGCATGCCATCGAAGCCGACATCATCGTGCCGGCCGACAAACGGCGAGACGAACGTCGCCCCCGCCTTCGCCGCCAGCAAGGCCTGATTGGCCGAGAAGCAGAGGGTGACGTTCACCATCGTGCCGTCGCTGGTCAGCTTGCGACAGGTCTTCAGACCCTCGAGCGTCAGCGGCACCTTCACCGCGACGTTGTCGGCGATCTTCCGGAGGATTTCGGCCTCCTTCATCATGGTCTCGTGATCGAGCGCGACGACTTCGGCTGAAACCGGCCCCGGCACGATCGCGCAGATTTCCTTCACCACGTCCAGGAAGTCGCGCCCGGCCTTGTGGATCAGCGACGGATTGGTGGTGACGCCGTCGAGCAGCCCGGTTTCGGCGAGCTCGCGAATGTCATTGACGTCTGCCGTATCGACGAAAAATTTCATGAAGCTATCCTTAGCTGATCGTCACCCCGGACTTGATCCGGGGTCCACCTGCCTTATGAGCGCTCCCTATAGAAGGTGGATGCCGGATCAAGCCCGGCATGACGGGCTTGGGGAATGAACGTGAACGATCCGCGCGTCGCGCAACTCTTGTCGGCCGCGGCGGCCGAGCAGCGAGCCGGGCGTCCGGAAGGGGCGGTCGCCTATCTGCAGCAGGTAGTGACGATCGCGCCCGATCATCCGCAGGCGCACAATTCGCTCGGCACCCATGCGCTGGGGATCGGCGACTTCGCGACGGCGCGGGACCATTTCGCGCGGGCAGCGGCGGCCGATCCGAAAGAGCCGGTGCTGTGGCTGAACCTGGCCCGGGCCCATCGCGAACTGGGCGACACCGACGGCGAACTCGCCGCCCTCGACCGCATCCTCGCGATCGATGCTCGCTTCTTCATGGCGCTGCTAAGGAAGGCGCATCTCTTTCAGCGCACCGGCCAGGACGCGCTCGCGGCCATGCACTGGAGCCAGGCCAGCGCCGTCGCGCCGCCCGACGACCAGTTGTCCCCCGAACTAAGGCAGATGCTGACCGAGGGTCGCGCCTTCGCTTTCCAGCAGCACCAGCGGCTCGGCGCGAGCGTCGATGCCGAAATGGCGGAATTGCTCGATCCGCTTCCCGCCCGCGACACCCGCCGCGTCCGCGCCGCGATCGACGCGACCCTCGGACGCCGGAAGGTCTATGCGAACGTCTGCGAGGGCATGAACTTCCCGTTCCTGCCTGCCGACGAATTCTTCGACCGCGAACATTTTCCTTGGATGGGTACGCTGGAAGCCGTCGCTCCCGCGATCCGCGCCGAGCTGCAGGACCTGCTCGACAAGGGCGACGAAGGCTTTGCGCCGTACGTCCAATATCCGGCCGGCTATCCGGAGAGCAAATGGAGCGAGCTGGATCACAGCAAGCGCTGGAGCGCCTATTTCCTGTGGCGGCACGGCACGCGGATCGACGCCCATTGCGCACGCTGTCCGGCGACCGCGGCGGCCGTGGAGAGCCTTCCACTTGCCGACCATTCGGGGCGGGCGCCGACGGTGTTCTTCTCGCTGCTTCACCCGAAAACCCGGATCCCGCCGCACACCGGCGTCACCAACGCGCGCACGATCATCCATCTGGGGCTGATCGTGCCGGAGAAATGCGGCTTCCGCGTCGGCGGCGAAACGCGCGAATGGCATGAGGGCGAGGCGTTCGCGTTCGACGACACGATCGAGCACGAGGCCTGGAACGACAGCGATCAGCTTCGCGTGGTCCTGATCCTGGACGTCTGGAACCCGCATATCACCGCGCAGGAACGCGACCTGGTGAACCGCTTCTATGCCGCCGCCGACGCAAGCGGCCTGATGCCCAAGCCGGACGATTGATCACGACGGCGCCGCCGCACTTTTGACAGGAGACTGTGGGCGCTTAGATGCGGCCCCGTGTCCCGCGCCCGCGTCCTCCTGCTCAACCCCGCGCTTGGTCCGCTCGACTACCGCGTGCCGTACGGCATGACGGCGGAGCCGGGATCGATCGTCGTCGCGCCATTAGGCCCGCGCCAGCTGACGGGCGTGGTGTGGGAGCCGGAGCGGATGCCTTCGGACGCAGAGGTTGGCGATAACCGCCTCCGCAACCTGATCTCCGTCCATGACGCGCCGCCCCTCGCCGCGCCGCTGCGCCGGCTGATCGAATGGACGTCCGACTATTATCTCGCCCCGCCCGGCGCGGTGCTGCGGATGGCGCTACCCTCCTCCTCCGCGCTGGAGAGCGGACGCACGGTCCTCGAATATCGCGCGACCGGCCTCATTCCCGACCGGCTGACGCCACAGCGCGCGCAAGCGCTGGAACGGATCGGCGATCGGCAGGGCCTGGTGCGCGAGCTGGCCCTGATCGCCGATGTGTCGGACGCGGTGATCCGCGGCCTGTGCAAGGCTGGCGCGATCGAGCCGGTCGAGGTCGCGCTCGATACGCCTTTCCCGGAGCCCGATCCCGATCACGCCGCACCTGAACTGACCGCCGAGCAGCGCGAAGCCGCCGACCGCTTCACGGAAGCCGTCGAGGCCCACAGCTTCCAACCGTTCGTGCTCGATGGCGTCACCGGCTCCGGCAAGACCGAAGTCTATTTCGAAGGCGTCGCCGCCGCGATCCGCGCTGGCCGCCAGAGCCTTGTCCTGCTGCCCGAAATCGCGTTGACCGAACCCTTTCTCCGCCGCTTCGCTACCCGCTTCGGCGTGCTGCCGGTGGCCTGGCACTCGGGCCTGCGCCAGTCGCAGCGCCGCCGCGCGTGGCGCGCGATCGCGAGCGGCGAAGCCAAGGTGGTGGTCGGCGCCCGCTCGGCGCTGTTCCTGCCCTATCGTGACCTCGGCCTGATCGTGATCGACGAAGCGCACGAGGCGAGCTTCAAGCAGGAAGACGGCGTCCAGTATCACGCCCGCGACACCGCGGTGATGCGCGGCCACTTCGAGGACATCCCGATCATCCTCGCCTCGGCGACACCCGCGATCGAGACGCGCCATCAGGTCGAGCTCGGCCGTTACGAGGAAGTGAAGCTCCCGGCCCGCTTCGGCGGTGCGCAGCTGCCGGAGATCGCCGCGATCGACCTGCTCCAGGACCCGCCGCCGCGCGGCCACTGGCTTGCGCCGACGCTCGTCAAGGCCATCGAGGAGACGCTGGAGCGCGGCGAGCAGAGCCTGCTGTTCCTCAACCGTCGCGGCTATGCGCCGCTGACGCTCTGCCGGCATTGCGGCCACCGCTTTCAATGCCCGAATTGCACGGCATGGCTGGTCGAGCACCGGCTGATCCACCGGCTGCAATGCCATCATTGCGGCCTGATCGCGAAGCCGCCCGAAGTCTGCCCCGAATGCAAGGCCGAGGACTCGCTGGTCGCCTGCGGCCCCGGCGTCGAGCGGATCGCGGACGAAGTGGCAGCGCTCTTCCCGGACGCGCCGCGCGCAATCGTCACGTCCGACACGATCTGGTCCCCGGCGAAGGCTGCCGAGTTCGTCGCGCGCATGGAGGCGAACGAGATTTCGATCGTGATCGGCACCCAGCTGGTGACCAAAGGCTATCATTTCCCCAACCTGACGCTGGTCGGCGTGGTCGACGCGGACCTTGGCCTTGCCGGCGGGGACCTGCGCGCGGCGGAGCGGACGTTCCAGCAGATCGCCCAGGTCGCCGGCCGCGCAGGCCGTGGATCGAAGCCCGGCCGCGTGTTCGTCCAGACCCACGACGTGAACGCGCCCGTGATCCAGGCGCTGGTCAGCGGCGATGGCGAGAGCTTCTACACTGCCGAGACCGAGACACGGCACGAGGCGGGCGCACCGCCGTTCGGGCGCATGGCCGCGATCGTCGTCAGCTCCGAAAACGCGCAGGCCGCGATCGAGACCGCGCGACTGATCGGCAAGACGGCACCGCATATCGATCAGATGCACGTCTTCGGCCCCGCCCCTGCGCCGCTGGCAATGCTCCGCGGCCGGCACCGTCACCGGCTTTTGGTTCACGCGAGACGCAGCCTCGACGTCCAGGACGTGATCCGCGACTGGCTCGGTGCGCTCACATGGCCGGGGAGCGTGCGGGTGAGCGTGGACGTGGATCCGTACAGCTTTCTCTAAATCCTCCCCGAGCTTGCTCGGGGAGGGGGACCAAGGCGCGCAGCGGCTTGGTGGA
>NZ_BBWU01000007.1 GCF_000974765.1 Sphingomonas changbaiensis NBRC 104936 | reverse complement strand
GCATCGGGCTCGCATTCGCTCGCGACCCCTCCACCAAGCCGCTACGCGTCTTGGTCCCCCTCCCCGTTCCGGGGAGGAGCGAAATTAAACCAGCCGGCTCTGCTTGACCGCCGCTTCGACGAAGCTGGCGAACAGGGGATGCGGATCGAAGGGCTTCGACTTCAGCTCCGGATGGAACTGGACGCCGACGAACCAGGGATGGTCGGGCCGCTCGACGATTTCCGGCAGCTGGCCGTCCGGGCTCATGCCGGTGAACAGCAGCCCGCCCTTCTCCAGCGCGTCGCGATAATGGACGTTGACCTCATAGCGATGGCGGTGGCGTTCGCTGATCTCGCGCGCGCCATAGATCGATTCGACGACGCTGTTGCCCTTCAGCGCGGCCGGATAGGCCCCAAGCCGCATCGTGCCGCCCAGATCGCCGTCCGCCTCGCGCTTCTGCAGCCCTTCCTTCGACATCCATTCGGTGATGAGGCCGACGACCGGTTCCTCGGTCGCGCCGAATTCGGTGGTGGAGGCTTTGCCGATGCCGGCGACGTTCCGGGCGCCTTCGATGCAGGCCATCTGCATGCCCAGGCAGATGCCGAAGAAGGGCACGTTGCGTTCGCGCGCGAAGCGGACGCTGGAAATCTTGCCTTCGGACCCGCGCTCGCCGAACCCGCCCGGCACCAGGATGCCGTGCATCGGCTCCAGCTTCGCCGCGACTTCATCCTCATGCTCGAACAGCTCGGCGTCGAGCCACTGGATGTTGACCTTGACCCGGTTGGCGATGCCGCCGTGGATCAGCGCCTCGTGCAGCGACTTGTAGGCATCGGGGAGCCCGACATATTTGCCGACGACGCCGATGGTGACCTGACCTTCGGGATTTTCGAGCCGGTCCATGATATCGGTCCAGCGCGACAGATTGGGCGAGGCGGGCGGCGTCTCGATCCCGAACGCGCGCAACACTTCGCGGTCGAGACCCTCGGCGTGATACTGGAGCGGCACGCCGTAGATGCTCTTGGCATCCAGCGCGGGGACGACCGCTTCCTTGCGGACGTTGCAGAACAGCGCGATCTTTGCCCGCTCGCCCTCCGGCAGCGGCTTCTCGCAGCGGCAGACCAGCACGTCCGGCTGGATGCCGAGCGCCGTCAGCTCGCGGACCGAATGCTGGGTCGGCTTGGTCTTCAGCTCGCCGGCCGCGGCGATGTACGGGACGAGCGTCACGTGCACGAACACGGTGTTCTCACGGCCGAGATCGTTGCGCAGTTGCCGGACCGCCTCGATGAAGGGCAGCGATTCGATGTCGCCGACGGTGCCGCCGATCTCGCACAGCACGAAATCGAGGTCGTCGACCTCGGTTTGGGCAAAGGCCTTGATCGCGTCGGTGACGTGCGGGATCACCTGAACGGTCGCGCCGAGATAGTCGCCGCGACGCTCGCGCTGGATGACGGTCTGATAAATCCGGCCCGAGGTGACGTTGTCCGACTGGCGCGAAGGGACGCCGGTGAAGCGCTCGTAATGGCCCAGGTCGAGGTCGGTTTCGGCCCCGTCGTCGGTCACATAGACTTCGCCGTGCTGATACGGGCTCATCGTGCCCGGATCGACATTCAGATAGGGGTCGAATTTCCGGATTCGGACGCGGTATCCGCGCGCCTGCAAAAGGGCAGCCAGGGAAGCCGCCATCAGACCTTTGCCGAGCGAGGAGACCACGCCGCCGGTGATAAAAATATACCGCGCCATGGGAGTCGAGGCTTAGCCGCGGGATCGGGTGCGGGGCAAGGAAATTAGCTCCTCCCCGGAACGGGGAGGGGGACCATTTTCGCGCAGCGGAAATGGTGGA
>NZ_BBWU01000008.1 GCF_000974765.1 Sphingomonas changbaiensis NBRC 104936 | reverse complement strand
GGGGCGGAGCTAAATCGCCGCACACTCCGCTTCCAGCCACGCGCGCACGTCACCGTCCAGCTGCGGTGCGATCACCTCGACCACCTGCGCGTGGTACGCATTCAGCCACGCCCGTTCCTTTTCGGTCAGCATCGCGACATCAATCAGCCGCCGGTCGATCGGCGCGAACGTCAGCGTGTCGAACCCAAGCATCTCGCGCTCGGCGCCGGGCACCTCCTTCGGCACCACCAGCACCAGATTCTCGATCCGGATGCCGTATTCGCCGCCTTTGTAATAGCCGGGCTCGTTCGACAGGATCATGCCGGCCGCGAGCGGCTCGTCGCCGCCGCCGAAGGTCGCGATCCGCGCCGGGCCCTCGTGCACCGACAGATAGCTGCCGACGCCGTGGCCAGTCCCGTGCGCATAATCGAGGCCGACCTCCCACAGCGGCCGGCGCGCGAACGCGTCGATCTGCTGCCCGCGCGTGCCCTTCGGGAACAGCGCGGTCGCGATGGCGATATGCCCTTTCAGCACGCGCGTGAACCGGTCGCACATCTCGGCCGTTGGCATGCCGACGATGACGGTGCGCGTAATGTCCGTGGTGCCGTCCTGGTACTGGCCGCCCGAATCGACCAGATAGATGCCGTTCATCGTGATCGGCAGGCTCGATTCCTCAGTCACCCGGTAATGCGGGATCGCGGCGTTCGGGCCCGCGGCGGAAATGGTGTCGAACGAGAGGTCCTGCAGCAAGCCGGTTTCATCGCGAAAGGCACGCAGCTTCGCCGCCGCGCTCATTTCGGTGAGCCCGCCCTTCGGCGCCTCGATCGAGAGCCAGTGCAGGAACCGCACGATCGCGGCGCCGTCGCGCGCCTGCGCCGCCTGATGGCCGGCGACTTCGACCGGGTTCTTGATCGCCTTGGCGAGCACGGCCGGATCGCGCAGCTGCAACGTCTCCGCCCCGCCCTTTTCCAGCCGCTCGAAGATTGCCGCCACGGCGCGCTCCGGATCGACCGCAACGCGCTTGCCGGCAAAGCTCGCCAGCGCCTTCGGGAACTCCGCGCGGTCATGCAGCCGCACGGCGTTGCCCAGATGCTTCGCGACGTCCTCACCCACTTTTTCCGGCTGCACGAACAGGTCGGCGGTGCCGTCGCGGTTGACCAGCGCATAGGCGAGACCGACCGGCGTGCGCTCGACATCCTTGCCGCGGACATTGAACGTCCAGGCGATCGAATCGAGCGCGGAAAGCACCACCGCATCCGCCCTTTTCGCGGCCAGCCAGTCGCCGATCTCGGCCCGCTTCTCGGCCGAATTCCGGCCGGTGAACTCATCCGGCTGGACCACCAGCCGCGCGCGCGACGGCTCCGGCCGGTCGGGCCAGATCGCATCGACGGGGTTGGTGTCGACCGCAACCAGAGTCGCGCCCTTTTCCTTCAGCGCCTTGGTCGCCGCTTCCACCCAGGCGCGGGTGTGCAGCCAGGGGTCGTAGCCGATCCGGGCGCCGTTTGCGGCGTGCTCGCCGAGCCAGTCGGAGACGGACGTCTCCGGCACCGACACATAGGCCCAGTGTTTCGGATCGACCTGCTCGCGCACCTGCAGCGTGTAACGGCCGTCGATGAAGATCGCGGCTTCCTCCGGCAGCACAACCGCCGTGCCGGCCGAGCCCTGGAAGCCGGTCAGCCAAGCCAGGCGCTGCGCATAGGCGCCCACATATTCGCTCATATGCTCGTCGGTCAGCGGCACGACGAACCCGTCCAGCCGGTCGCGCTTCAGCTGCTCGCGAAGGGCTGCAAGACGCGCTTCATAGGTGGACATGGGGTGCTCCTGTGGTTGGGTTTAGGAGCTCTATAGACGCTCCTCCCCGGAACGGG
>NZ_BBWU01000009.1 GCF_000974765.1 Sphingomonas changbaiensis NBRC 104936 | reverse complement strand
CCCGTTCCGGGGAGGAGCTATTCACGCCGCCTTCGCGGGCGCGTAGTCCCGCGCACCGGCGCTCAGCCGCTCGATGCACTCGGCAATGTCGCGCTCGTCGATCGTCAGCGGCGGCAGGATGCGGACGACATTGTCGCCCGCCGCGACCGTCAGCAGGCCGTGATGATCACGCAGGTGCGCGACGAACGCGCGGCTGTCGGACTTGAGCTTGATGCCCAGCATCAGGCCCATCCCACGGACGCTGTCGAACAGATCATCATAATTCGGAATCATCTGGTCCAGCGCCTGGCGCAGCCGGTCGCCCATCGCGCGGACATGCTCCAGGAATCCAGGCTCCAGCACCACGTCGAGCACCGCATTGCCTGCGGCCATCGCCAGCGGGTTGCCCCCATAGGTCGACCCGTGCGTGCCGACCACCATGCCGTGCGCGGCCCGCTCGGTCGCGAGGCAGGCGCCCATCGGGAAACCGCCGCCGATGCCCTTCGCGACGGCCATGATGTCCGGCGTGATTCCATAATGCTCGTGCGCGAACAGCGTGCCGGTCCGGCCGACGCCACACTGTACCTCGTCCAGCACCAGCATCAGGCCCTTGTCGTCGCAGATGCGGCGCAGACCCTTCATGAAGGCCTGGGAGGCAGGGCGGATGCCGCCTTCGCCCTGGATCGGCTCAACCAGGAACCCTGCGGTCGTGTCGTCCACGGCGGCTTCAGCCGCGTCCAGATTGTCGAACTCGACGACCTTGAAGCCCGGCAGCAGGGGGTCGAAGCCGGAGCGCAACTTGTCCTGGTCGGTCGCGCTGATCGTGCCGATCGTGCGGCCATGGAACGCGTTCTTGAACGTGATCAGCGTCGTCTTCTGCGTGTCGCCGTTTGCATAGTGAAAGCGGCGCGCGGTCTTGATCGAGCACTCGACCGCCTCGGCACCGGAGTTGGTGAAAAACACGGTGTCCGCAAACGTGTTGTCGACCAGCCGCTGCGCCAGCGCCTCCCCCTGCGGCGAACCGTACAGGTTGGAAACGTGCATCAGCGTCGCCGCCTGGTCCTGGATCGCCTTTGTGAGATGCGGGTGGCCGTGGCCGAGCAGGTTGACCGCGATGCCGCTCGCGAAATCGAGATAGCGCTCGCCATTCTCGCCGATCAGATACACGCCCTCGCCGCGCACCGGCCGCACGCCGCAGCGGGGATAGACGGGCATCAAGGGCGTGATCGGCATGGCTGGCTCCTGGCAAGAAACGCAAAAAGGCGACCGCACGGCCGCCTATCGCGGGGTATAGGAGAGGGGCCAAAGGGAAACAACCCCGGAGCCGTTTCCCCTCCCTGCAAGGGAGGGGCTAGGGGTGGGTGTCGCCGAAGGCGAGCAAATCACTGAACCCGCAATGCTCGCTGCTCGCTACCCATCCCCGCCCCGCCCCTCCCCTCCCTAAAAGGGAGGGGAGAAATCAAGCCGCCAACCGCACGCCGTCGGCCATCGGATCCGGCTCCTGCAGCATCACGTGTTGCGTGAAGCCGATCTCCCCGCCTTCGCGGCGATAGGCGCCCGGCGTGATCCCCGTCACGCGCTTGAACGCCTTGGCGAATGCGCTCTCATTCTCATAGCCGACGCGCATCGCGATTTCGGCGATCGAGTGGTTGCCCTGGCGCAGCAGCGCGCCGGCGCGGAACATGCGCCAGCGCGTCACGTAGTCGAGCGGGCTCAGCCCCACGCTCGCCCGGAACCGCGCGGCGAAGGCGGAGCGCGACATGCCCGCTTCCCGCGCCAGTTCCTCGACGGTCCAGCCATGCTCCACCCGCGCGTGGATGGCCGCGAACGCGCGCGACAGGCGCGGGTCGGCCAGCGCGCCGATCCAGCCGCTCGCTTCGGCGCCGTCGGATGCCGCGTGCGCGCGGATCGCCTGGATGAACAATATGTCCGCAAGCCGGCTGACGACAATGTCGGTGCCCAGGCTCCGCCGCGCCGTCTCGACCGCCAGCAGCTGCAATGTGGACCGCATCAGCTCCGATCGCTCCGCATCCATCCGCGTCAGGATCAGCTCAGGCATCAGATCGATCAGCGGCTTCGCGCCCTGGCGGTCGAACAGGAACCAGCCGGTGATGACGGACACCGGGTCGCCGCCGCCGCCCAGCCGCACGACGTGGTTGGCATGATCGCGAAGCGCCTTGTAGCAATATTCGGTGGGCGTGGCCGGATGGTCCTGCAGCGCATATTGCGCGCCGCCGACAATCGTCCAGCAATCGCCGGCCGAGACAAGCACCGGCGCGCGATCGGCGACCGTCAGCCAGCATTGGCCGCGCACGACATAGCCGAAGCGCGCCGCCTTTCCGCGCACGAAAGTCACGCCCCAGGGAGCGGTCGCTTCGATCCGCGCATAGAGGCTGGTCTGGACGCGCATCGAACCGAACACGTCGTCGATCGGATCCATGGGTTCTTTTTCCCTTGCTGGACGTTCGATCAAGTATTCCGGCGTTCTAGCGCTTCATCGTCCAGCTGTCGAGCGATAGAGAGGACGCACAGCCAATTGCCGCATTTGCTTCTGGAGAGTCCCGTGAAAGCCTATCTGCTTGCCTTGGGCCTGATCGCCCAACCCGCTCTCGCCCTTCCGCTGGGGCAGGCGGCGTTCGCACCGGGCACGAAGGTGCCGGCCAAAATGGTCGTCAACGATTCGATCTGGACCTGCACCGACGCGCGCTGCTCCGGCCCGGCGGAAACCCGCACCGTGGCGATGCAACGCGCCTGTCAGACGCTCGCCCGTGAGATCGGCGCCGTCGCCAGCCTCACCGTCGGCGGCACGACGTTCGCGCCCGATGCGCTTGCGGCATGCAACGAAAAAGCGGGCCGCGGCACCAAGGCGGTGGCGGCCCGCTGATCGGCATCCCCTCTCTCTCCTCATTCGGAAGGAGAGAGAGGGTATCAACTTATCGCCGCCAGCCGCGGCGATCGTCATCAAAACGCTGGCGCTGCAGGTGATTCTGGAGGCGGTCGACGCGGCGCTCAAGGTCGCGATGCTCCCAGCCGCTCATCCCGTCCCGGCCGTAGCGCCAGGCGAGGCGCTCGATCTGGTTCGCCTGGCCGCGCAGGCGGAAGGCCTCGGCCCGGGTCAGCGAGCCGCGCTGGAGATTGCGGTCGATCCGATATTCGATCCGCTGCAGCCGCTGATGCACCCCGTTGCCGCCGCGAAAGCCCTGGGCGGCGGCGGGCGTGGCGGCAATCATGGCCGACGACGCGATAGCAAGCGAAACGATCAAATTCTTCATGGCACTTCACTCCTTCTTCGAGAGTGAAGCCGGTCTAGGCGATTCGCGCTGGAGCGCGGCTGAACGCCTCCGTAATGATCTGTTAAGCCAGCACTTCCATCAGGAAATAGGACAGCGCGGCATTCGCGCGCCGGTCCGCATCCGCATTATACATGACGCGCCCGGCCACCGCCGCCTCGGGGTTGGTGAAGCCGTGGACCGTGTGGCCATAGGCATGAAGCTGCCAGTCCGCACCGGCCTCGGTCAGCTCGCGCGTGAGACCCAGCACGGCGTCCGGCAAGGCGATCGGATCGTCCCAGCCGTGCAGCACCAGCACCTTGGCCTTGATCGGCGGCTGCGGGCCGAGCTCCGGCTGCGAGAACACGCCATGGATCGCGACCGCGCCCCTGATCGCGTCGGTTCCCGTCCGCGCGAGATCGAGCGCGCAGAGGCCGCCAAAGCAATAGCCGACGATCGCGATCCGGTCACGATCAACGCCGTCCAGCCCTTGCGCGAAGGCGAGATGCGCAAGCAGCCGTTCGCGGAGCAGCGCGCGGTCGCTCAGCAGCCCGTTCATCAGCGCCATCGCGCGATCGCCCAGGTCGCGCTCGCTCTTCCCGTAATGGTCGAGCACGATCGCGCGATAGCCTTCGGCCGCCAGCGCGTCGGCCTTGTCATGCTCCAGCTGCGTCGGCCCGCGCACCGTCGGCGCGATCAACACCGTGGGATGCGGCCCCGCCCCGGCCGGCCGCGCGACATAGGCCTCGCACGCGATATCGTTGGCCGTGTAGTCGACAAAGCTCATGCCTTGATCTTCCATCCCGAGCGCAGCAGCGCGTAGCAGATGGCGCCCATCACCACGTCGATGCCGAGCACCACGATCGCACCGATCATCACCGGCGAGTCGGCGTCGCCCAGGAAACCGTATCGGAAGCCGGAGATGATGTAGAAAAAGGGATTGGCGTGGCTGATCGCGCGGAAGGTGGGCGCCAGCGCGTTCACGGAATAGAATGTGCCGGACAGCAGCGACAGCGGTGCGACGACGAAGTTCGTTACCGACGCGGCATGGTCGAATTTCTCGGCCCAGATCGACGTCAGGATACCAAGGAAGGCAAGGAACAGCGCGCCCAGCACGCCGAACCAGGCGACCGCCCAGAAATGCCGCGGCATCACGTGGATGCCGGGCCATAACTGCATCGCCAGCCAAACCGCGCACCCGACCAGCACCGCGCGCGTGACCGCCGCACCGCTGAGCGCGGCCAGCAGCTCGCCGTTCGACAGCGGCGGCATCAGGTAATCGACGATCGTTCCCTGGATCTTGCCGACCAGCAGCGAGAAGCTTGCATTAGCAAAGCTGTTCTGCAGCATGCCCATCACAATCAACCCCGGCGCGATGAAATCCGCGAACGGATGACCGAGCACGGTGCGCCCCTGCCGGCCGAGCGCGACCGTGAAAATCGCCAGGAACAGCATGTTGGTGATCGCGGGCGCCCAGATCGTCTGGAGCTGGACCTTGAAGAAACGGCGCACCTCCTTCACATAAAGGGCGCGCAAGCCCGGCCAGTTCACATTCGTGATGGACGCGATGCCGGGCGCGAGGCGGACTCCGGATTGGGACTGGTCGAGCATCGGCTGCCCGCCTATCGGCAGACGGCTTCACTCGCAAGGCGCGCAGGATTTTAGGACGTAAGGACAAAGATGGCCTGGACCGACGAACGCATCGAGCAGCTGAAATCGATGTGGGAAAAAGGAATGACCGCCAGCCAGATCGCGGAAGAGCTGGGCGGCGTCAGCCGGAATGCCGTGATCGGCAAGGCCCATCGCCTGGGCCTGCAGGCGCGCCCGTCACCGGTCCGCGAAGGCAAGGACGACGGCGTGGTCCCCGCAGCCGCGGCCCCGGAGCCGCGCGCCGAAACGGCGCCGCGTCCCGCCCCGCCCCGCCCCGCTCCGCCGGCGCCCGAACGTCCGGCAGCGGCCGCTCAGCCCGAGTCGCCCGCGACGCCGGCCGCGCCCCCGCAGCCGCAGATTCGCTCGATCGGCCCCGGCGGCTTCCTGCGCCAGGCGCCGGGCGAAACCTCCGCGCCAATTCCGCCCGCGCCGCCGCGCCGCCTGGTGCCGGCCAAGCCGAGCCCGGAGATCGCCGGCAAAACCAGCCTGCTCGACCTGAATGAGCGCATCTGCAAATGGCCGCTCGGCCATCCGGGCGAGCCGGACTTCCATTTCTGCGGCGCGCCGGTGAACCCGGGCTTTCCCTATTGCGTCGCGCATTGCGGCCAAGCCTATCAGGCCCAGCTGCCCCGCCGCGACCGCCGCCCGCCGCCGCCGCTCCCCTTCGGCGGCCCGCGGGTCCGCTAAACCAGGAACGCGCGCAGTTCGCGGGCGAAGCCGGTCCAGGCTGGCTCGTCCGCGAGCGGCATATGGTTCTGGCTGTCGACCGATATCATCCGCGCGCCGGCGATCCGGGCGGCGACGTCCTCTGAACAAGCGTGCGGGATGATCCGGTCGCCGCGGCTGTGCGCGACCAAAGTCTCCGCGGTGATCCCGCCGAGTTCATCGCGGATGTCGACGCTGCGGAAGACGTCCTGCAGCGACTCGTTCAGGCCCATGATCGTCACCAGCCGCTCGTTCAGCCACTCGATCACCTGGTCGCGTGCGCCGGGCCAGTACAGCGCGCCCAGCATCCGTCCGAACACTTCGCGGTCGCCGTCGCGATAGATCTGCCCCATCCGCAGCAGCGTGTTCCTCCGCTTGATCTCGTCCTGATCGCCGCGCACGCCGAAGCCGGCCGCATAACCGCCATAGAGCAGCATCTTGCGCACCCGTTCCGGATGCCGCGCCGCATAAGCCAGCGCGACAAGCGCGCCATGCGACAGGCCGATCAGGTCGAACAGCTCCACGCCTGACGCGTCGACCACCGCCTCGAAATCCTCGACCAGCGCCTCGAACGTCCAGCGCGGCGGCTGCGGGTCGGATAGCCCGACGCCGCGCAGGTCGCTTCGGATCAGACGGTGCCCCTGCACCACTGCTGCCATCCAGTGCGCCCAGGCGGCCGTGTCCCAATCCAGCTCGACATGGTGGAACCACACGGCCGGCTGCAGCAACGGAAAGCCCTCGCCGATCTCCGAATAGCCGATCCGCGCGCCGTCGGCAGACGTGCAAAAGGCGATGCGCTCGCTCGCCCTCGCGTCCGGCAGCGCCGCCTTTGCAGCCGCGCCTGCGAAGGCCGCCGCCATTCGCCGCCGCCACACCGCGGGCGGCTCGCCATATTCGCGCTTGAATGCACGCGTGAACGCCGCTTCCGAGTTGAAGCCGACTTCATAGCCGACATTGCCGCTGCTCTGCCGCCCGTCCCGCAGCATGTTGGCGGCAATCCGCATGCGCCAGCGCGCGCAGTAGCGCATCGGCGGCTCGCCGATCAGCGCCGTGAACCGGTCGGCCAGCGCGGAACGGGACAGGCCGACCTCGCGCGCAAGGGAGCTCATGTCGAGCGCTTCGCAGTAGCGGCTGTGGATGATTCCCAGCGTGCGGGCGACCACCGGGTCCCGCAGCCCCGCCAGCCAGCCGCCCTGTCCCTGCGGCAGCGCGTCAATGTAGCGGCGTACCGCCTCCCCGAACAGCAGTTCGCTCAACCGGGCAATCACGCCCGGCGGAGCGGTCGACAACCCCTCCGCCGCGAACCGCAGCGAGCTTTCCAGCCAATCCCCGCCTGCGCCCGCGTCAGCCTGGATCAGCAACAGGCTCGGCAGGCTCTGCAGCAACGCGTTCTCGGGCGAGGTGCTTCCCAGGAATCCGCAATAAAGCTGCGTTTCGGCGCCCTCGCCCGCGATCTCGATGCGGGCGGCGACGCCATCATGCCCCGGCTGGATCAGGTCGACGGCCTCGACTGCCTTCAGGCCCGGCACGCTGTAGATCACGTGCCGCTCATTGCGCGGGATGATGATGATGCAGCCCGGCCCCGCCTCGACCGGGGCCGCACCCGGCGCTTCCACCCAGACGCGGCCCGATCGGACATAATGATAGCCAATCACGTGCGCCGGAACGGGGAAGAAGGCGGCGCAATGTTCGGGCGTGAATTGCGACGCGATCGACCAGGCGCCCGCCATCTCCGCATCGATCACGACGCCGCCGGTCAGCCGCATCGACGACAGGATGTCCGAAAGCACGTCCATGGCCGCTCCGGGCCCTTGTTCCGGTGATTCGGTCAAATCATCCGGCAAGCCGGTCATTCTGGCAACCGCCGAAACGCAGTATCCCAAGTCCGGGTCAAGCAAATCTCAGGTTCGCAACCGCGTTTCACCCCTGACGCGGAATACCCGGTCTTTGCCCAACCATGGAGTTCCTAATGCTTATCAAGTTTTCGCCCGAAACCATGAAGCTCCTGATCGTGAGCTTCTGCACCTTCGTCTGCAGCTCCACGGCCGTCATCGTCGCGGTGACGCCGTTCGGCGGCTTCTGATCATCAGCATCGGAGACATGAAATGTACAAGGATTTCAGCTACGAAGCAGTCTTGTCCACGTCAGAGCGCGCCGGCTGGCGGCTCGACGACGTGTTCGGGCCGAACCAGCGGCTCGATTTCGCCGCGCACTTCATGCCCGAAGCGCTGGCCCGCACCAGGGCGGCGCCGGGCCTGGAGCCGGACGAACGACGCGTCCTCAACCAGATCGGCGGCCACCAATATCTGTCGCTGTTCGGGCTGATCGAGGAGTTCATTCTGCCGTTCCTGCTCGACCACGCGCGGCCGCTGCTCAACACCGACGATTACCGCGTCCGCGCCCTGCTCCAGTTCGCCGGCGAAGAGGCCAAGCACATCCAGCTGTTCCGGCGCTTCCGCGATGCATTTGCCGCCGGCTTCGGAACGCCATGCGAAGTCATCGGACCGGCCGAGGCGATTGCGGCGGAGGTTCTGCGCCACGACCCGCTGGCGGTCGCGCTCGCCATCCTCCAGATCGAGTGGATGACGCAGGGCCATTATCTGGACAGCGTCCGCGATGATGGCAGCCTCGACCCGCTGTTCAAAAGCCTGCTCCGCCACCACTGGATGGAGGAAGCACAGCACGCGAAGATCGACACGCTGATCGTGCTGGCGCTTGCCGATGGTCGCAGCGAGATTGAGATCGTCGCCGCCGCGAACGAATATCTGGAGATCGGCGCCTTCCTCGACGGCGGCCTCGCCCAGCAGGCGGAGCTCAATCTCCAGACCTTCGAGCGTGCGGTCGGACGCTCGCTCCCGAACCGGGCGGCGCTGCTTGCCCAGCAGCACCAGGCGGCGCGGTGGACCTATCTGGGCTCCGGCATGGTCCACCCGCAGTTTGTCGACACGCTGGAGCGGATTTCGCCGACTGCCCGCGCCCGCATCGACGCCGTCGCGCCCCAGTTCGCCTGATCCCTAGCATCACCAAGAGAGAGAAGGAGAAGACCCATGTTGGATACCGTCAAGAAAACCCGCGTGAACGACATCGACCTCACCGCCCTGGGCGAGGTGGTCGACGCGATCGGCGCCGATCCTGCCAAGGCCAAGGTGGCCTTCAACGTCACCACGCGCTGGCTGGGCCAGACGCGCAGCGAGTCGGTCGTGGACAGCTATGTGATCGGCGGCGAGCGGGTCGAGCGCAGCTTCCGCATCGTTGCCGACGAGCCGGAGGAGTTGCTCGGCACGAACAGCGCGCCCAACCCGCAGGAGCTGCTGATGTCGGCGGTGAACGCCTGCATGGCGGTCGGCTATGTCGCGGGCGCGGCGTTGCGCGGCATCGAGCTTGAATCGCTGGAGATCGAGACGCGCGGCGAGCTCGACCTGCGCGGCTTCCTCGGCCTCAGCGACGCCGTCCCGCCCGGCTATCGCGGCATCGACTATGACGTGCGGATTAAGGGCAATGGCACGCCGGAGCAATTCGCCGAAATCCATGAAACGGTGATGGCGACCAGCCCCAATTACTTCAACATCAGCCGGCCGGTGAAGATGAACGGCAGGCTGATCGTCGGCTGACGCGGCACCGCCGCAGACGCGGAGCGCTCCCGTCCGCCCCCTGCGGGAGCGCTTTGCCGCCGGTTCGATCCGGAACGGCGGCAACTCCTTCGTGACAAAACACTAAACAGGTTATAAATTCGGCGCGTCCTCTGCCCAGGCCATCACCATCACCGTCACGCCGACCCTGGCGCCGAACGGTTTCGGCTCTCCATCCTATGCAGGCTGGGTCTCGAATGCGGTCCAGGCCATGTACCACGGCTACACCTCCTTTGGTGACCCGAACGCGCCGACCTATTTCCATGCCCAATCGGTCGTCGGCGCCTCCCAGGGCATCGTCACTGGTTTCCCGAGCTGGAAGGGCTTCGCCGACCCGGGCACCAAATTCGGCGCCGCCTTCGCCAACGAGCTTGGCAACCGGATGCATTTCAGCCTTCGGATCACCGGCGACGATCAACAGATCTCGATCTCGCAGCTGATGCTCACGATGGCGTCGAGCGACCCGGACGATGCGCTCGGTTTCAGCTACGCCGCAGGCGCCTATAATTATTCCAACGATTATCAGGGCGTGCTGAAGGGCTCCGACGGCATGCTCGGGACGGGCGATGACGTGTTCATCACCTCCGGTCCGAACACGCAGCTGGTGGACGCCATTGTCGGGCGCGGCTCCGGCAATTCGTTCGCTGCTTATTGCACGGGCTGCACCGTCGCCCAGCAGCAGCAGGCGATCAACGACGCGGCCGCCTACTGGTCGCCCAACGGCGGGACCTTTACCGGCACCTACACGCTGGGCGCCGCGACCGGATCCGGCACGTTCACGATCACGGCGGTTCCGGAGCCGGCGACCTGGGCGCTGATGATCGGCGGCTTTGGCCTGATCGGCGCAGCCGCGCGCCGCCGCCGGACGGCAGTGCTCGCCTGATCTGCTAAGCGCGGGCCGGCGCGAGAGAGACCACGCCGGTCGACCGTTCTGGCCCGCTCGTCGATCACCCGCGCCGCGCTGCTTGACGGCAGCGCGGCGCGGGCATTGATCGGATCATGGCCAAGCGCGTCCTGACGTCGATCCATCTGCCGCATGCGCCGGAACGTGTCTGGACCGTGCTCGCCGATTTCGCGCATTATCGCGACTGGAATCCGCTGAACCTGGACGCCAGCGGCGAAGCGCGCATCGGCGCCAGAGTCGCAATGCGGTTCCTGAATCCCGCCAAGCCTGGCGCGACCATCCGCCAGACGGTCACCATCACCCGCGCCGAACCGGCCCACGTGCTTGCGTGGCGCGGGCATGTGCCGCTGCTGTTCACCGGCGATCATCTGTTCGAGTTCGTTCCCGAAGCAGGCGGCACCCGTCTGTTCCACAGCGAAACGCTGTCCGGACTCATCCCCTGGCGCTGGACCGAGGAGCAGATCGAGCGCGATTTCGTGCCCGCCTACGAAGCGTGCAACCGCGCCCTCGCCGAGCGTTTGCGCGCACTCGAGAATGTCGTCCCTATGCGACGCCTTTCCGCCTAGGGGCCGTCGGCTTAAGCTGATTTTCACCCTGTGCCGCGGCCGTGATGAATTTTGACGGTTCCGCCCCTGCCCTTCCCGCTTCTATAGCTCTTGGCCATGTCCGATCTGTTTGCTTCCAACGCGGCGCTTTCCACCGATTATGACGCTTCCTCGATCGAGGTGCTGGAGGGGCTGGAGCCGGTCCGCCGCCGCCCGGGCATGTATGTGGGCGGCACCGACGAGCGGGCGCTTCATCACCTTGCCGCCGAAGTGCTCGACAATGCGATGGACGAAGCCGTCGCCGGCTTTGCGACGCGCATCGAGGTCACGCTGGATGTCGGCAATCGGCTGACGATCGCCGACAATGGCCGCGGCATGCCGGTCGATCCGCACCCGAAATACCCGGACAAGTCGGCGTTGGAAGTCATCATGTCGATGCTCCATTCCGGCGGCAAATTCGCCGGAAAGGCGTATGCGACGTCGGGCGGCCTGCACGGCGTCGGCGTTAGCGTCGTCAATGCCCTCTCCGCCGAAACGACGGTCGAGGTTGCGCGCAACAAATCGCTCTATCGCCAGCGCTTTGCCCGCGGCGTGACCTTGGGGCCGCTGGAAGAGCTGGGCGCGGTGCCGAACCGGCGCGGTACCACTGTCTCCTTCGTGCCCGATCCGGAGATTTTCGGCGAGGAGCTGAAGTTCAAGCCGGCGCGGCTCTACCGCCTCGCTCGCTCCAAGGCGTATCTGTTCGCGGGCGTCGAAATTCGCTGGAAATGCGCGCCCGACCTGATCGCCGACACCGACATTCCCGCCGAAGCCGTGTTCCAGTTTCCAGGTGGACTTGCCGATCATCTGAAGGAGCAGATCGGGACGCGCGAATGCGCGACGACCGAATTCTTCACCGGTGCGCAGGAGTTCCCCGATGGCCAGGGCCGCGTCGAATGGGCCGTTGCCTGGCCGCTGTGGAGCGAAGGCAGCTATAGCTGGTACTGCAACACCATCCCGACGCCCGACGGCGGCACGCACGAGCAGGGGCTTCGCGCCGCGCTGACCAAGGGCATCCGCGCCTTCGGCGAGCTGACCGGCCAGAAGAAGGCCAAGGACATCAGCGCCGAGGATATCGTTACCGGCGCCGAGCTGATGCTGTCCGTTTTCATCCGCGACCCGCAGTTCCAGAGCCAAACCAAGGACCGGCTGACTTCCCCGGAAGCGGCGCGGCTGGTCGAGAATGCGATCCGCGACCATTTCGACCATTTCCTCGCCGACCGGATGGAGCGCGGCAAGGCGCTGCTCGGCTTCGTCATGGATCGGATGGACGAACGGCTGCGGCGCAAGGCAGAGCGCGAGGTCAAGCGCAAAACCGCGACCGGCGCGCGCAAGCTCCGCCTGCCCGGCAAACTTACCGACTGCGCCAACGACAGTCCCGAAGGCACCGAGTTGTTCATCGTCGAGGGCGACTCGGCCGGCGGCTCGGCCAAGCAGGCGCGCGATCGCAAGACGCAGGCGATCCTGCCGATCCGCGGCAAGATCCTGAACGTCGCTTCCGCCACCGCCGACAAGATCCGCGCGAACAACGAGATCGCCGACCTGATCCAGGCATTGGGCTGCGGCACCCGCGACAAATGCGCGCCCGATGCGCTTCGTTACGAACGCATCGTCATCATGACCGATGCCGACGTGGACGGCGCCCACATCGCGACGCTGTTGATGACCTTCTTCTTCCAAGAAATGCCGGACATCGTCCGGCGCGGGCACCTCTATCTCGCCCAGCCTCCGCTCTACCGGCTGACGGCAGGCGGCAAGAGCCTCTATGCCCGCGACGATGCCCACCGCGCCGAGCTGGAAGCGACGGAGTTCAAAGGCAAGAAGGTCGAGGTCGGCCGGTTCAAGGGCTTGGGCGAAATGAACCCGCAGCAGCTTCGCGAAACCACAATGGCCCCGAAGACCCGCAGCCTGATTCGCATCACCCTGCCCCAGGATTACGAGGAACGCGCCGGCGTCCGCGATCTCGTCGACCGGCTGATGGGGCGAAATCCGGAACACCGGTTCCAGTTCATCCAGGAAAACGCGTCGCGGCTGGATGAGGAAGCGATCGACGCTTGATCTAACCCCTCTCCCGCTTGCGGGAGAGGGAGGGGCCCGCCGCGAAGCGGTGGGAGGGTGAGGGCCCGATAACCTTTACCACAGTACCCTCACCCCGCTCGCGCCCGCCGGCGCGAGTCGCCCTCTCCCGCTCGCGGGAGAGGGAATTCTGCATCAAAACCTGATCGCCACCTCGCCGCCGAACGTCCGGGGCGGGTTGAAGTTGGCATAGTCGCCAAGGATCGCGGCGTTGGCTGCGGACCGGCGATAGATGTGCGTCTCGTTGAACAGGTTGCGGGTCCAGACCGAGAGCGTGGCTGTCGTCCCGCTGCCGTTCACAGGGATGTCCGCCAGCGCGATGCGGCCGTTCACGATGAAGCTGGAGTCGGTCTTCACCGGCTCCGACTGGAAGCTGTACTGAGGATCGGCATAATTGGCGTCGAGGTGGAAGCGAAGCCTGGCGCCGTTCCCCGCGACCGGAACCTCATAGTCGATGAAGCCCGAGGCCGCGTTGCGCGGCGTGAAGACTGTATAGACCTGGAACGGCGCGTTGTTCAGGAACGGGTTCGGCGTCGGCGGCACCCGCGTATAGGTGTAGGCGTAGGATGCGCCCATCGTCAGATTGTCCACCGGCTGCACGGTCAGGTCCGCCTCGACGCCCCTGATCCTCGAAATGCCCGGCGCGTTGCGCGTCTCTTCCGTGTGCAGGTTGAACGTCGGGTTCGGCGATCCGTCCGGCAATGTCGGCCGTGTGTCGACATTGTCGAAGTCGGTCTGCGTGCCCTTGCGGTCCATGATGTAGCCGGCAAGGTTCAGGCGCACGCGCCGGTCGAACAGGTCGAGCTTCGCGCCCGCTTCATAGGACCTGACCGACTCCGGACCGAACGCATTGAACGTCTGCGACCGGTCGTTGGCGCCCCCCGCCCGGTAGCCGGTCGCGTATTTGGCGTAGAGGTGCACATCCGGCGTCACGTCGATCGCGGCGGTCACCAGTGGGTCGACCCGGTTGGCGGAGAAGTGGAAGCCGTAGTTCGTCGGCTTGTTCTGGACGACGAAGAGCAGGCCGTCGCGCTTGTCGTGCGTGTAGCGGGCGCCTGCGGTCAGGTGGAAGATATCGAAGCGGGCGGGCGTGAAGGTGAACTGGCCGAAGACGGCATAGCTCGTCGCTTCGGCGCGACTGTCGCGCTGGACGAACCAGGAGCTGCGATCCCAGCCCTGGTTGCCGGACGTGATCGGGCCGAAAACGATCGGACTGTTGACGGTGTATCCGGTGGCGTCCGCGTTCCAGCGGTTGCTGCTGGGCGTGGCCGCGGCCTCGGACGCGTGTTCCTTGAAATAATAGGCACCCACGACGTAATCGAGCTGCGGAAAGCTGCCGACCGCCTGGAGCTCCTGGCTGAACTGGTTCTGAAACAGCTCCGACAGGCTGTAGCGGCTGAAATTCGTGTTCGGCGCGAAGATGGTGCGGTGCGCGCCGCCTGAGTTATCCCATTGGTGCGTGCTGACCTTGCGCCACGCGGTGATCGACCGGAGCTCGAGGTCCGGCGTCGGTTCGTACTTCAGAATGCCGGTGAAGCCGCTCGTGCGATCCACGCTCGGCTGCTGCGGCACGCCGATGTCGGCGACCTTCATCCGGTTGTCGCCGCTGACGACCACCAGCGGCGAAAGCGGCGCGATGCAGGCCGGCGTGCAGGTGCCGCCCGGAGGCGCAACGAGCTTGCCGTTCGCGTCATAGACGCCGACCGTGCGGCCGAGCGGATTGTAGTTCACCAGCTGGCTGTAGAAGGGCGTGTTCTCGTCCTTCGACCGGTCATAAGACAGGTCTGCCGTGAAGCCGTCGAACGGCGTCCACCGGACCGCAGCGCGGCCGCCGACGCGGTTGAAATAGTTCCAGCCTTTCTGGCCGGCGAGCGGGTTTTTGGTGGTGGCGCCCTGGTGCTGCATCACGCCGTCCAGCTTCACCGCCAGGTTGGCGAAGGCCGGGAAGTCGATGTGCGCCTCGCCGTTGTAGCTCCCGTAGTTTCCGACGCCCGCGCTGACCCGCCCACCGAACTCGCCGGTGGGCGCCTTCGTCACGATGCTGAGCGCGCCGCCTTCCGTATTGCGGCCGAACAAAGTCCCTTGCGGCCCGCGCAGCACCTCGATCCGCTCCACGTCGAACAGCGCAGCATTCAGGCCCTGCTGGCGGCCCAGATAGACGCCGTCGACATAGACGCCCACGCCTTGGTCGCGTGCGGTCTGGTTGGCGTCGAACGGCACGATGCCGCGGATGCCGATCGTCAGTGCCGACTGGCGCGCCTCGAAGGTCGCGACGCGCAAGCTGGGTACGCCGCCATCGGCCAGATCGTAGAGGCTCTGGACGTGCCGGTCCTTGATGAGCTGCGAGTTGACCACAGAGATCGCGATCGGCGTCTGCTGCAGGTCGGTTTCGCGCTTGGTTGCGGTCACCACGATTTCGCCAAGGCCGCTGCCGTCGCCGGCATCGACCGCGTCGGCGGCAGCGACGACATCATCGGCCGCAATGGCGGATGTGGTGAAACAGGCGGCCGGCAGCGCGGTGCCGAGCATCAGAACGAAACGAAGACGCGTCATGGATTGACCCTTTTGGATTGCGGGACGCGGCCCCCGCCGCTTCCGTCCGGGCCGCGCTAGGCGCGTTCGGGGTCAGATTCGGGACTCGCCGGTGACGAGTCCGCGACGTATTCGTGACGTTCGCGTTACAGAATGTCAGCGCTGGCAGGCGGCGCAGTAGAAGGTCGAGCGGCCGCTATCGACGCGGCGCCGGACCGGCGCGCCGCACAGGCACGCCTGACCTTCCCGGCCATAGACGCGCCATTGCTTGGCGAAATAGCCGAGTTCGCCGTTGGGCCGGGCGTAATCGCGCAAGGTCGATCCGCCGGCCTCGATCGCCGCTTCCAGGACCGCGCGGATCGCCGGCACCAGCGCATCCAACCGCTTGCGCGCGATCCGACCGCCCGCCCGCGTGGGCGCAATGCCGGCCATGTACAGCGCCTCGCAAACATAGATATTGCCCAGCCCGGCGACGATCCGTTGATCGAGCAGCAACGCCTTGATCGGCGCGCTGCGTCCCTCCAGCGCATGGGCCAGATAGTCTGACGTGAAATCCGGTCCCAGCGGCTCCGGCCCCAGCGCCGCAAAGGCGGGATAGGCGGCCAGCTCAGCCGTCGGGAACAGGTCGACCGAACCAAACCGGCGGGGATCGTTCAGCGCCAGCCGCCGCCCCGCCCCGGTCTCCAGCACCAGATGGTCGTGCGTGCCGATCTCGTCCGGGTCGAGCCGCCAGCGGCCCGACATGCCGAGATGGAAGATCATCGTGTCGCCGCGGTCGGTGTCGACCAGCCCGTATTTGGCGCGGCGGCCAAGCCCGGTGACGCGCGCGCCGGTCAGCCGCTGGCGCAGGTCAGGCGGGAACGCAAAGCGCAGGTCCGCGCGCCGTGCCTCGACACGCGCGAGCGTCTGGCCCTCGAGGACGGGCCGCAGCCCGCGAACCGTGGTTTCGACTTCGGGAAGTTCTGGCACCGGATGCAGCTAAGCGGCGTTTGCTTGCCCCACAAGCTCCCGCTATCGGACCGCCATGCCCGAAACAGTCTCCTTCGGTTACGAAGAGGTCGCTCCCGAGGAAAAGACGGCCCGCGTCGGCGCCGTCTTTTCGAACGTTGCGCGTCGCTACGACATCATGAACGACGCCATGTCGGCCGGCATGCACCGGCTGTGGAAGGACCGCTTCGTGCGCCGGGTGAAGCCGCGCGCGGGCGAGGACATTCTCGACATGGCCGGCGGTACCGGCGACATCGCCTTCCGCCTTGCCCGCTCAGGCGCTCGCGTTACCGTCGCGGACATCAACCCGGAAATGCTGGAAGTCGGCATGGGCCGGGCGGATGCGCGCGGGTTCGACACGCTGGTCTGGAGCGAGGCCAACGCCGAGAGCCTGACGTTCCCGGACCGCTTTTTCGACGCGTACACGATCGCGTTCGGAATCCGGAACGTGACCGACATCCCCGCCGCCCTTCGCGAGGCGCACCGCGTGCTCCGCCGCGGCGGCCGTTTCTTCTGCCTCGAATTTTCGACCACGCTGTGGCCTGGATTCTCGGAAGTCTACGATTTCTATTCGCACCGGATCGTGCCCAAGGTCGGCAAGCTGATCGCGGATGACGAGGACAGCTACCGCTACCTGATCGAGTCGATCCGCCGCTTCCCCGACATGCCGACGTTCGCACGTATGATCGGCGAGGCCGGGTTCGTGCGCACCCACGTCGAGCCGATGCTGGGCGGGCTGGTCGCGATCCACTCGGGCTGGAAGATTTAGTTGGCCTCCACCGCGACCCATCTGTTCCGGCTGCTGAAATGGGGCCGTACGCTGGCGCGTCATGGTGCGCTGCGCGGCATCGAGCGCGACCCGCTGACCCCGCCGCCCGTTCGCCGACTGGTGAAGCTTGCCCGTTTCGGCGCGCGCATTCCGCGGGTGCCCGAATATGCGCATGCGTTCGAAGCGCTCGGCCCCGCGGCGATCAAGTTCGGCCAGGCTCTGGCCACCCGCCCCGACCTGGTCGGCCCGGAGGCCGCCGCCGATCTGCTCCGCCTGCAAGACGATCTGCCGCCCGCGCCGTTCGAGGAAATCCGCACCGCGATCGAGCAGGCGCTCGGCAAGCCGATCGACCAGCTGTTCCGGTCGCTCGATCCGGAACCGGTCGGCGCCGCCTCGATCGCGCAGGTTCATCGCGCAGTGACGAGCGACGGCCGCGAGGTCGCGGTCAAGGTGCTCCGCCCCGGCGTCGAGGAGGAATTCGCCAAGGCCCTCGACACTTACGAATGGGCCGCTGCCCAGGCGGAAGCGCTTGGCCCCGAGCTGCAGCGGCTGCGTCCGCGGCTGGTGATCGCGACGTTCAGGCAATGGACGATGCGCGAGCTCGATTTGCGGCGAGAGGCTGCGTCCGCGTCCGAGCTCGCCGAGGCGATGGAAGCGGAGCCGGGCTATTGCGTGCCGTCGATCGACTGGCAGCGCACCGCCCGGCGCGTGATGACGCTGGAGTGGATCGACGGCATCAAAGTCTCGCGCCGCGACGAGCTGATCGCCGCCGGCCACGACGTGAAGGCGCTGGCCGGCCGCCTCGTCCGCGCCTTTCTGCGCCAGGCGATCTCCGAAGGCTTCTTCCATGCCGACATGCACCAGGGAAACCTGCTGGTGCGGCCGGACGGCACGATCGTCGCGATCGATTTCGGCATCATGGGCCGGATCGACCGCCGCGCGCGCATGTGGCTGGCCGAAATCCTCTACGGCCTGATCACCGGCAATTACGAGCGCGTCGCCGAGATCCATTTCGAGGCGGGCTATGTTCCGCCGCACCACAATCTCGCCGAGTTCACGACCGCGCTTCGGGCCGTGGGCGAGCCGATCCGGGGGCTCCCGGTCAAGGACATATCGATCGGCAACATGCTCGACGGCCTGTTCGCGATCACCCGCGACTTCGACATGCCGACCCAGCCGCACCTGCTGCTGCTGCAGAAGACGATGGTGATGGTGGAGGGCGTGGCGCAAACGCTCGATCCCGACATCAACATGTGGGAAACGGCCGGCCCGTTCGTCCGCGAATGGATCCGGACCGAGATCGGCCCCGAAGCCTGGGCCGCCGATCGCATCGTCGAGCTCGGCCGCACGCTGGCGCTGATCCCCGACCTGATCCGGCGTCTCGACCACCAGTTCCCGCGCCCCAGCGCCGCGCCCCCGCCGCCACCGCTGGTCGACGTCCACGTCCTCGGCCGCGGCAGCAGCTGGCGCTATGCGGCAATCGGCATCGCTGCGGCGGCAGTTGGGTCGATCATCACCCTGCTGCTAACGTGAGCGCATGACGGGCAAGCGCATCCTCCTGATCGTCGGCGGCGGGATCGCGGCATACAAGGCGTGCGAGCTAATCCGGCTGATCCGCAAGGCCGGCATGAGCGTCCGTTGCGTGCTGACCGACGGCGGCGCGCAGTTCGTGACGCCGATGACGCTCGCCGCGCTCTCCGAAGCTCAAGTCCATACCAGCCTGTGGGACCTGAAGGACGAGGCGGAGATGGGGCATATCCAGCTCAGCCGCGAAGCCGACCTGGTCGTGGTCGCGCCCGCAACAGCCGACCTGCTCGCGCGGATGGCGGCGGGGATTGCCGACGATCTTGCGACCACGCTGCTACTGGCGACCGACAAGCCCGTGCTCGCGGCGCCGGCGATGAACGTGCGCATGTGGCAGCACGCCGCGACCCGCCGAAATGTCGAGCGGCTGCGGGACGACGGCGTGAGGGTGCTGGAGCCGGACGAAGGACCAATGGCGTGCGGTGAGTTCGGACCCGGGCGGCTGCCGGAACCGGAGGCGATCCTGGCCGCGATTCAAGAATCCCTCTCAAAGCCGTTCGTGTCGAGCGAAGTCGAGACACGCTTCTCGACTTCGCTCGAAGCGAACGGAGAGCTGAGAGGGCGGCACGTCATCGTCACTGCCGGCCCGACGCACGAGCCGATCGACCCGGTGCGCTACATCGCCAACCGCTCGTCGGGGAAACAGGGTTTCGCGATCGCCGCCGCCCTTGCCCGGCTCGGCGCGCGCGTGACGCTGGTGAGCGGCCCGGTCGCGTTGCCCACGCCGGCGGGTGTCGATCGCGTCGATGTGGAAACCGCGCGCGACATGGCGGCGGCTGTCGATGCGGCACTTCCGGCCGATGCGGCCGTGCTGGTCGCCGCAGTTGCCGACTGGCGGGTCAAGCCGAGCGGGTCGAAGATCAAGAAGCAGGGCACCGTCCCGTCGCTTGCGCTGGCGGAGAACCCGGACATTCTGGCCGGTCTGGCGCGCGGTCCGCGCCGGCCGCGGCTGCTGGTCGGCTTTGCCGCCGAAACCGATGATGTGATCGCCAACGCGACCGCCAAGCGCGCGCGCAAGGGCGCCGACTGGATCGTCGCGAACGACGTCTCCGGCGACGTGATGGGAGGCGCGGATAATCGCGTCCACCTGGTCAGCGAAGCCGGCGTGGAGGACTGGGAAGAAATGCCGAAGGAACAGGTCGCCGCGCGGCTGGCCGACAGGATCGCCGATGCAATCGCCTGACATTGCGATCAGTCTCAAGCGCTTGCCGCATGGGGAGAACCTGCCCCTCCCCGCCTATGCCACCGAGCATGCCGCCGGCATGGACGTCGTCGCGGCCGAAGAGCTGACGCTCCCTCCGGGCGCCCGCCACGCGGTCGCGACCGGCTTCGCGATCGCCATTCCGGAAGGCTATGAAGTCCAGGTCCGCCCCCGCTCCGGCCTGGCGCTGAAGCATGGCATCACATGCCTCAACACACCCGGCACGATCGATGCAGACTACCGCGGCGAAGTGAAGGTGATCCTCGCCAATCTGGGCGCGGAGCCGTTCGCGATCCGGCGCGGCGACCGCATCGCCCAGCTCGTCCCCGCTCCCGTCCAGCGCGCGCGCTTCGCGGAAGTGGAGGAACTGGACGGCACGGCGCGAGGCGCTGGCGGCTTCGGGTCCACCGGCGTGTGACCCTCACCGACGAACAGCTCGACCGCTATGCCCGCCACATCGTCCTGAAGGAAATCGGTGGGGCCGGGCAGATGAAGCTCGCGCGGACACGGGTAGCGGTGATCGGCGCGGGTGGGATCGGCTGCCCGGCGATCCAGTACCTGGCAGCGGCTGGCGTGGGCGCATTGCGCGTGATCGACGATGATGTGGTGAGCCTGTCCAACCTGCAGCGGCAGATCCTGTTCGGCACGAACGATATCGGACGGCCCAAGGTCGAGGTCGCGCGCGAGGCGGTTGCGCGGCTGAACCCGGACGTGGCGTTCGAGGCCGTCCCCGAGCGGCTCACGAGCGCCAACGCCGCAGAGCTGATCGACGGCGTCGATCTGGTGCTGGACGGCTGCGACAATTTCGCGACCCGCCTTGCGGTCGCGGATCACTGCACCCGCGCCCGCATCCCGCTCGTGTCCGGCGCACTCGGCCAATTCCAGGGCCAGATCGGCACGTTTCGCGGCTGGGAAGCGGGCCAGCCCTGCTATCGCTGCTTCGTCGGCGATGCATTCGACGCCGACGATTGCGACACCTGCGCCGAGCAGGGCGTGCTGGGCGCGATGGCCGGCCTGATCGGCAGCTGGGCGGCGATGGAAGCGGTCCGCGCGATCGCCGGCTTCGGCCCCGACCCGGCGGGCAAGGTTCATGTCTTCGACGGCATCACGCCGGCGCTGCGCACAATCCGCATTCCGAAGGACCCGAGCTGCAAGGCGTGCGCGGCGCGCGCCGCATAGCCGCCGGCGGGAAGTGGACGACCTGGACGAGATGGACGACATTGATGACATTCACATGGATTCGGGGAAATTTCCCTTCTCCGGCATGAGACGCATCCGCCCGGATTTCGACCATATCAAAGAGCCGCACCGAGCCCGACTCGGCGACGCGCCGAGCGTATCTGATCGGGCGGGATGTAGGACAGCACTTACCCCTCCTTGCTCGTCCGCCTCGCATCAGGTCGCGCAGATGGACGGGCCATGCCTCGACCGATAGGGGTCGAGCAAATGACCGAAGAGCGCGCCGGCCTGCCGATCATGGCATTTCCCGATGCCGGGGCTTTGGAATGCTGGCTCGAAATCCAGCCCACGAACTCGAAAGGATTTTGGCTCAAGCTGGCGAAGGCAAGCTCGCGCCGTACCAGCGTGACGAAAACCGAGGCGATCGATGCGGCGCTCTGCCACGGCTGGATCGATGGTCAGCTCGACAAGTATGACGACGAGCATTGGCTCGTTCGCTTCACGCCGCGCAAGCCAGGCAGCAAATGGTCGCAGCTCAACCGCACGCGAGCGACCGAGCTCATCGAAGCTGGCCGGATGCGCGCAGGTGGGCTGGCGCAGGTCGAGGCTGCCAAGTCAGACGGCAGGTGGGACGTAGCCTATGCTCCCGCGAGCACGGCCGAGGTGCCGGCGGACCTTCAAGCGGCACTGGACCAAAGCCCCGAAGCAGCTGCCTTTTTCGCGACACTGAGCGGCGCCAACCGGTACGCGATCCTGTACCGCATAGGCGCCGTGAAGAAGCCCGAGACCAGGGCACGCAAGATCGCAGCCTTCGTCGCCATGCTGGAGCGGCATGAGACTGTGCACGGCTGAGACTGGCTGGGTGCGCGTCGGCTGGACTGCCGCCAGCCCGAGGCCGGACATTTGTTCAGGAAGGATGCTCCTTCCGGGAGCGACCCATAGCTGCCACTTTTCGTCATTGCCGCGAACGCGGGAATCCCGCTTCTTCGTGCTCTTTGCGCTCTTTGTGCGAAATTGGTCTCGCACGAAGGGTACGCAGCCCACGAAGCCAGAAAGGAAAGTAGCGGGATCCCCGCTTTCGCGGGGATGACGGAGACTGGCTGCAATCCCCCACTTCCGGGCCTTCGACCCGCGACACCAAGATTCCGCGTCCAACCACTGGAATGGGTGGAAACTTGTCCTTAGCGCTCCGGCCGGAAGTGGTGGTTAGCAGCCATTGCCCGGAGGGGTGAGATGGCGAACCAAGTGAACATTGATAGCTTGCGCGGGGCTGCGGCCCCACAGCCAAAGTGGAAGACCATTCGGTCCATGGCGATCGGTGTCCTCATGAAAGTCTTGAGAAACATCATAATCAATGCGGAGCGATGCTGATCCTTCCCAAGCTAGTTGGAGGTTGTGAACGCACTCATCGCTGAAAACGCGATCCGCGACCCTTGGGAACCGGTCCCCGTCAACGATATAAACGTCCTCAGAAACTCCAGTTGCGGGGCCGCCCCCAAGGTCTTCGGCATAGATCGCCGTGAGTGCACCCGATGGAGATCGAAGCCTTTTGTTGATCTGCGTTTCGCTGGGTGTGGGCTGGCAACCTCCGAGACAAACAGCGACCAGTGCGAGCGCGGGAATTGATCGGCGGAGCATCGTCGGACTTTAGCAAGCCGCCGGATGACTGCTAGTGGGTGTTTGCTGCCGTCCAAGACAGGCTCTCGATCTTCCGAAATGGGTCGTTTTCGGACTCAGCGGCCCGCCACCTGAGGAACGTCCGCAACGGGTGGTTTGCGGACCAATCACCTCTCCCATAGGGAGAGGTCGAGTCAGCGCTTGCGCTGACCGGGTGAGGGGTTGGACCTCTCCACGAAGTCCTGGTCCCCTCACCCCGCTCGCGGCGGAGCCGCGAGTCGCCCTCTCCCTATGGGAGAGGGGCCGCTTAGGGTCGTTAGCGGACGGACACAGAGAATCTGAACGAGAGTCTGTATTCCGGGCGCGAGGCTCGGCCGGCAGATGACGCCAGTGGGCCTTTTGCGGACAGGGCGTCAGCGTTCCAGAGCGCCGCACAGCCTCCCTGCCACCGCTTCTGCCGGCCCCTCTATCCGCAGCGTCTTCACGCGCGCCGTCTGCCCGCTGGCGAGGGTGATTGCGGATTTGGGTACGCCCAGCGCCTTGGCGAGGAAGGTGGTCAGTTCGGTGTTGGGGGCGCCGTCGACGGGTGGGGCGGCCAGGCGGACGGTCAGGGCCGTGCGGCCGTCGGGGAGCGGCGTAGTGCCGGTGATGGCTGTGCGGGATGCCTTGGGCGTGACGCAGACGGTCAGGAGAAGGCCGTCCGGGGTGTGGGACCAGAGGGTGGTCATGCGTCAGTATCCCCCGTTTGCTTCGAGCGTAGTCGAGAAGCGCTGGTCCCTGCGGGGATGCGTCTCTCGACTTCGCTCGAGACGAACGGTGACTGGGGCGGATGCCCTCACCCCCGCTTCTTGGCCGCCGCCTTCTTCGCCGGCGCTTTCTTTGCGCTGCCCCTGCCTTTTTTCTTCGCGGGACCCGCGGCCGCGCGGGCGTCGAGGAGTTGGGCGGCTTCCTCCAGTGTCAGCGCTTCGGGGGCGAGCGTCTTGGGGAGCGTCGCGTTGGTGGTGCCGTCGGTGACGTAGGGGCCGAAGCGGCCTTCCATCAGCTTGATCTCTGCCTCGGTGCGCGGATGGGCGCCGAGCATGCGTAAGGGTTCGCGCGCGGCGCCGCGTTGGGGGCGACCGCCGCCCTTGGCTGCATCGGCGAGCTTGGCGACCGCGGCGTTCATGCCGGTCTCGAACACTTCGGCGGTCGATCCCAGCCGGGCGTATTTGCCATCATGCGCCAGATAGGGCCCATAGCGGCCGATTGAGGCGGTGATCGGCAAGCCCGTCTCCGGGTGCGGTCCGATCTCGCGCGGCAGATTCAGCAGCCTCAGTGCCCAATCGAGGTCGAGCTCCGGAATATCCTTCGGGATCGAGGCGCGCTTCGCGTCCTTGCCGTCACCGAGCTGGACATAGGGCCCGAACCGGCCGGTCTTGCGCACGACCTCGGCTCCCGTGACGGGATCCTCGCCCAGCAGCGTATCGCCATTGTCGTTGGCGCCTTCCTCGCCGCCACCCTGGGCGAAGCGTCGGGTATATTTGCACTCTGGATAGTTGGAGCAGGCGACGAACGCGCCGAAGCGGCCGCCGCGCAGCCCCAGTCGTCCCTGCCCGCAATTGGGGCAAAGCCGCGGGTCCGATCCATCCTCCTTCGGCGGGAAGAGGAATGGCGCCAGGAACTCGTCGAGCGCGGCCGTGATGTCGGACGGCTTCTGCTCCATCACCTGCGCCGTCTTCGGCTTGAAGTCGCGCCAGAAAGCGTCGAGCACCGCCTGCCATTGCGCGCGGCCACCGGAAACATCGTCCAGCTCCTCCTCCAGCCCGGCGGTGAAGTCATAGCTGACATAGCGCTCGAAAAACCGCTCCAAGAAGGCGGTTAGCAGCCGGCCGCTCTCCTCCGGAATGAAGCGGTTCTTGTCCACGCGGACATATTCGCGGTCCTTCAGCACCTGCAGGATCGAAGCGTAGGTCGACGGGCGGCCGATGCCCAATTCCTCCAGCCGCTTGACCAGGCTCGCTTCCGAAAAGCGGGGCGGCGGCTGGGTGAAATGCTGTTCCGCGTGCACCGCCTTCTTCAGCGGCGCGTCGCCCTCGGCAAGCCGCGGCAGACGACGCGATTCCTCATCGTCCGCATCGTCCCGGCCTTCTTCATAGAGCGCGAGATAGCCGGGGAAGAGCACCACCTGGCCGGTCGCGCGGAGCGCTGTCTGGCCGGTGCCGTCCTCCAGCTCGACGGTGGTGCGCTCCAGCCGCGCGGAGGCCATCTGACTGGCGAGCGCGCGCTTCCAGATCAGCTCGTAGAGCCTGGCATGATCGCCGGAGCCTGCATGATCGCGGCCGAAATCGGTCGGACGGATCGCTTCGTGCGCTTCCTGCGCGTTCTTCGCCTTGGTCTGATACTGGCGCGGCTTGTCGGGCACATAGCTGCCGTCATAGCGGTGCGCGATCGCGGCGCGGGCAGCGGAAATGGCGCTCCCGTCCATCTGCACGCCGTCGGTCCGCATATAGGTGATCGCGCCGTCCTCGTAGAGATTCTGCGCGACCCGCATCGTGTGACTTGCAGAAAAACCGAGCTTGCGCGCCGCTTCCTGCTGCAGCGTCGAGGTGGTGAAGGGCGGTGGCGGGTTGCGGGTGAGCGGCTTGGTCTCGACGCTCGCAACGGTGAAGCGGCCGGATTCGACCGCGGCCTTCGCCGCCTCTGCGTCGCCGGCCTTGCCGATCGTCAGACGGTCGATCTTGTCGCCTTTCCAGCGAACCAGTCGCGCCTGGAATTGCGTGCCATCCTGTTCCAGATCGGCAAAGATGGACCAATATTCCTGCGCCCGAAACGTCTCGATCTCACGCTCGCGGTCGACGATCAGCCTGAGCGCGACCGACTGGACGCGGCCCGCGGACTTCGCGCCGGGGAGCTTGCGCCACAGCACCGGCGACAGGGTGAAGCCGACCAGATAATCGAGCGCCCGCCTGGCGCGATAGGCGTCGATCAGATCCTCGTCGAGCTGGCGCGGCTTCGCCATCGCATCGGTCACCGCCGCCTTGGTGATCGCATTGAAGGTGACGCGTTCGACGTCCTTGGGCAGGGCCTTGCGCTTCTTCAGCACTTCCTGGACGTGCCAGCTGATCGCCTCGCCCTCGCGATCGGGGTCGGTGGCGAGGATCAGCCGGTCGGCCTTCTTCGCCTCGTCGGCGATGGCTTTGAGCTGCTTGGCCTTGTCGCCATAGGTCTCCCACTCCATCGCGAAGCCGTTGTCCGGATCGACGGAGCCGTCCTTGGGCGGCAGGTCGCGGATATGGCCGTAGGAGGCGAGGACGCGGTAATCGCGGCCAAGATATTTCTCGATGGTCTTCGCCTTGGCCGGCGACTCGACGATAACAAGCTGCATATTCGACAGGGCTCTTTGCGCTGGGGCCTTTACGTACGTACGCGCGAGGGTGGGGAGCCGACCCGCCCCTCGTCAACCCTTGTCGAGGCAGTCTCGGCCCGCGCCAATCGGGCGCGGGCCGAAGCTCGTCAGGCGTAAACGACGCGGCTGGCGCTGCGCCGCCGTGCCGCCATGCCGGCCAGGCCGAAGCCGGCGATCATCATTGCCCAGGTCGCCGGCTCGGGCACCGCGCCGACACTGAGCTGCAGATTGTCGATCACGACGCCGATATTGTCATTGCCGCCATCCTGCAGGCCGAACGTCGTGCTGCCTCCGCTGGTCGGATCGAAGAAGAAGGTCAGGTCCGTGAACGCGAAGTTCGGAGCGATATTCGACACCGTCAGCGTCAGCGACGACTGGTTCGTGAAGGCCGCGGTGCTGGTTCCGAAGAAACTCGACATGTATCCGAAATTGCCGCTGACCGGTCCGCTGAAGTCGAACCGCATCGAGAAGGAATCCGGCGGCGGCGCATTGCGCTGATTGCCGCTGAACACCAGGCTCAAGGCGACGCGGTCGCCGGCACCGAACGCATAAGAGTTGCTGGAGACGAGACCGGCATCATTGGTCGATCCGTCGAGATCGACGCAGGCGCCCGACCCGCCCGCGCAGCCAATGCCGAAATCGCCCGACTTGACCAGGTCTACGGTGCCGTTGGTGACGGTCAGGCCGTTGAAGGAGTTGTAATTCAGCGCGGTGTTGCCGCCATTTTCCGCATCGAAATTATTGCTGTAAACGATCGAGGCCTGAGCCGGCACGGCAAAGGCAGCGGCCGCGACGGCCGCCAGAACGACTTTCTGCATGATCCACCCCCTTCGATGGGCACGCGCCCGCACGGCGCGGCAGGGGGAAGGTCTCACGAAGCGCCGAGTCGGGCAAGCATATGGTTAACGCCGTCCCGTAAAGGGACAGGATCAGGCGGCGGCGCTCTGCTGCGCCAGCGCGCGATAGTGATTGCGGATGGTCACCTTGTCGATCTTCTCTGTGCCGAGGCGCGGCAGCGGGTCCGGCGCGATCCAGATCCGCTCCGGAATCTTGAAGGCCGCGAGACGGGTAGCCAGAAACGCGTGGAGGCCCTCGAGCGTGAGCGTCGCGCCGTCCGCAGCATGCACGACCGCGCCGGGCACTTCGCCGAATTTCGGATCGGCGAGCCCGAACACCGCCGCCTCCGCCACATCCTGGTTTTCGTAGAGCGCGGCCTCGACTTCCTGGCAGCTGATATTCTCGCCGCCGCGGATGATGATGTCCTTTTTGCGGTCGACGATGAACAGATACCCGTCCTCGTCGAGATAACCGATGTCGCCCGAGCGGAAATAACGGTCGGCGGTGAACGCCTCGCGGGTGGCGTCCGGATTCTTGTAGTAGTGCAGAAAGTTGCAGACGGAGCGCATGCACACTTCGCCGCGCTGGCCCTGCGGCACGGGCTGGCCGGCATCGTCGAGGATCGCGAGATCGACCAGCGGGCGCGAGGCGCGGCCGGTCGAGTTCGGCTTGGCGAGATAATTCTCGCGGAAATTGCCGCAGCCGACGCCGTTGGTTTCCGTCAGGCCATAGCCGATCAGCGGCTTGGCGCCGCCCATTTCATCCTCGATCCGCTTGACATGCTCGACCGGGCGCGGCGCGCCGCCAGCGGCGAAGTCCTTGACCGTCGACAGGTCGTATTTGTGCCGGTTCGGGTGCGTCAGGATTTCGAAGCTCATCAGCGGAACGCCGACGAAATAGGTGATCTTCTCGTTTTCCATCAGCCGCATCGCCTCTTCGGCGTCCCATTTGCCCATGATCACGAGCTTGCGCCCGATCGCGAAGCTCTGGAGCATCACCGGCACCTCGGCGGTGACGTGGAACAGCGGCACGTTGAGCAAAGTGGCCGGCTGCAGCGTCGAGGTCTCGCCCATCTGCGTCAGCAGCTGCAGCGACATCAGCGACTGGGCGATATAGTTGAACGTGCCCTGCACCACCGCGCGGTGCGTTGAGATCGCGCCCTTCGAACGGCCGGTCGAGCCCGAGGTGAACAGGATCGTCGCGATATCGTCCCCGGTCAGCTCGGGAAGGGGCGCCTCGCCGCCGCGCCCGAGGATCGGAGCGAGCGCCTGCTCCAGCGACAGGCCGACATCCAAGACCACGACGTCGGCGCCGTGCTTCATCTCGGCCAATCGCTGCGCCCGCGGCGGATCGGCGAAGACCAGCTTCGTGTCGGTCATGTCGATCGCGTCGGCGAGTTCGGGGCCGGTCCACCAGCCGTTCAGCAGGCTGGCGACGCCGCCGGCCATCAGGATGCCCATGTAGAGCACGATCCACGACGGCGCGTTGCGCGCGGCGATGCCGACATGATCGCCCTTTTGCAGGCCGAAACCCGCGACCAGCGCCATCGCGACCGCCTGCGCCTGTGCGTAGACTTCGGCGAACGTCAGCCGCTCCTCGCCGCACACCAGAAACTCCGCCGCGCCGTGCTGAGCGCAGAAATAGGCGAAATATTGCGGCAGCGTCGGCGGGGCTGCGGCGATCATGGGAAGGGTGACGCCATCCTGCTCGATCGTCGTCAGCGCGAGCGGACCGCCCGCGCCCGTCAGCTGGTCCATGATGGCATCCAGCCGGGTATCGAGCTCAGACGGCATCCTCTCACCTCTTGGCTTTATTTGTTCCGCCACTATGCAGGCGCAAATCGCTGGGGAAAAGCCTTGATCCTGCCCATTCTCGCCGACGCCGCCGGCTATCTGCATTTCGATCAGCTCGGCCTGAACCCGGTCGCGGTCGATCTCGGCTTCTTCCAGATCAAATGGTATTCGCTCGCCTACATCGCCGGCATCTTCGCCGGCTGGTGGTACATGATGAAGCTGCTTGCCCAGCCGGGCGCGCCGATGGCGAAGCGCCATGCCGAGGATCTGGTCTTCTACGTGACGCTCGGCATCATCCTGGGCGGCCGGATCGGCTATGTGCTGTTCTACAAGCCGGCGATGCTGCTCCACCCCATCGAGGTCGTGAAGCTGTGGGAAGGCGGCATGTCGTTCCACGGCGGACTGATCGGCGTGGTCCTCGGCCTGACCTATGTCGTCAGAAAGAACCACCTGAACTGGCTGCGCGTGCACGATTATGTGGCGTGCTGCGTGCCGTTCGGACTCTTCTTCGGCCGCCTCGCCAACTTCGTGAACGGCGAGCTGTGGGGCCGGCCGACGACCGTGCCCTGGGCGATCGTGTTCCCCAATGCCGGCCCGCTGCCGCGCCACCCGAGCCAGCTTTATGAGGCGGCAGGCGAAGGCGTGCTGCTGTTCCTGATCCTCTGGTTCCTGTTCTGGAAGACCGATGCGCGTTACCAGCCCGGCAAGCTCGTCGGCACGTTCGGGCTCGTCTACGGCATCATCCGCTTCAGCCTCGAAAAGGTGCGCAATCCCGATGCCGGGCTCGAGCATCTGTCCTGGGGCCTGACAATGGGCCAGACCTTGAGCGTGCCGCTGATCCTGCTGGGCCTGTACCTGATCCTGACCGCCAAGGGCCGGCGCCAACGCGTGGAAGCGACCGCGGGTACGGAGAGCGTGGCTTAACAAACTCCGTTCGTTTGAGCGAAGTCGAGAAACGACCGCTCCGAGCCAGCGCTTCTCGACTTCGCTCGAAGCGAACGGCTAGGGGAGCTTCGTGTCCTCTTCCCCCCTCACCTGCACCGATGCGCTGGCGGCCGCGATCGTCGTGAACGGACCGATCCCGGTCGCGCATTTCATGGCGGCGGCGAACCGCCATTATTACGCAACTCGCGATCCGCTCGGGGCCACCGGCGACTTCACGACGGCGCCCGAGATCAGCCAGATGTTCGGCGAGTTGATCGGCCTGTGGCTCGCCGACCTGTGGAGCCGCGCAGGCAAGCCCGACGTGCACTATGTCGAGCTAGGACCTGGCCGCGGCACGCTTGCCGCCGATGCGCTGAGGGCCATGAAGAGCGCCGGCCTCGCCCCGCCTGTCCATCTGGTCGAAACCAGTCCGACTTTGCGGGACCGGCAGCGCGAGCGCGTTCCGGGCGCGGTGTTTCACGACGGCATCGAGACGCTGCCGGAGGATCGGCCGCTACTGATCGTCGCGAACGAGTTCTTCGATGCGCTGCCTGTCCGCCAGCTTGTCCGCACCAGCAACGGCTGGCGGGAGCGGCATATCGGCTGGTCGCCGCCGCTGTTCGTGCCGGTCGCGAGCGGGCCGGAGCTCGACGCGATCCTGCCCGATCCCCTGCGCAAGGCGCCTGTCGGCAGCATTGTCGAGACCTCGCCAGCATCCGCGGCGATCGCCCGTCAGCTTGGGGGCCGGCTCGCAGCCCAGGGCGGCGCGGCGTTGATTGTCGACTATGGCTATGAAGGCCCGGCAATCGGCGACACGCTGCAGGCCGTGCGCGGCCACGCCTACGCCAACCCTTTCGAGGAGCCGGGCGAGCGCGACCTGACCGCGCATGTCGACTTCGCGACGCTGGCCGAGGCTGCGCGAGCGGAGGGTGCACGGAGCTTCGGACCTGTCGGCCAGGGCGCACTCCTGGAGGCGCTCGGCATTCGCGCCCGCGCCGAGCGCCTGTCGCGGACTGCACCCGAACGCGGCGGGGAGATCGATGCCGCCGTCGCGCGGCTGACGAGTCCGGACGCAATGGGCACGCTGTTCAAAGCCCTCGCGCTGACCGGCCGCGATTGGCCCGAACCTGCAGGATTTGGCGAATGATCGAGTATCTGGAGGCAGCCCCTGCCGACGGCCCGGCGCTGGACGCGATGGCGCGGACATGCTGGGAGGACACGTTCCGGCACAGCTGCTCGGCTGAGGACATGGCGCTGTATCTCGACCAGGCCTATGGCCCGAGCGGCGCGCTGCTCCGGCACCTGACCGACCCGGCCCACCGGTTCCGGCTGGCCAAGGACGGCGACGCGATCGCGGGCTATGCGAAGCTGTCGGAGCCCTGGTTGCCGGACGGCGTTGCCGGACCTCGCGCGCGGCAACTCAGCCAGCTTTATGTCGCCAGGCGATGGCAGGGCGCCGGCATCGCGCAGGCACTGATGGACTGGACCATCGGCACAGCCCGCGACCTCGGTGCCGACGAACTGCTGCTGACCGTCTGGGAAGAGAACCACCGGGCGTTCCGCTTTTACAAGCGCTACGGATTCGAGCACATCGGCGACTATGCGTTCCAGACCGGCAACCAGACCGACCGCGACCTGATCATGCGGCTCCCGCTGTGACCGTGGAAGTGATCCGGTCGGGCCTGCTCGGGGCCGTTCCACACGGTTTCCTGGGCCGGCGCGGCGGCGTCTCGACCGGCGTGCATGCCGGACTGAATGTCGGCCTCGGATCGGACGACGATCGCGCCGTCGTCGTCGAAAATCGCCGGCGCGCCGGGGATGCGGTGCTGCCCGACGCGGCACTCGTCACTGTCTACCAGGTCCATGGCCGCGACTGCGTGATCGCCGATCGCTGGCCCGAAGCCGATCGGCCCAGGGCCGACGCGATGGTCACCGACCGGCCGGGACTGTTGCTCGGCATCCTGACCGCGGACTGCGCGCCCGTGCTCCTCGCCGATGCAGAAGCCGGCGTGGTCGGCGCCGCTCATGCCGGCTGGAAAGGCGCGCTTGCCGGCGTCACGGATGCCACGATCGAGACCATGGAACGCCTCGGCGCGCAGCGCGACCGCATTGCGGCAGCGATCGGCCCCTGCATCGCCCGCCCTTCCTACGAAGTCGACGACGCATTCGCCCGGCGCTTTGAGGATGCCGATCCAGCCAACGAGCGTTTTTTCACCGCCGGCCGGGTGGGGCACCACCGGTTCGACCTCGAAGCCTATGTCGCCGCCCGCCTGGCCGCAGCCGGAATTGCGCGCGTTGATGCGCTGGGCCTCGATACCTATGCGGACGAGGATCGCTTCTACAGCTATCGCCGCGCGACCCATCGCGGCGAACCCGATTATGGTCGGCAGATTTCGCTGATCGGAATCCGATCCTCCCCTTAGAGGGGAGGTGGCAGCCCGAAGGGCTGACGGAGGGGTGTCGGCGGTCGAGAATAAATCTCGAACGGTGACACCCCTCCACCACCGCTTCGCGGCGGTCCCCCTCCCCTTGCAGGGGAGGATTTTAGAAGGCTTCGACAAGCTCGGCCCGAACGGAGTAGGGGTGGCCGCAACACCCAAATTTGGAGTCAGGAATGCCGACCAAGGAAACCGAAGCCCAGCTGACCGGCGCCACCCCGCGGCGCAAGCCCAAGCCGGATATCGATACGATCAACGGCCGCAAGCTGAAGCCATCGACGCTGATGATGGGGCACGGCTATGATCCGATGCTGTCGGAAGGCTCGCTGAAGCCGCCGATCTTCCTCACCTCCACATTCGTTTTCGAGAATGCGGCCGCCGGCAAACGCCATTTCGAAGGCGTGACCGGCAAGCGCCCCGGCGGCGCCGAGGGACTGGTCTATTCGCGTTTCAACGGCCCGAACCAGGAAATCCTGGAGGATCGCCTGAGCGTCTGGGAAGATGCCGAGGACGCGCTGTCTTTCTCCTCGGGCATGTCGGCGATCGCGACGCTGCTGCTCGCGACCGTGAAGCCCGGCGACACGATCATTCACTCGGGGCCGCTGTACGCCGCGACCGAAACGCTGATCGCCCGGATTCTCGGTCGCTTCGGCGTCAACTTCCTCGATTTTCCCGCCGGCGCCACGCGTGAGGAAATCGATGCGGTGATGAAGAAGGCAGCGGCCGGCAGCGTCTCGCTGATCTATCTCGAAAGCCCCGCGAACCCGACCAACGCGCTCGTGGACGTGGAAGCGGTCGCGGCGAGCCGCGATGCGATCTTCGGCACGGGCCCGGATGCGCCCCCGATCGCGATCGACAACACCTTCCTCGGGCCGCTGTGGCAGCAGCCGCTGAAGCACGGCGCCGACCTGGTCGTCTATTCGCTCACCAAATATGCCGGCGGCCATAGCGACCTGGTCGCGGGCGGCGTGGTCGGCAAGAAGGCGCTGATCGATCCGATCCGGCTGATGCGCAACACGATCGGCACGATCACCGACCCGAACACCGCATGGATGCTGCTGCGCTCGCTGGAGACACTGGAGCTCCGCATGACCCGCGCCGGCGAGAATGCGGCCAAGGTCTGCGCTTTCCTGCGCGACCATCCGAAGGTCGAGCATGTCGGCTATCTCGGCTTCCTGGAAGGCGACCGTCAGGCAGACATCTACAAGCGCCACTGCACCGGCGCCGGCTCTACCTTCTCGCTGTTCCTGAAGGGCGGCGAGGCAGAAGCGTTCCGCTTCCTCGACGCGCTGAAGATCGCGAAGCTGGCGGTGAGCCTGGGCGGGACCGAGACGCTGGCGTCGCACCCGGCCGGGATGACTCACCTCTCCGTCCCCGAAGCGCGCAAGCAGGCGCTGGGGATCACCGACAACCTCGTCCGCATCTCGATCGGCGTCGAGGACGCGGACGATCTGATCGCCGATTTCGACCAGGCACTGGCGGCGGTTTAAATCATCCCTTTCCCTTCAGGGGAGAGGGCGACTCGGCCCTGCGGGGCCGAGCGGGGAGAGGGTTCCTGTGGCACAGCGCCAACCACCCTCTCCTAGCTGCGCTAAGCCGCTGCGCGGCTAAGCTCCGCTGTTCCTCTCCCCTCAAGGGAGAGGAAGCGATTGGAACGTCTTGCTCCTCGCGGGATTATCTCGCACTGGTAACGAGATGGATGCGCCTGCCGATTTCGTCGAGGAGAGTGACGCCGGCGGGCGCGTTGTCCGGTTTTCGGGCGCGCTGACGCTCGCCCAGGTGCGCGATTTGCCCGACCGGCTTGGCGCGATCGAAGGCCCTGTCCGGTCCGTCGATCTGAGCGGCGCCGAGCGGATCGACACGATCGGCGCCTGGATCGTGCGCCGCTTTGCCCGTGAGCATGACGCCAGCATCGAAGGCGCCAGCGAAGATGCCGAACGCCTGATCGCCGAAGTCGACCGCGCCGACCAGCCGGTGCGGATGCGGCCCGATCCGGTGCCGTCTTTCTACCGCGTGCTCGAGGAAGTGGGCGCCGCGGTCGCGCAGGCCGGCCGCACCCTGCTGGGCCTGCTCGGATTCTTTGGCGGCATGATCGTCTCGATCTTCGAGGTGATGACGCATCCGCGCCGCTTCCGCTGGAACGCGGTCATCCAGCGTTTCGAAGTGGTCGGCGTCTCCGCGCTCGGCATCATCGGGCTGATGAGCTTTCTGATCGGCATCGTCATCGCGCAGCAGGGCGCGGTGCAGCTCCAGCAATTCGGCGCGGAGTTCCTGACGATCAACCTGATCGGCCGCATCACCTTGAGAGAGCTTGGCGTGCTGATGACGGCGATCATGGTCGCCGGCCGCTCCGGCTCCGCCTTCGCCGCCCAGATCGGCACGATGAAGCTGACCGAGGAGATCGACGCGATGCGCACGATAGGCGTCTCGCCGATGGAAGCGCTGGTGCTGCCGCGCGTGCTCGCCGCGGTCGTGATGATGCCGCTGCTCGGCTTCTACGCGTCGGTGATCGCGATCGTCGGCGGCGGCATCTTCTGCTGGATTTCGTTGGACATCCCGCCGGTTACTTTCGTGACGCGGCTGCGCGAAGTGGTGCCGATCACCGATTTGTGGGTGGGGCTCGTCAAGGCGCCGGTGTTCGGGGCGATCATCGCGCTGACCGGCTGCTTCCAAGGCATGCAGGTCGAAGGGGATGCCGAGCAGGTCGGGCTACGTACCACTGCCGCGGTCGTGCAGGCGATCTTCCTGGTGATCGTGATTGACGCCTTCTTCGCCGTCTTCTTCGAACGGATCGGCTGGATATGAGCGACGAGCCTGTCATTCGCGTGCGCGGCCTCAAGAACTGCTTTGGCGACCAGGTCGTGCATGAGGACCTGAATCTCGACGTCTATCGGGGCGAAATCCTGGGCGTGGTCGGCGGCTCCGGCACCGGCAAGTCGGTGCTGATGCGGTCGATCATCGGCCTGCAGACGCCGGACGCGGGCGAGATCGAGGTCTTCGGCGAACCGATCATCGGCCGCGACGAAGCCGAGACGGTCGAGGTCCGCAAACGCTGGGGCGTGCTGTTCCAGGGCGGCGCGCTGTTTTCGACGCTGACCGTCGCCGAAAACGTCCAGGTGCCGCTGCGCGAATTCTATCCCGATCTGAGCCAACAGCTGCTGAACGAGATCGCCGCATACAAGGTGGTGATGACCGGCCTGCCGCCCGATGCGGGGCCCAAATATCCGGCCGAACTGTCCGGCGGGATGCGCAAGCGTGCCGGCATCGCCCGCGCGCTGGCGCTCGATCCGGAGCTGCTGTTCCTCGACGAGCCGACCGCGGGCCTCGATCCGATCGCGGCCGCCCATTTCGATGAACTGACCAAGGGCCTGCGCGACACGCTGGGCCTGACCGTGTTCCTGATCACCCATGACCTCGACACGCTGTATGCGATCTGCGACCGCGTCGCCGTGCTGGCCGACAAGAAAGTGATCGCGGTTGGAACGATCCCGGAACTATTGGCATTGGACCATCCGTGGATTCAGGAATATTTCAACGGACCGCGCGGGCGGATGGCGGCGGCCACCGAAGAGCGACAGAAAGAAGCTGAGGTGACGCGCTGATGGAAACCCGTTCGAACCACGTCCTGGTCGGATCGGTGGTGCTGATCCTGCTGCTGGCCGCGGCGGTGTTCACCGTCTGGCTGGCCCGCGTCTCGGACACCAACCAGAAGGTGTACGACATCTTCTTCAAGCAATCGGTCGAGGGTTTGGCCAAGGGGTCCAGCGTCAGCTATCGCGGCGTGCCGGTCGGCCAGGTGCAGGATATCAAGATCTGGAAGGACGATCCGAATTTCGTCCGCGTCCGCATCTCGATCGGGGAGGACGTGCCGGTGCTGGTCGGCACCACGGCGACGATCCAGGGCAGCTTCACCGGCGTGTCGACGCTGCTTCTGGAAGGCGCGCAGAAGGGCAATCCGCCGATCACCGAGATCGGACCCGCCGGCGCGCCGGTCATTCCCACCAAGGCGGGAGGCCTGGGTGCGCTGCTTAACAGCGCGCCGCAGCTGCTCGAGCGATTATCGACGCTGACCGAGCGGCTCACCCTGCTGCTCTCGGATCGCAACCAGGCCTCGATTGCGAGCATCCTGAAGAATGTCGACCGGCTGAGCGGCAGCCTGGCCGACCGGGGGCCAGAGATCGCCGCGACGCTCGCCGAGACGCGGATCGCGGTCAAGCAGGCCGGCGATGCGGCCGAGCAGATCGGAAAGCTTGCCGGCACCACCAACCAGCTGCTCGACCAACAGGGCCGTCCGCTGCTGATCGACCTGCGCGAAACGGTCGCCCGCGCGCGCAGCTCGATGGACAATCTGGATGCCGTGCTGAAGGACGCGCGCCCGGGCGTGCAGGCCTTCTCGAAGCAGACCCTGCCCGAAGTCGGCCTGCTGGTGCACGACCTGCGCGACATGGCCGAGGCGCTGAGCGGCGTTGCCGACCGGCTGAACCAGGGCGGTGCCGGCTCGCTCGTCGGCAGCAAGAAGCTTCCGGATTACGAGCCGAAATGAGGCAGCAGATGATCAAGCTCCGTTCGTTGGCCGTGATCGCGGCTCTTGCCCTGTCCGGCTGCATCAGCTTCGGCGCCAAGCCGCCGGATCGGCTGCTGACGCTCACCCCGGCCCAGACGGTCGCGCCGGGGACCGCGCAGACGATCGGCACGGGCGAGGCAATCACCGTGCTGTGGCCGAGCATCCCTGCCGATTTGAACACCAATCGCATCCCGGTGCAGGCGACGCCGACCTCGCTCGCCTATGTGAAGGATGCGCAGTGGACCGAGGCGCCGAACCGGCTGTTCGCGCGCCTGCTCGGCGAGACGATCGAGGCCAGGACGGGTCACCCCGTGCTGTCCGGCCGCCAATTCGCGATCGATCCCGGCACGCGGGTTTCGGGGCAATTGCTCCGCTTCGGCGTCGACGCGAGCCCGCAACAGGCAGTCGTCGTGTTCGACGCGGTGATGGCGCGCGGCACCGACATCCGCACCCGCCGCTTCGAAGCGCGGGTGCCGGTTTCGGAGATCGAAGCGCAGGCCGTCGGCGCCGCGCTGAACCAGGCAGCGAACCAGGTCGCGGCGGAAGTCGCGGATTGGGTGAAGTAGCCAGCTCCTCCCCGGAACGGGGAGGGGGACTGCGACGCGAAGCGGCGTGGTGGAGGGGTCGCGAGCAACAGCGAGCTCTACGCCGAACCGCCCCCTCCACCAGCCTTCGGCTGGTCCCCCTCCCCGTTCCGGGGAGGAGTTATTACGCCAGCGACTTGCTCGCCTGCTCGAAAACGTCCTTCGACAGGCCGGGTTTGGCGACGATGCGCTCCAGTTCCGCGCGCATCAGCGCGCCGCGAGTTTCGCCGAACCGGCGCCAGCGGCCCAGCGGGGCGACGAACTTGGCGGCGGTCTGCGGATTGATCGCGTCTAGCGCGAGGATGTTGTCGGCGAGGAAGCGATAGCCCTCCCCCTCCCCGCTGTGGAAGCCGCGCTGGTTCGCGGAGAAGGCGCCGACCAGCGAACGCGCGCGGTTCGGGTTGGTGAGCGTGAAGTCCGGATGTTGCGCCAGCTTCAGCACCTGATCGAGGGCGTCCGCGCGCGTCGACAGCGCCTGGGTCGTGAACCATTTGTCGAGCACCAGCGCATCGTCCTTGTGCCGCGCGTAAAAGGCCGCGATCGCATCCTCCCGCTGCGGCGCATCGCTGCTGACCAGCACGGTCAGCGCGCCCTGGCGATCGGTCATGTTGGTCGCGCCCTGGAACTGGTCCCAGGCCAAGGCCGGCGCGTCTTCGGCGCCTCCGGCCATCAGGAAGCCAAGCGCGATCGACCGTAGCCGCCGCGCGCCCTTCGCCGGCGGCGTCAGCTCGAAGCGGTTCGACGCGCTGCCCAGATAGGCGGCGCGCCACTGGCCTTCGAGCAGCCGCCCCAGCTCCGCCCGCAGCGCCTCGCGCGCCTGGTGGACCGCCTCGGGATCGACGCTCGCCATCCGGTCGCCGATAAAGGCTTCCGACGGCGGCAGCACGGCTTCGGCGATGAAGGCCTTGTCCAGCGCCGGATTTTCGACAGTCAGCCGCACTGCGTCGAGCACCGGCGCAAAATCGGCAACGCCGGCCTCCACCCGTGCGATCAGGGTGTCGAGCATCAGCTGCTGCAGCGCCTCGTAGCGCGCGAACGGATCGTCGTCGTGGGCCGACAGCAGGGCAAGGTCGGCCGCGCCCCGGTCGCTCTCGACGATGATCGGGGCGGAAAAGCCGCGGTTGATCGACAGCACCGGCCGCTCCCCGACGCCTTCGAACCGCACGTCTGCCCTGGCTTCGTCCAGCACAACCAGCCGCTCTTCACCTTGTACGGAGCCGGTTCCGCCGCCGAACATCGCCATGCGCAGCGGAATCGGCATCGGCTTCTTGTCGGACTGGCCGGGGGTCGGCGGGACCGTCTGCTCCAGCGACACGATCGCATCTCGTCCGTCCTGGCGCACGGTTGCCTTCACTTTCGGCGTCCCGGCCTGGGAGTACCACAGCCGGAACTGCGACAGGTCGATGCCGCCGCCATCCTCCATTGCCTTGACGAAATCGTCGCAGGTGACCGCCTGGCCGTCGTGGCGCTCGAAGTAAAGATCGGTGCCGCGCCGGTAACGCTCCGGCCCCAGCATCGTCGCCATCATCCGGATCAGCTCGGCGCCCTTGTTGTAGACGGTCGCGGTGTAGAAATTGCCGATCTCGATATAGGAATCGGGCCGCACCGGATGGGCAAGCGGCCCCGCATCCTCCTGGAATTGGGATGCGCGGAGCATCCGCACCTGGTTGATCCGCTCGACCGCCGCGGAGCCGTGATCGGCCGAGAATGACTGGTCGCGAAAGACGGTCAGTCCCTCCTTCAGCGAGAGCTGGAACCAGTCGCGACAGGTAACGCGGTTGCCTGACCAATTGTGAAAATATTCGTGCGCCACGACCGCCGCGATCGCATCGTAATCGGCATCGGTCGCCGTCTCAGGGTCGGCGAGAATGTAGCGCGAATTGAAGATGTTGAGGCCCTTGTTTTCCATCGCGCCGAAGTTGAAGTCGGCGACGGCGACGATGTTGAACACGTCGAGATCATATTCGCGGCCATAGGTCCGCTCGTCCCAGGCCATCGAATCCTTCAAGGCCTGCATCGCGTGCGCGGTCTTAGGCAGGTCTGCCTCGCGCACCCAGATGCCGAGCTCCACCTGGCGGCCGGACATGGTCGTGAAATGGTCGCGGTTCGCCTTCAGGTCGCCGGCGACCAGCGCGAACAAATAGCAGGGCTTGAAGAACGGATCGCGCCATTCGGCCCAATGTCGGCCGTCCGGCAGGTCGCCGCTGCCGAAGCGGTCGCCGTTCGCGAGCAGCACCGGAAACCGTGTTTTGTCGGCGGTCATCTTCACCGAATAGCGGCTGAGCACGTCGGGCCGGTCGGGGAATGGCGTGATCCGGCGAAAACCTTCGGCCTCGCACTGCGTGCAGAGCATCCCGCCCGAGGCGTAGAGGCCCATCAGCTCGGTATTCGCTTCGGGCACGACCACGCATTCGGTCTCGATCACATGCGAGTCCCGGGGCAGGTCGAGGACCAACTTGCCGCCCTCGTCGCGATATTCGGCCGGAGCGCCGTCGACGCGGACGGCAACGATCTCCTGCCGGCCATGATCGAGCCTGAGCGGCCCCGGCCCGGCGCGCTCCACCTCCATTCGGCTGCGCACGACCGTGCGCGCGGGATCAAGCTCGAACTCCAGCGCAATCTCCGGCACGCGCCACGCCGGCGGCGTGTAGTCCTCGCGGCGGGTGACTTGCGGCGCGGCCGCGGCGGTGGTCTGCACGTCTGCCATGGCGGCAGACCTAGCGGGCCGATCTTCCGATAGGAAGGAGAATGGTGCTGCCGGTGAGGATTGAACTCACGACCTCAGCCTTACCAAGGATGCGCTCTACCACTGAGCTACGGCAGCACTGCCCCGCGGGCGAGGCGGGCACTTGGGCGAGGGCGCGAAGCTTGTCAAGGCGTTGCGGCCGGGGCTAGCGCAGCGCCATGGGCAAGGACGAAGAACGCGAGCGGCGACTGGCCGCGGCGCTGCGGGAGAATCTGCGGAAAAGGAAGGCGC
>NZ_BBWU01000010.1 GCF_000974765.1 Sphingomonas changbaiensis NBRC 104936 | reverse complement strand
CCCGTTCCGGGGAGGAGTTCTAGACACACCCTTTCGTTTCGGTATGAAACCGGTTGCATGAGCCTGCCGCCGCTGTTCGACCGCCTGCGCCTGCCGATCATCGGCTCGCCCCTGTTCATCGTCTCCGGTCCCGATCTGGTCATTGCCCAGTGCAAGGCCGGGATCGTCGGCGCGTTCCCGGCGCTGAACGCGCGGCCGCAGTCGCTGCTCGACGAATGGCTGCACCGGATCACCGAGGAGCTGGCGGAGCATAACCGCAAGCACCCCGATCGCCCGGCGGCGCCGTTCGCGGTCAACCAGATCGTGCACAAGTCGAACGACCGGCTGGAACAGGACGTCGAGACCTGCGCCAAATGGCAGGTACCGATCGTGATCACCTCGCTGGGCGCGCGCGAGGATTTGAACCAGGCGGTGCACGCCTGGGGCGGCATTACGCTGCACGACGTGATCAACGACCGGTTCGCCCGCAAGGCGATCGAGAAAGGCGCGGACGGACTGATCCCGGTTGCGGCCGGCGCCGGCGGCCATGCCGGCACGATCTCCCCGTTCGCGCTGGTCTCCGAAATCCGCGAATGGTTCGACGGCCCGGTCGCGCTGTCGGGCGCGATCGCGACCGGACGGTCGGTGCTCGGTGCCCAGGCGATGGGTGCGGACCTCGCCTATATCGGCTCGCCGTTCATCGCGACGGTCGAGGCGAATGCGGAGGACTCCTACAAGCAGGGCATCGTTGAGGGCCGGGCGGCGGACATCGTCTATTCCGACCTCTTCACCGGCGTGAAAGGCAATTATCTGCGCCAGTCGATCGAAGCCTCAGGGCTCGATCCCGACAATCTGCCGCAGGGCGACTACAAGACGATGAATTTCGGCGGCGGCGCCAACCAGGCGAAGAAGGCCTGGCGCGACATCTGGGGCTCCGGCCAGGGCATCGGCGCCGTGCGCGCGGTGGAAACGGTCGCCGACCGCGTGGACCGGCTGGAGCAGGAATATCGCGCGGCCAAGGCGGAATTGGCGGCGAAAGTGAAGTAGAACAACTCCTCCCCGTTCCGGGGAGGAGTTCCTAAAGCGCCCGCTCGATTCGCCTCAGCAGGCCGAGCGCGGGGCTGTCGGGTTCGGGGTCGACCATGTCACGGTCGATCCGCGCGACGCGGGCGTAGAGATCGATGCTGGCCTCGACGATCGCGCGGGCGCCGGCGGGCATGGCTGCGATCGCGGCCGGATCGCTGTCCGCGGCCTCGCCGACCCGACGCGAGTCGGCGCTTGCCTCCTCCTCCCCGATCTCACCGGCGGCGATGCCCTTGCGGGTCAGCAGCCAGGCGATCACGTGCATCAGCCGGGTCGTCACTTTCAGCGATTCGCACGAGAAGGCGACGCGCTCCATCGGGCCGAGCGCATCCCGTTCCGGGCGCCCGAGCTCGTCGAAATAGCTCCGCGCTTCGTCGGCGAGCAGCATCGCCTCGGTATAGAGGCTATCGACCAGCCGCGCGGTCATTTTCTTCCGGGCGCCATCCATCTGCATCGGCATCATACTGCCACGGCCGCCAGGCGGCGAAAACGGCACAAAGAGGTAAACCGAGTCCCGCTTTGGATCAGCGCCGTCAGGCGATGATGTCCGGGATGAGCTGATCCTGGAGCAGCGCGATCTCGTCCTTCAGCTTCAGCTTGCGGCGCTTCAGCCGCGCCAGCTGAAGCTGGTCGAGGTGCGGACTGCCCAGCAGGGCCGTGATCGAGTCGTCGAGGTCGCGATGCTCGATCCGGAGCACCGTCAGCCGTCGTGCAATCTCTTCGTCGCTGATCCCCATGGCCGCGCAGACTATCAGGATCGCGCCGGCGCTCAAGCGGCCCTTCGCACCGTTCGCTTCGTCGCAATGGCCGATAAAGCGCGAGACAGACTCGGGCCCTGTGTGTTTTACTCACTCCCCCATCGGCGAACGAAAGGAGTGTTCCGCAATGGACAATGTGCATCTGGCATCTCTTCAGGCCAAGCACGCCGGGCTCGAAGCTCGAATTGTCAGCGAACTACAACGACCTGCGCCGGATCCCTCGGCGCTCGCCACGATGAAGAAGCAAAAGCTCAGACTGAAGGACGAAATGGCCCGCACCTAAGCGGCGCAGCGGACCAGCGGCGCCTGCCCAGGGGCAGGCGCCCTACCAGCCCTTCAGACCCTCGACATATTTGAGCGACCGGTTCGGCAGCAGCACCGGCTTGACGTAGTCAGGCGTGCCTTCGCCGATGACGACCGGCTGGCGCGCCGCCTCGGGATCGATCTCGCGATCGAATTTGATGCCGAATCGCCGGCCGCGGATCCAGGCGATCTCGCCTTTGACCCGCCCGATGTTGCGGAGCTCCGCGATCAGCCGTTCGCCGCGCGCCAGCTCGACAACGGGTTCCTCGGCCAGTTCGACCATCATGCCGCCGCCTGAGAGGTTGCGCACGCGCGCGGTGAGCGGCGACCGGTCCTGGAACGACAGGTTCGTGCTCAAAAAGAAGTTGGTACGTCCCGACGTGCGTTCCTGCGCGTCGGCGGGCGGGCTGGTTTTTTCCGGGGTGGGCTGCATGATCTCTATCCTTGCAGCCCGATAATCCCCGAATGGTCGACAACCGGTAAAGATTGCCCGCAACTATTCGTCGCGCGACACCTTTTCGTTGCGCTCGTGCCGCTCCTGCGCCTCGACCGTCATCGTCGCGATCGGCCGCGCCTCGAGGCGAGCCAGCGAGATCGGCTCGCCGCTCACTTCGCAATAGCCATATTCGCCTTCCTCGATCCGCCTGAGAGCGGCATCGATCTTGGCGATCAGCTTGCGCTGCCTGTCGCGCGTGCGCAGCTCGATCGACCAGTCGGTCTCGCTCGATGCGCGATCGGTCACGTCCGGTTCGCGCAGCGATTCGGTCTGCAGCTGCACAAGCGTGCCCTGCGCTTCCAGCAGGATCTGCTCTTTCCAGTTGATGAGCTTGCGGCGGAAATATTCCAGCTGCCGCGCATTCATGAACGGTTCGTCGGCACTGGGCCGATATTCATCGTCATTGACGGGCGTCGGCAGTTTGCCGGCCGCCTCAACGCTACTCAACGCCGTCGCCATAATCGTCTCCGCTCCATCGTCGCGGCCCAACTATGCTGCGGGGTCCGCGCCCCTTTGCCCCGACGGCGCCTATAATCCGGAGCAATAGTCTGCACAAGCTGCGGAATCGGAAGCGACTTTCATTTCGTCGCATCCGCTTTCGGCTTGGCGCAAATTGCGGGAACTTTTCTGAACGGCTCTGAGACGATCAGGATTCGGAGATGATTTTCTCGATCTGATCGACCGGGTGATTGGTCAGATCCTTCGGAATTTCGCCGACCAGCCGGCGCTCGACCTCGCTGTGATAATGGCGGCGGAGCTCGCCCAGCGTCGTCGGCGGGGCGACGATCAGCAGGCTTTCGAACTCGTTCGCGAGCGCGCGCCGCTTCAGCATCTCGGCCGCGTCCTCCGCGAAGCGTTGCTCCTCCAGCTTGTGGAAGTCGGTTTCCGAATAGGCGCTGCGACCGGCTTTTGCGGTGTTGGCCGAATAACGGGCGGCAACGCCCGCTGCCGATCGTCCCGGCTCGTCGGTGCCCTGGTCCGCGGTCTTCGCATTCTGTTGCTCGGTGGCGCTGACCACTTCGAGGTTGGGATAGGCCGCATCGCCTTCGTTTCTGAAGAACAGCATTTTCTGGCCATCGGCGACCAGCACATAGCCGTCGTGCGGGATTTGCATGGGAACCCTCCTCGTCCGTTTTCCATTGAACGCCCCGCGCCGGGCGAGGGTTGCGCGCCCTCGCCCACCCCGCCATAGGCCGCGCGCATGCACGACATCCGCCTGATCCGCGACGATCCCGAAGGCTTTGACGCCGCGCTCGCCCGCCGCGGGCTGGAGCCGGTCGCGGCCGTCCTCGTCGCTCTCGACGAGCGCCGCCGCGCCGCGCAGACCGAGCTGCAGACCGCGCTCGCCCGCCGCAACGAGGCGTCGAAGGCGATCGGCGCCGCCAAGGCCCAGAAGCACGAGGATGAGGCCGCCGCGCTGATGGCCGAAGTGGCGACGCTGAAGGAGCGCATTCCCGCGCTGGAAGATGCCGCGCGCGAAGCCGACACGGCGCTCGAAGCGAACCTGGCCGTCATTCCCAACCTGCCGGCGCCCGATGTGCCCGCCGGTCGCGATGAGGCCGACAACGTCCAGCTTAAAATATGGGGCGAGCTTCCCGAGGGCGATTTTCCCGAGCATCCGGAGTTTGCCGGCCCGCTGGGGCTGGATTTCGAAAGCGCCGCAGCCATCGCAGGCGCGCGCTTCGCCGTGCTGAAGGGCGGCCTTGCCCGCCTCAACCGCGCGATCGGCCAGTTCATGCTCGACCGCAACGTCGCCGAATGGGGCTATACCGAGGTCAACCCGCCGCTGCTCGTGCGCGACGCCGCCATGTACGGCACCGACAAATTGCCCAAATTCGCCGAGGATTCGTTCCAGACCACCGACGGCCGCTGGCTGATCCCGACCGCTGAAGTCAGCCTGACCAGCCTCGTCCTCGACCAGATCGTGAGCGAGGAGGCCCTGCCCCTCCGCTTCACCGCCCTCACACCCTGCTTCCGCTCCGAGGCAGGCTCGGCCGGCCGCGACACCAAGGGGCTGATCCGGCAGCACCAGTTCGAGAAGTGCGAGCTCGTCTCGGTCGTCCCGCCAGAGGCGTCCGAGGGCGAGCATGAACGCATGACTCGCGCCGCCGAATCGATCCTCGAAGCCTTGGACCTCCCCTATCGCCGCATGCTGCTTTGCGCCGGCGACATGGGCTTTGGGGCGCGCAAGACCTATGACCTCGAAGTCTGGCTGCCCGGCCAGGCCCGCTACCGGGAAATTTCGAGCTGCTCGAACTGCGGCGACTTCCAGGCTCGTCGCATGAATGCGCGTTTTCGTCGCGAAGGCGGCAAGCCGGAGTTCGTCCACACGCTGAACGGCTCGGCCCTCGCCGTCGGCCGCACGCTGGTCGCAGTGCTTGAAAATTATCAGGAAAGCGACGGCTCAGTCCGCATTCCGGCAGCGCTGATCCCCTATATGGGCGGGCTGGAGACGCTCACGCCTGCCTGACCGCTCCCTCGCTTGCCCCGGTCGTTCGTGATAATGGTTAACGCACGACAGCCACGGGGGTGGATGATGAGCAATCAGTTTGTCGTGTCGTTCGCGGCCGCCAGCATGGCCGCAATCCCGGCCCAGGCGGCCGTCAACACGGATCATGGTCACAAGGTGGCGGGCGCCGCGTTCGCGACGCTGTCCGATGCCAGCCCGGCCCAGATCAAGCTCTACGATGCCGGCGGCAGCTTTCATGCGTCCCTGCAGCCGTTCGGCGATCTGAAGGGCGGTGCATGGGTGGCGGCCGGCGACGTCAACGGCGACGGCCGCGCGGATATCGTCGCCGGACATGCGAGCGGCCCGCTGGTCCTCGCTTTCGACGGCAATGGCCTGAAGCAGCATCTGAAGATCGAGCCGTTCGGCGGCGATTATAAGGGCGGCATCTTTGTCGCCGCGGGCGATGTCAATGGCGACGGGTTCGCCGATATCGTCACGGGCGCGGGCCAGGGCAGCGAACCGCTGGTGCGCGTCTTCGATCACAAGGGCAGCATCACCCACAGCTTCGACGCGTTCGATGAAGGGTTCAAAGGCGGCGTGCGCGTCGCGGCCGGCGACGTCACCGGCGACGGTGTGGCCGAGCTGATCGTCGGCACCGGGCCGGGCGGCGGCGAGCTCAAGATCTTCGACGGCAGAAGCGGCCGTGGGATCGGCAGCTTCGATCCCTTCGGCAGCGACTTCAAGGGCGGACTGTTCTTCACCGCCGGCCAGTTTCAGGGCAGCGACGCCCTGTTCGTCAGCAAGGCGACGGAGGGCGACGGCTCGGTTTTCGTGTTCGACCTCGCCAACCTTGACCACAAGATCTCGTTCACGCCGTTCGGCGCCGACTATAAAGGCGGCGTGACGCTCGGCTTCACGACCGACGGCACCAGCAACACGCTGATCGTGGGCGAGGCGGAGGGCGGCCGCGCCGGTTTCATCAACGTCAGCGGCCGCGGTGGGGCGAGTCCGTCCTTCGACGCCAATCCGCCGTCCACCGACATTTTCTTCTCTCCGTTCGGAGACGATTATCTGGGCGGCATTTCGGTCGCCGGCCTGGGACCGGTCACCGTGCCCGAACCCGCCACCTGGATGATGATGCTCGCCGGCTTCGGGACGGCAGGCGTCACGATACGGCGGCGATTGCGGTCGAAGGGACGCCCGGCTAACGCGAGCTAGCGTCGGCGTTCCGGCCGGCGCTTCCCGGCAATGGCGGAGCGGCGGCCTGGTGCGCATCCTGTTGACCAATGACGACGGCGTGAATGCGGGCGGGTTGAAAGTGCTCGAGCAGCTTGCGCGGGCATTCTCGGACGATCTGTGGGTCGTGGCCCCCGCGGAGGAACAATCGGGCGCCGGCCATTCGCTGACGCTCAGCCGGCCGATCCGGTTGCGCAAGCTTGACGAGCGGCGCTTCTGCGTGACGGGCACGCCGACCGACAGCGTGATGATGGCGGTCGGCCACCTGATGCGCGAGCTGAAACCGGACCTGGTGCTTTCAGGCGTCAATCGTGGCGCGAACCTGGCGGACGACGTCACCTATTCGGGCACGGTCTCGGCCGCGATGGAAGGCGCGCTGGCCGGCGTGCGCGCGATCGCGCTGAGCCAGGTCTACGCGCGCGAAGGCATGGGCGACACGGTGCCGTTCGATGCCGCAATCGGCTGGGGCGAACGCGTGCTGCGGCCGCTGATCGAGACGGAATTCGCGCCGCGGACACTGGTCAACGTCAACTTTCCGGCGCTGCCCAGCGACCAGGTGAAGGGCATCCGCGTCGTCCGCCAGGGCTTTCACGACTATGGCCGCGCGCGCATCGACCAGCGCACCGACCCGCGCGGCTATGATTATTTCTGGTTCGGGCTGAGGCCGATGGTCCAGACGCCGGGGCACGACACGGATATCGAGGCTGTCGCGGACGGCTATGTGTCGGTGACCCCGCTCCAGCTCGACCTGACCCACGCCGCCAGCATGGATGCGATCCGATCGGCCTATAGTTACGGCCCGTAAACTATCTTGCCGCAAAGACTTTCCGGAAATGAGCGCGTAATGACAGGCTAACCGGCTGGGTCGATCGAACATGCAGCAGCTGAGCGGGGTTCCCGCCTATCAGAAGACCGAAAGGCGAAAGCACGAGCGGCACGCGTTCACCGGAGCGGAGGTCTTTCTTTTTCCGCGCTGGGATCAGGTCGGGGAAGCCCGGCTCGCCGAACGCCTCACGCTTCGGCTGAAGGACGTCTCGGTTGCAGGACTGTCCGGACTCATCGACGGGCCGCTCAATATCGGCGACATCGTCTTCGTCCAGTTCGAGGAAACCCTGATCCCCGCCGCCGAAGTGATCTGGGTACGCCGCACGATGATCGGCTTCGCGCTGACGGAGCCGCTGGCCGAGGCGCGGTTCCAGCGCCTGCTCGATGCGCACGAGGCGGGACGGCTGTGGTCGCCGGCCATGCGCGCACGCTCCGATCTGCCGAGCTGGTGGACCGATGTCGGCGAGCATGAGCGCGGCCGCCAGGCTGTTCGATCGGGCGACTGACGCGACAGAGCGTCTGGCGGATTGCGGTTATCCGATCGAGCTGCCACCGTGTCGCTCAGCGGCGAGGCGATAGGAGAGTGGCGGGTGGCCGGCAAAGCAAGCGGACAATCGGCACAGGTGGTGGAAAATGGGGGCTCGTCGCCTTCGCAGTTGATCGATAACCGGATCGACGAGCTGGACGATTGGCGGGGCGAGACACTTGCGCGGGTGCGGGCAATGGTGAAGGAGGCCGACCCCGACGTGGTCGAGGAATGGAAGTGGCGCGGCGTCCCGGTCTGGTCGCACGCCGGCATCATCTGCACCGGCGAGACCTACAAGAGTGTCGTGAAGATGACCTTCGCCAAGGGCGCCTCGCTGGACGACCCCGCCGGGCTGTTCAATTCCAGCCTTGAGGGCAATACCCGGCGCGCGATCGACTTGCGCGAAGGCGATGCGATCGACGAAGACGCGTTGAAGGCGCTCGTCCGCGCCGCCGTGGCCCTGAATACCTCGCGGTAATCGACTACTGCCCCGGCCCGTTGCAGCCGGCCGGGTTCAGGCAGGTGCCCATATTCTCGTAGACCATCTTGCGAGCCGCTTCGTTGCCGTCCGTAGCGCGCTTGTCCCACTGGCTCTTGGTCAGGCAGATTTTTCGGCTGGCGATCAGGGAGCCGATCGGCACCTCGCGACGGCAGATGAGCTTTTCCTTGGGCTCCGGCTGCGCGCCCGTGGCGGCGTTCGGATCGGCAGCGGCGAGCAGAAGCATCGTGGTGACCAGCAGCATCTTCACCTCCGTTCCTGGAACGGAGGATACCAGACCTGCCGCCGGTGCACCACGATTCTGACAGCGGGCTAGAGCGAGGCCATGTCGATCACGAAGCGATATTTCACATCGCTTTTGACCATGCGGTCATAGGCGGTGTTGATCTCATCCATCCGGATCATCTCGATATCCGCGGTCAGGCCGTGCTCATGGCAGAAATCGAGCATTTCCTGCGTCTCGCGGATGCCGCCGATCAACGAGCCGGCGAGCGCGCGGCGGCGAAAGATCAGGTTGCCGACGTCCGGCGACTTGTGCGGATCGGCGGGCACGCCGACCAGCACCATCGTCCCGTCCCGCTTCAAGGCGGCGAGATAGGGATCGAGGTCGAGCGGGGCTGCGACCGTGTTCAGGATGAAATCGAACTGACCTTCGGCCGCCTTCATGGCGTCGGGATCGCGCGAGACGATCACGTCCTTGGCGCCCAGCTTCAGCGCATCCTCGCGCTTGTCGGGCGATGTCGTGAACACGGTCACGTCCGCGCCCATCGCGGCGGCGATCTTCACGCCCATATGGCCGAGCCCGCCGAGCCCGACGACGCCGACTTTCTGCCCAGGCCCGACCTTCCAGTGGCGGAGCGGCGAGTAAGTGGTGATGCCGGCGCACAGCAGAGGCGCGACCGCGGCCAGGTCCTTTTCGTCATGGCCGATGCGCAGCACGAAGTCCTGATCGACGACGACATGCTTCGAATAGCCGCCGAAGGTGTGGCCGCCGAGATGCGCGTCCTCGCCATTATAGGTGCCGACGAAGCCGGAGCCGGTGCAATATTGCTCCTCGCCGTCGTGGCACGACGGACAGGTGCCGCAGCTGTCGACCATGCAGCCGACGCCGACCACGTCGCCCACCTTGAACCGGTCGACCTCGCCGCCGACCGCGGTCACGCGCCCGACGATCTCGTGGCCCGGCACGCACGGGTAGAGAGTTCCGTCCCATTCGCCGCGGGCGGTGTGAAGGTCCGAATGGCAGACGCCGCAGAACAGGATGTCGATCGCAACGTCGCGCGGGCCGGGCTCGCGCCGCTCGATCTGCAGCGGGCCGAGCGGCTGGTCGGCGGCGGTGTTGCCATAGGCTTGAGTGGTCATGCTTTCCCTCTTGTTTTCAGTTGATCTGCTCGGGAGCGGGGCCGGCGAGATATTCCTCGTCGGTCACTTTCTCCATCCACTCGACGACCTTGCCGTCGAGCGCTTCCTGAATGGCGATGTGCGTCATCGCCGTGGTGGGCGTGGCGCCGTGCCAGTGCTTGTGGCCGGGCGGGCACCAGATGATGTCGCCGGCGCGGATCTCGACGACCGGCTCGCCGTCGCACTGCGTCCAGCCGGTGCCGGCCGTGACGATCAGCGTCTGGCCGAGCGGGTGCGTGTGCCAGGCGCTGCGCGCACCAGGCTCGAACGTGACGAACGCGCCGGCGACGCGTGCGGGTTCGGCGCTCTGGAACGGGGAATCGATGCGGACGGTGCCGGTGAACCATGCGGCCGGGCCATAGGCGGACGGCTGCGATCCGTTGCGGATGATCTTCATGGGACGACTCCTCGGCTTTCTGGGATCGCCGCCCATGTAGGTCCTGCCCGCGCGCGCGATTAGTCGCTATAATCGGCATGGACTTATCTGCGAGGTTCATGAATGCAACGAGAGGATTTAAGCGATCTCAACGCGTTCCTGGCCGTGGCCGAGGAACAGAGCTTCACGCGCGCGGCGGCAAGGCTGGGCACGTCGCAATCGGCGCTCAGCCATACGGTGCGGCGGCTGGAGGAGCGGCTTGGCGTGCGGCTGCTGATGCGGACGACGCGGCGGGTCGCACCGACCGATGCCGGGGAGCGGCTGCTCCGGACCCTTCGCCCGGCGCTCGACGAGATCGGCGCAGAATTGGCTGGCCTCAGCGAGCTGCGCGACAAGCCCGCCGGCACCGTGCGGCTGGTCGCGTCCGAGAACGCGGCGCGGGGGCTGGTCTTCCCTGCCCTCGCGCGCCTGTTGCCGCGCTACCCGGATTTGAAGGTGGAAGTGAGCGTCGACGCCGGCCTGACCGACATCGTTGCCCAGCGGTTCGACGCCGGCGTTCGGCTGGGCGAGCATCTGGCCAAAGACATGATCGCCGTGCGGATCGGGCCGGACCTGCGGCTCGCGGTGGTCGGATCGCCCGGCTATTTCGCACAACGCCCGATCCCGCGCACGCCGCAGGACCTTGCCGATCATGTCTGCATCAACCTGCGGCTGGAAAGCTTTGGCGGCCTCTACGCCTGGGAGTTCGAGAAGGACGGCCGCGAACTCCGCGTGCGAGTCGACGGCCAGTTCACGTCCAACGACGTCTCGCTGATCCTCGACGCCGCCCGCAGCGGCCTCGGCCTTGCCTGCGTGCTGGAGGATCAGGTCACGCCTGGTCTCGCCGACAGCAGCCTGGTCCGCGTGCTGGAGGATTGGTGCGCGCCGTTCGCCGGCTACCACCTTTATTATCCCAGCCGGCGACAGCCGACGCCGGCCTTCACGCTGCTGGTCGACGCGCTCCGCTATCGAGCGTGAGCCGGCGCACATTGTCGCGTTCGGGGTGGAAGCGCAGCGCGTCCACGACAGCGGTCAATGCCGGCGAGGCGACGCCGCGCGCATGGTGCAAGTGATAGCCCGGCACGGACGCGCTCCATTCCCGCCGCACCCGCGTCAGGCGGCCGGCCGCGATATGCGGGGCGGCCAGATCCTCGAACAGATAAGCGAAGCCGACGCCGTCGAGCGCAGCGCGCAGAGCCAGCTCCGGATCTGCGACCGTCAGCCGCGCGGCTGGCCGGATCGTGCTTCGCTCGAGCTGCCAGAGCGGCGCGTCGCGCCAGACGATGGCGGGATAGTCGGCCAGCTCATGCGGCGTGGCGGGAAGCTGGCGGGCGGCGAGAAAGCCGGGCGAGGCGACCAGCGCCATGCGGAGGTCGGGGCCGATCCGGATCGCAGCGATGCCGCGTTCGACCTGCTCGCCGAGCCGGACCGTTGCATCGGCTTCGTCGCCGGGTGGCAACAGATCGAGTTCGATGCCCGGGTGGTCGGCGAGCAACCTGTTCAAGGCCGGCCAGAGCGCCGTCGTCGCGTGCCGGGGCGCCGCGATCCGGACCTTGCCCGCAATCTCTTCATCCGCGCCTGCCAGACCGGAAAGCTTCTCCTCCAGCGCGTCGAGATCGGGCCCGAGGCTCCGCAGCCGCTCTCCTGCCGGCGTCAGCGCGACGCTGCGGGTGGTGCGGGTCAGCAAGGGAGCGCCCAGCCGATCTTCCAGCGCCTGAATCGTGCGGCTCAGCGCCGCCACTGACAGGCCGAGCTGTGCCGCAGCCCGCGTGAAGCTCCGTTCGTCGGCAACCGCGGCGAACGCGGCCAGGTCGCCGAAATAATCGCGTCTCATTCGATCGGTCCAATCCAACGCAACACAAGGACCCGATCGCATTCCCCCTACTTACGATCGATAGGCTCGGAGCGGCAGCGAAACCGCCGCCCCGGCGCCAGTGTCAGAACTTGAAGCCGGCGGCAATGCCGTAGCGGCGCGGTTCCAGCGTGAAGATGTTCGTGAACAGGCCCGACGACTGGTCTGTCACATACTGACCGGTGATCGAGTTCGAATCGAAGATGTTCGAGATGAACGCGCGGACGAACCAGCGATCGTCCCGGCCATTGAGCTGAATCTGCGCATTGGCTTGGGTGAAGCTGGGGATCCGGTCGATCGGGTCGTTGAAGCTGCGGCTATACTGTTCCCCGGTGAAGGTCAGGTCCGCACGCGGGATCAGCGTCAGGCCGCCGGGCAGGTCGGCCGTGTACTGAACGCCGGCCGAAGCCTTGAAGGTCGGCGCGTTCGGCAGCTTGTTGCCGCCGATATTGACCGGAATGCCGTCGGACACGCTGAACGGCAGCGGGCCGGCCGGCACACCGAAGGCCGCGCGCAGGGCTGAGGGCGGGTTCGCCGCGGTCGAGGCCAGCACGGTGCAGATGCTGTACGCGCCCGTGGTGTTCGTGCCCGGCACCGCGACCGTCGGCTTCAGCCCCACGCCCGAGTTGAACGCATTCACATAGGCATTGGCCAGCGCCGCGTTCGGGCCGGTCACCACGCAGTTCGAGGCGTTGGTGATGTCCTTGATGATCACCGCATCGGAACGGCCGCCGGACACGTCGCGGGAATCGACCAGGAACTTGTCCTTGATCGAGGTGTACAGGTAGCTGGCCGACAGGTTGATCAGCCAGCGCGGATCGGGCCGCAGCACGCCTTCGACTTCGACGCCCCAGATGTCCGCATCGGTGTTGTCGTTCACCGACGTGCGGGCGACGATGCGGCTCAGCTGCAGGTTCTTGTACTGATAGTAGAAGGCGGATGCGTTCAGCCGGATCATACCGTTCGCGAACGTGTTCTTGGTGCCGATCTCGAACGCGTTCACCGCTTCCGGCGCGAACGTCTCGGAGACGTTGAACTCGGTCGGGATCGGCGGGTTGATGCCGCCCGACTTGTAGCCGCGCGAGTAGCTTGCGTAGATCAGATTGTCCGGCGTGACCTTGAAGTCGACCACCGCGCGGCCGGTCAGGCGGCCGAAGCTCACTTCGCGCTCGGCAAAGGCCTGGTTGCCCGGCCGGCCGGGATCGCCGTCATAGGCAGCGATGAACGGCGACTGGTTCGCATCGGTCACGCCGTACGGGACCAGGAAGCTCAGGATCGGGCTGCGCGCGCGCACGAACTTCTGGTCATGCGAATAGCGCAGGCCAGCGGTGAACTTCAGCCGATCGCTCGCCTGGAAATAGGCTTCGCCGAACAGGCCGTAGCTCTTGAGCTTGAACAGGTCGGTGTTGTTGAAAAAGAACGGTGGCGCCAGGAACGAGCTCGGGAACGCCGGGTTTCCAGGGACAGGTGGAGTGGCCGTGGGATCGCCGGTCTGCTGTTTGATGGTCTGTGCAGCGCCAAGGATGCCCGCCGCGTAATCGAGGCCGAACGAGGCGACGCCATAATTGCCCTGCGTCGTCTTCTGATCGACATAGATGCCGCCCAGCAGGAAGTTGAACGGGCCGTCGAGATTGCTGTCGACATGGCCTTCGATCGAATATTGCCGCGCGTGGCTTTGCGAGCGGTCATAGTCGGTGCTGCCCGGCGCGCACTTGATCGCGTTGCCGCCGAATGCGCCGGTCAGGCTTGAATCGATGTTCGACACGCAGACGCCGCCGTTCGGGCCGTTCGGGATCAGCGTCTTGGCGACGTTCGCAAACGGCGAGCCCGGCGCCTGCGAGGCGAACGCCAGCGCGAGCAGGCCCGGATTGTTCGTCAGCGCATTGTCGGTGGCGAGGTTGTAGTCCGTCCGGGAATCGACCTTGTTGTCGGCATAGCCGCCGGTCAGCGTCAGCTTGAACGCATCGCCCAGCTGCTGCTCCAGCCGGCCCATGATGTGGTATTCCTGGGCATAATAAGTCGGCGTGAAATCGATGTTCACGGTGCGCAGGTCGGTCGGGACGGTCAGGCCGCCAAACGTCAGGTCCGGCCCATAGACGCTGCCGAGCCCGAACGGCGCCAGCGTAGGCGAGTTGATCCGGAAGAACTCGGTCGAAGACAGCACCGTCGCCAGCGTCGCATTGCCGTTCGAGACGTCATAGCCAAGACGATCGGGCTGGCAGCCGAGGATGCCGGTCGGGTCGCGGTGGCAGAGTTGCTTCTGAATGCGCGAGCGGTTGTCGTTCTCGTGAAAATAATAGCCGATGATGTCGAGCGTGGTGTTCGGGCTCGGCTCCCAGCGGATCGTGCCGCGCAGCGCATAGATGTCACGATCGTCGATCCGGCTCTTCGCGGCCGGATTGAGGTTCCGCGTGAACCCGTCGCGATTCAGGTAATAGCCCGCGAGACGGACGCCGATCGTGTTGGTGATCGGCGCGTTGATCATGCCTTCGCCGCGGATCGAATTATAATTGCCGTATTCGGCCGATCCTGACGCGCCGAACGCCGAGAGGTTGGGACGCGCGGTGATGAAGTTCACCACGCCCGAGGTCGCGTTGCGGCCGAACAGCGTGCCCTGCGGCCCGCGCAGCACCTCGACACGCTCCAGGTCGAAATATTCGGTCTCGAACAGGCGCGTCGACAGCAGCGGCATGTCGTTCACGTGGATGCCGGTCGCGGTGTCGCAGGCGAAGCCGACGCAAAGGTCGCCGATGCCGCGGATCGTGAAACTGGACGAGGTGAAGTTCGTCTTGGTGAAGGTGATGTTGGGCAGGCTCAGCTGCAGCTGGGTCGCATTGTTGATCTGCTGCGCCTTCAGCGCGTCGCCCGAGAAGGCGGAAACGGAGATCGGCACGTCCTGCAGGCGCTCGCCCTTGCGCTGGGCGGTGACGACGATGTCGCCGAGGCCGGTATCGGCCGCATCCGCGGTTGCAGACGGGGCGGGACCGGCTTCGGGCGCGCCCTGCGGCGCGGGGTTGCCGACGTCCTGGGCCAAAGCGGGAGCGGAAAACAGCAGAGCAATGGCAGTGGCGCCGAGCAGGTCAAGCTTACGCATTTCGTGCATCATCCCTTTCGCTACATTCGCTACAGGCGCGATCTTGCAGCCGCGCTTCACAGATTGCCGTGGCCAAGACCCGTTATGAGGTCAATGGCGCAACCGCCGAAAAAACGGCTGTTTTCTGGGGATTGTGACGCTTAAGGCACAGTCGCGACGGATGCCGTAGCGTCACTGTCCGGACATGGTGGCCGGGCGGTCAATAGGCCAGGGCGCAGCCGTCCGCGCGCATCTCGCTGGCGGCGGCATAGACCCGGTCCTTGCCGTCCATCCGATGCTCGATACACTCGTATCGGCCGAAGCCGCCGTCCGGCTCGCCGATCGTCCAGCCAAGATCGGCCAGCGCAGCCTTGGTGCGGTCCGGCACGCCTGTTTCCAGCCGCAACAAGCCGCTCGCCGGTAAGCCGGGCGCGTCCTCGCCCATCGATTGGGACGATCCTTCGTGATGCCAGCGCGGGCTGTCGCCGGCCGACTGGATTTCCAGCCCATAGTCGACCCGGTTGACGATGATCTGCGTCTGGCCCTGCGGCTGCATGTCGCCGCCCATAACGCCGAAGCTCATCCAGGGCCGGCCGCCCTTGCCGGCAAAGCCGGGGATGATCGTCTGGAAGGGGCGCTTGCCGGGCGCATAGATGTTGGGATGGCCGTCCTTCAGGCTGAACAACTGGCCGCGATCCTGGAACATGAAGCCAAGGCCGTCCGCGACCAGGCCCGATCCCATGCCGCGGAAGTTCGACTGGATCATCGACACCATCATCCCGTCCTTGTCGGCGGTGGAGAAATAGGTGGTGTCGCCGTGGCTGGGCGCCTTGCCCGGGTACACGGGCGTGAGAATGCGGTCGCGGCGGATCAGCGCGGCGCGCTGGGCGGCATATTCCTTGGAGATCAGCCACTCGACCGGCACCTTGGAAAAATGCGGATCGGCATAGTAGCGGGCCCGATCCTCGTAGGCGAGGCGCTTCGCCTCGACGCACCAGTGCAGCGCTTCCGGCGACTGGAATCCGGCGCCTTCCATGTCGAATTGCTCGATCATGTTCAGCATCTGCAGCGTCGCGATGCCCTGCGTGTTGGCGCCGAGGGCGTAGACGGTGGTGCCGCGATAATCGGTCGAATTCGGCTCGATCCATTCGCTGTGGTGTGCCGCCATGTCGGCGCGCGTCAGCCAGCCGCCGATGCGCTTGAAATAGCGCTCGATCGTGTCGGCGATCGGCCCGTTGTAGAAGGCGTCGCGCCCGCCTTGGGCGATCATCCGGTAGGTGCGCGCGAGATCGGGGTTGCGGAACACATTGCCCGGCTTCGGCCCCTTGCCGTCGGCGAGGCCATAGGTGCGGATGGCGTTCGCCGTTTCCTCGACGCCCGAGCCTTGGGCCACGAACCCGGCCAGATTGGCGCGAATGTACCAGGCGATGATGTCCGGCACCGGCGCGCCATTCTCGGCCAGCGCGATGGCCGGCGCCAGAACCTCGGCCCAGGGCAGCTTCCCGTGGCGCTGGTGGAGCGTCCACCAGGCATCCACGGCGCCGGGGACGGAGACCGTCACCGCCCCGCGCGGCGGCAGCGCGCCGTTCTTCGCGCGGGAACGGACGATATCGAGCGTCAGGGCGCGCGGCGACTCACCCGACCCGGCGATGCCTACGACCTTCCCCTGTTTCGGATCCCACAGCATCGCATAGCAGTCGCCGCCGATGCCGCTGGAGGTCGGCTCCAGAAAACCCAGGCAGGCATTGATCGCGACCGCCGCATCGACGGCCGAGCCGCCGCGCTTCAGGATATCGATGCCGGCCTGCGTTGCCAGCGGATGGGCCGTGCCCGTCGCGCCTGAGAGACCATAGACCGCGGAGCGCGAGGCGAAGCTGGCCCCGAAGGGTCGGTCGCCGGCCTGCACGTCGGGACGGACGAACCGGGGCTCGCCGGCCAGCCATTTCTTGGGCAGCGATTGCTCCGGGGCAGGCGCGCCGCCCTGGCCGGGCCCAGCCGGCGTCGCGCGCTGCTGCTGGCCGAGAAGCGGCGACGCGAGCGCAGTGGCAGGCAGGGCGGCGAGGAAGGTACGACGGCGCATGGATGGGCTCCCCTGGGCGTTTGGCGCGATCGAAGAGCCGCGCTTTGTGACGGTGGTGGGCGAAGAAGCGCCTTCAGGTCAATGCCGCGACTCTCCGGCACAGGACGGTTGCCGGGATTGCGATGCTCAAACCCTGATCGGCATCAGGCGAAAATCGTTTCGCCCCGACTGATCTTTCGGGCTGCATGTGCATTGTCAGCGCGCCATGATCGCCGCGCGCATCCGCAACTTCCTGGCCGAAGAGGAATGGACCTTTGCGCCGCACGAGCGCCCGGCCCTGCCCGGCTCGCCCGGCTCGCCCGAGCACCCGCCGGTCCGCCGCTTCTGGTACGGTGCGATCGGCGTGCTGGTCGGCATCACCGGCGGCCTCGGCAACGCGATGATCTCGGTCAACACGACCGTGCTGCAAGGCTCGCTCGGGTTCGAACCCACGGAGATCGCGTGGCTGCCGATCGCTTATGTGATGACCAACACGTCGATCAACCTGCTGCTGATCAAGTTCCGCCAGCAATTCGGCCTGAGGCCGTTCGCGATCATCTTCCTTGCGCTCTATGCCCTCTTCACCTTCGCCCATCTGTTCGTGCGCGATTTCTGGTCGGCCGTCGCGGTGCGTGCGGCGAGCGGGATGGCGGGCGCCGCCCTGTCGTCGCTGGGCCTCTATTACATGATGCAGGCCTTTCCCGCGCGCTGGCGGATCAAGGCGATCATCGTCGGCATCGGGGTGCCGCAATGCGCGATCCCGCTTGCACGCCTGTTCTCGCCCGAGCTGCTGGCCATGTCGCAATGGCGAACGCTGTATCTGTTCGAATTCGGCCTCGCGATGCTCTCGCTGGGCGCCGTCACCTTCCTGCGTCTGCCGCCATCGGAGCGGATCAAGGCGTTCGAGCCGCTCGATTTCGTCACCTTCGCTCTATTCGGCGGCAGCATGGCGCTGGTCGCGGCGGTGCTGGGCGAAGGCCGCATCGTCTGGTGGACCCAGGCCGAATGGATCGGCTGGGCGCTTGTCGCTGCGATCCCGATGTTCGCGGCCGCGATCGCGATCGAGCATTACCGGGTCAATCCGCTGCTCAACACAAGGTGGCTGGGCAGCGCCGACATCGTGCGCTTCACGATCGTGACGATCATGGCGCGCATCGTGCTGTCGGAGCAGACCTATGCCGCGGTCGGCCTGCTGACGGCGCTCGGCCAGAACAATGATCAATTCGGGACGCTCTACATCATCATCCTTGCCGCCTCAATCGCGGGCGTCGTCGCGAGCGCCATCACCATCAATCCGGAAAAGCTGACCCCGGCGGTGATGCTGTCGATCGGCCTGGTCGCGATCGGCGCGTTCGCCGACTCCTTTTCAACCAGCCTCACCCGGGCGCCGCAGCTCTATCTGACGCAGGCGCTGATCGCCTTTGCCGGCACCTATTTTCTGGGTCCGTCGCTGCTGTTCGGCATGACCCGCGCACTGCAACTGGGGACCGGGCATATCATCAGCTTCATCGCGCTGTTCGGGATCGTGAACGCGATCGGCGGGCTCGGCGGATCGGCGCTGCTCGGCACCTATCAGGTGGTGCGCGAGAAAGCGCACAGCGCGGCGATCGTGCAGACCGTCTCGCCGACCGATCCGATCGTGGCCGCGCGGATCGCAGCCGGCGGCGCGGCGGTCGGGCGCGTGGTCGGCGATCCCTCATTGCGGGCAGCGGAAGGCGGCGCGCTCCTCTCGCAGACCGCGACGCGCGAGGCCAATGTTCTTGCCTTCAACGACACGTTCCGGCTGATCGCGATCCTCGCTGCGCTGACGACGGCCTATCTCGCCTTCCTCATGATACGGCGGAACTATCGCGCGCGCCGGCTCGCTTCGGTGCAGGCTTCGACATGAACGACACTGCCACTCCTGTGACCGCGTCGCCCGTCACCGACGAACGCGCCGCGGAAATGACCGCTCCGCCGGCGGGATCCGGCTGGCGCCCCGCAAAGCCGTCGCGAACCGTGCTGATCGTGATCGTGCTGATTGCAATCGCCGGCATCGGCGCTGTGCTGGCGGCGTGGCGCCTGCCGCCGTTCGCGACCGACTTCGAGACGACCGACAATGCCTATGTGCGCGGCCGCACGACAGTGATCAGCCCGCAGGTCAGCGGCTATGTGACGCAAGTGCTGGTCCGCGATTTCGAGACGGTGCGCGCAGGCCAGCCGCTGATCCGGATCGACGACCGCATTTATCGCCAGCGCGTCGACCAGGCGGCGGCGACGGTTGCGGGACAACAGGCGACCCTCGCCAACAGCGAGCAGGCGGCCCGATCGCGCGCGGCCAGCCTTCAGGCGCAGCAGGCTGCCGTCGCCAACGCCCAGGCGCAGCTACAGCGGGCGCAGGCCGACATGAACCGGGTCAATGACCTGGTGCGGGACGGTTCCGTCTCGCTCCGGGAACGGGACCAGACGCTGGCGGCGCTGCGCCAGGCCGAGGCCGGCGTGATGCAGGCCAAGGCCGCGCGCGCGATCGCGGTGCAGGATGTCCGCACGGTAGAGGTCGGCCGCGGCGGCCAGGAAGCCGGCGTGTCCGGCGCAGAGGCGGCGCGGCGCCTCGCCCAGATCGACCTTGCCAACACAATCGTCCGCGCGCCTGAGGCCGGACGTCTCAGCGAAGTGGGCGTTCGCAACGGGCAATATGTCACGGCCGGATCGCAGCTGATGTTCCTGGTCCCGGCCGACACCTGGGTGATCGCAAACTTCAAGGAAGCGCAGACCGCGCGCATGGCCGTCGGGCAGCCGGCCAGCTTCACCGTCGATGCGCTCGCGAACGCGCGGCTGACCGGGCGGGTGGAGCGCATCTCCCCGGCCGCCGGGTCCGAGTTTGCGGTGCTGAAATCGGACAATGCGACCGGAAACTTCACCAAGGTGCCGCAGCGGATCGCGGTGCGGATTACGGTCGATCCCGGCCAGCCGCTTGCCGCTCGCCTGAGGCCCGGCATGTCGGTCGAGGCGCGGGTCGATACGTCGAGCGGGCCGCGTGTAAAATGAGGAAGCAATGGGCGGCCGCGATGCTGGCGCTGACGGCGAGTGGCTGCATCGGTCCGCGCCCGGCCGCTCCGCCCGAGACCGCGGTTGCGCCGCCGCCGGCCTGGCGCACCGAACTCGGGCCGGGCGCGCCGATCCGCGCCGATTGGTGGTCGGCGTTCGGCGACCCCGTGCTGACCGGCCTTGTCGGCCATGCGCTCGCTGCCAACCCCGATCTCGGCGCGGCCGCTGCCCGGATCGAGGAAGCACGGGCGCAGGAACGGCTGTCGCGCGCGCAGCTGTTTCCGTTCGTCAACGCGACCGCGTCGGCGAGCGAAGCGCGCGCGCTCAATCCGCTCGGGGTTCCGACGACGAATACGGGGGCTCAGCCGGCAGTGACGGCCAGCTACGATCTCGACCTGTTCGGCCGCCTGCGCGAAGCGAATGCCGCGACCCGCGCCCAACTGCTCGCGACCGCGGCGGCGCGCGACACGGTGCGGCTGGGCATCGTCAGCAGCGTCGCGACCGGCTATATCACGCTTCGCGCGCTCGACGCGCGACTGGCGATCGCGCGCCAGACGCTCGCAGCACGCGCCGAGGCGCTGCGGATCGCAAGGCGGCGTGCGGAAACGGGCTACACGTCCAACCTGGAGCTGCACCAGGCCGAGGCCGAATACCGCGCCACCGAGCAGCTGGTCCCGCAGGCGGAGCTCGCGATTGCGCGACAGGAAAATGCGCTCAGCGTGCTGGTCGGCGGCACGCCGGGCGCGATCGCACGCGGCTTGCCACTCGACCAGCTGATCACACCGCCGATCCCGGACGGCTTGCCCGCGAACCTGCTGCGCCGCCGCCCGGACCTGTTCCAGGCCGAACAGACGCTGGTCGCGGCCGACCGGACGCTCGACAGCGCGCGCGCCGCGCTGTTACCCAACATCACGCTGACGGGCTCGGCCGGCCTGCTGCTGTCGACGGCGCTGTCGAACCCGGTCGGCGTGTTCTCTCTCGGCGGCAGCATCCTCGCGCCGATCTTCGATGCCGGCCGTCTCGGCGCGCAGGCCGACATCGCAGCGGCGCGGCGTGACCAGGCCGCCTTTGCCTATCGCCGCGCCGCGCTGAACGCGTTCCGCGAAGTCGACGACGCGCTTGCCGGCGTCCTCCGCTCGGGCGAGCAGGCGCAGGCCCTTGCCGGCCAGCGGGATGCGCTTGCGGCCGCGCTGTTCAACGCCTCGGAACGCTATCGCGCCGGCTATTCCTCTTATCTTGAGCAATTGGACGCGCAACGAGGGCTGCTGGCGGCCGAATTGGCACTGGTTCAAGCCGAGGCGGACCGGCTGAACGCCTATGTCTCGCTCTACCAGGCATTCGGCGGCTGGTCGCCGACCGAGGTCGCATCGCTCAGCCGCTGATCCTCTGGAAAATCGGGCCGATACGCACTATGTGGCGCGCCTTCCCTATGGCTACTACTCTTCCCACGCCGCCCAAGGTGGGCATGGTTTCGCTCGGCTGTCCGAAGAACCTGGTCGATTCCGAGCGGATTCTGACCAAGCTGCGCGCCGACGGCTATCAGATGTCGCCCGATTATGCCGGCGCGGACGTGGTGCTGGTCAATACCTGCGGCTTCCTCGATTCCGCGAAGGAAGAGAGCCTTGAGGCGATCGGCGAAGCGATTGCCGAAAACGGCCGCGTGATCGTCACCGGCTGCATGGGCAAGGAAGCGGAAGTGATCCGCGCCCGCTTCCCGGACGTGCTCGCCGTCACCGGCGCCCATCAGTACGAGCAGGTCGTGGACGCGGTGCATGAAGCGGCGCCGCCGATCCCCTCACCCTTCATCGATCTGGTGCCGGAGGCCGGGCTGAAGCTCACGCCGCGCCACTATAGCTATCTGAAGATTTCCGAGGGCTGCAATCACCGCTGCGCCTTCTGCATCATCCCCTCGCTGCGCGGCGACCTGGTCAGCCGGCGGCCCGACGCGATCCTGCGCGAGGCGGAGAAATTGGTTGCCGCGGGCACCCGCGAGCTGCTCGTCATCAGCCAGGACACGTCTGCCTATGGCGTCGACCTGCGCCATGCGGAGTGGAACTGGAAAGGGGCCCCGGTCCGGGCGCACATGACCGACCTAGCGCGCGAGCTGGGCAAGCTCGGTGCCTGGGTGCGGCTCCACTATGTCTATCCGTATCCGCACGTCGAGCAGGTGATCCCGTTGATGGCGGAGGGCCTCGTCACGCCCTATCTCGATATTCCTTTCCAGCACGCGTCGCCGAAGGTGCTGAAGGCGATGAAGCGACCGGCCAACGACGCGAAGGTGCTGGAGCGAATCAAGGCGTGGCGGGCAGTCGCGCCGGACCTTTCGATCCGGTCGAGCTTCGTCGTCGGCTTTCCGGGCGAGACCGAGGAGGATTTCCAGTACCTGCTCGACTGGCTGGACGAAGCTCAGCTCGACCGCGTCGGCGCGTTCCGGTTCGAGCCGGTCGAGGGCGCGGCGGCGAATGCCCTGCCCGATCCGGTGCCCGAAGCGGTCAAGGAAGAGCGCTACGCCCGCATCATGGAGAAGACCGCCGCGATCAGCGCCGCCAGGCTGGCCGCGAAGGTCGGCCGCACGCTTGATGTGATCATCGATGAAGTGGACGAGGATGGCGGCGCGACGGCTCGGAGCCAGGCCGATGCGCCGGAGATCGACGGCAACGTCCTGCTCCGCGATGCCGGCGGGCTGGAGCCGGGCGACATCGTTCCCGTGCTGATCGAGGACGCCGACGAGCATGACCTGTTCGGCGTTCCCTTCGCCGGCTGACTCCCGTCCCGTTTCGGGACTCGCGATCCAACAACCCCGCGTAGATCGATCGGAACGAAGGCGATATGAGCGCCTCGGGCCAATCAATTCATAATCATAAGGGGTTAATGGTGCTCAAGAAACTCGTTGCTTACGTCGCCGCGGCTTTCGCCGTCGCGATGGTTCCCGCGGCAGCCCAGGCCGCCGTCGCCACGCTAAGCTATGACGGGAATGTCGCCGGCACGGCCGGCGGCACGCCGTTCGACACCGCGCTGTCCGTCTCCGGCCAGCTCGACGCCGATCCGTCGGCACCGATCCCGGTGTTCAATTATACCGACGTGAAGCTCGGCCTGCCGGCATTCGGCGTGGTCGACTTCGCGCTGCCCGATCTGCAGATCGGCCTGCTTCCGTCCTTTCCGGGCGCGAGCGGCCCGGCGCTGTTGTTTGTCCTCCCGAGCTTTGGCCCGGTCGCGGGCTTTGCCCTCGATTTCACCAGCCTGACGAACATCGGCCCGAACCAGGTGTCGATCAACGCTTCTCTGCTCGGCGCGACGCCGTTCACGATCGGCGGCACCGATATCAACGTGACCGCCAGCACGGGCATTTTCACCATCACGTCCGTGCCGGAAGCGGCAACCTGGGCGATGATGATCGTCGGCTTCGGCGCGATCGGCGGCACGCTCCGCCGCCGTTCCAGCCGGACCGTGTTGGCCTGAACCGCCGCGGGCGCTCCGCTCAGCGCGGGGCGCCCGTTACCGGAGTACCGGCCTAGCCCTGGATGAGTGAGGTTTTCCCCCGCCGATACCAGCGTACGATCACGATGATCGCCACAACCGGTATGCCGAAGTTCAGCAGCCACGGCCCATAGGGGCCCATCTTCAGGGCCTGAGCGCCAAGAACTGAGACATTGACGAACAGGATGGCCCAAGCGCCGGTCGCCCAATTCAGGCCGAATCCGACATAGCCAAGCAAGCTGCCGATCGTCCAAAGCCAGCGATGATCAAGCCAACGTCGACGCCAGATCAATACCACTGCCCAGAGGCACGTCAGCGGGCATGCCGCCATGATCGCGAGCCAGATGTATCCGAATACGCCCCGGTCGGCCCAGCGGAACTGATTGAGGGTCGGGTCTGCCGTAACTCGCTGAACGTGGAAACCGGCAAGCTCCATAGTGCCCGGCACCCCTTGCAACGTGATGTCGATCACGGCCCAGTGGTCTCCCGCTCCGGCGTGAAGCAGGAAAGTCTTGGTCGTGGGGCGGTTTGTGGCCGAGACAGAGTTGACCGAGTCGATCGAAAACGGGCCGGGCACGACGGCCAGCATGCGCCTGATCTGCTCGATCGTCTCCGGAACCTCCGATCGCAGCTGCGGCTGAACTTCCGCTTCTATGTCACTCGACCGGCCATCGCGCAGTTCCTGAGCGATCGTGAGAACCTGGGCCTGCTCGTCCCGGCTGGCGATGCGGTCGATCATCGCCTGCTGCGAACAAGCCGCCAGAAACAGGAGAAACAGCGCGACCAGGCGCTTCATTGTCGATCTCATCGATGTGATGCGGCCCATCATGCCCCGGCGCTGGAACGACCGAGATCGTCCGCCACCGCCGCCAGCTTGGCGATCGTGTTCATGTTGCGGGCAGTGCCTGCCGCGGCGGCGGGGATCTTCAGTTTCGAATCCGCCATTCCCTCGCCATAGTGGACGTAGATTTCGCGGCGGCCCAGCCGCAATTCCTCTCCGTTTTGGCCGCTGATCTTGTCGAGCGCATCCGGCGGCGGCGCCGTATCGAGGAAGATCGCGACCGTGCGGTTCGGCGCCTTGTCCGGGAAGGGATTGCCGGCCAGCACCGCCTTCATCTCGGCCGGCGTCCGGACCAGCACGCCGACCTTCTTGCCGGCATAGGCCTCCAGCTTCGCCTCAAGCGCGGCCTGCACCTGCGCCTCATCGCCGCTTGCATCGAAGACCACGTTGCCGCTGGCGATATAGGTGCGAACCTGGCCGAAGCCGGCCGCTTCGCACATGGCCTTCAGCTCCGTCATCGGCAGCTTGCCGGTGCCCCCGACATTCACGGCTCTCAACAGCGCCACATACCCGGTCATCGAAACTCCCGCACCCATTTGCCGTCCGGCGCGTTCTCGTCCCGACACCAACTGGAGGCAATGATGATTGGATCGGACAAGGACATCTCGACGCTCAACTCGCTGATCAAGACGACGATCGACAGCGTCAACGGCTATCAGGAATCGGCCGAGGCGGTCGAGAGCGAGCGCTTCAAGAGCATGTTCCGCGAACTGGCGCAGGACCGACAGCAGGTCGTTCCCAAGCTGCAGGCCGAAGTGTCGCGGATGGGTGGCAATCCCGAGGACGACGGCTCGACCGCGGCGGCGATGCATCGCGGCTGGGTCGATCTGAAGTCGGCGATCACCGGACGCGACGACAAGGCCATCATCAACGAGGTCGAACGCGGCGAGGATTACATCAAAGGCAAATTCGAGGACGCGCTGAACAGCGGCGACCTGTCGCCGGAATGCCGCAATACCGTCCAGCAATGCTATGAATCAGTGCGGCGCGGCCATGACCGCGTCAGCGAACTGAAGCACGCGATGGAAGGCACGCACTGACGGATGCTTAGAATCTCAGCCTGCCGCTGACCGACAGGCGCGAGTCGCTGGCGGTTCGCCACGAACCGCTCAGCGCCGCGCCGATGTCGGTCGTCCATTGCTGGCGCGCCTCGACACCCACGGACCAGCCCGGCGCGTCCGGGCCTGCCTGATACAGGGAACCGCTGAGGCGCACCCCGCGGGACTGCATCGCCTTGCCGGAAACCAGCTCGGCGGCGCGGGCGATCGCCGGGTCGGTGCGATCCTGGAATCCGCCGAGTTCAAGCGCGCCGTCGTCGCTCCACATGCCCAGCGCGGCCGATGCCGAACGACCGCCGGCCGTCTCCGAGACATGGAGGCCCACGCGATCGTTGCTGGAGACGTCCAAAGTGAGGCTCGGCCCCACCGCAGCCGCGGCGACAGGGTCAAGGGAAGCCAGGCCCATCGCAAGTGCCGATCCGAACCGCACCAGCATACGAGATCCTTCGCGAGATCGCTTTTGCGATCACAGCATCAATATGCGAGGAGCGATTAAGGTCCCTCTTTCGGAATGCAGTTAGTGAACGCTTTAGCCTCTCTCGTGCAGCCCGATCGCGGCCAGAGCGCGCACGCGATCGTTCCCGTCGATAAACAGGGGCTTGAGGACTGGCTGAAGAGCCTGCCGCCGCGCGCCAAGACGGCCGCTGCTGCCCAGCGCTTCGCGGCCAAGCCGGGGGAGCTTGCCGTGCTGCCCGGCGACGGCGCCGAGGACTGGTCGGTTGCGGTCGGCGTCGAAAAAGCCGACGCGCTCGGCCCCTGGTGCCTCGCCAAGGCGGCCGAGAGCCTGCCCGAAGGCAGCTATCGGCTGGAGGGAAGCCCCAGCGGCGCGCTGCTCGGCTGGCTGCTCGCGCAACACCGATTCGACCGGTACAAAAAGGCTGAGATCGCCGCCGGCCCGCGTGTACTGCTGACCGGGGACGCCGCCCGTATCGACGAAGCCGTTCACATCGCCGAGGCGGTCGCGCTGGTCCGCGATCTCGTCAACACCCCGACCGAGGATATGGGTCCGGCCGAGCTTCAGCAGGCGGTCGAGCACGTGGCGGCCGCTTTCGGCGCGACCGTCACTGCGACGACAGGGGACGCGCTGGAAGACGGCTATCCGCTGGTTCACGCGGTCGGTCGTGCCGCCGCGCGGGAACGGTCGCCGCGGCTGATCGAGCTCGAATGGGGCAACCCTGCCCATCCGCGGGTGGCGGTCATCGGCAAGGGCGTATGCTTCGACACCGGCGGCCTCGACATCAAGCCCGCATCCGGCATGCGGCTGATGAAAAAGGATATGGGCGGTGCCGCGCACGCGCTGGCGCTCGCGAAGCTCATCATGGGCGCGCGCTTGCCCGTGCGGCTCCATCTGCTGATTCCCGCCGTCGAGAATGCGATTTCTGCCAACGCGATCCGTCCGGGCGACGTGCTCCGAAGCCGCAAGGGACTGACTGTCGAGGTCAGCAATACCGATGCGGAAGGGCGGCTCATTCTGGCAGACGCGCTTGCCCGGGCGGCAGAGGAAAGCCCCGCGCTGATGGTCGACTTCGCGACGCTGACCGGCGCCGCTCGGGTCGCGCTCGGCCCCGACCTGCCCGCGACCTTCGCCAACGACGACAGACTTGCGGCCGACCTGCTCGAGGCCGGCACCGCGGAGGCCGACCCGCTCTGGCGAATGCCGCTCTGGGCCGGCTATGACGAGATGCTGCGATCCGACATCGCCGACATCGACAACGCGCCCGAAGGCGGCATGGCGGGATCGGTGACGGCTGCCTTGTTCCTGCAACATTTCGTCGACGCCGCCACGCCCTGGGCGCATCTCGATACCTTCGCCTGGCGCCCCGCGGCCAAGCCGGGGCGGCCGAAAGGGGGCGAGGCATTGGGGCTTCGCGCCGCCTGGGCGATGCTCCGCACACGCTACGCGCCCGTCTCTTCGACCTAATTTCGATACTCTCGCGAAACCGACGTCACGCCCACGCGTTCGGGAGGGCAAGACGTGAAGCCATCCGGATCGCCCTCGGCCGATGCGCAGATGGCGGAGGAGAGTGTCCGTGGCGGAAAACGGCCTGCAGAGCTGGATGCGAACATTGCTTGCCTATGTTCGTTCCGGCGACCCCGATCTCACCAACCGGCAAATGGCGCTGCTTTTGCTGGTCTATCTGAAACCCGGTCCACACACGGTGCGCGGCCTTGCCAAGGCGCTGAATGTTTCAAAGCCGGTCGTCACCCGCGCCTTGAACAGGCTTGGCGCGCTCGGCTATCTGCGCCGCCAGCGCGACGATGCGGACCGCCGCAACATCTTCGTCGCACCGACGCGAGAAGGGGCGGATTTCCTTGAGCATTTCAAAGCGCTCATCGGCAGCGGCGGCGGCGGCCAAGGCGGCGAAAAGCGCAGTCACCGCGCCGAGTCCCGCGAAGCCGTGCACGCCTGAGCGGCGGCGCTTCGCCCTCACCGGCCCGTCACGGGCGCTCGATCACCGCCAGCACGCGGCACGCCGCGACCTGGCCGACGTGGCCGTCGCCGGCCAGTGGTTCGCACCGCATTACGCTGTTCCGGAGCCGAAGAGCTGCGGGATCCAGGGCACCGATATCCTCTCGGCCGACAACAAGGGCGCACGGATCAGTCAATTGCTGCCGGGCGAAGGCTTTGCCGTGCTGGAGCAGGCCGGCGACTGGGCCTGGGGTTTCAGCGAGCATGACAAGTATGTCGGCTACGTCCGCGCCGACGCGCTGGTCGAAGCCGGCCAGCCGACCCATGTCGTCGATGGCCCGGCCGCCCTGCTGTTTGCGGAGCCGTCGAGCCGCGCTGCGATCACCGCCGTTCTGCCGATGGGCAGCCGCCTGGCGGGCCATGTCGAAGGCGCGTTCCTCGTAGCAGACGACGGCTATGTGCCAACGCAGCAGCTTCGGCCCATAACTGAGTCGGTCGCAGACGCCGTCGTGGCAGCGGAAAGACTGGTCGGCGCACCCTATCTGTGGGGCGGGCGCGGCGTTGGCGGGATCGACTGTTCGGGGCTGGTCCAAATCGCTTTCGGACTGGCCGGAATCGATCTGCCGCGCGACAGCGATCAGCAGATGACCGCCGGCGGTCCGGCGACAGGCGAACCCTGCCGGGGCGACCTGCTGTTCTGGGATGACCACGTGATTATGATGACCGGGCCCGACACGGCGATTCACGCCAACGGGCACTGGATGCGAACGGCCGTCGAGCCGCTTGCCGACATTGTTGCGCGACTGGGCGAGCCGATCGCGAAGCGGCGGATAATGATATGACAGCACAAGTGTTCATCGACGGCGGCGCCGGCACGACCGGCCTTGAGATTGCCGAGCGGCTCGCGGGCCGCACCGACCTGCAGCTGATCCGCCTGGAGGAGGCTCGACGCAAGGACCCAATCGCACGCGGCGAAGCGCTGAACGACGCGGATGCCGTGATCCTCTGCCTGCCCGACGACGCGGCCCGGGAGGCCGTGACGCTGATCGACAACCCGCGCACGCGCGTGATCGACGCGTCCACCGCACACAGGGTCGCGGAGGGCTGGGCCTACGGTTTTCCCGAGCTCGAACCTGACGGCGCGGCGCGGATCGCGGGAGCAAGGCGGGTGTCGAACCCCGGCTGCTACCCGACCGGCTTTCTTGCGCTGGTCCGACCGCTGGTGCGCGCGGGGCTGCTTGATCCGGCGACCCCACTGACCGTTAACGCCACATCCGGCTATTCGGGCGGGGGCAAGGCGATGATCGCGGCGTTCGAGGACCCGCACGCGGCGGGGGCTACTGACACGGCGTTCCGGCTCTACGCGCTCGGCCTGGCCCACAAGCACATCGCCGAGATGCAGGCGCATGCCGGGCTCGCCCGGCCGCCGCTGTTCGCTCCCGCCGTCGCGCACACCTATCGCGGCATGACCGTGGAGGTTCCCCTGCCGATCGCACCGCCGCTGGCAGAAATCCGGGCCGCTCTTGCCGAGGCCTATGCCGGGCGGCCGCTGGTGCGCGTCGCCAGCGCAGAGGAGGCGGACGCAACGGCGCTGGTCAAGATCGAACGGCTCGCCGGCACCGATGCGCTGGAGCTGTTCGTGTTCGGGAATGAGCGCACCGGCCAGGCCCGGCTGGTCGCGGTGCTCGACAATCTCGGCAAGGGCGCAGCGGGTGCCGCGGTGCAGAACCTGAACCTGATGCTCGGCCTGGACGAGCTGAGCGGGCTGCGCCGGATATGAAAAGGGCGGCCAGCGGCCGCCCTTTTCGTCTTCGCGTCGCCTGAGGCTCAGCCCTTCAGGAAACCCGCCAGCTCGTCCTTGTTGACGGTGCCGCTCTTGTCCTTGTCGGCCATCGCGAATGCCGCGGTGGTCCAGGCTTCGGCGTCCTTGACGGCCGCCTTCTGCGCCGGATTCTGATCGCGAAGCGCAGTCATCCAGGCGCCGAACTCGGCCTTGGACAGGCTGCCGTCACCGTCAGCATCATATTTCGACCAGTCGGCCGAAACGACGGCCGCGACCGCATCCGCCGAGTTGGCCGGTTGCGCCGCCGGCGCGGCCGCCGTCGTCGGAGCAGCGGTTGCGGCAGCCTGCGGCGTCGCTGTCGCCGCCGGCGTGGCGGCGGTGGTCGGCTGCTGCGCGGCCGTCGACGGCGTCGCTGCGGCCGCAGGCTGGGCGGTGTTGGTGGAAGCAGGCGCAGCGGTTTGCGCCAGCGCCGGAGCAGCGATCGCAACCGCGCTCATCAGCATAAGGCTCTTAAGCATCGGAACTCCTTCGTCTTTCCGTCGTTCACTTGGCGTTAAGCCATTGAAAACGCTCACCCTGTTTTAGCTGAACGTCAACAGCCATATGGTTCCCTTCGTTCCGCAAGACCATCGTTTGCGGCCCCTGCTTGTCCCTGCTATCGCCCGCCTCGTCGTAAACGCCCCACACAGAGCAGCCGCATGATCCCCCGCTATTCGCGCCCCGAGATGGTCTCGATCTGGGCGCCCGAGACCCGTTTCCAGATCTGGTTCGAGATCGAGGCACATGCGCTCGATGCGATGGCGGAGCTGGGCATCGTTCCGAAGGATGCGGCGGCGAAAGTCTGGGACGCGCATCGGAACGCGCCTCCGTTCGATATCGCCCGCATCGATGCGATCGAGGCCGAGACGAAGCACGACGTGATCGCGTTCCTGACGCACGTGTCGGAGCGGACAGGCCCCGAGGCGCGGTTCCTGCACCAGGGCATGACCAGCTCCGACGTGCTCGACACCTGCCTGGCGGTGCAGCTTGCCCGCGCGGCCGATATCCTGATCGCCGATATCGACGCGTTGCTGGCGGTGCTGAAGCGCCGCGCGTTCGAGCATAAGCTGACGCCCACGATCGGCCGCAGCCACGGTATTCATGCCGAGCCGGTGACGTTCGGGCTTAAGCTCGCCGAAGCCTATGCCGAGTTCAGCCGCAACCGTGCCCGGCTGCTGTCCGCGCGCGCCGACGTTGCGACCTGCGCGATTTCAGGGGCCGTCGGCACGTTCGCCAATATCGATCCGCGCGTCGAAGCCTATGTCGCCGAGAAGATGGGCCTGACGCCCGAGCCGGTCTCCACCCAGGTGATCCCGCGCGACCGCCACGCGATGTTCTTCGCGACGCTGGGCGTGATCGCCTCGTCGATCGAGCGGTTGGCGATCGAAGTCCGCCACCTGCAGCGCACCGAGGTGCTGGAGGCGGAGGAATATTTCTCGCCGGGCCAGAAGGGCTCGTCGGCGATGCCCCACAAGCGCAACCCGGTGCTGACGGAAAACCTGACCGGTCTTGCGCGGATGGTGCGCGGCTATGTGACGCCGGCGCTGGAGAATGTCGCGCTGTGGCATGAGCGCGACATCAGCCATTCGTCGGTCGAGCGCTATATCGGCCCGGACGCGACCGTGACGCTCGACTTCGCCCTCGCCCGCCTGACCGGCGTCGTCGACAAATTGCTCGTCTACCCTGAGCGGATGATGAAGAACATCAACCGGATGGGCGGCCTGATCCACTCACAGCGCGTGCTGCTGGCGCTGACCCAGGCCGGCGCGAGCCGCGAGGACGCCTACAAGCTCGTCCAGCGCAACGCGATGAAGGTGTGGGAGTCGGACGGCGCCTTGTCGCTCGAGGAGCTGCTCAAGGCCGACCCCGACGTGACGCATTATCTGTCAGCCGACGAGATCGCCGACAGGTTCGACCTGGGCTATCACCTGAAGCACGTCGACACGATCTTCGGACGGGTCTTCGGGGCTACCTCATAGCAGGCTGAACGCCGCCGGATATTCGACGGCTCCGGAAGCGGCAGGCAGTGGCGACAAGAGCGGCAGCAGCATGAAATGGGAGCCAGCATAGGGGCTTTCGAAAGCACGCGCAGCATCAGCTCTGAAACCAAATCGCGCGTAATAGGCCGGTTCGCCGAGCAGGAAGATGCCGTCCCATTCCGCAACCCGCGCCCGCTCGATCGCAGTGCGCACCAGTGCGGCGCCGATCCCCTCGCGCTCGCGGGCGGGCGCGACTGCCAAGGGCGCGAGACCGAGCGCCCGGAACGGCGCGCGTATCCGCGACAGCAGCACATGGCCGGTGATCGCGCTGCCATCCGCGGCGACGAGTTCAATGACGGCATCGCCGTCAGCACGTACCGCCTCGACCAGCCGGGCTTCACCGTCCTGACCGAAAGCTTCGCGCAGGACACGCCCGATCGCGACGCGATCGCTGTCGCGTGCGTCGCGAATGTGCAGCTCAGCCGCCGATGGCACTCTTCAGCTTTTCGAAGAAGCCGCGGCTCTGCGGGCATTCGTCGCCGGTTTCGGTGGCGCGGAATTCCTCCAGCAACTGCTTCTGTTTCGACGACAGCTTGGTCGGGGTCTCGACTTCGATCTGCACGACCAGGTCGCCGGTGCCGCGGCCGTTCAGGACCGGCATGCCGGCCCCGCGCTGGCGAAGCTGCTTGCCGGACTGGATGCCCGCCGGGATGCGGATCTCGTGGCGCTGCTTGTCCAGGCCGGGGACCTCGATCGAGCCGCCCAGCGCTGCAGTCGTGAAGCTGATCGGGCAGCGGCAATAGAGAGTCGTGCCTTCCCGCTCGAAAATCGCGTGTCGCGCCACATGCAGGAAGATATAGAGGTCGCCGCAGGGCGCGCCGCGCGGGCCGCACTCGCCCTCGCCGGTCAGGCGGATGCGAGTGCCTTCATCGACGCCCGGCGGGATCGTGACCGACAGCGTCTTCTGCTTGTCGACCCGGCCCTCGCCATAGCAGACGCCGCACGGGTCGGCGATCACTTCGCCCACGCCGTGGCAGGTCGGGCAGGTCCGTTCAACGACGAAAAAGCCCTGCTGCGCGCGGACCTTGCCCATGCCGCCGCAGGTGTTGCAGGCGCGCACGCCAGCGCCAGCCTTGGCGCCGGTCCCGGCGCAGGCGCCGCACTGGGCCGAAACGTCGATCGTGACTTCGGTCGACTTGCCGTGGAACGCGTCTTCCAGGCTGATCTCGAGATCATAGCGCAGGTCGGCGCCGCGCTGCGGCCCGCGCGGGCCCTGGCGGCCGCCCATGCCGAAGATGCTCTCGAAAATATCGGCAAAGCCTTCGAAGCCGGCGCCGGCCTGGTGAAAGCCGCCGCCACCCCCCTGGAATGCGGCGTGACCGAACCGGTCATAGGCCGCCCGCTTCTGCGGATCCTTCAGGCACTCATAGGCTTCGTTGATGGCCTTGAACCTGGCTTCGTTGTCCTTGCACCCGCCATTCTTGTCCGGGTGATATTGCATCGCGAGCTTACGGTAGGCGGACTTGATCGTCGCCCCGTCGGCGGTCCGCTCGACCCCCAGCAGCTCGTAATAATCAACTTCGGTGCTCATGCTGACCCCGGGAGCATGCGTATCTCGACTTCGCTCGATACGAACGGACGTGGGTGAACCCTAGAGCCGTTCGCTTCGAGCGAAGTCGAGAAGCGTTTCAACGCAATCAGCCCTTGTTCTCGTCCACTTCCGAGAACTCGGCGTCGACCACATCATCGTCCGCAGCGGCGCCTTCCGGAGCTTCCGCGCCCGGCGAGGCAGCCGCGGCCTGTTCCTTCTCGTAGATGGCCTGGCCGAGCTTCATTGCCGCCTGGGCGAGCGCCTGGGTTTTTTCAGACATCTGATCGGCATCGCCGCTTTCGACTGCCGACTTGGCTTCGGCGAGCGCGCTTTCGATTTCACCCTTCACCGACGAGTCGACCTTGTCGCCATGCTCGGCGAGCTGGCGCTCGGTGGTGTGGATCAGCGATTCGGCGTTGTTCTTCGCCTCGGCCGCGGCACGCCGCTTCTTGTCCTCTTCGGCGAAGCGCTCGGCATCCTTTACCATCTGGTCGATGTCGGAATCGCTGAGGCCGCCCGAGGCCTGAATGCGGATCTGCTGTTCCTTGCCGGTGCCCTTGTCGCGCGCCGACACGTTGACGATGCCGTTCGCGTCGATGTCGAACGTGACCTCGATCTGCGGCACGCCGCGCGGCGCCGGCGGAATGCCGACCAGGTCGAACTGGCCGAGCAGCTTGTTGTCCGCCGCCATTTCGCGCTCGCCCTGGAACACGCGGATCGTCACCGCCTGCTGGTTGTCGTCGGCAGTCGAATAGGTCTGCGTCTTCTTGGTCGGGATCGTCGTGTTGCGGTCGATCATCCGGGTGAACACGCCGCCCAGCGTCTCGATGCCCAGGCTCAGCGGGGTGACGTCGAGCAGCAGCACGTCCTTGACGTCGCCCTGCAGCACGCCGGCCTGGATCGCTGCGCCCATCGCCACGACTTCGTCCGGGTTGACGCCGGTGTGCGGCTCCTTGCCGAAGAAGTTCTTCACGACCTCGCGGACCTTCGGCATGCGGGTCATGCCGCCGACCAGCACCACTTCGGCAATGTCGGACGCCTTCATGCCGGCATCGGCCAGCGCCTTCTTCACCGGCTCGATCGAGCGCTGGATCAGCGGCTCGACCAGCCGCTCCAGATCGGCGCGGGTGATCGTCTCGACCAAATGCAGCGGCGTTGTCTGGCCGCCTTCCATGCGCGCGGTGATGAAGGGCAGGTTGATCTCGGTCGTCTGCGCCGAGGACAGCTCGATCTTCGCCTTTTCGGCCGCTTCCTTCAGCCGCTGCAAGGCAAGGCGATCGTTCTTGAGGTCCATGCCCTCCTTCGCCTTGAACTTGTCGGCCAAATACTCGACCAGCTTGGCGTCGAAGTCCTCGCCGCCGAGGAACGTATCGCCGTTGGTCGACTTCACCTCGAACACGCCGTCGCCGATCTCGAGGATCGAGATGTCGAACGTGCCGCCGCCAAGGTCGTAGACCGCGATCGTCTTGCCGTCCTGCTTCTCAAGCCCATAGGCGAGCGCAGCCGCGGTCGGCTCGTTGATGATGCGCAGCACTTCAAGACCGGCGATCTGGCCGGCATCCTTGGTCGCCTGACGCTGCGCGTCGTTGAAGTATGCGGGAACGGTGATCACCGCCTGGGTGACGGTTTCGCCGAGATACTGTTCGGCGGTTTCCTTCATCTTCTGCAGAATAAAGGCCGAAATCTGCGACGGCGAATAATCGTTGCCGCCCGCCTGGACCCACGCGTCGCCGTTCGAACCCTTCACGATGTGATAGGGCACCAGCTCGGTGTCCTTCTTCGTGATCGGATCATCGAAGCGGCGGCCGATCAGGCGCTTCACCGCGAAAATCGTATTGTCGGGATTGGTGACCGCCTGGCGCTTGGCCGGCTGACCGATCAGCCGCTCGCCATCCTTGGTGAAGGCGACGACGGACGGCGTGGTGCGCGCGCCCTCGGCATTTTCGATAACTTTGGGCTTTCCGCCCTCCATTACGGCGACGCAGCTGTTGGTGGTGCCGAGATCGATCCCGATAACTTTGGCCATTTTTCCTCTATGTGCCCCTATGCTCGATATTGTTCAGAGCAGCCCCGAAACGGCGGCCACCCGCGTTACGGAGGCGATATAGGGCGGCTTGTCCTTGTCGCAAGGACGGGCAAATCGTAGAGAAATGGCCGGTTCCCCTGTGGAGGCTCCCGCTTATGACACGCATCGCCCTGCTTGGCCTGACCGCACTGTCCGCCGTCGCACTTACCGGCTGCGCGAAGAAGGCGCAGCTGAACGTTACGGATGCGTACGTCCGCTACTCGCCCGTACCGGATAACCCGTCAGCCGCCTATTTTACTGTCCATGGCGGCGACAAGGACGTGAAGCTGATCGACGTCTTGACCGACGTCGCGATCCGCACCGAAATGCACGAGAGCATGAAGTCCGGCGACATGGCGTCGATGAAGCGGGTGATGAGCGTGACGATCCCGGCGCACAGCATCGTCAAATTCGAGCCCGGCGGGCTGCACGTGATGCTGTGGAAGATCAATCCGGGCCTGAAGCCGCCCAAGTCGATCACGCTGACCTTCGCCTTCTCGAACGGCGAACGCATTCAGGCGGATGCCCCGCTGATCGCGGCCGGCGATGCGGCTCCGTCCGCGAAGTGACCTGCGCCCGTCACCGGCATGACGAATGAGGGACAAGGGCCGCCCGCTCACGTCCGACGAGCGCGCCCTTGCCGCCTCGATGTTCGGAACCGCGATCGACTATGACCGCGTCCGCATCCACGCCGCGACATGGTGGCCGTTTCAGCCAAAGCGCGTCGCGATGGCGCCCGACGGCCATATCTGGCTTCACCCGCAGGGCAGCCTTTATTGCGACGACTTCACCGCACAGGGCCTGGGCGCCCAGGGGCTGTTCATCCACGAGATGACGCACGTGTGGCAGGCGCAGGTTCGCGGGCGCTGGTATCTGCCGCTAATGCGGCACCCGTTCTGCCGCTACGGATACAGCCTTGTGCCCGGGCGGCCGTTCGAGCGCTACGGATTGGAGCAGCAGGCCGAAATCGTGAAGCACGCCTTCCTGGCGCGGAACGGCGTCAGCTTGCCTGACAAGCCGCCGATCGGGACTCTCGAAGCCCTGTTGCCCTTCACGCGAGAATGAAGCCGCCCTCGCGTCTTGCAAACCGACGATGATGCGATCATCCTCGCGTTTGAACGGGGGGCTAAGTCATTGCGGTTTCTGAAGACAATTGCGGGTGTCTTGGCTGCCGTACTGCCCGTCGCGGCGGCATCGGCCGAGCCGGCCTTTTACTTCCATAAACCGGCCGTTGACCGAGAATCCTTCGCGGCCGATCTGGGCAGATGCGTCGAGCTGGCCGGCGGGGTCTCGGTGCGGCCGCAGGCACCCTATTCCGCCAATCCCTATGCCGCCGCAGCCGGCGGCTTCTTCGCCGGAATGATGGCGTCGCGGGAACGGCGGGCGATGATCGGCAGCGTCATGCGCACCTGCATGGCGGACAAGGGCTATCGCCGCGTCACCGCGCCCAAGACGACGCTGCGCGCACTCAAAGATTTGAGCGACGACCAAAAGCTGGCTCGTTTGTTCGACCTGGCCACCCGGCCTGACCCTCTGGGAGACGTGCTTCCACGATGAACAGTCCATCACGCCTGATCGCCGTTGCGCTGCTGACCGCTCCGTGCGCGGCCCACGCCGTCGCTCTCAAGACGGTTCCCGCCGCGCTCAACCCCGCAAAGGCCTATGTCCTTGTCGAATACAAGCGCGTGCCGAACCCGATGGCCGGCGTGCCGTTTTCCGCGAAATATCTGCCGCAGATGGGTGGATTGTCGCTCGGCCGCTACGATCCGGCCCTGGGCGACATTCGCGGGCTGGGCAAAGCGGCCGCGAACCCTGTGGCGGACAAGCGGGGTGCGATCGAACCGTTCCAGAATCGCCCGGTGGCAAAGACAGAAACGTCGCTGCTGTATCTGCACGAGGTGGAGCCCGACACCTATGTGGTGATGGGCTGGGCCAACACATCCTTTTCGCTCGGCTCCTATACCTTCGAGGCAAAGGCCGGCACCGTCACCGATCTCGGCATCATTTCGGCGGAACCCGATTGGCCGAAGGGAGAGGAACCGAAGCCGGCCACGTTCGGCAGCGTATTCGGCGCGGCGCTCGCGGGACCGTTCGCCAAATCGCGTCCGGTCGCCCCGTCGCGCGTATCGTTCCGGCCACGGAGCCAAAACGACGCGCCTCTGCCCGCCGCCCTGCCGGCCGACCGGATCGTTCCCGTCGCCTTCCAGCGGGGCGCGACGTTCGGCAATTATCTGGGCGGCATGGTCAACCGCATCGAAGGCGTCAATTCGGGCAGCGCCGAGGCACCGGCCGAGGCGGCTCCGACCGGACAGTAAACTGGTCTAGACCGACGCCGCCGCTTCGATGATCGGCACGAAATCGGCCGCCGTCAGGCTGGCGCCGCCGACCAGCGCGCCGTCGACATTGGCGACCGCCATCAGCTCGGCCGCGTTCGACGGTTTGACGGAGCCGCCATAAAGAATGCGAACGCCGTCTGCCTCCGCCCCGAGCAGGCCGCCGAGCTTGGCGCGGATCGCAGCGTGCATTGCGGCAACATCTGCGGCGGTCGGCGTGCGGCCGGTGCCGATCGCCCAGACCGGTTCATAGGCGACCACCAGCTCCGCGGCCCTGGCGCCTGCCGGGATCGAGCCTTGAAGCTGGGCTTCGACGACCGCGACCGCCTGGCCGGCATCGCGTTCGGCCTCCGTCTCGCCGACGCAGACGATCGCGATCAGGCCGACGGCGATCACGGCGCGCGCCTTCGCGCAGACTTCCTCATTGGTCTCGCGCTGATCGGTGCGTCGTTCGCTGTGCCCCACGATCACAAGGCGCGCGCCCGATTCCTTTAGCATCTCCGCAGAGACGCAGCCGGTGTGCGCGCCTTTCAGATTCTGATGGCAGTCCTGCGCGCCGATCGCGAGATCGCCACGCGCGGCGGCGGCGCCGATCAGCGTGAACGGCGGACAGATCGCGACATCCACCGCCGGGTTCGCCCGCGCCGCCGCGGCGATCGCGTCCAGCTCGGCCAATTGCGCCAGGCTTCCGTGCATCTTCCAATTGCCGGCCACCAGCTTGCGTCGCGTCATGTCACTCCCTCTCGCCCAATCCGCGCCGGTTAGAGGAAGCTTCGGCGCACGCGCAAGCTTGTCGGCTCCGCAAGGCGCTTCTAAAGCACCGCTTTCCCTGATTGATCTGGACCTGCAATGCTCGACGCCTTTCGCCGCCTGACGAATTCGAAAATCGGCATCGCCGCCCTCGGCGTGTTCGTCGCGGCGATCGCGCTCGGCTTTGCCGCTGCCGACATTCGCGGCCTTGGCATCAACGGCAGCGTCGGCGGCGATATGGTCGCGAAGGTCGGGCGCGAGCAGATCGGTTATGTCGAGCTGCAGCAGCGCGTGCAGCGCGCGCTCGACAATGCCCGGCAGGACCGGCCCGAGCTCACCATGCCGCAATTTGTGCGGGAAGGCGGCGTCGATCAGGTGCTGCAGCAGATGGCGGACGGGGCGGCGCTCGAGCAGTTCGCCAAGCAGCAGGGCTTCGGCGTCAGCCGAAAAATGGAGGACGCGCAGATCGTCGCCGCGCCGGCCTTTCGTGGCTTGAACGGCCAGTTCGACCAGAACGCGTTCGAGGCGTTCCTTGCCCGCCAGCGGGTGTCCGAAAAGCAGCTGCGCGCCGATCTTGGCCGCGATCTCTACCTGTCGCAGTTGCTGGTGCCGGTCACCGGCGCCTCGCTTGCGCCCGCGACGCTGACGTTGCCCTATGCCTCGATGCTTCTCGAACAGCGCAGCGGCCGCGCCCAGTTCGTGCCCGTCGCCGCGATGAAAGGCGCACCGCCGACCGACGCCGAGCTCCAGGCCTATTATCGCAAGAACATCGCACGCTATACGACGCCAGAGCGGCGCGTGGTGCGCTATGCGCTGCTCAGCCGGCCCGCGTTCGAAGCCGCCGCGCAGCCGAGCGAGGCGGAAATCGCGCAGGCTTATCAGGCCAAGAAGGCCGATTATGCGCCCAAGGAAACGCGCACGATCACCCAGGTCATCCTGCCGAACGAAGCCGCCGCGCGCGCGCTGGCGGAAAAGGTTTCGTCCGGCACGTCGATGGCCGATGCGGCGCGCGCGCTGGGGCTCGAGTCCGTCACGCTGAACGACCAGACCCGCGACGCCTATGCGGAGGCGAGTTCGCCGGCCATCGCCGCCACTGTCTTCTCTACCCCCCAAGGCAAGGTTGCCGCGCCGGCGCGGTCGGGCCTGGGGTGGCATGTCGCGCGCGTCGACAAGATCACAAGCGTCCCGGGCAAGACGCTCGACCAGGTCCGCGGCGAACTGACCGAGCAGCTGAAGAAGCAGAAGGCCGACGAGGCGATGGCCGATGCCGTCGCGAAGATCGAGGATGCGATCGCCGACGGATCGACCTTCGACGAGGTCGTCGCGAAGAACAAGCTGCAGCCGGTCACCACGCCGGCACTGCTCCCCGACGGCCGCAACCCCGATGCGCCGACTGCTCCCGTCGCGCCGGAGCTCGCAGGCGTGATGAAGGCGGGATTTGCCGCCGACCCGAATGACGATCCGACGGTCGAGCAGATCATCCCGAACCAGGTGTTCGCGCTGGTCAAGGCCGACCGGATCGTGCCGCCCACGCCGCAGCCGCTTGCCCAGATCCACGACAAGGTCGTCGCCGACCTGACCTCCGAACGCGCGCTGGCCGCCTCACAGCAGGCAGCGGATGCGATCGCGGCCAAGATCAATGCCGGCACCCCGTTTGCCCAAGCGACCGGCAGCGCGGGGCTGCCGTTGCCGCCCGCGACCTCGCTGAGTGGCCGTCGCGGCGAGCTTCTCCGCCAGGGTGCGCAGCCGCAGCCGCAGATGGTGGCACTGTTCACGCTGACCCGCGGCAAGGCGCGCGCCGTTCCCGCGCCGGACAAGAGCGGCTGGTATGTCGTTACGCTCGACGGGATCGTGGCCGGCGATGCGCGCAGCCAACCGCAGCTGATCGAAGCGACACGCGCGCAATTCTCGCCGGTGCTGGGCCAGGAATATGGCCAGCAGCTCGCCGCCGCAGCGCGCAAGGCGGTCGGCGTCGAACTGAACCCGGCCGCCGTCGCCCGATTGAAGGCGGAGCTGGTCGGCGGCGCGCCCGCCCGGTGATCCGCGACCGCAGCGACGATGCCGAAGCCGTCGCGACGCTTGCCGCCGGCCGCGCGGCGTTCGTCTGGCGGCGCCAGATCGCCGATACCGATACGCCGGTTTCCGCCGGGCTGGCGCTGGTCGAGCCCGGCCGCGGCGACTTCCTGCTGGAATCGGTGGAAGGCGGCCAGACCCGCGGGCGTCACAGCCTGATCGGACTGGCGCCCGACCTGATCTTCCGGGCCCAGGGCGATGCAGCAGAGATCAACGGCGAACCGGTCGAAGGCGGCGCCGTCGCCGCGCTCCGCGGCCTCGTCGAGCGCTGCCGCGCCGAGGTGCCGCCCGAGCTGCCGCGCGCGCTCGCATGCCTGGTCGGCTATTTCGGCTATGAGACGATCGGCCTGATCGAGCGGCTCCCGCGCCCGCCCGCCAATCCGCTCGACCTGCCGGACATGCTGTTCGTGCGGCCGACCCTGATCCTGGTGTTCGACCGGCTGGCGGACGAATTGTTCCTGGTCGCGCCACTGTGGCCCGGGGCTGACGATCCGGAGCGGCGGGTTGCGGATGCGTGGGAGCGGATCGACGCGGCTGCGGCGCGGCTCGCAAGCCCTCTCTCTCGTGCTCCGGCGAAGGCCGGAGCCCAGCTCGGACTGCTCCGGCCTTCGCCGGAGCACACGCCGGTGCTGGAGCCTGGCAAATACCGGCAGATGGTCGCCCGCGCGCAGGACTATATCCTCGCCGGCGACATCTTTCAGGTCGTGCTGGCCCAGCGCTTCACCGCGCCCTTCCCGCTGCCGCCGTTCGACCTGTATCGCGCGCTCAGGCGGATAAACCCGTCGCCGTTCCTCTATTTCCTCGACCTGCCGGGCTTTGCGCTGATCGGCTCCAGCCCCGAGATCCTGGTCCGCGCGCGCGACGGCGAGGTCACGATCCGGCCGATCGCCGGCACCCGCCCCCGCGGCAAGACGGCCGCCGAGGATGCGGAGAACCGCGACTCCCTCCTGGCCGACCCGAAGGAGCGCGCCGAGCATCTAATGCTGCTCGATTTGGGCCGCAACGATGTCGGCCGGGTCGCCGAAGCGGGCAGCGTGCGCGTGACGGACAGCTACACGGTCGAGTTCTACAGCCATGTGATGCACATCGTGTCGAACGTGGTCGGCCGCCTGCCCGACGGCCGCGACGCGCTGGACGCGCTGTTCGCCGGCTTCCCGGCCGGAACCGTTTCGGGCGCGCCCAAGGTCCGCGCCTGCGAGATCATCGCGGAGCTGGAGCCGGAAACACGCGGCGCCTATGCCGGCGGCGTCGGCTATTTCTCGCCCGACGGATCGATGGACAGCTGCATCGTTCTCAGGACCGCAGTCGTGAAGGACGGCACGATGCACGTCCAGGCCGGCGCCGGCATTGTCGCCGATAGCGACCCGGCCTACGAACAGCGCGAATGCGAGGCCAAGGCCGGCGCCCTCTTCGCTGCCGCGCGCGAGGCGGTGCGGCGGGCGAGCGAACCGGGGTTTGGGCAGTAGCTCAGTCGAGCTTCCACGTCCCGCCCTCGCGGCGGAACAGGCCCATGATATCCTTGCCGTGGAGCGCGGTCGCGGTGGTGCGGCGGATCAAGATGCGGTCGATCGCGGCGGCATTGGCACGGAGCTCTGCGGCCTGAGCGCGAGCAGCGGTGCGCGCTTCGGGCGGGAGCTTGTCGATCACGGCCCAGCGGCGATCGGTCAGGATCGCTTTCATGGCAGCGAAATCGCCGGCCTGAAGCTCGGCTGCCTGGGTCTGGATCAGCTTCGCGAACGGGCTCGCCGTCGCTGCTGTGCCCTTCAGTTCCTCGACGACCGGATCGGTCGCAATCGGCGCATCGAACTCGGCGGTCAGCTCTTCGCCGGCGAGTGCGCCGCGAATGCGGCCGTTCGCGATCGTCAGCGCCTTCCAGACGCCCTCGGTATCGGCGAGATTGAGACTGGTCACCGCTTCGCCGCCGTCAAGCACTTGCGCGTGCAGGACGGTGCGATCGGCCGGATCGAACTCGAGGATCACGCCTCTTAATTTTCCTCCATGCGCCATTGTTTGCGCAAGCGGCTCGACCGGGCCAAGGATGGCGTCCACCGGAACTTCCACATCGCTCAGCAGCACGCGAATGCCGGACGCGTCGAGCAGGCCTTCCGCATTGTCGCAGGAAAGCGCGACCGCATGGGCGAACGCGACCGAGAAGCCGTCCCGGGTGTAGCGCCCGGACGCCGTGCCGGAATCGAGCGCGGCCGCAGGCGCGGCGATCAGCACCAACAGTGCGGCAAGCCAGCGGATCATGCGTTCCCCCTCACCTGCATCTTAGCAGATGCCCGACGACTCTTCACGAAGAAGCAGCGGGATTTCCGCTTTCGCGAAAATGACGGGAGCGGCTATGGGCGGCCGATGATCCTCGTCATCGACAATTACGACAGCTTCACCTGGAACCTCGTCCACTATCTGATGGAGCTGGGCGCCGAGGTGGAGGTCGTGCGCAACGACGCGATCTCGGCGGGCCAGGCGCTGTCGTCGGGGGCGGAGGCATTCCTTATTTCGCCGGGGCCGTGCACGCCGAACGAAGCCGGCGTGTCGCTGGAGCTGGTTGCCGCCTGCGCGGAGGCGGGCAAGCCGCTGCTGGGCGTCTGTCTGGGGCATCAGGCGATCGGGCAGCATTTCGGCGGGCAGGTCGTGCGGGGCGGGTTGATGCACGGCAAGACCTCGCCGGTCGAGCATGACGGGACCGGGCTGTTCGAAGGCCTGCCCTCGCCCATCACCGCGACCCGCTATCATTCGCTGATCGTGCCGGAAGAGGGTCTGCCCGACGCACTCCGCATCAATGCCCGCGCGCCGGACGGCAGCGTGATGGGCTTCATGCACCGGACCCTTCCGATCCACGGCGTCCAGTTCCACCCCGAAAGCATCGCGACCGAGCACGGCCACGCAATGCTGGCGAATTTCATGGCAGCAGCGGGCATGCGGGTGCTGGAGCGCGCGTGACCACGATCCGTCTGCTCCCGGAGGCGAACGAACCGCTCGACATGGCGACCGCCGAGGCAGCGTTCGGGGACATGCTCGACTGGCGCTGCGATCCGGAGGACGTGCAGCGATTCCTGACCGACATGTCGATCCGCGACGAAACCAGCATCGAGATCGCCGCCTGCGCGCGGGCGATGCGGGCGCGGATGATCGAGGTTCACGCGCCGGCGCACGCGATCGACGTCTGCGGCACCGGCGCGGACGGGCAGGACAGCCTGAATATCTCGACGGCCGTCGCCATCGTCGTCGCGGCCTGCGGCGTGCCGGTCGCCAAGCACGGCAATCGTGCCGCGTCGAGCAAGGCGGGCGGCGCAGACACGCTGGAGGCGCTGGGGCTGGATCTCGATGTCGCTTCGGCCAGCGCCGAGCGGAGCCTGGCCGATATCGGCATCGCCTTCCTCTTCGCGCAGAAACATCATCCGACGCTCGCGGCGCTGGCCGGCATCCGCAAGCGGATCGGGCGCCGCACCGTGTTCAACCTGGTCGGCCCGATCTGCAATCCCGCGCGGGTAACGCGGCAGCTGATCGGCATCGCACGGCCGGACTTCATGCCCGTCTATGCCGAGGCCTTGGAGCTGCTGGGCCTAGACGCGGCGATGCTGGTCGCCGGCGACGAACCGCTCGATGAGCTGTCGATCGCAGGCCCAAGCACGATCATGCGGGTCGGGAACTGCGGGCGGGGAACGCTCCGCATCGAGCCGATCGACGCCGGGCTGGCAGCCCACCCGCTCGACGAGCTGCGCGGCGGCGACGCGGCCTTCAACGCCGCCGCGCTCCGCCGCTTGCTTCAGGGCGAGCCCGGCGCGTATCGCGACGCCGTGCTCCTCAACAGCGCCGCGGCGCTGATGGTCGCCGGCCGGGTGAGCACGCTGACGGAAGGCGTGGAAGAAGCCGGCGAAGTGCTCGACAACGGACTTGCGAACACCCTGCTCGACTGCTGGATCGCGTACCGGTGATCTGTTCGAAGCCGTTCGTGTCGAGCGAAGTCGAGACACGCGCTTCTCGACTTCGCTCGAAGCGAACGGCTAGGGGGCAGTCGTGAACAAGCTCCAGGAAATCTGCGCTCATAAGCGCGAGGACGTGGCCGCGCGGAAGACTACGACCAGCCTGTCCGACCTGCAGCGCCGCGCGTCGGAACAGTCTCCTCCGCGCGGCTTCCGGCGCGCGTTGGACACGGCGCCCGGATACGGCCTTATCGCGGAGATCAAGAAGGCGAGCCCGTCCAAGGGCCTGATCCGCGCCGATTTCGACCCGCCGGCGCATGCGCGCGCGTACGAGGCCGGTGGTGCTGCTTGCCTGTCGGTGCTGACGGACGAGCGCTACTTCCAGGGCGCCGACGCGTATCTCGTCGCCGCCCGCGCCGCCTGCTCGTTGCCGGTGCTGCGCAAGGATTTCATGGTCGATCCGTGGCAGGTCGCCGAAGCGCGCGCGATCGGGGCCGACGCGATCCTGATCATCGTCGCGGCGCTGTCGGACCAGCAGATGACGGAGATCGAGGCCGCGGCGATCGAGCAGGGCATGGATGCGCTAGTCGAAGTGCATGATGCCGCCGAACTCGACCGCGCGCTTCGCCTCAAATCGCGCCTGATCGGCGTCAATAATCGCGATTTGCGTGACTTCTCGGTCGATTTCGCGCGCACCTATGAACTGGTCGGGCACGCGCCTGCCGGCTGCACGTTCGTCGCGGAGAGCGGTCTCACCACACGCGCCGACCTGGACGCGATGGCTGAGCATGGCGTGCGCTGCTTCCTGATCGGCGAGGCACTGATGCGACAGGCGGACGTCGAGGCGGCGACGCAGGAATTGCTGGGCGATGCCTAAGCTCACCCATCTGGACGAGAACGGTGCGGCGCACATGGTCGACGTCTCGGGCAAGGCCGTCACCGCACGAGAGGCGGTCGCGACAGGGCGCATCCGAATGAGCGCCGAGGCGCGGGAGGCGATCCGCGACGGCGCGCTTGCCAAGGGCGATGCGCTTGGCGTCGCGCGAGTGGCCGGGATCATGGCCGCCAAGCGCACCAGCGACCTGATCCCGCTCTGCCATCCGCTGCCCATCACGCGCGTGGCGGTCGATTTCGCGTTCGAGGATGGCGCGATCAGCGCCACGGCAACCGTCGCGACCGAGGGCAAGACCGGCGTCGAGATGGAAGCGCTCACCGCCGTTTCGGTCGCGCTGCTCACGCTCTACGACATGGGCAAGGCGATCGACAAAGCGATGGTGATCGAAAACGTGCGGCTGGTCAGCAAGACCGGGGGCAAATCGGGGGATTGGCGGGCAACGTAAGCGCCGGTGTGCTCCGGCGAAGGCCGGAGCTCTGTGTCGCACCGCTCCGGCCTTCGCCGAAGCACACGAGAATCAAAACGGCAGTTTGAAGCCCGGGGGCAGCGGCAGGCCGCTGGTCATCTTGCCCATCTCCTGCGACGACGCAGCGTCGGCCTTGGCGCGGGCGTCGTTGAAGGCGGCGGCGACAAGGTCTTCCAGCATCTGCTTTTCGCTCGGCTGGAGCAGCGAGTCGTCGATATCCACCGCGATGATCCGGCCCTTGGCGGTCGCGCGGACCTTGACCAGGCCGCCGCCCGATGCGCCTTCAACCTCGATCTTATCGAGATTGGCCTGCGCCTTGGTCAGTTCGTCCTGGACGTTTTTCGCCATGTTGAGGATGTCGTCGAGGTTCTTCATGGGGCACTCCGTTGTTCGGCCGCGCTGTAGTCGATCAGTTCCGCATCCGGAAACGCTTCGAACGCGGCTTTGACCAAAGGCGTGTCGAGAATCGCTTGCCTGGCCGCTTCTTCGATTACCCGCCCCTGCTCGAGCAGCGAGGGCTGAGCGTCGCCGTCATCGGTGCTGACGGTCCAGACGGTGCCGGTCAGGGTGCGGAGCGCCGCCGTCAGGTCCCGCATGAAATCGCCAGGCAAGGGCTTCAGCGGCTTCACGGCCAGCTCAGGCGGGGCATAGCGCTGGAGACCGACGAAATCGTGCAGTTGCTGCGCGAGCAGAGGCTTGCCGCCCTTGCCGAGCATGTCGACCAGCGCGGGGAAGCTCTCCGGATATTGCGCCGCGGGCTCGGGAGCGGGCGGCAGTGGCGGAGCCGGTGCGCGAGGCGCCGCCGGTGCGACCGCTTCGCCGTTGCCGATCCGCTTCAGCAATTCGGCCGGATCCGGCAGCTCGGCCGCGTGGATGAGCCGGAGCAGCGCCATTTCGGCGGCTTCCATCGGCATCGTCGCGCGCACGGCCTCGTCATGGCCCTTCAACAGCAGCTGCCAGAGTCGGTGAAGCTGCGCGAAGGATAGTCGCGCTGCCCAGCCGCCCACCAGCTCGCGCTCTTCGGCGGACTGCGACGGATCGGTGCCGCCGCCCATCTTTGCCATCGTCACGCCGTGCACGGCTTCCAGCAAGCCGCGCAGTACGCCGACCGGGTCCACGCCGAGATCGTACTGGTCGCGCAGCGCCTTCAGCGCCGCCTCGCCTTCCCCCGACAGCAGATGACCGAACAGCCGCCGGATCGCGCCGCGGTCGGACAGGCCCAGCATCTCGCGGACCTGCGCGGCCGAGACCTCGCCGCCTTCCATGTCCGCGTGCGCGATCGCCTGGTCGAGGATCGAGAGGCCATCGCGCGCCGAGCCTTCCGCCGCGCGCGCGATCAGCGCCAGCGCTTCGGGCTCGGCCGCCGCGCCTTCCGCCTCGACCACATGCGCGAAATGCGCGGCGAGTTTATCGGCCGGGATGCGGCGCAGGTCGAAGCGCTGGCAGCGCGACAGCACCGTGACCGGCACCTTGTTGACCTCGGTCGTCGCGAACAGGAATTTGACGTGCGCAGGCGGTTCTTCGAGCGTCTTCAGAAGCGCGTTGAACGCGTTCTTCGACAGCATGTGCACTTCGTCGATGATATAGACCTTGTAGCGCGCCGAGACCGCCGAATAGCGCACCGCCTCGATGATCTCGCGCACATCGTCGACGCCGGTATGGCTGGCGGCGTCCATCTCGACCACGTCGATATGCCGGCCTTCGGCGATCGCGACGCAGGGTTCGCAGACGCCGCACGGATCGATCGTCGGCCCGCCCTGCCCGTCCGGACCCACGCAGTTCAGCGCCTTGGCAATCAGCCGGGCAGTCGAGGTCTTCCCCACCCCGCGCACGCCGGTCATCAGGAACGCATGGGCGAGCCGGCCGCGCTTGATCGCGTTGCCGAGCGTGGTGACCATCGCGTCCTGACCGATCAACTCGGAGAAACGCTGCGGCCGGTATTTGCGCGCGAGGACGCGGTAAGCGGGGGATTCGGACATATTGCGTGTTGGTTAGCACACACCCGTCATTCCCGCGAAAGCGGGAATCCAGCTTCTTCTATATGAAAAGCGCCGCGGCGAAGCCGCGTCGTCAGTCGGTTCTGTGAGCCGCTGGCCGCGCTTGCGCGTCTCGTCGATAGCTTCGCTATCGGCGTGCGCGCTGCGCGGTGGGAGCCGGAACGACCCGCAGCGTGTTCGTTGCGGCTGCTTCCTTCCGGACCTGACCGGGTTGGCGAATGCTACGTCCGCCCGACTCCCGCGCGGGCATATGGGGCAAGATGTGGCATAGGGCAAGCGAACGGCCCGGGAGAATCAGTGAGCGATCGCCATACGTTGCCGCGCACCGTCTGGGCGCTCGGGTTCGTCAGCCTGCTGATGGACGTGTCATCGGAGACCGTCCACGCGCTGCTGCCGCTGTTCCTGACCACGACCCTGGGCGCCAGCGTCGCCTTCGTCGGGCTGATCGACGGCGTTGCCGAATCGACTGCGTCGATCGCCAAGGTCTTTTCCGGCTATCTCTCGGATCGCATGCGCCGGCGGCAGCCGCTGATCCTGATCGGCTATGGCCTGGCGGCGCTGTCGAAGCCGCTGTTCGCGGTGGCAGGCTCGGCGCAATTGGTGCTGGGCGCCCGCTTCGCCGACCGGATCGGCAAAGGGCTGCGGGGTGCGCCGCGCGATGCGCTGATCGCAGACGTGACGCCGGAATCGATCCGCGGCCGGGCCTTCGGGCTGCGCCAGTCGCTCGATACCGTCGGCGCGTTCGTCGGGCCGCTGCTCGCGATCGTGCTGATGCTGGCGCTGGCGGACGATATTCGCGCGGTGTTCTGGCTGGCCGCGATTCCGGCTGTCGCGGCCGTGCTGGTCGTGCTGGTCTGGGTCCGGGACCCGCCGGTGCCGGCCGGCGCAACCGCTCGACCGCCGCTCAGAATGGCGGAGATGGCGCGGCTCGGCCGCCCGTTCTGGGCGCTCACCGGCATCGGCGTCGTCTTCACCCTGGCCCGTTTCAGCGAAGCCTTCCTGATCCTGCGCGCGCATGAGCTGTCGCTCCCGGTTGCGCTGGCGCCGGCCGTTCTGGTCGCGATGAACATCGTCTACGCGCTCGGCGCCTATCCGGTCGGGATCCTCGCGGACCGCCTGCCGTCGGCGCGCCTGCTGCTGGCCGGCGTCGCTTGCCTGATTGCGGCGGACCTCCTGCTGGCCTTCGCCCACGGCCTGGCGGCGGCGTTCGCCGGCATCCTGATGTGGGGACTGCACATGGCGCTGACCCAGGGCGTGTTCGCGAAGCTGGTCGCCGACCGCGCCCCGGCGGCGCTGCGCGGCTCCGCATTCGGCGCGTTCAATCTCGCGACCGGGTTCGCGCTGCTGCTCGCGAGCCTTGGCGCGGGGCTGATCTGGGACCGGTTCGGCTCCAGCGCGACGTTCCTCGGCGGTGCCGGGTTCGCCGCGCTGTCGGCCCTTTTCCTCGTCGTCCGGATTCAGAAGCCGAACGTCACCCCGCCGTAGATCGTGCGACGGCGGCCGGGCTCCAGCCCGGTCTGAAACACGCGGGCATAATATTTCTCGTTGAAGAGATTCTGCACGCCCGCCTGCAGCCGCACATGCGGCAGGACCGTCCATTCGCCGGCCAGGTCGAACACCTGATAGGCCGGCACTTTCGCTGGCACGAACGTCGCGCCGCTGCCGACGGGCAGGTTCGAATCCTGGAAGAATTGCGAACTGACCGAGAGGCCAGTCAGGCTGACGCTGTACTTGCCGGTCTCGCGCCAGGTGAGCCCGCCCTTGACGATCGCTTTCGGTGCGAACGCCGGGCGCTTGCCGATCTGCGCCGGGTTGTCGCTGGCGACGAACTTCGCGTCGAGCAAAGCGAGGTTCAGGAACGCGGTCAGATGCTCGGCGGTCTTGCGGCCGGCGAGGAAGTCGTATGAGACCTCGCCTTCGAAGCCGCGGTGGCGGGTATCGCCAGTGTTGACGTTGATCACGTCGGTTCCGTTCAGCCGCCGGCTTTCGATGCGATTGTTGAAGTTAATCTGGAACACGCTGACGTCGTAGAACAGGCCCGGCAACGGCGTCCCATGCACGCCGGCTTCGTACGACGTCGATTCCGGCGCATCGGCCTCGTTGCCCGGCTGAAGGTTCGAGAAGGGCGAGGCCACGTCGAAATAGCGCAGCGGACGATAGCCCTGCGTGATGCTCAGATAGGTCTCGTTGTCCCTGCCGAAATCGTTGCCGATGCCGACGCCCAGCAGCGGCACGGTGCGCGACACGTCCACGTTCGACAGCGGGCGCGTCAGGTTGCCGGGCTTCACAGTCTCCCGCACGCGCAGCTTTTCCACGTCCAAGCGGCCCGACAGCACGACATGGAAACGGTGGGGCAGCCGGAACACATTCTCGGCAAAGACCGCGCCCAGCCAGGAATCGCGATCCTGGTTCAGGCGCGGCGTGCCGCTATGCTCGCCGCGTTCGGCGGTGATGTCGGTGCTGGTGAACTGCAGGAACGGCGCGCTGCTGTGCGTGCCGGTCACGCCGAAGGTGAAGGCATTACCCCGCCCCCAGCGCTTGCGCGCGCGCAGGTCGAGGCCCTCGTTGCGGAAGCGTTCGTCCTGCAGGGTCGTAGTGGCCGGGGTTGCGCCGGCGCCCGCGGATCGCGTGTAAAGCTGCAGGTCGGACGCCCAGGCCTTGCCCTCGAAACGCCAGCCGTTGCCCAGCTCCAGCTCATTGCCCAGGATGACGGCGCCGCGGCGCACCCAATCGCGGTTGAACGGCGTCGGGGCGAAATCCTGGTCCGCCAGGAATTGCGGATAGCTGATCCGGCCCGGATTGCCGGCCTCGGCGCTATGGCCCTGCAGGCGCACATACCAGAGCGCGTGATCGCTCGGCCGCCAGCCCAGATACAGATCACCCTGTAGCAGGTGCGAGGCGGAGTTCTGCCGCTGCCCGTCGCTCTTCGTGTAGCCGACCGAGCCGCGATATTCGAAATTGCCGGACGCGCCTTCCAGCACATTGAACGTCGAATAGAGTCCGTCGCTGCCGAACAGCTGCTGGGTCGATCCGGTCAGCGCCGGCCCGCGCGGGTCCGGACGCTTGGATACGAAATTGACCGCGGGCGTCGGCTCCGGGCCATAGAGCAGGCTCGATCCGCCGCGGATCAGCTGCACCTCGCTGAGGCTCTGCGGCAGCGGCACATAATAGAGCGTGGGAAAGCCGATCCAGTCCGACTGGATCGGGATGCCGTCTTGCAGCACCAGCACATATTCGGATTCCTGAGGATTGCCGATTCCGCGGTAGCTCAGGTTGAACTGGGTCGGCGTCTGCTGTTCCGACACGAGCAGGCCGGGCGTGCGCGCGAACAGCTCGCGGCCCTGAGTCTCGATGACAGGCGGCTGCTGGTCGAGCTTGGTCGTGCTGGTCTTCTTGGTGACGGTGACCCGGGTCCCGTCCACTTCCGGAAGGATGTGATCGAGCTTGGCAGGCTTGTCTTCGCGCGCGTCGACGCCGAAACCCTCGACGATGATCGTATGGCCGGCGCGCGGCTCCTGTGCCTCAGCCGGCGCAACGGCGAGGCCAACCAATAGTGCAAACAAAACGACCCTCCCTTGTTTTCGCTCGCTTCGGGATCACGTCGGGAAGCCCCTTGGGTGCGCTCCCACTTCCCGACGCCACCTGATGCGAACGATTCGCTTTAGCGTTAGTTGTTTTCGCCGCGCTCGGCGAGTGCTGAAAGCTGCCCCATGAAACGCGTGCCGACAAGCCCGCGCGCAAGCGCCTCGACGTCGCCGCCGCGCGCTCCGTCGTCCTCCGGCTCGACCTGGGCGAGATCGACCGAAGGCAATCCGAGCGTGAGCGCCGCCGCGTTCACTTTCTTCATGCCCTCTGGCGACAAGCCAGCCCATGCCGCCTCGACCTCGCCGAGCTCCTTTTCCAGCGCATCGACGCGAGCAAGCGCATAGGGCGTGGGCCGCTGCTCGGTCGAGGTGACCGCGCCATAGGCATAGTCCATATTCTCGCGCAGCCGCTCCTCACCGGTGATCGCGCCGCCTTCCTTGGTGGCGACGACCTGGGTGCGCAGCGCCTCGACCTTGTCGCCGAACGCCTTCGCCTGGGTCTTCGCCTCTGCCGAAGCGTTCGGATCGGCGACGACCTTCGCCGCCTGCGCCCGCGCCGCGTTCATCTCGGCGACCAGCTTGCTCATCCGCGCGAACAAGGTCTTCACATGCTCGGCCGCATCATATTGCGCCTTGCGGTCGGCGAGCGTGAAGGTCGCCCGGCGATCGAGCCCGATCGTCATCGGCGCGGTCGACACCTCGCCTGCCTTGGTCAGGCGGATCGTGTACTGGCCGGGCAGCACGCGCTCGCCCTGGGTCGAGCGGAAGGCGATCTGCGCCGCCGGCGGCACCATCGGTGGCTTGGTCCGCATCGACCAGACGACGCGGTTCAGACCCTTGCGCTTCGACGCCGGCAGCTCGTCGACGACATTGCCGTTCGCGTCCAGCACCTCGAGCTTCATGCGCCCGATCACGTGCCGCGCCTTCTGGTAATAGGTGATGACCGCGCCGTCGGGCGGGTTCTCGCCGGCATAGGTCGCGTCGCCCTCGGCCCAGCCGCCGCTGCCCTGGATGCGCTGCTGCACCGGCGGGCCGGGGATCAGCACCGCATTGGCGGCCAGCTTGTCGGGCGTGAGCGCGCGCAACGGGCTCAGATCGTCCACCACCCAGATGCCGCGGCCGTGCGTCGCCAGCACCATGTCGTCGTCGCGGTCCTGGAACACGATGTCACGCACCGCAACGTCCGGGAAATTGTTCGGCTTGAACTGGGCCCAATGGGCACCGCCATCCAACGAAGCGTATAGCCCGAACTCGGTGCCGACGAACAGGATGTTCGGGTTGACCCGGTCTTCCTTCACCACATGCGCATAGCCACGCACGCCGTCCGTCTTGGGCCCGATCAGCGGTGTCCAGGTCCGGCCGAAATCGCCGGTGCGGAGCATATAGGGCTGGAAATCGCCGCTATTGTGCCGGTCGACCGTCACATAGGCGACTGCGGGATCATAGCGGCTCGCCTCGACCCAGCTGATCCAGCTGTCTTTCGGCAGCTTCAGGTTTTTGGTGACGTTCGTCCAGCTCTTGCCGCCGTCGCGCGTCAGCTGGACGTTGCCATCGTCGGTGCCGACCCAGATCTGACCGGGCGCCTTCGGACTTTCCGAGATCGAATAGATCGTCGTGTGCATCTCGGCCGCCGAATTGTCGACCGTGATGCCGCCCGATTCCTCCTGCTTCTGTTCCAGCGGATTGTTGGTGGTCAGGTCGGGCGAGATGCGATCCCAGGTCTGGCCGTGATCGCGGCTGCGGAACAGGAATTGCGATCCGATATAGATCGTGCCCTTTTCGTTGGGCGACATGTGGATCGGCGTGTTCCAGTTGAAGCGCAGTTTTTCCTTGTAGCCAGCCTTGGGCTGGATATCGCGCTGCTCCAGCGTCTTGCGGTTGATCCGGCTGATGCTGCCGCCCTGATATTCGGCATAGACATAGTCGGGATCAGCCGGGTCCGGGAATGCCCAGAAGCCGTCGCCGCCGTACAGATTTTCCCACCGGCTGTTGGTGATGCCGCCCGGATATTCCTGGTCGCCGACCCAGGATGAATTGTCCTGCAAGCCGCCATAGACCTGGTACGGGTCCTTATTGTCGACGCTGACGTGATAGAATTGGCTGATCGGCAGGTTGAGGCCGTGCCGCCACTTGGTGCCGCCGTCCTCCGTCAGCCACAGACCGCCGTCATCGCCGCCGATCATGTGCCGGGTATTGGTCGGGTCGATCCACAGCGCGTGCCAGTCGGCATGGCTGTCCTGCGCGGAATCGGTGAAGCTCTTGCCGCCGTCTTCCGAGCCGATCATGTGATAGCCCATCTTGAACAAGCGATCCTGGTTCTTCGGATCGACCACCAGCCGCCCGAAATAAAACGGCCGCCAGACCATGCCCTGGCTGCGATCGCGCTCCTGGAAGGTCTTGCCGCCGTCTTCCGACACGTAGAGCGCCGAACGGACATTCTCGACGAACGCATAGACGCGCTTCGGATCGGACGGCGCAAAGCTGATCTCGACTCGGCCCCAGGGCTGGTTCGGCAAGCCGCTGCGGGTCTGCGCGTTCAAGTCGGTCCAGGTGCGGCCGCCGTCAAACGATTCCATCATCCGGCTGCCGGACGGCGCGTCGGGGCCGTGGCCGCCCGAACGGAAATCCCAGCCGGTGCGGCGGAAATCCCAGGTGCCGGCGAGCAGATGCTCGGGGTTGCTCGGGTCCATCGCGACCGACGAGCAGCCGGTCGACAGGTTCGCGGCCTTGATGATCTGGGTCCAGGTCTTGCCGCCATCCGTGGTCTTGTAGAGCCCGCGATCGGGGCTGTCCGACCAGAGCCGGCCCGGCGCGCAGACATAGACGGTATTGCCGTCCTTGGGATGGACCAGGATGCGCACGACCCGCTCGGTCGTCGGCAGCCCCATCATTTGCCAGGTCTCGCCGCCGTCGGTCGACTTGTAGACGCCGCCGCCGATCGAGACCGAGTTGCGGGTCCAGCTTTCGCCGGTGCCGACCCAGACGGTCTGCGGATTGGTCGGATCGAGCGCGATCTCGCCGATCGACAGATAGGGTTGCTTGTCGAAGACCGGACGGAAGGTCGTGCCGCCGTCCTCCGATTTCCAGACGCCGCCAGAGGCCGCGCCGACGTACAGCGTCGTCTTGCCGTCCTTTTCGACGCGCCCTGCGATCGATGCGATGCGGCCGGACATCTGGGCCGAGCCGATGTTGCGGATGCCGAGGCCGGAGATCGCGGCCGAATCGGCGTAGGCGGCCGGCGCCGGAGCGGCGGCCAGAGCGGGCCCGGCGAGCAGCAAGGCGGTGGTGGTGAGCAGGATGCTGCGCATGGGGATCAGTCCGCCTTCGGCTTCGAGGGGTTGGGAACGTCGGAATCGGCCGGCTTCTCGTTCTTGTCGCGCGGCTTCAGATTCTTGTCCGTGGGCCCCGGCAGCACGGGCTTCGGCGCGTCGGCGGGCTGGGTGAACAGCGAAGCGGGTGCCGGCACGTTCGCTTCGGCAGAGGCGATGATCACCCGCTGGCGCTGGTTGGACTGGCCCTGCTGCCAGCTGTCGACCGACATCGGGAAATAGACGCCGCCGACCTTTTCGTAATCGCCGAGTTCATATTCGGTGACCTGCTGCGCGCCGCGAAGCCTGCGCGTCTCCGTCATCTTGATTTCGAGGAAAGTATCCGGATCGAGCAGGTAGACGAACTCGTCCCCGTCGGGCTGCGAGACTTTCAACTTGTAGCCGAGCGTGCCGTCGAAATCCTCGCGGCCCAGATAGGCGACCTTCGCGCCCTGCTTCTTCGCCGAGAGCAGCACGCCGTCGATCAACGCCTGGTCGGCAATCGACCGCGCTTCGTCCTCGGTCATCTTCTCGGCATCGCGGCGGCCCTGGAAGGGATTGATGCGCCAGCCGTTCGCCCCGTCATAGGCCTGGACGAGGGTCAGTCCCTGGAGCGACGCGTTGACGCGCGTGGCGTCGCCCTGCGGCTCGTGCGCGCGGGTCTCGTCATAGGCGAGCTGGAAATCGCCGGGGAAGATCAGCTTGCCGGTGAACTTGACCGACTTGAGCGCGGCGAGCGCATCCGCTCCGCCGCGCGCCGCCAGATTCTTCGCGACCAGCTCGTCAGCGCTCGGCTGTCCCTGCGCGATTGCCGCGCCGGACACACCAAGCGCCGCGACGTACGCCGCGCACGCCAAAAGCCTCATGATGCCCTCCCTGTATACTTTCTGCCGTTCTGCGACGGCTTGACCCGCGGGTCAACGCGGCTCTTCGGCATGCAGGGAGGGCGGCAGTCCTAGATATCGTCGCCCAGCGCGCCCTTGATCTTGCCTTTCAGCTGCTGACCCTTGCCCTTCAGCTCCTGCCCGGCGCCTTCATCACGCACGTTCGGGTTGTCGGAACCCTGCTTCAGCTTTCCGGCAGCTTCGTTCGCATTGCCTTTGATCTTGTCTATCAGCTCGCCCATCGTCTTTCTCCATTTATTTTGTTGCAGGAGAACAACGGCCACGCACCGAGGCACGTTCCAATCTGATGAACTGAGGAATGGCAACAAGGGGTGGGAAGCGGACATTCAGCCTCAGCTCGATCTATCGCGAAGCACCATACTTTCGAGGAGACGCAAGAGAGCCGCCCCTAACTCGGCAGGAGCTTCGACATGCGCCGACAACCTGTAGAAGTCGTGAGCTGCATACCCGATCCCAAGCGCCGCGACCTCAATCACCGTCTCACGATCAATTCTCTCAACGACCGCCCTGAGGTGATCGGCCAAGTATGTGGGGCCATTCTCGAGTAGGGTAGAGTCGTCTACCGGCGCCCCATCCGAGAGCACGATCAGAAGCTTTCTCGGTTCCGGCCGAGAGCGCAGTCGATCCGAGGCCCACTCAAGAGCCTCCCCGTCAATGTTTTCCTTGGGAAGATCGTGTCTCAACATCTGCTTGAGTTCCGGCCCGCCGGTGCTCGTCCGGACGTCATCGGCATCTCGGTAAATGACGTGCAGAAGATCGTTCAGGCGTCCGGGTTTGCGAGGGCGTCCTAGCCTCCATTTCCACCTGCGGCGCGACTTGCCGCCCCGCCAGCGCACGGTCGTGAAACCCAAGACCTCACAACGAATACCCAAGGTAACGAGGAACTCTCGGGCGAGGTCAGCTGTGGCGGCTGCGAAAAGCATCTTCTGGCCACGCATTGAACCAGATTGATCGAATAGGAGGGATACTACTGTTGAAGCTCTCTCAGCAGCTGAGAGATGTGCCCGGATGCGAGCATCAGCTTCACTGGCGAGCAGGTGGAGCTTGGTTCGCCAAGGCGATAGGCCTGACTGCAACTCTTGCCACGCTTGCTCCAGTTGCTCCCCATCTCGGATGCCTAGGTACCCCAAATGGTCATCAAGGTCCGCCGCTGTCACAACAACATCGAACTTGGTCGTATAAGGCGCATAGCTGAGATCGGACGAGGGACAGGAGTTAGGCTCTTCCGGCACTGCTACTGTCTCGCTCATGGGCGACTGATGACAGACGACCTCCGCCAACTCAATGTCCGCAATGGGTCGGAAGCGGGCGTTTCGGGCGCCAATCTTTCAGATTAGCCCGGCCAACGGACTGGACGGATCGGCGTAGCGGCGCTTGCCCATGCGGCCGGCGCGGTAGGCGAGGCGGCCGCTTTCGACAGCCAGCTTCATCGCGCGCGCCATCATGATCGGGTCTTTCGCCTCGGCGATCGCCGTGTTCATCAGCACGCCGTCGCAGCCGAGCTCCATCGCGAGCGCGGCGTCCGACGCCGTGCCGACCCCGGCATCGACCAGCACCGGCACCTTGGCGCCTTCGACGATCAGCCGGATCGTGACCTGGTTCTGGATGCCGAGGCCGGAGCCGATCGGCGCGCCCAAGGGCATGATCGCGACCGCGCCTGCATCCTCCAGCCGCTTCGCCGCGATCGGGTCGTCAACGCAATAGACCATCGGCAGAAAGCCTTCCTTCGCCAGGATCTCGGTCGCGCGCAGCGTCTCAACCATGTCGGGATAGAGCGTCTTCGCTTCGCCCAGCACTTCGAGCTTGACCAGGTCCCAGCCGCCCGCCTCGCGCGCCAGACGCAGGGTGCGGATCGCGGATTCAGCGTCGAAACACCCGGCCGTATTCGGCAGATAGGTGAAGCGCTTCGGATCAATGAAGTCGGTCAGCATCGGCTGCTTGGGATCGGCGATGTTCACGCGCCGGACCGCGACCGTGACGATTTCCGCGCCCGATGCCTCGGCGGCCGCCGCGTTTTCCTGGAAATCCTTGTACTTTCCGGTGCCGATGATCAGCCGCGAGCGGAAGGTGCGGCCTGCGACCGTCCAGCTGTCCTCGTCGATCCGCGCCGCATGATCGCCGCCGCCGACGAAATGCACGATTTCCAGCTCGTCGCCGTCTTCGACCAGCACGCGCCCAAGCGTGGAGCGCGGCACGACCTCCAGGTTGCGCTCGACCGCGACCTTTTCCGGCACCAGCCCCAGCTCGCTCGCCAGTTCGGCGATGCTCAGTCCGGCCGCGACTCGCTTGTGCTCGCCATTGACGCTGATCGTGATCGTTCCGTCGGTGTGCATAACGTCCGTTCGTTTCGAGCGAAGTCGAGAAACGCTGTACCGGACGTGTCTCGACTTCGCTCGACACGAACGGCTAGAGGCGGTGCAGATATGGGTTATGCCCAGGGGGATCAATGCCGACCATTTTCGTCCTGAACGGCCCCAACCTCAACCTGCTGGGCCTGCGCGAGCCCGAGGTTTACGGCCACGACACGCTCGACGACATTGCGGGCCAAGTCGAGGACCGGGCGCGGGAGCTGGGCTTCGACGTGGAGTTCCGCCAGTCAAATCACGAGGGCCATCTGATCGACTGGCTGCACGAGGCGAATGCCGACGGCGCAAAGGCCGTGATCCTCAATCCGGGCGGCTACACCCACACGTCGGTCGCGCTGCATGATGCCGTGAAGGCGGTGTCCGTGCCTGTCATCGAAGTGCATCTGTCCAACCCGCACGCGCGCGAGCCGTTCCGGCACCGGAGCTATATCGGCAAAGCCGCAAAGGGAACCATCGCCGGGTTCGGAGCGCTCGGCTATCTGCTTGCGCTGGACGCCGCCGCCCGGCTTTGAGTAAGGGCCGCCAAATGACCGATACAAACAAGGGGACGATGCAGGTCGACACCGATCTGGTGCGCCAGCTCGCCGAGCTTCTCGACGCCACGCAACTGACCGAAATCGAGGTCCAGGACGGCGAACGACGGATCAAGGTTCAGCGCAAGGTGCAGGCGGTCGCGCCCGCTGTCGCCGCGCCGCCACCGATGGCCGCGCCCGCCGCGGTAGCCCCCGCCGCTGCCCAGGCCGCACCGGCGCCCCAGGCCGATTCGGCGAACGCGATCCGCTCGCCGATGGTCGGCACTGCCTATCTGGCGCCGGAGCCCAGCGCGCCGAATTTCGTCACAGTCGGCGGCAAGGTAAATGCGGGCGACACGCTGCTGATCATCGAGGCGATGAAGGTGATGAACCCGATCACCGCGCCGAACGGCGGCACCGTCAAATCGATTCTGATCGCCAATGGCGCGCCCGTCGAGTTCGACCAGCCGCTGATCGTCGTCGAGTAAGCCCGGTGGCTATCTCGAAAATCCTGATCGCCAACCGCGGCGAGATCGCCTTGCGCATCCACCGCGCGGCGCACGAAATGGGGATCAAGACGGTCGCCGTGCACTCGACTGCGGACAATGACGCCATGCATGTCCGCCTGGCCGACGAGGCGGTCTGCATCGGGCCGCCGCCTGCGACCGAATCGTACCTCAACATCCCCAACATCATTTCGGCGGCCGAGATCAGCGGCGCCGATGCGATCCATCCGGGCTATGGCTTCCTGTCGGAGAACGCCCGCTTCGCCGAGATCGTCGAGAGTCACAACCTGATCTGGATCGGCCCGAAGCCCGAGCATATCCGCACGATGGGCGACAAGGTCGAGGCGAAGCGCACCGCGGGCGCGCTCGGGCTGCCGCTGGTCCCCGGCTCCGCCGGCGGCGTCAGCGAGTTCGCCGAGGCGCGCAAGATCGCCGCCGAGATCGGCTATCCGATCATCGTCAAGGCGGCGTCGGGCGGCGGCGGGCGCGGCATGAAGGTGGTGCCGAGCGAGGACAAGCTGGAAAGCCTGATGGGCCAAGCGCGGAGCGAGGCGAAGGCCGCGTTCGGCGACGACACCGTCTATATCGAGAAATATCTCGGCAATCCGCGCCACATCGAGTTCCAGATCTTCGGCGACGGCAACGGCAACGCAATCCATCTGGGCGAGCGCGACTGCTCGCTGCAGCGCCGCCACCAGAAAGTGCTGGAGGAAGCGCCCTCCCCCGTCATCACGCCCGAGGAACGGGCGCGCATGGGCGGCATCGTCGCCAAGGCCATGGCCGACATGGGCTATCGGGGCGCGGGGACGATCGAGTTCCTGTGGGAGGACGGCCAGTTCTATTTCATCGAGATGAACACCCGGCTGCAGGTCGAGCATCCGGTGACGGAGGCGATCACCGGCCTTGATCTGGTGCGCGAGCAGATCCGCATCGCCGACGGCCATCCGCTGACGCTCCGTCAGCAGGACGTCACCTTCCGCGGCCATGCGATCGAGTGCCGGATCAATGCCGAGGACCCGCAGACCTTTGCCCCCTCGCCTGGCTTGGTCAGCTCCTATCACGCGCCGGGCGGCCTGCACGTCCGCGTCGATAGCGGGCTGTATTCCGGCTATCGCATCCCGCCCTATTACGACTCGATGATCGCCAAGCTGATCGTCTGGGGCCACACCCGCGAAGGCGCGATCCGCCGCCTCCGCCGCGCGCTCGAGGAATTCGTGATCGAGGGCGTGAAGACCACGATCCCGCTCCACCAGGCACTGCTCGAGGACCCGGAATTCCAGGCCGGGGACTACAGCATCAAATGGCTGGAGGAATGGCTGGCCAAACAGGGCGCATGACGAGCGGGCCCTAGAGCCCGCTCACAAACCTCTCCAGCGCTGCGTTCGTCGCCTTCGGCGCTTCTTGCTGCACCCAGTGTCCGACCTCCGGGATCAGCGTCGTGCCGCGGAAATCGGTGCAATGGTCTCCGGCGCGCGCGTACAGGTCCAGGCCGGGCACGAAGTTCCGCACCGGATCGCGCTCACCGGCGATGAAGCAGGCCGGCTGCATGATCGGCTTGCCGGCCAGGTCAGCGCTCTCGTCGAAATCGATATTCTGCGCGCGATAGCGGTTGAGGGGACCGCGAAATCCGCCTTTTTCGAATGCGTCCGTGAACACGTCGAGGTCCGCGTCGCTCATCCACGACGGGAAGGGCTGCGGATCGGGCAGGCCTTCCAGGAACGTCGAATCCGGCCCCTTCGCATTGAACGTGCCCGCCTGCTCGTCGCGGAAATCGCCCGATGCCGAATAGTAGATGCGCCTGAGCGCGCTCCGCACGTCCGCTTCCAGCTCGGCTTCGGCCACGCCCTCTTTCTGGAAATAGAGCTGGTAGAAGAAGCGCCCGGCATAGATCAGCTCGGCCAGTTTCAGGAACGAGGCCTGCCCGCGCGGCGCGTAGGGGACGCTGAGGCCGGCCACTGCGCGCACCTTGGCCGGATACATCAGCGCCGTGTTCCAGACGATCGGGGCGCCCCAGTCATGGCCAAACAGGATCGCCTGCCCGCCGCCGAGCGCGTCGATCACCGCCGCAACGTCGCTCGCGAGATTGCGCATCGTGTAGGCTTCGATCGGGTGCGGCTTGGAGCTGCTGCCATAGCCGCGCACGTCCATCGCCGCGACCTTGAACCCAAGGCCGGAGAAATGCGCGATCTGGTGCCGCCAGCTGTACCAGAGCTCCGGCCAGCCATGGACGCAGAGGATCAGCGGGCCTTCGCCGGCGACCGCGACGTTCAGATCGATATCGCCGTTGCCGACCGTCACGAACTCCATAATCCACCTCCCCGCCCGTTCGCCTTGCCAGGCCGATCGGAACCGGCTTCGACGATCTCGGTTCATAGGCCATGACAATGCTCGGGAGAAAGGCCTCGGCCCTGGGCATGGGCGCGCTGATCGTCGGCGGCGGCGTGGTCATGGGCATGCTCGCCAGCAGCTACACCAGCGATTCCCTGGTCTGGCACGCGCCGGCGCCGGAAATCCCGACAACCGATGCCCCCGTCGCCCCTGCCATCGACCAGGCGAGCGCGGGCCAGGGCTGGGCGCGGACCGCGTTCGACGGCGGCCTGCGCCAATGCCCTGAGATGAATCCCGAATTTCTCGCCGCGTGCCAGACCGAGATGAAGAAGCTCGTCGCTCGTCCGGCCTTTGCCGCCGGCAGCTATGGCGGTCCGTTGCTGATCACGAAGGTTGAGCCGACGCCGTCGGAGGACGCCTGGGCAGCGCAAGACCGGCTCGAACGGCCACGTCCGGAGCTCGAACCGACGGATTTCGAGCCGCTACCCGAACCGGCTCCGGAGCCCGCCTTTCAGCGAACTCCGGACAATTATCCGGCCGTAGAAAATACCGTCGCTGGCGGGCCTCAGGGCAGCGCGACGAAGTGATCGAAGAGCATGTGCGGCAGAAAGTGAACCGCTGTCGACGGCAAGAAGGCGTGCACGGTCTCGACCTGCGGCTGCGCGATCGGGTGAACGCTGGCCACCGCCGACTTGAGCCCGCTCAGGTCAAGCGTTGGCGAGGTCGACGGGCTCAACACGTTGTGGGGCACGGTGGCCGTTTCGGTCACGACAGCGTGGCCGAGCGAAGTGCCGCCCGCCTTGGCCAGCATGCTGCCGATCGCGTTGCCGACTGCGCTTGAAACCGGAGACGGCGGCGCGCTGATGGGGAGGTGGTAGCCGACGCCTGAGGCGATCAGGTCGAGCTCGCTGGTCGGATTGACGAGGTTCGGCACCTGGGCCCGGGCGGCGGGGTCGACGTTGAAGTTGACGTTGCCGTTCTGGAACAGGCCGGTGACGTTTGCGGTGATGATGTTGTCGGTGATGTTGTGCTGCAGCGCCACGTCGGTGCTGTTCTGCACGTTGATCCAGAAGGATTTGACGTCGGTCGACTTGGACAGGACGGTGTTGTCGAGGACCTGCGCTCCGGTGACGCCGTTCAGGTAGATCCCGTTATAGGCGTCGTTGGAATAGAGGACGTTGTTCTGGATCAGGACGTTCTTGTAGCCATAGGACAGCGGGTCGGACATGAAGATGCCCTGCGTGCCGGTCTGGTCGATGCCGCTGAAATAGGTCTGGAAGATCACGTTGTCCTTGATCGTGATATTGGTCTGGCCCTTGGTCTGGCCAGTGTTCCAGAACTGGATCGCGTCGGAGTGGTCGCCGAGAACCTGGCGGAAGTCGCCGATGTGATTGCCTTCGATCGACAGGCCGTCATTGGCGATCGAGATGATGCCGTCGGACCGGATCAGGGTGACGCTGTTGTCCTTGATCGTGGTGTTGGTGCTGTTCTGGAGCACGAGGCCGCGATACAGTTCCTCGAACCGCGAATTGCTGATGTTGAGCCCGCTCGCGCTGGTCACGGTCAGGCCGACGCCGTCGTTGGACGGATTGCCGTCCTGCGAGCCGTGGAAGGCCATGCCGTTCAGCTTGATGTCGCTCGAGGTCTTGATCCAGGACAGCTGGGTATAGGTCGGCTCGCCCGCGTTGAGCGCCCGGCCGACGTCCAGCCCGACAAAGCTGATGTTCTTCGCATTGGCCACGAACAGGCCGTCCAGATGCGCGCCGCTGCCCGGGTTCGCCGCCTCGATCGTCAGCGTCGACGCATAGGTGCGGTTGAAGATCGACACCGCGCCGTAATTGCCGTCGGCCAGCACGATCCGATCACCGCCGCCCGCGCTCGCAATCGCCGACGTCAGCTCCGCCGCATTGGAAACATTGAAGGTGGTCATGGTCATCCCCGCTCGTGACGCAGCCCGCAATGCGGCCGCGGCGTGTTCGGAGTGGGGATAGGGGCAAAGGTTTCAGCGGCCGGTTAGAGGGTCTGGTTAATTGGAGGTCAGGCTTGATTCCCGGAAGCTTGCCCGGCCCTTGCGGCTTTTACGGGGTGCGTGGCGGCGGCGCCTTGTCGCGGCCCCCGATTTGGGGAAGGATCGGCCGATGGACCTGACCGCCCTGCTGCAGGCGCAGCGAACCGCTTTGGATGCCGAGCGACCGGTGCCGCTCGCCGCCCGCCGCGACCGGCTTGACCGCGCGATCCGCATGATGATCGACAATGCCGAACGCTTCTGCTCGGCATTGTCGGAAGATTTCGGCCACCGCAGCCGCGAATTGTCGATGCTGGCCGATATCGTGGCCAGCGTCCGCACGCTGAAGCACGCGCGCAAGAATGTCGATCGATGGGCCCGGCCGGAAAAGCGCCCTCTCCAGTTTCCGCTCGGCCTGCTCGGCGCGCGCGCGGCGGTCGAATATCAGCCGAAAGGCGTCGTGGGGGTGATCGCGCCGTGGAACTTCCCGGTGCAGCTGGCGATGGCGCCGCTCGCCGGAGTGTTCGCCGCCGGCAACCGCGCGATGATCAAGACCAGCGAGTTCACGCCCCGCACGGCCGCCCTGTTCGAGGAGATCGTCGGCACCTATTTCGACCCGGCCGAATTGGTCTTCGTCAGCGGCGGCGCGGAGGTCGGCCGCGCCTTTTCCGCCCTTCCGTTCGATCATCTGATCTTCACCGGCGCGACCAGCATCGGCCGCCATATCCTTCACGCCGCTGCGGACAACCTGACGCCGGTGACGCTGGAGCTGGGCGGAAAATCGCCAACGATTATCGGACGCTCCGCGGACCTGAAGCAGGCGACCGAGCGGGTCGCGATCGGCAAGCTGATGAACGCCGGCCAGATCTGCCTCGCGCCCGACTATCTGCTTGTGCCCGACGACAAGGAAGACGCGGTAATCGGCGGGCTCAGGTCGGCCGCCGCCGCGCTCTATCCGCGCATGCTCGGCAACGCCGACTATACGGCGGTGGTCAACGAACGGCATCATGTTCGCCTGCAGGCCTATCTCGATGACGCCCGCGCCAAGGGTGGCGACGTGATAGAGGTGAACCCCGGGGCCGAGGATTTCGCCGGCTCGAACGGCACCAGGATGCCGCTCTTCATCGTCCGCAATCCGACGGACGACATGGCGGTCATGCAGGACGAGATTTTCGGCCCGGTCCTGCCGGTGAAGCGCTATGGCGCGATCGACGAGGCGATCGATTTCGTGAACCGCCGCGATCGGCCGCTGGGTCTTTACTATTTCGGCCACGACGCGGCCGAGGAACGCCGCGTGCTCGACCGGACCATTTCCGGCGGAGTCACGGTCAACGACGTGATCTTTCACATCTCTGCCGAAGAGTTGCCGTTCGGCGGCATCGGCCCGTCGGGTATGGGCGCCTATCATGGGTTCGACGGATTCAAGACCTTCAGCCACGCGCGCGCGATCTATCGGCAGCCGAAGATCGACATCGCGAAGCTCGCCGGTTTCAAGCCGCCCTACGGCGCAACCACGGCCAAGGCGATCGCACGAGAGCTGAAAGCCTGAAGAGCATCGGTTGACCCGTCCGCCTTGCGCTCTAGGAACAGCCGCGGGCAGCGGGAGACGCGCGTGACCGACGCATACCAGACCATCATCATTTTCGGCGGCACCGGCGATCTTGCGCACCGGATGCTCTTCCCATCGCTGTACAATCTTTATCTCGACCGCCTGCTGCCGGACGACATGCAGATCATCGCGTCCGGCCGCGGGGCAATGGACGACGACGCGTTCCGTGCGTCGATCGATCTCGCCAAAACTCTTCCCGAGGATCACTTCGACGCCGACGAGGCCGCGGCCTTCCTGTCCCGTATCCGCTATTGCCCTGTCAGCGGCGAGGCAGCGCAGTTCGCGGCGTTGCGCGACATGGTCGGCGACAGGATCGAGCGCGGCGTCGCCGTCTACCTCTCCACGCCGCCATCCCTGTTCGCGCCGATGGTCGAGGGGCTCGGCAAAGCGGGCCTGGCCGGCCCAACCGTTCGCGTCGCAATGGAAAAGCCGATCGGCCACGATCTCGCGTCGAGCCGTCAGGTCAACGACGCAGTGAACGCCGTGTTCGACGAGGACCGGGTGTTCCGCGTCGACCATTATCTCGGCAAGGAAACCGTCCAGAACCTGCTGGTGCTGCGCTTCGGCAACACGATGTTCGAGCCGCTGTGGAGCGCGCGCGGGATCGAGCATGTGCAGATCACAGTGGCCGAGACCGTCGGGCTGGAGGGTCGCGTCTCCTACTATGACGGGGTCGGCGCGCTGAAGGATATGGTGCAGAACCATATGCTCCAGCTCCTGGCGCTGGTCGCGATGGAGCCGCCCGCCTCGATGGCTCCCGCCGCCGTCCGCGACGAGAAGGTGAAAGTGATCCGCTCGCTCCGCCCGATGTCGCCGGAGACGGTCGAAGCCCTGAGCGTGCGCGGCCAATATGGTTCCGGCGCGGTCGGCGGTGAGCCGGTCCGCGGCTATGCCGACGAGCTTGGCGAGCGCTCCGACACGGAAACGTTCGTGGCGCTCAAGGCACATATCGACAATTGGCGCTGGGCAGGCGTGCCCTTTTACCTGCGCACCGGCAAGCGCATGCCGGAGCGCAGTTCCGAAATCCTGATCCAGTTCCGCCCGGTGCCGCATTCGATCTTCGCGAAAAAGGGCAAGGGGCTGGAACCCAATACGATGCTGATCCGCATCCAGCCGCAGGAGAATATCCAGCTGCAGGTGATGGCGAAGCAGCCCGGCCTCGATCGCCACGGCCTCAACCTGCGCGAAGTCGCGCTCGACGTTTCGCTGTCGACCGAAGCGGCCGGCCAGCGGCGGCGCATCGCCTATGAACGCCTGCTTCTTGATTTGATCGAGGGCGACCCGACCTTGTTCGTGCGCCGCGACGAAGTGGAAGCGGCCTGGACCTGGATCGATTCGATCCACCAGGCCTGGACCGAGGCTCGCGTGCCGGCGCGGCCCTACACCGCCGGCACCTGGGGCCCCTCCGCCGCGATTGCACTGATCGAACGCGACGGAGCGAGCTGGCATGAGTGACGCCGACCTTTACTCCTCCCCGGAACGGGGAGGGGAACCGCCGGCGAAGCCGGTGGTGGAGGGGGCGGCTTGGCATAGGGCTCGCTTCGCTCGCGACCCCTCCACCAACCCCGGCTTTAGGCCGGGGCTGGTCCCCCTCCCCGTTCCGGGGAGGAGCAAGGAAGTGTTCCGATGACCCACCTCCACTCCGCCATCGACCGCGTGACCGATCGCATTATCGAGCGCTCCCGCCCCACCCGTGCCGCCTATCTCGACCTGGTCGAGCGCCAGCGCGCGGCGGGCACCAATCGCGGCGTCCTGTCCTGCGGCAATCTGGCGCATGGGTTCGCGGCGTCCGAGGAGGACAAGCCGGTCATCCGCGCCGGTACGGCGATGAACATCGGCGTCGTCACCGCCTATAACGACATGCTGTCGGCGCATCAGCCGTACGGACGATACCCTGAGCAGATCAAGATCTTCGCTCGTGAGCGCGGCGCGACTGCGCAGGTCGCGGGCGGCGTCCCCGCGATGTGCGATGGCGTGACGCAAGGTCAGGCGGGGATGGAGCTGTCGCTGTTCAGCCGCGACACGATTGCGCTTTCGACCGCTGTCGCCCTCTCCCACGCGATGTTCGAAGGCGCGCTGCTGCTCGGCATTTGCGACAAAATCGTGCCCGGCCTGCTGATCGGGAGCCTGCGCTTCGGCCACCTGCCGACGATCCTCGTCCCCGGCGGCCCGATGCCGTCCGGCATTCCGAACAAGGAGAAGTCGCGCATCCGCCAGCTTTATGCCGAGGGCAAGGTGGGCCGCGACGAGCTGCTTGAGGCCGAGTCCGCCAGCTATCACGCGCCCGGCACCTGCACTTTCTATGGCACCGCCAATTCCAATCAGATGATGATGGAAATGATGGGCCTGCACGTGCCGAACGCTGCCTTCGCGAACCCCGGCACGAAGCTGCGCCAGGAGCTGACCCGCGCCGCCGTCCACCGCTTGACCGAGATCGGCTGGGACGGCAACGATTACCGCCCGATCGGCCGCGTGATCGACGAAAAAGCGATCGTGAACGCCTGTATCGGGCTGATGGCGACCGGCGGCTCGACCAATCACGCGATCCACCTGCCCGCGATCGCGCGCGCCGCCGGCATCGTCATCGACTGGCAGGATTTCGAGGACATCTCGAACGCCGTCCCGCTGCTCGCGCGCGTCTACCCGAACGGCTCCGGCGACGTGAACGACTTCCGCGAGGCGGGCGGCATGCCGTTCGTTATCCGCGAATTGCTCGACGCCGGGCTGCTGCATGGCGACATCCTGACCGTCACTGCCGGGGGCATGGGAGAGTATACCAAGGAGCCAACTCTCTCGGAGTGCTCCGGCGAAGACCGGAGCGGTGATGGAAGCGCCGCAACGCTCCGGCCTGCGCCGGAGCACATCGAGTGGGTCCCTGCCCCCGAAGCGACGCGCGATCCGACGATGCTGCGCCCGGTCGCCGATCCGTTTCAGCCGACCGGAGGCCAGAAGTTGCTCGCCGGCAATCTCGGCCGCGCGATCATCAAGACCAGCGCGGTCGATCCAGATCGCTGGGTGATCGAAGCGCCTGCGCGAGTCTTCTCGGACCAAGACGATGTGCTGCGCGCCTTCAAGGCCGGCGAGCTCGACCGCGACGTGGTCGTGGTCGTCCGATTCCAGGGCCCCGCCGCGAATGGCATGCCGGAGCTGCACAAGCTGACGCCGGCACTAGGCGTGCTGCAAGACCGCGGGCACCGTGTCGCGCTGGTCACCGACGGCCGCATGTCCGGTGCGAGCGGCAAGGTGCCGGCCGCGATCCATCTTTACCCCGAGGCGCTGCACGGCGGCCCGGTCGCGCGCGTGGCGGACGGCGACATCGTCCGTGTCGACGCGGTCGCGGGCACGATCGCGGTGCTGACGCCCGGCGCGCTCGACCGCCCCGTAGTGCCCGCACCGGGCTTTGCGCTGGGCCTCGGCCGCGAGTTGTTCAGCTTATTTCAAGGTTCGAGCGACGATGCCGAGCGCGGCGCTTCGCCGGTGCTGGCTGCGATGGACGCGCGTGGCTGATCGACGACTCGCCACGCCGCCGGGATCAACCGTCTTGATATAATATCACATCGCGACTAGTCAGCTCGCGCCCGTGTCCTCGGAGTCGCCCTTGCCCCGTTCCGTTCTTCGTGCCGGCGTCGCTTTTGTCGCCCTACTGTCCACGCCCGCTTTTGCTGCCGATGCAGCCGGGGATGCCGCGGCTCCGCCGGGAAATTATCACGATGCGACGCCCGCCGACATCGTCGTGACCGCCCCGTTCGAGCGCAACCGCGCCGATGTGGTGTCGCCGGTTTCGGTGCTGAGCGGCACCGATCTCGCCCGCGAAGTTCGCTCGACGATCGGCGAGACGCTGCAGCGTCAGCCCGGCGTCTCCTCGACCTCCTTCGGCCCCAATGCCTCGCGCCCGATCCTGCGCGGCTTCCAGGGCGATCGCGTCCGCATCCTGACCGACGGCATCGGCAGCTTCGACGTGTCGAATACCAGCGTCGATCACGCGGTCGTGATCAATCCGCTCCTGGCCGAGCGCGTCGAAGTCCTGCGCGGTCCGGCGTCCCTTCAGTTCGGCTCGTCCGCGATCGGCGGCGTCGTCAATGTGATCGACAAGCGCATTCCGCGCGCCATTCCCGACGAGCCGGTCCATGTCGATGCGATCGGCACCTACAGCTCCGCCTCCAACCAATTCTCCGGATCGAGCGCGCTCGATGTGCCGGTTTCCGACAAGGTCGTGCTGCACCTCGACGGCAGCTATCTGGACGGCGACGATCTGAAGATCGGCGGCTATGTCCTGTCGCCGGCCGCTCGTGCCCAGGCGCTCGCCAGCGCCAATCCCGAAGTCCGCGCGCTCGCCGATCTGAAGGGAACGCTGGCCAACTCCGCCGCGCGGACCTGGGAGATTGCCGGCGGCGCGTCGGTCATCACCGACACCGGCCAGCTCGGCTTCGCCCTCAGCCATTACGACAGTCTCTATGGCGTGCCGGCCCGCTACGACCTGACCACCGGCCAAGGCGAGATGCCGCGCCTCGACATGCACCAGACGCGCGTGGACGCGCGCACCGAGCTCGACCTCGGCGACGGCTTCTTCAAGCAGCTGCGCGGCCGTTTCGGCTTTGCGGACTACAAGCATGCCGAGCTGGCCGAGGACGGCACCACGGGCACCCAGTTTTTCAACAAGGGTCTGGAAGGCCGACTGGAGCTCGCCCAGACCAAGCGCGGCGTGTGGCAGGGCGCGATCGGCGGGCAGCTGTTGATCCGCGACTTCAACGTGATCGGCGACGAAGCCTTCGTGCCGAAGAACGAGACGATCCAGTACGGCCTGTTCACGCTGCAGACGCTCGACTTCGGCAAGCTGAAGACGGAGTTCGGCGGCCGCATCGAGCGCACGCACGTCTCATCCAATCCGATCAACGCCGACCGGCAGTTCACCGCTTATTCGGGATCGGCCGGCGCCAGCTACGAGTTCGTGCCGGACTGGCGCATCGGCGTGAACGTCTCCCATACCGAACGCGCGCCTTCGGCCGAGGAGCTGTTCGCCAACGGCCCGCACGCCGGCACCCAGGCATTCGAGATCGGCAATCCGAATTTCAAAAAGGAGCGGAGCTTCGGGCTGGAAGGCACCCTGCGCGGCAGCGGACGCAATTATACGTTCGAAGCCTCGGCCTATTACAACAAGTTCAACAACTATATTTACGACAACCAGACCGGCGAGATTCGAGACGGGCTGCCCGTGTTCCAGTCGGCCCAGGCCGACGCGAATTATTACGGGTTCGAGGCGCAGGCGACGGTGACGGCTGCCCGCTTCGGCGACTGGAAGATCGATGTCGACGGCCTGGCCGACTATGTCCACGCGACGGTCAAGAACGTCGGCCCGGTGCCGCGCATCCCGCCGCTGCGCCTGCTGGGCGGCGTCAGCGGCACCAGCGGCTTGCTCGACGGCCGCGTCGAGGTCGAGCATACCTTCGCGCAGGACCGGGTTGCGCCGTTCGAGACGACGACGCCCGGCTATACGCTGGTCAACGCGAGCATCGGCGTCCGCCCGTTCGGAGAAGGCCGCGACAAGCCCGAAATCCTGCTCAGCGCGAACAACATCTTCGATGTCGACGCCCGCCGCCACGCCAGCTTCCTGAAGGATTTCGCACCGCTCGCCGGCCGCGACATTCGGGTGACGCTCAGGGCTTCGTTCTAGAAAGAAAACGGGCCGCCCCTGTGCAGGAGCGGCCCAGTCGGCCTTGCGGCCATTTTGGGAGGAAAGCGTGCCTACTCGACACGCCTCCCCTTTAGACTCGGTTTGGTAAACAGCGCCTTAACGAGCCGCGCGTTCGGGAATGCACTTGCCGACCCGACGTCCCTCCAGCGCGATCTCGAACGGAGACCGGTTCGCGAGCCCCTGGGATTCGATCCGGACGAGTTGGCCGGTTTCGACCCGGATCATCGTGCGGCCATAGCCCGCACCGGCGCAGGTGTAATGCACGGTGGCGGTCTGCGGCTCGTTGGCCAGCACGAACCGCGAGCAGGCCGCGCCGGGATGGCGGAGCTGGACGAGGTCGTAAGCGTCGTCGATGCACAGCTTGCGCATCGGCATTGAATTATCGAGCGCACGCAATTGCCACTCGCCCGGCTCGATACGCCCGAACGCCAGGATCGGCGCATTCGCCGCGCCTTCCAGCAGCAGCGCGGCTGCGCCCGCAACCAGGATCAACAGCAATCGCATTCAACCCCCTCACCCGCGTATCGCGCGTTCGGGTCATATTGATTACGATACCGTTCCGTTCAAGCCGCGGCCTGCAGCTCCGTGAGCCTGATCGGGTGACTGATCGAGCAAAAGGCGCAATCGACGCGGATCAGCCCTTCGGCATCGGCCATGTTCGCCTGCTCTTCCGCCGGAAAGCGCGACAGGACGCCCAGGATATGCTCCCGGTTGCAGCGGCATCCGCGCGTCAGCGTCGCGCCGCCCAGCACGCGGACTTCCCTCTCGTCGTGGAACAACCGCCAGACCAGCGTTTCCATCGGCAGGTCGGGGTCGGTGAGTTCCGCGTCCTTGATCGTCCGGCCCAGCGCCTCGACGTGCTGCCATTCGGGATGGTCGAGCCTGGTGTGCAGCCGGTCGCGGCCTTCCTCCCCCTCCGGCAAGTGCTGGAGCAGCATGCCGCCCGCGATCACCCGCCCGTCCGCATCGTGGCGGTGGGCAAGCCGGACCAGGCTGGGAATCTGCTCGGACTGGGCGAAATAGCTCTGCGCGGCTTCCGCGAGCGACGTACCCTCCAGCGGCACGATGCCCTGGTAGCGCTCGCCGGTCAGCGCCTGATCGAAGGTGATCGCGAGATAACCTTTGCCGAACAGCGCGAACAGAGTCGGGTCCGCCGGCATCTGGGCGAGTCGCTCCGCGTCGAACTGCACATAGCCGCGCAGCTCGCTGTCTTTGTAATCGCAGACGAGGAGCGAGATCGGCCCGCCTTCGGTCTGCGCCTGCAGCGTCATCTGGCCGGTCTCATTCTTCAGCGTCGAGCCGAGCAAAGCCGTCAGCGCCAGCGCCTCGGCCAGCAGCCGTTCGATCACCGGCGGATAGGCATGCGCCGACAGGATTTCGTCGAGCACCGGCCCCAGCCGCACCAGCCGCCCGCGCGCATGTTGTTCGAGGATCGCGAACCCGAGGGTCCGATCCAGTTCAGTCCTGGTTTGCATTCAAAAGCCCAAAGCACCAAAGCAAAACCGCTTTCTGTGCATGTAGGCGGTTTTCGGCCTCATCCCAGATGGCTGACTGATTTCCGTCCAGGATTTCGTCCGTCGCTTCCTCGCCCCGGTGTGCGGGCAGGCAGTGGAGGAACGTCGCCTGTGGACGGGCATGCGCCATCAGCGCACGATTCACCTGATACGGCGTCATGGCGGCGATCTTGTCGGCGCTGTCGGCCTGTCCCATCGATACCCAGGTGTCAGTCACGACAACGTCCGCATCGGCGGCGGCGCGCACCGGATCGCGCTCGATCGTCACCCGCGCGTTGCTCCCGGCCAGCCGCGCATTGGCTTCGCGCACGAAGCTGTCGTCCGGATCATAACCTTCCGGGCAACCGATCCCGACCGAGAAGCCGAACAGCCCGGCCGCCTCGATAATCGAGTGCAGCACATTGTTGCCGTCGCCGAGCCACGCCCATTTGGAGCCGGGCAGCTGCACGCCCTTCTCGATCGCCGTCAGCAGGTCGGCGACGATCTGGCACGGGTGCGAGCGATCGGTCAGCCCGTTGATCACCGGCACCGTGGCGTATTCCGCCATTTCCTCCAGCTTCACCGGATCGTCGGTGCGGATCATGATCGCGTCGACATAGCGGCTGAGCACGCGCGCGGTGTCCGCGATCGTCTCGCCGCGGCCGAGCTGCATCGAGCCGGCGTCCATTACGATCGACGTGCCGCCGAGTTGGCGGATGGCCATATCGAACGACACGCGCGTGCGGGTCGAGCTCTTCTCGAAGATCATCGCCAGCACGCGCCCATCGAGCGGGCGATCGGCATCGGGCTTGCCCTTGGGCCAGCCGGCCCGAGCCTGCTTGCGGTCGAGCGCATCCGCCAGCATTGCGGCGACGCCGTCGGCGCCGGCGGAGGAAAGGTCGAGAAAGTGGTGCACTAGCAAC
>NZ_BBWU01000011.1 GCF_000974765.1 Sphingomonas changbaiensis NBRC 104936 | reverse complement strand
CCACCCGCTCGAACCCGCCCTCCCCCGCTCTCCACACGGTCACCGCCTCCCCCGCCGCGATCAGCCAGAGCTTCCCATCGGCCGCCGCCATCGCGCGATCGGCCACCGACGGCTCCGCGCTTCCGCCCGGATGCGAATGATAATAGCCGACGAGCTTCGGCCCGCCCGACCGCTCCGCCCGGATCGCGGCGAACAGCGTCGCGGGATCGATCTCGAACCGCCGGTCCGCATCGTCGGCGACATTCGCTGCCGCCATGACGGCGTGCACCCGCCCCGCCGTTCCGAACAGCAGCCCGCACGCTTCGCGAGGCGCTTCGGCCGCCGCATGGGCTCGGATCGCATCCAGAACGGTCCTTGAAATTCGGGTCTTCATCCCCACATCCGCTACCGGATGAACCGGGGGGTTTCCATTCTCGACGCGACGATCGGAGCCGAAGCGGAAGGCTGGCGGCTCGACCGCGCGCTGGCGGCGGCGCTGCCCACGCTGTCGCGCGAGCGCATCAAGGCGCTGATCTCATCGGGTCAGGTGCGTCGCTCCGACGGCGCGAACCCGCGCGATCCGGCGATCAAGGCGCGCGCCGGCGAGAGTTTCGCGGTCGAAGTGCCCGAGCCCCGCCCCGCGCACAACGAAGCGCAGGATCTGGGGCTCGTCGTCGTCTATGAAGACGAGCACCTGATCGTGATCGACAAGCCGGCAGGGATGGTCGTCCACCCCGCGGCTGGCAATCCGGACGGGACGTTGGTCAACGCCCTGCTCCACCACTGCGCCGGCAACCTGTCGGGCATCGGCGGCGTCGCGCGGCCGGGCATCGTCCACCGCATCGACAAGGACACGTCGGGGCTGCTGGTCGCGGCGAAGACCGACCGGGCGCATGAAGGGCTGGCGAAGCAGTTCGCGGCCCATTCCATCGACCGCCGCTACAAGGCGATCGTCGCCGGCCTGCCGAAAGGCCAAGGCACGATCGAGGCCAACCTCGCCCGCTCCGACGCGAACCGGAAGAAAGTCGCGATCGTAGGCGAAGGCCGCGGCAAGCGCGCCGTCACGCATTGGCGGCTGGAGCAGGCGCTGCGCGATTCGGCGCTGGTCGAATGCCGGCTGGAAACCGGACGCACCCACCAGGTGCGCGTGCATATGGCGTCGATCGGTCACCCGCTGCTGGGCGACCCAGTCTATGGCCGCAGCCGTCCGGCAACGCGGGAGCTGTTGAAACGCTTGCGTTTCGAACGGCAGGCCCTGCATGCGGCACGGCTCGGCTTTGTTCACCCGATCACAAGCCAGACTTTAGCGTTTGACAGTGCGATGCCCGCTGACATGCAGGAACTGTTAAGCGCATTGACGGTATAGTTTCGTTAAGCTTTTGCCGTGTTCCGCCCAAGCGGACGCGGCGGTTCGGCAGGGAGAAGAAGAGATCATGGCCAACGGCAAAAACGTCCCCGCGACGATTCCCGCGCTGGGTGGCGAGGCCAGCCTGAACCGCTATCTGGCAGAGATCAGGAAATTCCCGATCCTCTCTCCCGAGCAGGAATTCATGCTCGCCAAGCGCTATCAGGAGCATCAGGACCCGGAGGCCGCGGCGCAGCTGGTGACCAGCCACCTTCGCCTCGTCGCCAAGATCGCGATGGGCTATCGCGGCTATGGCCTGCCGGTCTCCGAGCTGATTTCGGAAGGCAATATCGGCCTGATGCAGGGCGTGAAGAAGTTCGAGCCCGATCGCGGCTTCCGCCTCGCAACCTACGCGATGTGGTGGATCAGGGCCTCGATCCAGGAATTCATCCTGCGCAGCTGGTCGCTCGTGAAGATGGGCACGACGGCGGCGCAGAAGAAATTGTTCTTCAATCTCAGGCGCATGAAGAACCGCATCGACGCGTTCGAGGACGGCGATCTGAAACCCGAGGACGTGACCAAGATCGCGACCGATCTGGGCGTCACCGAGGCCGACGTGGTCAGCATGAACCGCCGCATGGCGATGGGCGGCGACACGTCGCTGAACGTCACGATGCGCGACGACAGCGAGAGCCAGTGGCAGGACATGCTGGCCGACACCGATCCGCTGCAGGACGAAATCATCGCGGAAAGCGAGGAGAAGGAAGTCCGCCACGAGCTGCTGCTCGAGGCAATGGACGACCTCAACGACCGCGAGAAGCACATTCTGACCGAGCGGCGCCTGGCCGAAGAGCCCAAGACGCTCGAGGAGCTGAGCCAGGTCTACGGCGTCAGCCGCGAACGGGTGCGCCAGATCGAGGTGCGCGCGTTCGAAAAGCTGCAGCGGGCGATGCTGCGGCTGGCCGGCGACCGGCGCCTGCTGGCGATGGCGTAAGCCGCCCAGCAAGGTTCAGGATTAAAGACCAGCCTCCTAACCCGGTTCGGCCTGAGCCTGTCGAAGGCCTCCCTTATTCCTTTCTGAAATCCTAGAAAGAAAGGGAGGGCTTCGACGGGCTCAGCCCAAGCGAGATTTCGTCGGGCGCTCAAGGACGTGGGCGACTTGAATCCCGCGCTTCCCCACCGCTAGGAAGAACCGCCTTCCCCCTTTCCGGAGCGGTTCCTTCATGTTCAAGACCCGTACCCTTGCCGCCCTTCTGCTTGCCGGTTGCGCCGCCCAGGCTTCCGCGGCGACCGATGTTTCGAAAGTGATCGCCAGCCCGCAATACAAGGCGGCGGTCGCCGTGCTCGACAAGCAGCACGACCAGATCGTCGGCGACATCATCAAGCTGACCGAAATCCCGTCACCGCCGTTCAAGGAAAAGGCGCGTGGCGAGGCCTATCTGGAGATGCTGCGCGCCGCCGGCCTGACCGACGTCGAGATGGACCCGGAAGGGAATGTCATGGGCCTGCGCCGCGGCACCGGCCCGGCCGACGGGCCGCTGGTCGTGATCGAGGCGCATCTGGACACCGTCTTTCCCGAAGGCACGCCGGTGAAGGTGCGCCGTGAGGGGACCAAGCTGTTCGCGCCCGGAATCGGCGACGATACGCGCAGCCTGGCCGTGCTCGCCGCCTATGTCCGCGCGATGAACGCGGCGGGCGTGAGGACCAAGCGCGACATCCTGTTCGTCGGCAATGTCGGCGAGGAAGGCCCGGGCGACCTGCGCGGCACCCGCTATCTGTTCAACAAGAGCAAGTACAAGGACCGGATCAAGACCTTCTTCTCGATGGACGGCACCGACGGCAGCCGGATCGTCAACGGCGGCGTCGGGTCGAAGCGCTATCGGGTCACCTTCACCGGGCCGGGCGGCCACAGTTTTGGCGCGTTCGGCCTGGTCAATCCCATGGTGGCGATGAGCCAGACCGTGGTCGACCTGTACAAGGTCGAGGTGCCGAAGTCGCCCAAGACCACCTATTCGGCGAGCGTCACCGGCGGCGGCACCTCGGTCAACTCGATCCCCAACAAGGTGTTCATGGAGTTCGACATGCGCTCCGCGAGCGCGGAAGAGCTCGGCAAGCTGGAGCAGCGTTTCCTCAGCATCGTGTCGGCTGCCGTCGACGGCGAAAACCACGCCCGCTCCACCCGCGAGGGCGAGATCAAGGCGGACCTGAAGGTGATCGGGGATCGCCCCGCCGGCAGCACGCCCGCCGATTCCGAGCTGGTGAAGGTGGCGCAGGCGGCGATCACGGCCAACGGGCTGAAGCCGGAGCTCAATACCTCCTCGACCGACGCCAACGTGCCGATGCACCTCGGCATCCCCGGCATCACGATCGGCTCCGGCGGCAGCGGCGGCCGCGCCCATTCGCTCGATGAATGGATCGACGTGGAGAAAAGCGCGAGCCTGAAGGGCATGCTCCCGGGCCTCACGATGCTGCTCGCGATGGCCGAGATGGAGAAGTAGGCGGCTGCAAGCCGGCTCTCCGCAAATCTGTCGAACGAGCTACGACAACATCTGCGAAGGGTGGAGAGCCGCCTAGCCCCTCTCCCCTCGGGGAGATGGCGACTCGCGCGCAGCGCGAGCGGGGTGAGGGGGCCAGAGCGAAGCATAGCGAGCGTGAGAGTCGCGGACCCTCACCCTCCCACCGCTTTGCGGTGGGCCCCTCCCTCTCCCGCAAGCGGGAGAAGGGCTTACGTCCGCAATGGCTCGGAAGCGGACGTTCGAGTGCCGACGTACAAAAAGGCCGCCCAAAGGCGGCCTTTCGTTGTTCGGAAGCTGGGCAGGACGCGGGAGTAAATCCCGCGTCGTCGGTCCGCTCTGCGGCGGCCGGCCGGCTGGCGGCGTCTCCGGATTAGCTTGCGCTAACCCGGTGCGCCTTAGCCCATAATATCCTGTTCCAGCTTCTTCGCCATTTCCTCGATGTTCTCGGGCGGCCAGCCGGGGATTTCCATGCCCAGGCGGAGACCCATCGAGGACAGGACTTCCTTGATCTCGTTCAGGCTCTTGCGGCCGAAATTCGGGGTGCGGAGCATTTCCGCCTCCGTCTTCTGCACCAGATCGCCGATGTAGATGATGTTGTCGTTCTTCAGGCAGTTGGCGCTGCGCACCGACAGCTCCAGCTCGTCCACCTTCTTCAGCAGGTAGCGGTTGAGCTGGTTCGAGTCCGCCTCGGCCTCCATCGGCGTCAGCGCGCCGGCATGGACGCCCGCGCCCGGCTGGGCGACCGCCATGCCTTCGTCGAAGTGGACGAACAGCTGCAGCTGGTCCTGGAGAATGCGCGCCGCATAGGCGAGCGCGTCGTCCGGGCTGATCGTGCCGTCGGTTTCGACGGTGATCGTCAGCTTGTCATAGTCCAGTTCCTGGCCGACGCGGGTGTTCTCCACCTTGTAGGCGACCTGGCGGACCGGCGAGTAGAGCGCGTCGACCGGGATCAGGCCGATCGGCGCATCGGCCGGACGGTTGTTCGCGGCCGGGACATAGCCCTTCCCCGCTTCCGCGGTCAGCTCCATGTTGAGCGTCGCGCCGTCGTCCAGATGGCAGATCACCAGCTCCGGGTTCATCACTTCGATGTCGCCGGAGACGTTGATCATGCCCGCGGTGACTTCGGCCGGACCGGTCGCCGACAGCTGCAGCCGCTTCGACCCTTCGCCCTGCATGCGCAGCGCGATCTGCTTCACGTTCAGCACGATGTCGGTCACGTCCTCGCGGACGCCCGCGAGCGACGAGAATTCATGCAGCACGTTCTCGATCTTGATCGAGGTCACCGCCGCACCCTGCAGCGACGACAGCAGCACGCGCCGCAGCGCGTTGCCGAGCGTCAGGCCGAAGCCGCGCTCCAGCGGCTCGGCCACGAACGTGCCTTTCCGCTTGGTGTCACCGCCGGCCTTCTTTTCCAGCGCGGTGGGTTTCTTGAGTTCCTGCCAGTTCTTTGCGTTGACAGCCACTGTGTTCCCCTCAGGGTAGGGCAGAGAGGTGCACGCTCTCCGCCGGGTAAAGCGGCGTGGGCAGAAGCGCTCCACCCACGCAAAAGTTCAATCAGACGCGGCGGCGCTTCGACGGACGGACGCCGTTGTGCGGGATCGGCGTCACGTCGCGGATCGACGTGATCTGGAAACCGACCGCCTGCAGCGCGCGCAACGCGCTCTCGCGGCCGGAGCCCGGGCCCTTCACTTCGACTTCCAGCGTGCGAACGCCGTGCTCCGCCGCCTTGCGGCCGGCGTCTTCGGCGGCGACCTGGGCGGCATAGGGCGTCGACTTGCGGCTGCCCTTGAAACCCATCATGCCGGCCGAGGACCAGCTGATCGCGTTGCCCTGCGCATCGGTGATGGTGATCATCGTGTTGTTGAAGCTGGCGTTCACATGCGCGACGCCGGCGGTGATGTTCTTGCGTTCGCGGCGACGAATACGCTGCGGTTCACGTGCCATGTCTTGTCTGACCTTTTCTCAAATGAGGTGGCGAGCCGCTCCGGTCAGGAGCAGCTCAAGCTCACTTCTTCTTACCAGCGATCGGCTTCGCCTTGCCCTTGCGGGTGCGGGCGTTGGTGTGGGTGCGCTGCCCGCGGACCGGCAGGCCCTTGCGGTGGCGCAGGCCGCGATAGCAGGCCAGATCCATCAGCCGCTTGATGTTCATCGCCGTCTCGCGACGCAGGTCGCCCTCGACGGTGTGGCCGGCGTCGATCGCTTCGCGGATCTGAAGGACTTCCTGGTCCGTCAGGTCCTGCACCCGGCGCTCCGGCGCGATGCCGAGCTGGGCGGTCAGCTTCTTGGCCGTGGTCGGCCCGATGCCGTGGATGTAGGTCAGCGCGATTTCCACGCGCTTGTTGGTCGGGATGTTGACACCCGCAATACGTGCCATTGAGTTCTTTCTCCTGCTCCACAGACCGGGTGGCTGACCGGCCTATCTCAGCGCTTGATTTTCCGAAACGCGCAACACCGGCGCGCGCGCATGGCGCCGCCGGAACGTGCGGTATCTCGGAAGACCGGCGATCTAGGGTGCGGCAGACAGGCTGTCAAGCATGCCGCCGCACCGAAAACGGCCTTCCTACACCACGCCGTAGGCCAGCATCGCGTCGGCGACCTTCTTGAAACCGGCGATATTGGCCCCCTTCACATAATCGCAATAGCCGCCGCCCTGCTGGCCATATTCCAGGCAGCGCGAATGGATGCCCTCCATGATGTCGACGAGCAGCTGCTGTAGCTGCTCCTCTTTCCAGGAAATGCGCGCGGAGTTCTGGCTCATTTCCAGGCCCGAGACGGCGACGCCGCCGGCGTTGGCGGCCTTGCCGGGCGCGTAGAGTATCTTCGCGTGCTTAAAATAATGCACCCCGGCCAGATCGGTCGGCATGTTGGCGCCTTCGGAGACAGCGATGCAGCCATTGGCGACCAAAGTCTTCGCGTCTTCGCCCAGCAGTTCGTTCTGCGTCGCGCACGGCAGCGCCACGTCGCACGGCACGCCCCAGGGCGTCTTGCCGGGCGTGAAGGTCGACCCGGCAAACTGGTCGACATATTCCTTGATCCGGCCGCGCTTGACGGTCTTCAGCTCCTTGACCCAGTTGATCTTTTCCTGGTCGATCCCGGCCGGGTCATGGATGAACCCTTCGGAATCCGACAGGGTTACCACCTTGCCGCCCAGCTGCGTCACCTTTTCGGCCGCATGCGTCGCGACGTTCCCGGAACCGGAGATGACGGCCACCTTGCCGACCATGTCCTGCCCCTTGGTCTTCAGCATGTTCAGCAGGAAATAGGTCGCGCCATAGCCGGTCGCCTCGGTGCGGATCAGCGAGCCGCCATATTCGAGCCCCTTGCCGGTCAGCACGCCGGTGAATTCGTTGGTGAGGCGTTTGTACTGGCCGAACATGTAGCCAATCTCGCGCGCGCCGACACCGATATCGCCGGCCGGTACGTCGATATCCGCACCGATGTGACGGTAGAGCTCGTTCATGAAGCTCTGGCAAAAGCGCATCACCTCGCGGTCGCTCTTGCCCTTCGGATTGAAGTTCGCGCCGCCCTTGCCGCCGCCCATCGGCAAGCCGGTCAGCGCGTTCTTGAAGGTCTGCTCGAACGCGAGGAACTTCAGCACGCTTTCGGTGACGGAGGGGTGAAAGCGGATGCCGCCCTTATACGGCCCGATCGCATTGTTGTTCTGCACACGCCAACCGCGCTGGACCCGGATATTGCCCTTGTCGTCTTCCCAGCAGACGCGGAACGAGATCACGCGGTCCGGCTCGGCGATGCGCCGCAGGATTTGCTCGCGGTGATAGGCTTCCTTGTCCTGGATGAAGTCGAAAATGTCCTCTGCGACTTCCTGGACGGCCTGCGCGAACTCCGGCTGGCCCGGATTGCGCTTCTTCACGCCCTCGATGAACGTCGCAAGGTCGACGTGGTCGGAAACTGCCATCTATTCCCCCTCCTGGTGCGGATCGGTTTGGATTGACCCGGCGGCCTTCTCTGATTCGAGGCCGTTGCGACGTGAGAGTTAGCACAGTTTAAGGTTTTGGCAGCCCCGTTCAGCAGCGCCTGATGACGCTGATCGCGCCGTCGCGCTCCAGCCAAGCCTGGTCGACCTGCTCAGGACCGGCGACGCCCTTCAGGCGCAGCGCTTCGAGGAGGTCACGGCGGCCAAGGCCGGCGACCAGCAACGCCTTCTCGTTGACGTTGCCGTCCCGGATCAGGCAGCTCGGCCGCCCCTTGATCACAGGACTCAGCCCCGGCCAGATCGCGGCCGCCCAGGCGAGCAGGCTGTGCAGCACGACCAGCAGCGTGACCCCGACGAAGGTCGCGACGAATGGCGCATTGCCGGTCATTGCGCGGCCGATGCTCGAGCCGATCACCACCGAAATGACGATGTCGAAGGCGCCCCAGCGGCCGAACAGGCGCTTGCCTGCCAGGCGGACGATCGCCAGCCCCAGGGCCAAGGTCAGTGCCGCCCGCCAGCACATCTGGGCGACGTTGGGCGTTGCGCCGTCGGTGCCGATCAATTGATACAACGGGTCAAGCACCATCGTCTGGCTCCAGCCTTGCGTCAGAACGGAAACACGCGCGTGATCGCGAACACGCCGGTCGCCCAGGTGATGAAGTTGAGCGGCAGCCCGACGCGAACGAAATCCATGTAGCTGTAGCGGCCCATCTGATAGACGAGCACGTTCGTCTGGTAGCCGAACGGGGTCGCGAACGCAGCGCTTGCGGCCATCATCACCGCGACCAGAAAGGGCCTGGGGCTCACCCCCAGGCTTTCGCCCAGCGCGACCGCGATCGGCGCGCATAGCACCGCCACGGTCGCGTTGGACAGCAATTCGGTCAGGAACAGCGTCGCCCCGTAGAACAGGGCCAGCGCCATCAACGGACCGAGCGGGCGGATCGTGCTGACCAGCGCATTGGTGGCGCTTGCCGCCAGCCCGCTTTCTTCGAGCGCAATGCCGAGCACGACCATGCCCGCGATCAGCATCAGGATTTCGGGCCTGAGCCCGCGATACGCCTCGTCCGCGCTGATCACGCGCAGCAGGATCAGCAGCACCGCGCCGGCCAGCGCCGACGCGGCGATCGGCGCGATGTTCAGCGCCGCGACCAGGATCACGCCGGCAAAGACGCCGACCGCAAGCGCAGCGCGCCGCGGCTGCAGCTCCGCGCGCGGCACGAACAGCTCGGGCGCGCCGACCTGCGCGCCGGCCATGTCGGGCTCGATCTCGACTTCGGCGGGGCTCCCCTCTTCGTCCGGCCCCGATCGGATCAGGCGACCGCTGACCAGAAGCAGATACAGTGCGCCCACGACCGCGATCGCCAGGCCGACCGGCGTGATCTCGAACAGACCGAAGCTCGGCTGACCGGCAACGCGCGCCATGTCGGCGACAAGCAGGTTCGTCGACGTGCCGATCAGCGTCGTGCACCCGCCAAGCACGGCCATGTAGGAAACCGGGATCAGGAATCGCTTCGGATCGAGGCCAAGCTTGCGCGCGGCATCCCGCACGATCGGCGCCGACAGCACGACGATCGGGGTGTTGTTGAGGAACCCCGAAGCCGCGCCGCACAGGCCGATCGTGATCCACAGGCCCAGCGCGCCGATCCTGCGGCACAACACGACCGCAAGCTCAATCAGCCGGTCGAGCAGGCCCGAAAGCTCGATCGCGTAGACGATCACGAACAGCGAGGCGAGCGCGATCAGGGCCGGGCTGGCAAAGGCGCCCTGCACCTCGCTGGGCCGCACGACGCCGGTCATCAGCAGCACTGCAGCGCCCGCCAGCGCGACCACGTCGGCGCGCACCTTGTCCCAGATCAGCGCCGCGATCACGGCAGCAAGCACCAGGATGGTCACGAGCTGGTCAGGCGTCACAAGGTGAACCCTTTGCCTGCGCCGATTGTCTTGTCAAAAGAGGTTCGATGATCATTGCCGCAATCGATAACCCCGGCGCGTGCCGCTCGGCTGCACGGCAGACGAGAAAATGAACGATCGCAGAGCGTCCGGCTGGCGAACATGGACGGCGGCAGGCATCTTCGTCGGCCTGGTGATTGCCGGCGTGCTGATCAGCCGCCCTGAGCCCAAGCCCGAGCCCACACCGACCCCGGTGGCGACGCCCAGTCCCGCGCCGATCGTGCCGGCAATCGTGCCCCGTCCGCTGCTGCCCTTGACGCGAAGCGACCTGATCGACGCCGCCGATGCCGCGGCGAGCCGCTTCGCCGGCGGAGAGCAGGCGGCGGCGTCGGACCTGCCAGGCCGGCGATTCACGCTCAGCCTGCCCTTCGGCTGCGCCGGCCCGGCAGCGAACCTGAAGGAGGTTCCGACGGGGTGGAGCTACGATGCGAAGGACGGCACGCTGCGCGTCAAGGTCACGCCGCAGGTCTGGACCGACGCGCCTATCCTCAAGGCGGTCGCCGCGGGCGTCGGGTTCGAAGCGGCGGAAGGCTTCTGGATCGATCATCCCTGGAAGCGGTCGGACACCTGCCCGCCCCGGGCCGCCGCCACGCCTGCGCAGCCGGAGACGCCCCAAGCAGCGCCCGCCACTCCCAGCCGACAGACGCTCGGGCTCGTCGAGCTGTTCGAACCTGGCGCCAAGCGCGAGGAGCGGCGCAACGGGCGCGCCTATCAGGCCGTCAAGAAAGTGGCACAGGGCGAGCTGGCGCTCGACCGCGGATTGCGGCTGGTGGTCGAGGGACGGCTCGTCGCGCTGGCCAACGGGCAGGCGATCGGATGCTGGAGCCCCTCGCCCGACCAGCGGCCGGTCTGCATCATCCGCGTCCGCTTCGACCGGATCGCGATCACCGGCCCGACCGGCGAGCAGGTTCTCGCCGAATGGAAGAGCTAAAGCGGCTTGTGATCTGATCGATTCAGGTCGCTCGTCCCGAGCGGAGCGCGTCGCGCGAAGTCGAGGGGCGGAAGCTCCGAGCAGCGCCCCTCGACTTCGCTCGGGACGAGCGAGCTGGGATCACGATTTCTTGCTCGACGGCGAAGCCGGCAGCATTACCGGCGACGACCTTGGCCGATGCGGGGGAAGCCGGAGCTGCGGCGATCAGGACTACCCTCTCCCCGAACGAGGACGGATCACCTGTCGAGGATCGCCGCGATTGCTGCGGTCACCGCGTCCATGTCGGCCATGCCGTCGACGCGGCTGACGATGCCGCGGGCTTCGTAGAACGGCAGGATCGGCGCCGTCTTGGCACGGTATTCGGCCATGCGGGTGCGGACCGTTTCGGCATTGTCGTCCGGGCGCCGCTTGAACTCATGGGAGCCGCAGACGTCGCAGGTGCCCTCGACCTTCGGCAGCTTGAACCGGTCGTGATAGCCGGTGCCGCATTTGGCGCAGGTGAAGCGGCCGGTGATGCGTTCGACCAGCGCGTCTTCGTCGACCTCGAGCTCGATCACATGGTCGAGCTTGCGGCCGCGGGACGCAAGGATCGCATCGAGCGACTCCGCCTGGGCGGCGGTGCGCGGATAACCGTCGAAGATCGCGCCCTGCTCGGGCGCCATCATGTCGAGCGCCTCGCCGATCAGGTCGGAGACGATCTCGTCGGAGACCAACTCGCCCGCGTCCATCACGGCCGCGACCCGCGCACCAAGCGCGGTGCCCGACTTGCGCGCCGCGCGAAGCATGTCGCCGGTTGACAGCTGGACCATGCCGCGTGTCGCGACCAGCCGTTCGGCCTGCGTCCCCTTCCCCGCCCCCGGCGGGCCCAGCAGGATGATGTTCATGACCCTTCCCCTTGGAGCCCGATTTTATCGGATGCGGCCCTTCAGCTTCGCCTTCTTGATCAGGTCGCCATATTGGTGGGCGAGCAGATGGCTCTGGATCTGGGAGACGGTATCCATCGTCACGTTGACGACGATCAGCAGGCTGGTGCCGCCCAGGTAGAAGGGAATGCCGGCGGCCGAGACCAGATATTCCGGCAGCAGGCAGATCAGCGTCAGATATGCGGCGCCGATCACGGTGATGCGCGTCAGCACGTAATCCAGGTAATCGGCCGTGTTCTTGCCGGGGCGGATGCCCGGGATGAAGCCGCCATTGCGCTTCAGATTGTCGGCCGTTTCCTCAGGATTGAACACCACGGCGGTGTAGAAGAAGGTGAAGAAGATGATGCCGGCGCCATAGAGGCCCATATAGATCGGCGATCCGTGCTGCAGATACTGGTTGAGCGTGATCAGGAAATCGCTCCACCAGCCCTGGCCCTGGCTCGCGCGCTGGCCGGCGAACTGGCTGATCGTCAGCGGCATCAGCAGCAGCGACGACGCAAAGATCGGCGGGATCACGTTCGCGGTGTTGATCTTCAGCGGCAGGTGGCTGCGATCCGCCTGCATCATGCCGCGCTGCGTCTGTCGCTTGGGATACTGGATCAGCACCCGGCGCTGCGCCCGCTCCATGAAGCAGATGAAGCCGACCAGGCCCAAGGCCGCGACCACGATCGTGATGATCAGCAGCGGCGAAAGGCTGCCGGTGCGGCCGCCTTCGAACAGGTTGACGAGCGTCGTCGGCAGCTGCGCGACGATACCGGCCATGATGATCAGCGACACGCCGTTGCCGACGCCGCGGCTGGTGATCTGCTCGCCCAGCCACATCAGGAACATGGTGCCGCCGATCAGCGACACGACCGCCGTGACGCGGAACAGCATGCCGGGATCGACCACCGCCTGCACGCCCTGCTGGGCGCCGAAGCTTTCAAGGCCGACGGCGATGAACCAGCCCTGGATCGCGGTCAGGCCGACCGTGCCGTAGCGGGTGTACTGGTTCAGCCGCTTGCGCCCGCTTTCGCCTTCCTTCTTGATTGCGTTCAGCGTGGGGCTGAGCGAGGTCGCGAGCTGCACCACGATCGAGGCGGTGATGTACGGCATCACGCCCAGCGCGATGATCGACATGCGCGCGAGCGAGCCGCCCGAGAAGGTGTTGAAGAAATCGAGCACGCCGCCATGCGTCTGGTTGGCGAGCAGCCCCAGCGCGGTCGGGTCGATGCCCGGCAGCGGAATGAAGCTCAGCATGCGGAACACGATCAGCACGCCGAACGTGAACCAGAGCCGATTCTTCAGCTCGGTCGCTTCGCCGAACTTCGACAGATTGAGATTGGAAGACAGTGCGTCGGCTCGAGATGCCATGGCCTTGGGTCAGTCCTGGAAAAACAAAGCGGCGGCGAGCTCTTTCGCCCCCCGCCGCTCCATATAGTGGCCCCTTCCCCTTTGTCTAAGGGGTCGGGATCGAGCGGCTGGGCTTAGGCCCGGGCCGCCTTCTTTGCGTCGCGCACGCTGTTCTTCTTCGCGGCCGCCTTTTCGGCGGCCGGAACGACGGTCAGCACCTCGACCGAGCCGCCGGCCTTCTCGACCGCCTCACGCGCGCCCTTCGACACGCCGGCGACGGAGAAGTTCAGCTTGGCCGAGAAATCGCCCTTGCCGAGCAGGCGGACGCCGTCCTTGCCGCCGCGGGCGAGGCCCGCCGCCTTCAGCGCGGCGTGGTCGATCGTGCCCTTGGCGTCGAGCTTCTTGGCGTCCACCGCCTTCTGGATCGCGCCCAAATTCACCTCGGCATAATCCTTGGCGAAGATGTTGTTGAAGCCGCGCTTCGGCAGCCGCATGTGGAGCGGCATCTGACCGCCCTCGAAGCCGGCGATCGAAACGCCCTCACGGCTCTTCTGACCCTTCTGGCCGCGGCCGGCGGTCTTGCCCTTGCCGGAACCGATGCCCCGGCCGACGCGGATCTTCGATTTACGCGCGCCCGAATTGTCGCGGATTTCGTTCAGTTTCATTGCACTCGGTTTCCCTGTGTTCGCGCAGATTGGATGGAAGCGGCGGGCCTTAGCGACGGCGGACGCGTTTGTCCAGCGGACCAGCGCGCGCCTGCAGACGGGAATGATCTGGCGTCGGTAACCAATATCCGGTCTTCGATGCCCATTGTCGTCCGACTTGGACAACATGGACGAGTTGGATGACATTCACATGGAATCAGGAAAATTTTCCCTTTCCCGCGAAGATCGCGCGAGACACTCGAATCAACGGTGAGAAGGAGCCGGCGCCCAGCGTGGCACAGCGGCGCGGGTGTAGGACAGGGATTTCGATTCGCATGGGGGGCCTGGCGAAGCCGTGACCGTCGCTTCCAGATTGGGAAGGGTTTGACCGAAATGCGCCCATCGCGGACGCCGAGCTTCGATGTTCCTTTGCCCGCAAGCAGCCGTTGGCGCGTCTAATTCAAAGATTAAGAAGGTCCTTTGTGTAGCCCAAGGCGGCGACCAGCTTCCCTTGAGAAATCACGAAAAACGGGAGTCGCAAGGTAGTCGTCTGTCGGCGTGCTGGCTAATGGGTATTCATACGAGGTACTCGCTAGGGTTTCTTCCCACCGCAATCCTGCATGCGCTTCACTTTCCTTCTGCTCTTGAACACCCATTCTCGGCCCCCATTTGTTCTCAGATTAACAGAGGGGCAATATCGCATGGCAAAGCGTTTCTCGTGGAAGAGCAACTACCGCAGCATCCCGACCTTCGTGACCGAGGCGCTGGTTCGGATCGAGGGCGATCTAATCCAAGTGGCCGCGACCAAGAAAATTCATCGGACTGAGATCGAGAACGGGCAATATGCCCACGTCGGGCTACGCGCCGAAGAAGGCAAGATCGCAACCTCTGGTCCAGTCTCGCCATCCGCCGATGCGGGCAAGTGGTCCGAGCGCAATGCGTTCGGTTGGGATCGTAAGCGGCAAGATTGGCCCATGGTCCCTAAGACATGGACATTCGAGTCTCCGAACTTCGGTGATGGCGCTCGAAACGGATGGACCATGAGGTCGTGGACAAAGGACGTTTACCAGCATCAGGTGTTCGAGCCTCAGGGTATGATGATCGAGCCAACGGTTCTCAAAGACCGTGGCGGCGATCACGTCGTGATCAAGTTCGCCCTAACCCCGCTGCTGGATCGTGCCATGGCGGAGTTCGAGCTCATGCTTCGCTGGTCAATCAATGTCCTTCAAGAGAACACCGGCACCACGGGCGTGTTTGCCAGTGACGCGTCGACCGACGACTACAAGGCGACGGTGACGTTGGACTGGCAGATATTCCCGCCAGGGACCGCGGACGAAATCGTCGCTCGGCTCACCAGCACCGCGCGCCCGGCCAATGCGCCGGATTTCGAGAAGCATATCCGTGACCGCGTTCGCCTCTTCGAAAATTTCAACCCGACCAACTACATCAGAGGCCAAGGCGGGTTCGGATCGTATTTCGGCGCCCAGTTCGCCGACGATCTAGTGGTGTTCGAGAACCTGAAATACGGCAACGCGGTCTATCTGCTCTACCAAAACTGGGATGAGGTCTCCCGCCGGTCGCGGCTAGATCTCCTACGCGATCAAGATGCGCATTTTGACCGCGTGGTCCATAAGAACGGCTGGGAGGGCCACCTCACGGCGCTCCTTCATGACAAACTATTCGAACGCGGGCTTCGGCGCCGCCGGAACGGCTATCGCTCCAAGCGCGGCCGGTAGGGGAGATTAAAATGGCTAGATGCACTGCACCTTCTTATGGCCACCGCTCGGCGAGCGCGGCCGCGAATTGTCCCGCCTGTCGCGGCCGCTACGGTCGTAGCTACGGCGGTTATGGCGGATACAGCCCTCCTTCTTACTCACCTCCCTCCTACACTTCATATTCGTCCTCTGGCAGCGGCAGCGGGCGTAGCGGCGGCGGTAATTCGAGCAGGACCAAGAAGCCACGCTGGTCGTCGGCAAGCTCCCCCGTCTTCTACACCGCCGAACAAGTACGGGCGTTCGAGCCGGTTCGTGAAAACGTCGAGAGCCTGGCGACCTCGCAACCGGATTTGCGCGATGTGTTTCTCTGTCACGCATGGGACGACAGATTGGACTCCGCCAAGGAACTGCATGATCTGCTCGAAGCTCGCGGTGTCAGGGTGTGGTTCAGCGAGAAGGACCTTGGCCTGGGGGTGCCGATGATGCGGGCGATCGACAAAGGTCTGGTGAATTCCCGCGTCGGGATCGTTCTAGTGACCCCGGCCATGCTGCGTCGCCTTCCGGCAGAGGGCGTCGCCGACAAGGAGCTGTCGGCACTTCTCCGGCGTGAGCGGCTCGTGCCGGTGGTGCACGGAACGACTTATGAAGAACTTGAGAAGGTCAGTCTCCTGCTCGCGTCTCGTGCCGGGTTGAGCACTGCCGAAGAGTCGATGGCCGACGTTGCGGCCAAGCTCGCCGAACTGGTCGCGGTTTGAGTCACGAGGTCAATGGCTCGACAGATTCGGGGCGGCGCACCAGCCTTGCCGTCGCCCAAGTTAGCCGAGCCAACCACCCTTATCGAGCCGTTAGGGCCATCGCGCCGGTAGCAGAAAGACGATTGAAAAGCGGAAGATGGCACGAAGCAGACTGCCCGTTACCGGCCTGAACCGGCGCCTACCCTCGCACACAAAGAAAAAGCCCGGAGCGGCATTGCCGTCCGGGCTCTTTCGTTGCGCCGGGAGGCGGAGGTTTACCCCTCCAGCACCTCGACCATGTGGGGCAGCTTGCGGATCATGCCGCGGACTTCGGGGGTGTCCTCGAGCTCGCTGACCTTGTGCATCTTGTTGAGGCCCAGGCCGATCAGCGTCGCGCGCTGATCCTTGGTGCGGCGGATCGGAGAGCCGATCTGCTTGATCTTGATCTTCGCCATCTGCGCTTACTCCACGACCATCGCCGCATCCGCCTCGGCGGTCTGCGAGCCGCCGCGGCCGAGCAGGTCGGCGATCTTCTTGCCCCGGCGCTGCGCGACCGACTTCACAAACGCACGTTGATAACTATTATCCGATGTCGGAGGTGTGTATGGCCAGCAGTGTTGATCTGGGGAACCAGCTCGAATCCTTCGTGACCCAGCTCGTTAAGACGGGCCGCTACAACTCGCGCAGCGAGATTTTGCGCGAAGGCGTCCGGCTGATCCATGAGCGGGAAACAAAGCTTGCTGCGCTCGACGCATCGATCATGCGCGGCATCGCCTCGGCAGACACGGGGCGGGTTCACGAGCTCGACGATGTGGCGGCGAAGCTTGACGCCAAATACGCAAAGATGGCCACCGACCGACGGTCGCAATGAAGGTCGTCATCACGACCGATGCGCTGAACGACCTGGAGCAGATCGGCGACTATATCGCGCGGGACAACCCCACGCGCGCGCGCAGCTTCGTCGCCGAGCTGGTGGCCAAAGCGCAGGGTCTCGCCGACATGGCAGAAGCGTTTCCGCTGGTGCCGCGATATGCGGGTTTTGGCATCCGCCGGCGCGTGCACGGCGCTTACCTGATCTTCTACCGCGTCGAAGAAACGCGAGTGACCGTCATCCACATTCTGCATGGCGCCCGGGATTACGAGGCGTTGCTGTTCCCGGAAGACTGAGCGGACGCAAAAAAAGCCCGGAGCGGCATTGCCGTCCGGGCTCTTTCGATTCGCCGCGAGATGGAGGGTCAGCCCTCCAGCACCTCGACCATGTGCGGCAGCTTGCGGATCATGCCGCGGACCTCGGGGGTGTCCTCGAGCTCGCTGACCTTGTGCATCTTGTTGAGGCCCAGGCCGATCAGCGTCGCGCGCTGATCCTTGGTGCGGCGGATCGGAGAGCCGATCTGCTTGATCTTGATCTTCGCCATCTGCGCTTACTCCACGACCATCGCCGCATCCGCCTCGGCGGTCTGCGAGCCGCCGCGGCCGAGCAGGTCGGCGATCTTCTTGCCCCGGCGTTGCGCGACCGACTTGGGCGAGGTCTGCTCGCCAAGCGCTTCGAACGTCGCCCGGATCATGTTGTAGGGGTTGGAGGTGCCGACCGACTTGGTCACCACATCGGCCACGCCCAGGCTCTCGAAGATCGCGCGCATCGGACCGCCGGCGATGATGCCGGTGCCCTGCGGTGCCGAACGGAGCGTCACACGGCCCGCGCCGAAGTGACCGTTGCCGTCGTGATGCAGCGTCCGGCCCTCGCGGAGCGGCACGCGGATCATCTTCTTCTTGGCCGAAGCGGTCGCCTTCGAGATGGCTTCCGGCACTTCGCGCGCCTTGCCGTGGCCGAAGCCGACCCGGCCCTTGCCGTCGCCGACCACGACCAGCGCCGCAAAGCCGAAGCGCTTGCCGCCCTTCACCGTCTTCGAGACGCGGTTGATGTGGACGAGCTTTTCGATCAGCTCCTCGCCGCCCTCTTCGCCGCCGCCGCGACGATCGTCACGACGCCCACGGTTGCCGTCACGGCCGCCGCGGCCGCGATCGCCGCCGCCACGCCCGCGGCCGCCACGCGGACCACGGCCCTGACGCTCGCCGCCTTCGGGAGCCGGCGCGCCCGCGCCTTCGGCGCCGGGCTGGATTTCGGTTTCTTCAGCCATTTAGAACTCCAATCCGCCTTCGCGGGCGGCATCAGCGAGCGCCTTCACGCGCCCGTGGAACAGGAAGCCGCCGCGATCGAAGACGACCGCGCTGACGCCGGCAGCCTTCGCACGCTCGGCGACGCGCTTGCCGACCGAGGCCGCGGCATCGGCGGTCGCGCCCGTCGAACCGCGCACGTCCTTGTCGAGGGTCGAAGCGGCAGCGAGCGTGCGGCCCGCTTCGTCATCGATCACCTGCGCATAGATGTGCCGTCCCGACCGGTGGATCGAGAGACGCGGGCGCTGGCCGCCGCGGGCGCGGAGCGCCGTGCGAACGCGCTGGCGGCGCCGGTCGAACAGAGAGAGCTTGGCCATTACTTCTTCTTCCCTTCCTTGCGGAAGATGTACTCGCCGCGATACTTGATGCCCTTGCCCTTATAGGGCTCCGGCTTGCGCCAGCGGCGGATCTCGGCGGCAACCTGGCCGACCTTCTGCTTGTCGATCCCCGAAATGTTGATCGTCGTCTGGTCGGGCGTCGCGATCGTGATGCCTTCCGGCACCGGATAGTCGACGTCGTGGCTGTAGCCGAGCTGCAGCTTCAGGTTCTTGCCCTGGGCATTGGCGCGGTAGCCGACGCCGGTGATCTCGAGGGTCTTGGTGAAGCCCTCGGTCACGCCGGTGATCAGGTTCTGCACCATCGTGCGCTGCATGCCCCAGAAGGAACGCGCCTGCTTGGTGTCGTTGGCCGGCTGGACCGAGATCGCGCCGTCCTGCACCTCGTAGGAGATCAGGTCGGCGAGCGGCATGGTGAGGGTGCCCTTCGGACCCTTCACCGACAGCTGGCCGCCGTCGATGGTGGCGGTGACGCCCGCAGGCATCGCAACCGGCTTCTTTCCGATGCGGCTCATGATCAGAAGACCTCCGCGAGAACCTCGCCGCCCGCATTCTGGTCGCGCGCTTCCGCGTCGGACAGAACGCCCTTGGGCGTCGAGACGATGGTGATGCCAAGGCCGTTGCGCACGCGCGGCAGGTCCTTGGAACCCGAATAAACGCGGCGGCCCGGCTTCGAGACGCGCGCGATGTGCTTGATCGCGGGCTGGCCCTCGAAATACTTGAGCTCGATGCGGATGCCCGCATGGCCGGCGAGGTCTTCCTCGCGATAGCCGCGGATATAGCCTTCACGCTGCAGCACATCGAGCACACGCGCGCGCAGCTTCGACGCCGGCGTCATGATGCTGTCCTTACGCGCCTGCTGGCCGTTGCGGATGCGGGTGAGCAGATCGCCCAGGGGATCGGTCATTGCCATAGGTCGGTCCTTACCAGCTCGACTTGGTCACGCCGGGGATCAGGCCCTTGTTGGCCAGATCGCGCAGCATCACGCGAGCGAGACGGAACTTGCGATAATATGCGCGCGGACGGCCGGTGATCTCGCACCGGTTGCGAATGCGCGTCGGGTTCGCGTTGCGGGGCAGCTCGGCCATCTTCAGCCGCGCTATCAGACGCTCCATCTCATCGAGCGTCTTGTCGTTCGCGGTCGCCTTCAGCTTCGCGTACTTCGGAGCATATTGCTTCACGAGCTTCTTGCGACGCTCGTTCTTGTTCACGGAACTCAGTTTCGCCATGACTTAAGTTCTCCAGGCCTCAGGCCGCTTGCTTCTGTTCGTCCGCATCCTGCGGGAAGGGGAAACCGAACAGACGGAGCAGCTCGCGCGCTTCCTCGTCGGTCTTCGCGGTGGTCGTGACGATCACGTCAAGCCCACGCACCTTCTCGATGCGGTCATAGTTGATCTCCGGGAACACGATCTGTTCCTTGAGACCCATTGCGTAGTTGCCGCGGCCGTCGAACGACTTCGGATTGAGCCCGCGGAAGTCGCGAACGCGCGGCAGCGCGATCGTGATCAGCCGGTCCAGGAACTCGTACATCCGCTCGCGGCGCAGCGTGACCTTGCAGCCGATCGGCATGCCTTCGCGCAGCTTGAACGTCGCGATCGACTTCTTCGCCTTGGTGATGACAGGCTTCTGGCCGGCGATCGCTTCCATTTCGGAGGCGGCCGTCTCGACCTTCTTCTTGTCCTGCGTCGCTTCGCCCACGCCCATGTTGAGCACGATCTTTTCGATCTTGGGCACTTCCATGCGGTTCTTGTAGCCGAACTTCTCCGTCATCGCCTTGGCGATGCGGTCGTCGTACAGCTGCTTCATCCGCGGGGTATAGGTGTCAGCCATTGATGACCTCCCCGGACTTGACGGCCACGCGGACTTTCTTGCCGTCGCGCGTTTCGAAACGGACGCGCGTCGCCTTGCCCGACTTCGGGTCGGCGAGCGCAACCTTCGACACGTGCAGCGGCGCCTCGGTCCGCTCCAGGCCACCCTGCGGGTTCACCTGGCTCGGCTTCTTGTGACGCGTTGCGATGTTGATGCCGGACACGACGACCTTGCCGTCCTTCGGCATCGCGCGAGTGACTTCGCCGGTCTTGCCCTTGTCCTTGCCGGACAGGACGACGACCTTGTCACCCTTTTTGATCTTGGCGGCAGCCATGATTACAAAACCTCCGGCGCCAGGCTGATGATCTTCATGTGCTTCTTCGCGCGAAGCTCACGAACCACCGGCCCGAAAATACGAGTGCCGATCGGCTCCTCGTTCTTGTTGACCAGCACCGCCGCGTTCGAATCGAAACGGATCGTCGACCCGTCCGCGCGGTGAATGTCCTTGGCGGTGCGGACGATGACGGCGCGGTGCACGTCACCCTTCTTCACCTTGCCGCGCGGCGCCGCTTCCTTGACGGAGACGACGATGATGTCGCCCACCGACGCGGTGCGGCGCTTCGAGCCGCCCAGCACCTTGATGCACTGGACCCGCTTCGCACCCGAGTTATCGGCGACGTCCAGGTTGGACTGCATCTGAATCATGTCAGTCTCTCCTTAGCCTTCGGCCGACGCACGCTCAGGCGTGACAGCAGCTGCGACGCGATCCACCACGCGCCAGGTCTTCAGCTTGGAAATCGGCGCGGTCTCTTCGATGCGCACGATCTCGCCGGCCTTGAACTCGTTGCCCTCGTCATGGGCGTGATACTTCTTCGACCGGCGAATGATCTTTCCATAGAGCGGGTGCTTCACCTTACGCTCCACACGGACGACCACCGTCTTGTCGGTCTTGTCGGAGACCACGGTCCCCGTCAGCACGCGCTTCGGCATGTTTCCGTTTCCTTACTTCGCAGCCGAGCGCGAACGCTCGGACTGGATCGTCTTGATGCGCGCGATCGTGCGGCGCACTTCGCGGACCCGCGACGGCTTTTCCAGCTGGCTGGTCGCCGCCTGGAAGCGAAGGTTGAATGCCTCGCGCTTCAGGTTGCCCAGCTGTTCCGACAGCTGATCGTCGGTCAGCGGCTTCAGTTCGCTCTGCTTCACTTGCCGGCTCCCAGGTGGGAGGTGTCGCCCAGGCGGGCCACGACCTTGGTCTTGATCGGCAGCTTCATCGCCGCGCGGCTGAACGCCACGGCCGCGATGTCGCCCGGAACCCCGTCCAGCTCGAACAGGATGCGGCCCGGCTTCACGCGCGCCACCCAATATTCGGGCGCGCCCTTACCGGAACCCATGCGGACTTCGGCTGGCTTCGACGAGACCGGCACGTCCGGGAACACGCGGATCCACAAACGCCCCTGGCGCTTGATGTGACGCGTGATCGCGCGGCGGGCCGCTTCGATCTGGCGGGCGGTGATGCGCTCCGGCTCCATCGCCTTCAGGCCATAGGCGCCGAAGTTCAGCTGGGTGCCGCCCGGCGCGTCGCCGTGGATGCGGCCCTTGTGCGCCTTGCGGAACTTGGTGCGTTTCGGTTGCAGCATTGTCTTTTATCCTGCGCTTAGCGGCGATCGTCGCGCGCCGGGCGCACGCCCGAAGTCTGCGCTTCCATCATCAAACGGTCCTGCGCCGTCGGATCATGGCCGAGAATCTCGCCCTTGAAGATCCAGACCTTGACGCCGCACACGCCATAAGCGGTGTGGGCCTCGGCCTCGGCATAATCGACGTTCGCGCGCAGCGTGTGCAGCGGCACCCGGCCCTCGCGATACCATTCGGTCCGCGCGATCTCCGCACCACCCAGACGGCCGGCGCAGGTGATGCGGATGCCTTCCGCGCCCAGGCGCAGTGCCGACTGCACCGCGCGCTTCATGGCGCGGCGGAACGCGATGCGGCGCTCCAGCTGGTCGGCGACCGACTGGGCGACGAGCTTCGCGTCGATCTCAGGCTTGCGGATCTCGACGATGTTCAGCGACACGTCGGAAGCGGTCATCTCGTTGAGCTTCTTGCGAAGCTTCTCGATGTCCGCGCCCTTCTTGCCGATGATCACGCCGGGACGCGCCGCATAGACGGAGATGCGGCACAGCTTGGCCGGACGCTCGATCACCACCTTGGAGATCGCCGCCTGCGGCAGCGTCTTCATGATGTACTTGCGGATCTTCAGGTCCTCGAGGAGCAGACGACCATAGTCGTCGCCTTCGGCGAACCAGCGGCTGTCCCAGGTCCGGTTGATCTGGAGACGGAGGCCGATCGGATTGCTCTTCTGACCCATTATGCTTCTTCCTGCTCGCGCACGACGATGCGAAGACGGCTGAACGGCTTCACGATCCGGGCCGAACGGCCGCGGGCGCGGGTGGCGAACCGCTTCATCGAGATCGACTTGCCGACGCTGGCTTCCTTGATCACCAGCGCGTCGACGTCGAGATTGTGATTGTTCTCGGCGTTCGCAATCGCGGACGCGAGCACCTTGCGCACTTCGACGGCCATCGCCTTGGGCGAGAACTGGAGGATGTTCATCGCCTCCCCCGCCTTCTTGCCGCGGATGAGGCCGGCGACGAGGTTCAGCTTCTGCGCGCTGCCGCGGATGGTGGTGCCAACCGCCAGCGCTTCCTTGTCGTCGACGCGACGCGGAGCGGACTGCTTGCCCATTAGCGCTTGCCCTTCTTGTCGGCGGCATGGCCCGGGAAGAAGCGGGTCGGCGCGAATTCGCCGAGCTTCATGCCCACCATATCCTCGTTGACCGAGACCGGCACGAACTTGCGGCCGTTATAGACGTTGAACGTCAGCCCGACGAACTGCGGCAGGATCGTTGAACGGCGCGACCAGGTCTTGATCGGAGCCGAACGGCCACTGGCTTCCTGCGCCGCTTCGGCCTTCTTCAGAAGGCTGAGTTCGACGAACGGACCTTTCCAGACGGAACGGGCCATCTCTTAACCCTTCTTCTTCGCGTGACGCGACCGGATGATCATCTTGTCGGTCGCCTTGTTGTGACGGGTGCGCGCACCCTTGGTCGGCTTGCCCCACGGGGTGACCGGGTGACGGCCGCCCGAGGTCCGGCCTTCACCACCGCCGTGCGGGTGGTCGACCGGGTTCTTGGCGACGCCGCGGGTCAGCGGGCGCTTGCCCAGCCAGCGGTTGCGGCCGGCCTTGGCAAGGTTCTGGTTGCCGTTGTCCGGGTTCGACACCGCACCCACCGTGCACATGCACTCGCCGCGGATGTAGCGCTGCTCGCCCGAGTTCAGGCGGACGATGACCATGCCGCGATCGCGGCCGACGACCTGCACATAGGTGCCCGCCGAACGTGCGATCTGACCGCCCTTACCGGGCTTCATCTCGACATTGTGGACGATCGTGCCGACCGGGACCTGGCCGACTTCCATCGCATTGCCCGGCTTCACGTCAGTCTTCTTGCCCGCAATCACGACATCACCGGCACCGAGGCGCTGGGGAGCCAGGATGTAGGCGAGCTCGCCGTCTTCGTACTTCACCAGGGCGATGAAGGCGGTGCGGTTGGGATCATATTCGATCCGCTCGACCGTTGCCGGAGCATCCCACTTGCGGCGCTTGAAATCGATATAGCGATAGCGCTGCTTGTGACCGCCGGCGATGCCGCGCGACGTGACATGGCCCTTGTTGTTGCGGCCGCCCGTCTTGCGCTTGCCTTCGGTCAGCGCCTTGACCGGCTTGCCCTTGTACAGGCCCGACCGGTCGACGAGGATCAGGCCACGCCGGGCCGGGCTCGTCGGGTTGTAATGCTTGAGCGCCATTGCCTCAGATCCCCGTCGTCACGTCGATCGAGTCGCCGTCCTTCAGCGTCACGATCGCTTTCTTCATGTCCGAACGCGTGTAGGGCTTGCCCTTCCAGCGCTTGGTCTTGCCCTTCTGGGTCAGCGTGTTGACGCCCGTGACGGTCACGTTGAACAGCGCCTCAACCGCCGCCTTAATCTGCGGCTTGGTGGCATCGTTCGCGACCTTGAACACGACCGCGTTGTGCTCGCTGAGCAGGGTCGACTTCTCGGTGATGTGCGGCGCGACGACGACGTCATAATGACGGGTGTCGACGGCTGCCGCGGCTTGCTTCTTAGCCATTGAACCGGGCCTCCAGCTTCTCGACCGCGGCCCGGGTGAGCACCAGCGTGTCGTGCTTCAGAATGTCATAGACGTTCGCGCCGATCGCCGGGAGCATGTTGATCTCGCGCAGGTTGCCGGCGGCGAGCGCGAAGCTCGTCTCCACCTGGTCGCCGTCGATCACCAGCGCCGTCTTGCCGAAGCCCAGCTTTTCCAGGTTGCCCTGCAGAGCCTTGGTCTTCGCGTCCTTCAGCGACAGCGTTTCCATGACGATCAGCTTGCCGTCCTTGGCCTTCGACGACAGCGCCATCTTGAGGCCGAGCGCGCGAATCTTCTTGTTCAGCGACGGATTGAAGTCGCGAAGACGCGCACCGTGGGCCTTACCGCCGCCGATGAACACCGGGGCGCGGCGATCGCCGTGACGGGCGGTGCCGCCGCCCTTCTGCCGGCCGAACTTCTTGCCCGAGCGCGCAACGTCCGAGCGCTCGCGGGTCGGACGGGCCGTGCCGCGGCGCTTTTCCAGCTGCCAGGTGATGACGCGGTGCAGGATGTCGGCACGGGGCTCGAGGCCGAAAATATCGTCCTTGAGCTCGATGTCGCCCTTGCCCTTGGCGTCGAGGGTCTGAACCTTGACCTTCATCGCTTAGCCTTCCTGGGTCTCGGTGGCGTCCACAGCCGGCGCCTCGGCGGGCGTTTCGGCGGGAGCATTGTTGTTCTGCGCAGCCTTCAGGCCGGCCGGATAGGGCGCGTCCTTGTGGCGCGACACCTTCACGGCGTCCTTGACGGTCAGCCAGGTGCCCTTGTGACCGGGCACGGAGCCCTTCACGAAGATCAGGCCGCGCTCGACGTCGGTGCCGACGATCTCAAGGTTCTGCTGGGTACGCTGACGGTCGCCCATATGGCCGGCCATCTTCTTGTTCTTGAACACGCGGCCCGGATCCTGGCGGTTGCCGGTCGAACCGTGCGAACGGTGCGAGACCGACACGCCGTGCGTCGCGCGCAGACCGCCGAAGCCCCAGCGCTTCATCGCGCCGGCAAAGCCCTTGCCCTGCGTGTGGCCCGAGACGTCGACCAGCTGGCCGGCGACGAAGTGGTCGGCCGAGATTTCCGCGCCCACATCGAGCAGCGCGTCGTCGGCGACGCGGAACTCGGCGACGCGCGCCTTCGGCTCCACTTCGGCCTTGCCGAAGGCACCACGCTGCGGCTTCGCAACGTTCTTGGCCTTGGCGGTGCCGGCGCCGAGCTGAACCGCGACATAGCCGTCACGATCCGCTTCGCGGCGCCCGATAACTTGCAGATTTTCCAGCTGCAGGACGGTCACCGGCACGTGCCGGCCATCGTCCTGGAACAGGCGGGTCATCCCCATCTTCTTCGCGATCACGCCAGTGCGCATGATCCTGTCCCTTCCAAACAGAGGCTCCGTCGTTCCGAAGAACCCGGGAGCGTGCCAACGAAAAAGGCCCTGGTGTGTCACCAGAGCCAGCCCAATGTCCAAGGCCCCCGTCAGGGCTATCATTTCCGCTTTGTCACAAGCGAAAGACGGGGACTCGGTCGCCGGTCAAGCCGGCCGGTATCCCTAGCTTTCCGCGAAGGCCCAGAAGGCGTTCGCGACGCCGGCTGACGAATCAACCGGCGGGAAGCGGCCTGTTAGGCCAGTTTGATCTCCACATCAACACCCGCGGCGAGGTCGAGCTTCATCAAAGCATCGACGGTCTGCGGGGTCGGCTGCACGATGTCGAGCATGCGCTTGTAGGTGCGCACCTCGAACTGCTCGCGCGACTTCTTGTCGACGTGCGGGCTGCGGTTGACGGTGAATTTCTCGATGCGCGTCGGGAGCGGAATCGGACCCCGAATGAGCGCACCGGTCCGCCGAGCGGTATCGGCGATGTCTCCCGTCGCCTGGTCAAGCACGCGATGATCGAACGCCTTCAGGCGAATCCGGATATTCTGGGTTTCCATGTCCACTACCGATGCGAAAGAGCCATGCCCGGTTATGCCGGGCTTCTATAAATTGCGAACCGCCCGGCCCCCTAGTGGGAGCCGGGCGGCGGTGCAAGCGTAAAGCTTACTTGGTGATCGTCGCGACGACGCCGGCGCCGACGGTACGGCCGCCTTCGCGGATCGCGAAGCGCAGGCCCGGATCCATCGCGATCGGCGCGATCAGCTTGACCGACAGCTGCACGTTGTCGCCCGGCATCACCATCTCGGTGCCCTCGGGGAGAACGACTTCGCCGGTCACGTCCGTCGTGCGGAAGTAGAACTGCGGACGATAGTTGGCGAAGAACGGCGTGTGGCGGCCGCCCTCGTCCTTCGACAGCACGTACACTTCCGACGTGAACTCGGTGTGCGGCTTGATCGAGCCCGGCTTGCAGAGCACCTGGCCGCGCTCGACTTCCTCGCGGCCGACGCCGCGGATCAGCGCACCGATGTTGTCGCCGGCCTGGCCCTGATCGAGCAGCTTGCGGAACATCTCGACGCCGGTGACGACGGTCTTGCGGGTGTCCTTGATGCCGACGATCTCGACTTCCTCGCCGACCTTGACGATGCCGGTCTCGACGCGGCCGGTGACGACGGTGCCGCGGCCCGAGATCGAGAACACGTCCTCGATCGGCATCAGGAACGGCTTGTCGAGCGGACGCTCCGGCTGCGGGATCCAGCTGTCGACGGCCTGCATCAGCTTCAGGATCGCCTGCTTGCCGATCTCGTCATTTGAATCCTCGAGGGCGGCCAGCGCCGAACCCGCGATGATCGGAATGTTGTCGCCGTCGAAGTCGCGCTTGGAAAGCTCCTCGCGGATTTCGAGCTCGACGAGCTCGAGCAGCTCGGGATCGTCGACCTGGTCGACCTTGTTCAGGAACACGACCATCGTCGGCACGCCGACCTGCTTCGCGAGCAGGATGTGCTCCTTGGTCTGCGGCATCGGGCCGTCGGCGGCCGACACGACCAGGATCGCGCCGTCCATCTGCGCGGCGCCGGTGATCATGTTCTTCACATAGTCGGCGTGGCCCGGGCAATCGACGTGCGCATAGTGGCGATCGGCGGTCTCATACTCGACGTGCGCGGTCGAGATGGTGATGCCGCGCTCGCGCTCTTCCGGCGCCTTGTCGATGTTCGCATAGTCGACGAACGTCGCGCCGCCGGTTTCCGCGAGCACCTTCGTGATCGCCGCCGTCAGCGACGTCTTGCCATGGTCGACGTGACCGATGGTGCCGATGTTGCAGTGCGGCTTCGTCCGCTCGAATTTCGCTTTGGCCATTTTCTTCCTACCTTCGTGAATCAGTTTCCCCGGCCGTCAGGGGCACGCGAGAACGCGGCCCCATAACGGCTGTTTTCGGTTTACGCCAGCTTCGCCTTCACTTCGTCGGCCACGTTCTGCGGCACTTCGTCATAGTGGCTGAACTGCATCGTGTACTGCGCGCGGCCCTGGGTGAACGAGCGCAGCTGATTGACGTAGCCGAACATGTTGGCGAGCGGGACCAGCGCAGCCACCGCCTGCGCGTTGCCGCGCGTGTCGGTGCCCTGGATCTGGCCGCGGCGGCTGTTGATGTCGCCGATCACGTCGCCGAGATAATCTTCCGGCGTCACCACCTCGACCTTCATGATCGGCTCGAGGATCTTGATGCCGGCCTTCTGCGCCGCTTCGCGCATCGCACCGCGGGCGCAGATTTCGAAGGCGAGCGCCGACGAGTCGACGTCGTGATACTTGCCGTCGATCAGGTGCACCGCGAAGTCGACGATCGGGAAGCCGATCAGCGACCCGGTCTCGGCCGTCTCGCGCATGCCCTTTTCAACCGACGGGATATATTCGCGCGGGATGTTGCCGCCCTTGATCTCGTCGACGAACTGGAAGCCCGAGCCGCGCTCGCCCGGCACCACCTTCACCTTCACTTCGCCGAACTGGCCGGAGCCGCCCGACTGCTTTTTGTGGGTGTAGGTGAGTTCGACCGGCTTCGCGAGATATTCGCGATACGCCACCTGCGGCGCGCCGACATTCGCTTCGACCTTGAACTCGCGCTTCATGCGGTCGACCAGGATCTCGAGGTGGAGCTCGCCCATCCCCTTGATGATGGTCTGGCCCGATTCATGATCGGTCGACACGCGGAACGACGGGTCCTCGGCGGCCAGGCGGTTGAGCGCGATGCCCATCTTTTCCTGGTCGGCCTTGGTCTTCGGTTCCACCGACAGCTCGATAACCGGATCCGGGAACTCCATGCGCTCCAGGATGATCGGCGCGGTCGGGGCGCACAGCGTGTCGCCCGTCGTGGTTTCCTTCAGGCCCGCGATCGCGACGATATCGCCGGCGAATGCCTCGTCTATGTCCTCGCGGCTGTTGGCATGCATCAGCAGCATGCGGCCGATCTTTTCCTTCTTGTCCTTGACCGAGTTCAGGACCGTGCCCTTCTCGAGCTTTCCCGAGTAGATGCGCGCGAAGGTGAGCGAGCCCACGAACGGGTCGTTCATGATCTTGAACGCCAGCGCCGAGAACGGCGCCGAGTCGTCGGCCGGACGCTCGTCCGGCGTCTCGCCGTCGAGCTTCACGCCCTGCACGTTCGGAATGTCGAGCGGCGACGGCAGATAGTCGACGACCGCGTCGAGCAGCGGCTGCACGCCCTTGTTCTTGAAAGCGGAACCGCACAGCACCGGCACGAACGAGAAGTTCAGCGTGCCCTTGCGGATCAGCGCCTTCAGCGTCGCCGTGTCGGGCTCCTGGCCCTCAAGATACGCTTCCATGACGGCGTCATCCTGCTCGACCGCCATCTCGATCAGCTCGGAACGAGCAGTCGCGGCGGCGTCGGCCAGGTCAGCCGGAATGTCCTGATATTCGAACTTCGCGCCCAGCGACTCTTCGAGCCAGATGATCGCGCGGTTCTCGACCAGGTCGACCAGGCCCTTGAAGCCGCTCTCGATGCCGATCGGCAAATAAAGGACGGCCGGACGGGCGCCGAGGCGGTCCTTGATCATGTCGACGCAGCGCTCGAAGCTCGCGCCGGTGCGGTCGAGCTTGTTGACGAAGCACATCCGCGGCACGTTGTACTTCTCGGCCTGGCGCCACACGGTCTCAGACTGCGGCTCGACGCCGGCAACGCCGTCGAAGCAGGCGACCGCGCCGTCGAGCACGCGCAGCGAACGCTCGACCTCGATCGTGAAGTCGACGTGGCCCGGCGTGTCGATGATGTTGATCCGGTGATCGTTCCAGAAGCACGTTGTCGCGGCCGACGTGATCGTGATGCCGCGCTCCTGCTCCTGCTCCATCCAGTCCATCGTGGCGGTGCCCTCATGGACTTCGCCGATCTTGTAGGACTTGCCGGTGTAATAGAGGATGCGCTCGGTCGTCGTCGTCTTGCCGGCGTCGATGTGCGCCATGATGCCGATATTGCGGTAACGCTCGAGCGGATGGCTGCGGGCCATGATCGTTGCTTCCTTAACGATGTGGGGAGCGGGCACAGGTGCCCGCTCCCCACGATATAGGGTCGGTTTTTACCAGCGGTAGTGGCTGAAGGCGCGGTTCGCTTCGGCCATGCGATGCGTGTCCTCGCGCTTCTTGACCGCGTTGCCGCGGTTCTGCGAGGCGTCCATCAGCTCGCCCGACAGGCGCGCGGCCATCGTCTTCTCGCTGCGCGCACGTGCGGCCGTGATCAGCCAGCGGATCGCGAGCGCCTGGGCGCGCTCGGCGCGGACCTCGACCGGCACCTGATAGGTGGCGCCGCCGACGCGGCGGCTGCGGACCTCGATGCCCGGCTTCACATTGTTCAGCGCATCATGGAACACGCCGATCGGTTCGCGCTTGGCGCGCTGCTCGACGGTTTCGAGAGCGCCATAGACGATCGCTTCGGCGACGGACTTCTTGCCGTCCAGCATCACCGAATTCATGAACTTCGACAGAACCTGATCGCCATAGACGGGATCGGGCAGGATTTCCCGCTTTTCGGGACGACGACGACGAGCCATTGGATTCTTCCTTCTCGCTTCAGCTATACCCGGAACACGTCCGGAGCTTACTTGGCCTGATTACTTGGGACGCTTGGCGCCGTACTTCGAACGGCTCTGCTTGCGGTCCTTGACGCCCTGCGTGTCGAGCACGCCGCGCAGCACATGGTAGCGCACGCCCGGCAAGTCGCGGACGCGGCCGCCGCGGATCAGCACCACCGAGTGCTCCTGAAGGTTGTGACCTTCGCCCGGAATGTAGCTGATGACTTCGCGTTGGTTGGTCAGACGAACCTTGGCGACCTTGCGGAGCGCCGAGTTCGGCTTCTTCGGCGTCGTGGTATAGACGCGCGTGCAGACGCCCCGCTTCTGGGGGTTCTGCTCCATCGCAGGGACCTTGGACTTGGCCTTCTGCGGCTCGCGGCCCTTGCGGACCAACTGATTGATCGTCGGCATTGAAGCCCTTCACCTTATGTTGCCGGAACATTCCGGCGGTTACTTTGCTGGCGCTCAAACTCTTCAAAACAAAAGAGCCCGGTGGCATCAGCCCCCTGGCCCTGGATGCGCCAACAATGTTCAAGCTCACCCGCGCTGCCGGGGGCATGTCACCACCGGCCTCGCGAGCGTGGCGGGCCTATAGCTTCACCACCGCGTCGGGTCAACGCCTTGGCTGAGCAGGTTTCGGTCAGCCGCGCGCGGCGGCTTTTCCGTCCTCGGCGCGTTGCCGATAGGCTTGGGCGAGCGCCGTGTGCGCTGCGACCGCGGCCCGATGCGGCGCTTCCGCCGCCATCCTCATATGTTCCTTGGCCCTGCGAGCCCAATATTCACCGTGCGACTCAGGCATGGTTCTTCTCCCCCGGCGCAGCCGCAGATGAGCGGCGAGTCGGTTGTCCACAGGCTAGCACTCCGGCTGTGGAAAATCGCCCCAATTCGGCACAGCGGGCCCGCTTTCCGCAATCGCCGCGACGAATCCCGAAAGCTTGAAACAAGGGGGCTTTCCCGCCATCTGACAGCCATGCTGTCGCAACGGACCCGCTATGCCATTCGTGCCTTGCTGCACCTGGCGGACCGCTACGGCAAAGGGCCGGTCCAGCTCGCGGAAATCGCTGACGCGCAGAAGATTCCGGCCAAATTCCTGACCGTGATCCTGTCCGAAATGGGCCGCGCCGGCCTGGTCGACACGCAGCGCGGCAAGGATGGCGGCTATTGGCTCGCCAAACGGCCGAGCGAGATCAGCTATGGCGACGTGATCCGCCTCACGCGCGGATCGCTGGCGCTCCTCCCCTGCGCAAGCCGCCTGGCCTATGAACCGTGCAGCAATTGCGTGACGCAGGAACAATGCCGGCTGCGCTGGGTGATGTTGCAGGTCCGCGACGAAACCGCCCGCGTGCTCGACACGATCCGGCTGTCGGACCCGGTGCCCGTGCCGCTGGAGAACGTCGCGGCGGAGTGATGACTCCTCCCCGGAACGGGGAGGGGGACCAGCCGAAGGCTGGTGGAGGGGTCGGTTTGGCGTAAAGCTCGCTAA
>NZ_BBWU01000012.1 GCF_000974765.1 Sphingomonas changbaiensis NBRC 104936 | reverse complement strand
CTGGCTCGGCCCCTCTCCCGGGCGAGCTATGCTCGCCCTGCCCTCTCCCCTGGAGGGAGAGGGCTGATACCCGCCAGCAGCGCCGCGATATCCGTCCGGCGCCGCATCAGGTCGTCGAGCGTGTAGCGGTCGAGCACGGCCATGAAGGCGCCGAGCGCTTCCCGAAGCACGCCGGTGATGCCGCAGGCGGGCGCGATCACGCAATCGCCGCAATCGACCAGGTCGAACCCTTCTTCCGTGTGCCGCACGACCGCGCCAGGCGGATGCCCCCGCCCCGCCCGCGCACGCTGTCGACGAAGCCCTCGCGCGCGAGATCGTTGACCACCTTCATCAGATGATTCTGCGAAATACGATAGCCGCGCGCGATTTCCGCAATCGAGCACAGCCGATCGGGGTGTGCCGCCAGGTGGGTCAGCACGCGCAAGGCATAGTCCGTATAGCGCGTCAGGCGCATCGATTTTCCCGGCCGAAATAGATGTATTATTCTTGCATGTTTTCGCGACTCAGGATAGATGCATTTTTGTTGCATCTTTCGGAGCGGCACGATGACCGGGGCGGACATCATCACTGAAGACATGCTGGCGACGCTGGTGCCCGCCTTTTACGGCCGGGTGCGGCAAGACCCGCTGATCGGGCCGCTGTTCAACGCGGCCGTCGACGATTGGGACGAGCATCTGGGCAAGCTGACGGCCTTCTGGTCGTCAGTGATGCTGACCAGCGGCCGCTACAAGGGCAGCCCGATGGCCGCGCACCTGCGCCACGCCGATGCGATCAGGCCAGAGATGTTCGAACGCTGGCTCGCGATCTGGGCGGAGACGACGTCCGACCTGGTGCCGGGCGCGGCCGCGCAGGCGCTGCAGGAACGCGCCGGCCGGATCGCCGAAAGCCTGCAACTTGGCCTCGCCTTCAGGCGCGACGTTCGCGCCGCCTGATTTCCACCGAAGCAGACAGGGAATGCTTCCAATGACCCACGCACCGATTGTCGACCTGAGCGTTCATCATAAGCCGGCGGATCTGTCCGACCGGATCGCGTTCGGCTTCACCAAGCTGCTGCGATTCTGCGCCGATACGTTTTTCGCGAAGCGCTATGGCCACCGCGCGATCGTGCTGGAGACCGTCGCGGCGGTGCCCGGCATGGTCGGCGCCACGATCAACCATCTGAAGTGCCTCCGCCGGATGTGCGACGATCAGGGCTGGATCCGCACGCTGATGGAGGAAGCCGAGAACGAGCGGATGCACCTGATGACCTTTATCGAGGTCGCCAAGCCGACGCTGTTCGAGCGGCTGGTCATCCTGGGCGTGCAGTGGGTCTTTTATCTCGCCTTCTTCGCGCTTTACTTGATCTCCGCCAAGACCGCGCACCGCGTGGTCGGCTATTTCGAAGAAGAGGCGGTGATCAGCTACACGCTGTACCTGAAGGAAATAGACGAAGGCCGCTCCCCGAACCTGCCGGCACCGGCGATCGCGCGCCACTACTGGAAGCTGCCGGCCGATGCGATGCTGCGCGACGTGGTGCTGGTCGTCCGCGCGGACGAGGCGCACCACCGCGACGTCAATCACGGCTTCGCGAACGAGCTGGCCGGACAGCCGGCCGCCACGGCGCTTGCGCCTTATCCGGAACACGCCAGCGACATCCGCATGGCGGCGTAAAGCTTCCCTCTCCCTGCAGGGAGAGGGCCCAAGTTATTCATCCCCCTGCGGCTTGGGCAGCAGCAGCGCGAGCAGGATCGCGCGGCATTCGGCGTCGATGGTGCCGTCGACCAGCTCAGGGCGGAACCGACGCTGGAACGCGACCGTCGCCGCCAGATCGTCCGTCACGTCATAGCCGAAGCGTTCGAGCGCGAGCAGGAAGCCGGCATCGGTCCAGCCGGGATCCATCAGGTTCTTCGTCGGGCGCGGCAGCGCGAGACGCAGCTTCGCCAGCCGATACCAGGGGAAAAGCTCGCCCGGATCCTGCTTGCGCGCGGGGGCCACGTCCGAATGGCCGACGACATTGCCACGGGTGACGCCGTAGCGCTCCTTGATGCCATGGACGAGCGGGATCAGCGCGTCGATCTGCTCCTCCGGAAAGGGACGATAGCCGAACTCATGGCCGGGATTGACGATCTCGATACCAACGCTTGCCGAGTTCACGTCGGTGATGCCGCGCCAGTGCGAGCGGCCGGCGTGCCAGGCGCGGTTGGCCTCGTCGACAAGGCGGAGCACCTGGCCATCCTCAGTCACGACATAATGCGCCGACACCTTCGCTTCCGGATCGCACAGCCGCTGGATGGCGGACGCCGCGTCCTGCATGCCCGTATAGTGGAGCACGATCATCGAGACGGGGCTGCTGCGCTCGTCAAAATTCGGCGAGGGCGTGTCGATGATTTCTCTCAAGCGCGGCCTTCCCCAACCCGAGCCGAGCGGATCGTCACGATTGCGACGCCGGTCAGCGCGACGATCCCGCCCAAAATCATCAGCGGCGTCAAGGGCGTCCGGAAGAAGAGCGAGGCGAAGATCACCGACAGCACCGGCGAGGCGAGCGTCAGCGGCGTGACCGACGCCACCGGGTGACGCTGCAACAGCCAGGACATCGAGCCATGGCCCAAGATCGTCGAGCCGATCGCAGAGAAGGCCACCCAGCCAAGGCTGTGCAGCGGCAGATGCGGAATCGAGCGCACGGCCTGGGGTTCGAACACCAGCGAGACCGGTGCGAGGATCACCACGCCCAGCAGCCCCACCCAGGCGTACATCGTCAGCACCGGCACGCCGCGCAGGTTGCGCTGGATCAACGACGATCCCGCCCAGATCAGGCTGGCGAGCGCGGTGAGCGCGATTCCCGGCATCTCATTTGCGACCGCCGGGTCGAACACCAGGATGCCGACGCCCAGCAGCGACAGCGCAACGCCGGCGATCCGATATTTATGGATGCGTTCCTTGAGGACGACCACCGCCAGCAGCATCGCGAACGGCACGCCTAGCTGACCCGCGATCGCGAGTGCGCCGACATTAGTCGCAACCGCCATCGACAGGTTGATGACCAGGAAATAGGCGCCGCCGGTCAGCACGCCCAAACCGAGCAGCTCCCGCATGCGCCCGGGCACGACGCGCAGCCAGGACAGGCAGACCAGCAGCACGATCGCCTGGCGCAGCAGCGCAGCGGTCAAGGGCGGGATTTCGATCACCGCCATCTTCACCGCGATGATGTTCATGCCCCAGAGCAGGTTCATCATCGTGGCCACGGCAATATCGCGCGCGCCAAGACGGGGCTGAAGCTGGGTCATCGCCGCGGCTGTAGCGGGGCGCGCAGACGGCGCAACCGGTTCCCTCTCCCGGCGGGAGAGGGAGGGGCCCGCGCCCGCGCAAGCGGGTGTGGGAGGTGAGGGCGACAAGGCCGATCGCCCTCACCCCGCTCGCGGCTGCGCCGCGAGTCGACCCTCTCCCGGCGGGAGAGGGTTACGCGGCCTTCACGCGCAGCGCCGCCGTCTTCCGATACAGGCCCCGCAGCTCGGGCGAAGACGCAAAAGCTTCGGTCTGGCCGATGACCGTCTCGCCCGCGCCGAGCATTAGATAACCGTCCGGCGCCAGGCTCGCCGCCAGCCGGTCGAAGGCTTCGCGGCGGCGCTCCGGGCTGAAATAGAGCAGCACGTTGCGGCAGAGAATCAGGTCGAAGCTGCCGGTCTGCGCCATCAGCACATTGTGGCGGCGGAAGCGCAGATAGCGCGCGAGGTCGCGCTTGACCCGCCAGTCGTGTCCGACCTGGTCGAACCATTTGAGCATCGACGAAACAGGCAGGCCGCGCTGGATTTCGAACTGGCTGTAGTAACCGCCGCGCGCCTTGGCGATCGCCGCCTCCGACACGTCGGTCGCGGTGATATCGATCGACCAGCCGTCCCATTTGGCACGGGCATCGGCGAAGATCATCGCCAGCGAATAGGCCTCCTGGCCGGTCGAGCAGCCGGCGCACCAGATGCTGATTCGCCGGGACGATGCGCGCGCCTGGCGCAGCGCCTCGAGCGCGCCGTTGCGGACCAGCTCGAACGCCTGCGCATCGCGGAAAAAGAAGGTCTCGTTGTTCAGCAGCGCCTCGACCACGTCGGTCGCGAGCGTCATGTCGTGCGCGGCGCCGATCGCGGCGACCAACGCGTCGAGATTGGCGATGCCGCGCTCGCGCATCAGCGACTTGAGCACAGTTTCCACCCGCCACAGCCGGTTCGGCCCGATCTGCTGACCGGTGCGCTGCTCGAGCAGGCCGGCCAGATGGCGGAGCGCGGTCTTGTCGATCGTCATGCGGCGATCCGCTCGCGGCGGGCGAGGAGGTCGGCGATCTGGACGGGTGGCAGCATCGCACTGGCGAGGCCGGCCTGCGCGACCACGCCCGGCATTCCCCAGACGACCGAGCTTGCCCGATCCTGGACGAAAATGTCGCTGCCGGCGTGCGCCATCCGCTCGGCGCCGCGCAGGCCGTCGCGGCCCATGCCACTCAGCACGATGCCGATCGCGCTGGCCCCGAACGTCTCGCCGACGCTTGCCAGCATCGGATCGACCGACGGAAGACAGCCACTCTCGACCCGCTCGGCGGTGATCCGCGCCCGCGGCATGCCGCCCGTCATCTCGACCGACAAATGCCCTTCCCCCGGTGCGATGAGGATGCGCCCGCGCGCCAGCGGCGACCCCGCGCGCGCGACGCTGGTCGGCCGACCTGACATTTCCTGCACCTGGGTCGCGAAGATATTCATGAACGACGGCGGCAGATGCTGCGTGATCAGGATCGGCGCGCCAAACGCCTGCGGCAGCGCGCGCAGCAGATCCGACAGGGCATGAAGGCCACCGGTCGATGCGCCGATCGCAACGCAGGACACGCGGCCCTCCTCCATCCGACGCAGCCGGACCTGCGGCATCGGCTCGGGCGACCGGTTGTCGCCGGCTTCGGCATCCGGCGCATGGCCGATGCGGATCAGCTTTTCGGCGAGCACCTGGGCGAAGCGTCCGCCGAACGCACCGGCGCCGGGCTTGGCGAGCGTATCGGCCGCCCCGAGGGTCATTGCCTGGATCGACGCGGCGGCGCCCTGCTCGGCGGACGAGGAAACGATCAGCACCCGCGCGCCGCGGCTCGCCGCGATCAGCGCCGGCATCGCGCTGAGGCCGTCCTGGCCCGGCATCTCGATATCGAGGATGATGATGTCGACGCGATTGCGCGCGAGGAAAGTCAGCGCCGCCTGAGCGCTCGGCACGGTGGCGGCGAGCTGGAATTCGGGTCGTTCGCCCACCATGCGGGTGAACACCGCCCGCGCGACCGCCGAATCGTCGACGATCAGCAGGCGAATGGGCTTGGTCTCGGCGGCCGCGCGTCGGGCGCTCGTCAGGGCGCGGTGCGGCATCGCCGGGGCTCCCGCTTACGCGAGTCCGACGATCTGGAGCTTGCTCGCGATCGTGTCGCGATCGAACGGCTTCATCACATATTCGTCGGCGCCCGCCTCGATCGCCGCCTTGATATGGCCGATGCCGTTCTCGGTCGTGCAGAACACGACCTTGGGACGCTTGGGCAGGTCGGTCGCGCTCAGCGCCTTCAGGAATTCCATGCCGCTCATCACGGGCATGTTCCAGTCGAGCAGCACCACGTCGGGCGGGGTCGCCTCGCAATGGGTGAGCGCGTCACGGCCGTCGCCGGCCTCGGCAACCTCGAAATCCAGCGTTTCGAGGATATGGCGCGCGACTTTCCGGATGACCTTGGAATCGTCGACCACGAGGCAGGTTTTCATAAAGCTTCACTCGACCTTTGTTTTGTCGTCCTCCGCCCTAACCCAAGAGAGTAAGGACGAAGTTAAAGATGACCCCGTTCAAGCCGCCAACGCCTCGTCGGCGCCGGCGATAAGTCGTTCCGGGTCGATCAGCAGCAGCGCCTCGCCGTCATGTTCGAGCATTCCGATCGCAATCCGCGCCCAACCCGGCTCGAGACGCGCGCGGATCGGCTGCGGCGCTTCATCGATCACGCGCGCATCCTCGATCGATCCGACGACAAGGCCATAATGGTGGCCGTCGATCTGGATGACGACAGCCCGACGAGGCCCACGTTGCGTCGGAGCAAAGCCCAGCGCGCATTCGCAGCAGACCACCGTCAGCACCTTGCTGCGCAGCGCGGCGAGGCCGGCGATGTGCGGCGGCGCCAGCGGCACCGGCGCGATCGCGCCCAGGTCCACGACGGAATCGACCAGCGATGCGTGGATCGCCACCGACTGGCCGGCTATCGTCGCGATCAAGTACAGATTTTCCATCAAGCCCTCCGCTTCGCGACTTGGGCTTCGATCGCGGCGAGCAGGCCCATGCGATCGTAGCGATAGACGCTGCCGTCATTCGCACCGGCCATGTCTGGACGCAGCCGGATCACCGGCGCGGTGCCGGTCGCGACAGGATCGCCGGCGGCGATGACCACGTCCGGCTGCACGTCGGCCCCGTCTCCCGCGAAGCCGACCCGGTAGCCGGCGGCTTCCAGCAGCGGCCGCAGGATTTCCCGCGACCAGCGATCCTCAGCATCGGCCAGCAGGCACAAGGGCCGCTCTTCCTTCGCGGGCTCGGCCTCTGCTTGCGCGAACAGCCAGAACACGTCGATCAGCTCGACCTGTTCGCCCTGAACCAATGCGACGCCGGCGACCGGCCCTTCCGACGTGGCGCGGTGCATCGCCGGGGGCAGCTGGATGATGTCGATGACGTCGTCGATGGCGTAGGCAAGTTCCGACGCACCATCGCTCAGGCGCAGCAATTTGATCATCGAGCCCTGCGGCGCAGCCTCCTCGCAGCCGAGCAACGGCAGCACCCGCCCGTCGACGGTGACACGAAGCCGCCCCGCGGTCTCGGCAACGCGATCGGCGGGCACGTCCTCCAGTCGTTCGACCACGCCCAGCCGGATGCCGCGGCGGCGGCCGGCAAGATCGTGGAACAACAAGGTCGAGGTAAGCTCGGGTCCGGTCTCCGCCGCCGCGTCGTGGGTCAGCGCGGCGATCGGGTTCGCTTCCTCCGGCTCGACGCCGGCGCGCGCGGCAATGCCGGCTGCGTCGAGCATCAGCATCGGAACGCCGCTGTCAGGCAGCGACATGCCGCCATAGACGCCGGCGGCCATCACGGCCGGCGACGCGGGCTTGATCACCAATTCCTCATGATCGTGCACGGCCTGGACGCATAGCGCATACGACAGGCCCGCGCCGGCGCTGACGACGACGATAGTCCGGCCCGTCACCTGCTCGACCCGCCCGGTGCCCAGCACATGCTCCAGATGCAGCAGCGGCAGCGTCCGGCCGCGGATCGTCGCGACAGTCGCATCGCCCAGCGTATCGACCCGGATCGACGCGCTCGACACGTGCACGATCTCCTCGATCGCGGCGCGCGGCAAAGCAAAGCTCTGGCCGCCGGCGGACACCGTCAATGATGCGATGATGGTCAGCGTCAGCGGCACCCGGATAATCGTGCGCAGGCCAAGGCCCGGCCGGTTATCCAGCTCGATCGAGCCGCCGATCCGCTCGATGTTCGACTTGACCACGTCCATGCCGACGCCGCGGCCGGAAATGGACGAAACTTCCTCGGCCGTCGACACGCCGGGCGCGAAGATCAGCGCCGCGCGTGCCGCGGGCGGCAGCGCGTTCGCGATTTCCTGGGTGATAACGCCGCCTGCGATCGCTTTCGCGACCAGCCGCGCCTCGTCGACGCCATTGCCGTCGTCGGCGATCTCGATGACGATCTGGTTGCCGGACTGGCGCGCGCTGATCGACAGCCGGCCCGCCGCCGGCTTGCCGCGCTTCGCACGCACGTCCGCGCTCTCGATGCCGTGATCGATCGAGTTGCGGACCATATGGGTCAGCGGATCGCGCATCAGCTCGATCATCTCGCGATCCAGCTCGACATCGCTGCCGTCGATGTCGAGATCGACCGCCTTGCCCAGCTCGGCCGAGGTATCGCGCACCATACGCGGCAGTGCCGAGAACAGCTTCTCGATCCGTTGCATGCGCGTGCGCGTGATCGAATCGCGCATGTCCGCCAGACAGCTCGACAGACGCTCGAACGCGCCGCCGACTTCGGTTTCGGCGCCGACTTCGCGCAGGCGCCGCGCCAGTTCGTTGCGGGCGAGCACCATGTCGGAGACGCCGCTCATCATCCGGTCGAGCAGGTCCAGCGGCACCCGGATGCTCCGCGCGGGCGCCTTGTTCGCGCTCTGCATGACGACGGGCGCCGCGCCGGTGATCGGGCACACAGTGCTGTCGGCGGAAAGCGCCGCGATCAGCAGCCGGTCGTCACCGTCCGGCAGCTCGGCGCCGCTTTCAAGCGCTTCGGTCAGCTCGCCGATCCGGTCGATGATCGCCAGCACCGCGCTGACCAATCCGGCATCCGCCGTGCGGGTTCCCGAGCGCAACTCGGCCAGCACATCCTCGGCGGCATGGCTCAAGGTTTCGAAGCGCGGTAGCTCAAGGAAGCCGCAGCTGCCCTTCACCGTGTGCACGAAGCGGAAAATGGCATCGAGCCGGCCGCGGTCGCTCGGATCGGCCTCCCACGCGATGATCTCACCCGACAATGCGTCGAGCGTCTCGCGCGTCTCCGCCAGGAATTCCGCCAGAAGATCGTCCATCGGCCCCATTAACCTCTTTGGGACCGTATGGAGCGCCGACAGTTAAGAGGGGGTTTACCCCGCCCGGAGGGTGGCTCCGAACATTACGAACGGGTCGTCGGGCGCGGAGACCTGGATCGATCCGCCGGCCTGGCGCGCGAGCTCGCTGGCCAGATAGGCGGCGGCGGCGCGCGGCGTCACCTCGTCGGCGCTGGTGCGGCCTTCGAGGGCCTGACGCAGCTCCGGATCCAGTACCAGTCGCGGCCCTTCGGCGCGCACCACCATCTCGGTGCCGTTCCCGGTCTGCTCCGCGCCGATATCCAGCCGGCCGCCACGCACCAGCGCGTCCCCGGCGATCAGCGCCAGGTTCAAGAGCACCTTGATCGCCGGCTTGCTCAGCGTCGCCGGCTCGACCATCCAGCCGATCTCGATGCGGCCGCCGTCGCCGAACATGCCTTCGATCGCGACCTTAGCTTCGCGCGCATCGACGCTGTCCCCGAACCCGCCGGCCGCGCCGAACGCAAGGCGAAAGAATTTCAGCTTGTTGGCAGAGGCCCGCGCGCTTTCATTCAGCAGATCGAGGCAGCGCGCCCGCATGTCCGGATCATGCTCATCAGCAAGCAGTTCGAGACCGTTGTTGAGCGCCCCGACCGGGCTCAGCAGGTCATGGCACAGGCGCGAGCAGAGCAGGCTGGCGAAATCGATGGCGGCGGTCGTCATGGGCGCCTCTAGTGGCGGAGCGCGCGACGCGGAGCAAGAGGGCGGCAACGCGGTTCGTCGGGGGAATGAGTCAGGTGGCGGCCAGCT
>NZ_BBWU01000013.1 GCF_000974765.1 Sphingomonas changbaiensis NBRC 104936 | reverse complement strand
CCCTCCCCGTTCCGGGGAGGATTTAAGAAGGGTTCACCCGCACCAGCAGCGCGCCTTCGCTGACCTGGGCGCCGGGGGTGGCGTTCAGTTCGGCGACAATGCCGTCGAACGGCGCGGTCAGCGTGTGCTCCATCTTCATCGCTTCCAGCGTGACCAGCTTCTGGCCCTTGGCGACCGAAGCACCCGCCGCGACCTCGACCGCGATAATCCGGCCGGGCATCGGCGACGTGATTGCGCCGTCGCCGGCTGCTCCGGCCGTCGCCCCCGACGAGCGAGGCAGCTGAAACAAATGTGGCCAGCCGCGATCCACGATCAGAATGCCATCATCGGTTCCTCTGATGATCGATCCTGCGCCTATATTCTGCTCCGGAGCGGTGCCGATCTTGCCTTCGACGAGGTTTCCGTCGGCAAGCAGCACCATGCTTTCGTGAGGTGCCCGGTTCAGCCGAAACCCAAGCAGATCATTCCAGATCTGTCCCGGTTTGGATGGAAAGTCTTCAGAGTCGATTGCTGAAAGGGAGCCACCCGCTTCTCGAAAGAGCAGCGAAGCCGCCGTCTCCAGCACGCCTTCCATAGGCGCCGCTGCCTCAAGCAGCCTGTCCAAGCTCTCGCCGATGTAGCCCGTCGTGGCCTTACCGGACAGAAATGTTCGATCCCTCAGCAGCGAGGACAGAAAACCGGCATTGTTCCGGACGGGCCAAGTCACGACTGTGTCGCAGGCTCGTGCCAGCCTCGTAGCCGCTTCGTCACGACTGCCGGCATGCACGACCAGCTTCGCAATCATTGGATCGTAAAAGGGCGATACCTCACCGCCCTTTTCGACGCCACTTTCCACTCTGGCCAGCGAGGAAAGGCACAGGTCTTTCAGCCGCCCAATACTCGGCAGGAATCCCTTCGCCGGGTCTTCCGCATACAGCCGCGCCTCGATCGCCCAGCCGTCGATGCTGAGCTCGTCCTGACGTTTCGGCAGCTTTTCGCCCGAGGCCACGCGAAGTTGCCATTCGACCAAGTCCTGGCCGGTGATTTCCTCCGTCACCGGGTGCTCGACCTGCAGGCGCGTGTTCATTTCCATGAACCAGATGCGGTCGGCGCGCAGCCCTTCCGAGGCATCAGCGATGAACTCGATCGTGCCGGCGCCTTCATAGTCGACGGCCTTGGCGGCCTTGACGGCAGCGGCGCAGACGGCTTCGCGCGTGGCCTCATCCATGCCCGGCGCGGGCGCTTCCTCGATGACCTTCTGGTGGCGGCGCTGGAGCGAGCAATCGCGCTCAAACAGGTGGACGATCTGGCCGTGCGAGTCGCCGAACACCTGGACTTCGATGTGGCGGGGCGAGAGAATGTATTTCTCGACCAGCACCCGGTCGTCGCCGAACGAGCTCGCCGCCTCGCGCTTGCAGGAGGTGAGCGCGTCGGCGAAGTCACCGGGCGCATCGACCCGCCGCATGCCCTTGCCGCCGCCGCCGGCGACCGCCTTGATCAGCACCGGATAGCCGATCGCGTCCGCCTCGGCCTTCAGGCGATCGGGCGCCTGGTCTTCGCCCAGATAGCCGGGCGTGGTCGGCACGCCCGCTTCCTGCATGAGCTTCTTGGCGGCGTCCTTCAGCCCCATCGCGCGGATCGAGTGCGGCTTGGGCCCGACCCAGACCAGGCCGGCGTCGATCACGGCCTGCGCGAAGTCGGCATTCTCGGAGAGGAAGCCATAGCCGGGGTGGATCGCCTCGGCGCCGGTCGCCTTCGCGGCGGCGATGATCTTGTCGCCGCAGAGATAAGAGTCGCGCGCCGGGCTGGGCCCGATGTGCACCGCCTCGTGGGCCTGGCGGACGTGCAGCGCCCTGGCGTCCGCGTCGGAATAGACGGCAACCGTGCGGATGCCGAGCCGGCGCGCGGTGCGGATGATCCGGCACGCGATCTCGCCGCGGTTGGCGATGAGGAGGGACTGGATCACGGGTGACGCTCCGGAAAGCCGTGGCGCTGATGGAGAGCGAACAGCAGCGCCTCGATCTCGTTGACGAAGCCGCCGTCCCAGACGAGCGCGGGGAGATTCTGGTTCTCCGCGCCGATCGCTTCGACGACTGCGGCGCGAGGACGCGGCCAGGGCACCCGCACCACGTCGATGTTGCGCGCATGATCGGGGAAGGCGGCGAGCAGGCCTTCGATGGTGATGCAGTCCTTGCAATAGAAGGTGCGCTCTCCGCCGAGGGCGGGATCGGCGAATTCGTGCTGTAGCAGGAACAGGGTGTCGCGGGTCATCGGCATTCGGCCCCTCCACCACGGCGCTGCGCGCCGCGGTCCCCCTCCCCGTTCCGGGGAGGAGCAAGGGTTTGGCATGCTTCTACGACGGCCATGATTGCGCTTTCCAGATTTCTGAAAATTTCTACGGCGGGAATGCGCAGGGTGCGGAAGCCGAGTTCGTGCAACCAGCGCTCTCTCGCCATATCCCGGTCGGCCCGATCGATCAGGTCATGAGCATTGCCATCGACCTCAATATCCAGGCGTGACTCCAAACAGCAGAAATCGAGTGAGATACGGCCGATCGGGTGCTGTTTTCGAAACCGATATCCGCCCGGCCTCTTGCGCAGAGCCGACCATAGAAGGGCTTCGGCCGGTGACATTTCGCGGCGGAGCTTTCGCGCCATGCGAACCGTCTCGTCAGGAGCGTTCAAGGTTCGATGCTTGCGCCGGCCTTGCTCCTCCCCGGAACGGGGGAGGGGGACCGCTCGCGCCAGCGAGTGGTGGAGGGGCCGAAGAGGTGGGTGCGCGCGACTCGGCCCCTCCACCAGCCTTCGGCTGGTCCCCCTCCCCGTTCCGGGGAGGATTTTCTGATCCCTCCCCCATCACATCCGGAACACGCCGAACTGCGGGCGTTCGGGGATGGCGGCGTTCAGGGTCGCGGCGAAGGCGAGGCCGAGGACGTCGCGAGTCTGGGCCGGGTCGATGACGCCGTCGTCCCACAGGCGGGCGGTGGCGTGGTAGGGATTGCCTTCGTCTTCGTAGCGTTGGCGGATCGGGGCCTTGAAGGCTTCCGCCTGCTCGGGGCTCCAGGAGTCCGCGTCGCGGTGGACGGTCGCCAGCACGCTCGCCGCCTGTTCGCCGCCCATCACGCTGATGCGGCTGTTGGGCCAGGTGAACAGGAAGCGGGGGCTGTAGGCCCTGCCGCACATGCCGTAATTGCCGGCGCCGAAGCTGCCGCCGATCAGGACGGTGATCTTGGGCACGCTGGCGGTCGCCACGGCGGTGACCAGCTTTGCGCCATGTTTCGCAATGCCGTCCGCCTCATACTTCCCGCCGACCATGAAGCCGGAGATGTTCTGGAGGAACAGCAAGGGAATGCGGCGCTGGCAGGCGAGCTCGATGAAGTGCGCGCCTTTCTGCGCGCTTTCGCTGAAGAGGATGCCGTTGTTGGCGAGGATCGCGACGGGCATGCCCCAGATGTGCGCGAAGCCGCACACCAGAGTGCTGCCGTAGAGCGATTTGAACTCGTGGAACTCCGAGCCGTCGACGATGCGGGCGATGATTTCGTGCACGTCGTAGGGCGCGCGGACGTCTTCGGGGATGATGCCGTAGAGCTCGTCCGGGTCGTATTTGGGCGGGCGCGGCTCCCGCAGCTCGATATCCGTCGCGCCCTTCTGGCAGGTGGAAACGATATCCCGGACGATGGTCAGCGCGTGCTCGTCATTTTCCGCGACGTGATCGACGACGCCGGATTTGCGGCCGTGCAGGTCGCCGCCGCCCAGATCCTCGGCCGAGATGATCTCGCCGGTCGCGGCCTTCACCAGCGGCGGGCCGGCGAGGAAGATCGTGCCCTGGTTGCGGACGATCACCGTTTCGTCCGACATGGCGGGGACATAGGCGCCCCCCGCGGTGCAGCTGCCCATCACGCAGGCGATCTGCGGGATGCCCTGCGCCGACATGTTCGCCTGGTTGAAGAAGATGCGGCCGAAATGGTCGCGATCGGGGAAGACCTCGGCCTGGTGCGGCAGGTTGGCGCCGCCGCTGTCGACCAGATAGACGCACGGCAGGCGGTTCTGCTCGGCGATCTCTTGCGCGCGCAGATGCTTCTTGACCGTCAGCGGATAATAGGTGCCGCCCTTCACGGTCGCATCGTTGCAGACGATCATCACCTGGCGGCCGGAGACGCGGCCGATGCCGGCGATCATGCCGGCGCCGGGGACCTCGCCGTGATACATGTCGCAGGCGGCGAGCTGGCCGATCTCCAGGAACGGCGAGCCCGGATCGAGCAGCCGCTCGACACGGTCGCGGGGCAGGAGCTTGCCGCGCTCGACATGCTTCGCCCGCGCCTTTTCGCTGCCGCCAAGCGCGGCGGTGGCGACCCTGGCGCGCAACTCCTCGGCCAAGGCGCGGTTATGCGCGGCGCGGGCGCGGACCTGATCGGAATCCGATTGTATCGCGGTCGAAAGGATGGGAGCGGACATGCGCGTTCAGCACCTAGCCAGCCGTCATGCGCTTGGGAAGGTCTGGCAGCATGCGCGCCCGGGCGCTAGGGCAGCGAAAACTGACTTGTGAGAGGATTTCGATGCGTAACGTCGTTCCCGCCTTCCTGCTCGGATGCGCGGCGCTGACCGCGCCCGCGATCGCCGCGGCGCTTTCCGGGGTCAACCCCGCCTATGTCGACAAGAGCGTCGCGCCGGGCGATGATTTCGAGGCCTATGCGAACGGGGCCTGGCGCAAGACGGCCGAGATCCCGGCCGATCGCTCCAGCACCGGCGTGTCGTACGAAGTGTTCCTGAAGGCCGAGAAACGCAACGCGGCGATCATCCAGGGCGCGGCGGCCGGTCATCCCGCGGCGGGCACCGAGGCACGCAAGATCGCCGACTATTATTCGGCCTATCTCGACACGGCCGCGATCGACCAGAAAGGGCTTCAGCCGATCAAACCCGAGCTGGACGCGATCGCCGCGCTGAAAGACAAGGCCGCGCTGTCGGCGATGCTGGGCGCCGACATGCGCGCCGACACCGACCCAATCAACGCGACGAATTTCTGGACGGAAAACCTGTTCGGCCTGTTCGTGACGCAGGACCTGGAGCGGCCGACCGAGACGATCCCCTATCTGATGCAGGGCGGCCTGGGGCTTCCCGACCGCGACTATTATCTGTCGGACAAGCCGGCAATGGCGGAGATCCGCACCGCCTATCGCGCCTATGTCGAGAAGCTGCTGACGCTGGCCGGGATCGACGACGCGGCGGCGCGGGCGGACCGGATCGTCGCGCTCGAGATGAAGATCGCGGCCGCCCACGACACGATCGAGCAGAGCCAGGACGCCCACCGCGCCCAGTTCTGGAAGCGCGCCGACTTTGCGGCCAAGGCGCCAGGCATCGACTGGGCGGGTTATTGGCGCGCGGCCGGGCTGCCGAACCAGCAGGATTTTTCCGTCTGGCAGCCGGATGCGATCGTGAAGCTGGCGGCGCTGGTCGGCAGCGAACCGCTTGCAAGCTGGCAGGACTGGCTGATTTTCCACCGGCTGAACGAACAGGCGTCGGTGCTGCCCAAGGCGATCGATGACGCGCACTTCGCCTTTTACGGCAAGACGCTGACCGGCACGCCCGAGCAGCTGAGCCGCGAACGGCGCGCCATCGCCGCGGTCAATGCCGGCCTGGGCGACGCGGTCGGCAAGATCTACGCGAAGCGCTATTTCCCCGCCTCGTCCAAGGCAGAGATCGAAGGGATGGTGAAGAACATCGTCGCCGCGTTCGACGCGCGGCTGGTGAAGATCGACTGGCTGGCGCCCACCACCAAGGCCGAGGCGCGCAAGAAGCTGCAGGTGCTGAAGGTCGGCGTCGGCTACCCGAGCAGCTGGCGCGACTATTCGCCGCTCGACATCCGGCCGGATGATGCATTCGGCAATGTGCAGCGCGCGCGCTTGTTCGAATACCGGCACCAGCTGTCGAAGATCGGCAAGCCGGTCGATCGCGGCGAATGGTGGATGACGCCGCAGACCGTGAACGCGGTCAACCTGCCGCTGCAGAACGCGCTGAACTTTCCGGCGGCGATCCTAGAATCGCCCTATTTCGACGCGCGCTTCGACGCGGCGGCGAACTATGGCGCGATCGGCGCGACGATCGGCCATGAAGTCAGCCATAGCTTCGACAATCTGGGCGCCGATTTCGATTCGACCGGGCGGCTGCACAATTGGTGGACGCCGCAGGACTTCAAGCGCTTCGAGCAGGCGGGCGCGGCACTCGCGGCGCAATATGACGCCTATGTCGCGCTGCCCGGCCTGCACCTGAAGGGCAAGCAGGAGCTGGGCGAGAACATCGCCGACGTGGCCGGGCTGACGGCCGCGTACGAAGCCTATCACAAGTCGCTGGGCGGCAAGCCGGCGCCGGTGATCGGCGGGTTGACCGGGGACCAGCGCTTCTTCCTCGCTTTCGCGCAGAGCTGGCGGGAGAAGATGCGCGACAAGGCGCTGCGCGCACGCGTCGCGACGGACGTGCACGCCCCGGCGCGGTGGCGCGTGCAGACGGTACGGAACCTGGACGCCTGGTATCCGGCCTATCAGGTGAAGCCGGGGCAGAAGCTGTACCTGGCGCCTGCGGAACGGGTGAAGGTTTGGTAAGCGCGCTTCCTCTCCCTTGAGGGGAGAGGAACAGCGGAGCTTAGTCGCGAAGCGGCTTAGCGGAGCTAGGAGAGGGTGGTGGGGCGGACGCTCGGAGCCCCGGACCCTCTCCCCGCTCAGGCCCGCAGGCCTGAGTCGCCCTCTCCCCTGCAGGGAGAGGGGTGGTTTTACGCCGCCCCGATCAACTCCCGCCCGATCAGCATCCGCCGCACTTCGTTGGTGCCGGCGCCGATGTCGAGGAGCTTGGCGTCGCGGGCGTAGCGTTCGACCGGCCAGTCCTTGGTGTAGCCGGCGCCGCCCAGCGCCTGGATTGCTTCCAGCGACACGCGCACGGCATTCTCGCTCGCAAGCAGGATCGCGCCGGCGGCGTCGAAGCGGGTGGTGCGGCCGGCGTCGCAGCTTTTCGCGACCGCATAGGTGTAGGCGCGGGCCGATTGCAGCGCGACATACATGTCCGCGACCTTGGCCTGCATCAGCTGGAACGCGCCGATCGGCTTCCCGAACTGCTTGCGCTCGCGAACATAGGGGATGGTCACGTCCAGGCAGGCCTGCATGATGCCGAGCTGGACGCCGGCGAGCACCGCGCGCTCGTAATCGAGGCCCGACATCAGCACGCCGACGCCGCCGTTCAGCGGACCCATGACGTTTTCTTCCGGCACTTCGCAATCGTTGAAGACGAGTTCGGCGGTGGGCGAGCCGCGCATGCCCATCTTGTCGATCTTCTGGCCGATCGAGAAGCCGGGCATGTCCTTTTCAATGAGGAACGCGGTGATGCCGCGGCTCCCCTCCCCGGTCTTCGCATAGACGACCAGGGTGTCGGCATAGGCGGCGTTGGTGATCCAGAATTTGGTGCCGTTCAGGACATAGCCGCCCTGCACCGCGTCGGCGCGCAGCTTCATGCCGACCACGTCCGATCCGGCGCCGGCCTCCGACATCGCCAGGCTGCCGACATGCTCGCCCGAGATCAGCTTGGGCAGATATTTCGCCTTCTGCTCGTCATTGGCCCAGCGGCGGATCTGGTTGACGCAGAGGTTCGAGTGGGCGCCGTAGCTGAGGCCGATCGAGGCGGAGGCGCGGCTGACTTCCTCGACGGCGATCACATGCTCCAGATAGCCGAGGCCGAGGCCGCCATCCGCCTCGTCGACGGTGATGCCGTGCAGGCCGAGCGCGCCCATGTCGGGCCACAGCTCCTTCGGGAACCAGTCGTCAGCATCGATCTTGGCGGCGATCGGCTCGATCCGTTCCTCGGCGAAGCGGCGCGTCACGTCGCGGATCATCTCGGCATGTTCGCCGAGCTGGAAGTCGAAATCGGGAGTGGCAATGCTGGTCATGGATTCGCTCTTTCGAGAATGCGGCGGGCCTGTTTCAGGTGCGGCGCGTCGATCATCTTGCCGTCAAGCTGTAGCGCGCCGGCACCAGGATTGGCATCGAAAGCGGCGACGATCGCGCGTGCCTGGGCGACCGCTTCGGCCGAAGGCGTGAAGGCGGCGTTGATCACCGGCACCTGGGCGGGATGGATCGCCATCATGCCGGTGAAGCCGTCGCGCGCCGCCGCTTCGGCGATGCGCCTGAGGCCGTCCAGGTCCTTGATGGCGGGATAGACGGTCTCGATCGGGTTCACGCCGGCGGCCGCCGCCCCGAACAGGGTCAACGCACGAGCGATCTGGTAGGGCGGCAGATAAGCGCCGGTCTCGTCGCGCGAGGCGGTCGCGCCGATCGCCGCCGGCAGGTCCTCGGCGCCCCAGGTGAGGCCGGCGAGGTGCTCGGCGACCGGGCCATAACCCCCGAGGCGGAACACCGCGGCCGGCGTTTCGGTGGCGATCGGCAGGATCGGCACCGCCGCCCTGCCCGCCAGCCGCCACACCGACTCCGCGCCTTCGGCCTTGGGTAGCACCAGGCCATCGGGATTGCCGGCCAGTACGTAGAGATCGTCGTCGAGATGGCCGCTGTCGAGCGGGTTGATACGGACGAAGAGGAAGGGCCTCCCTCTCCCGTCGGGAGAGGGAGGGAGCCGCGAAGCGGCGGAAGGGTGAGGGTGACCGGTCGCCCTCACCCCGCTCGGGCTATCGCCCGAGTCGACCCTCTCCCGTTGGGAGAGGGTTAGGAAATCCGCGATCGCCGCGCGCGCCGCTGCCTTGTTCGCGGGCGCGACCGAATCCTCCAGGTCCAGAATCAGAGCATCGGCGCCGAGGGTCAGCGCCTTTTCCATGCGTTCCGGTCGGTCGCCGGGCACGAACAGCAGCGAACGGAGCCTCATTTGTCCTTCTTCGGGTGCCGCCGTTTGACGAGCGCCGTGCGCAGCGAGCGGCAGACCAGCTGGTTGCGCTGGTTGTACATCGTGTGCTCGAACGTCACGATCCCGGCGTTCGGGCGCGACAGGCTTTCGCGGAGTTCCAGGATTTCCGTTTCCGCGCGCAGCGTGTCCCCGATGAAGACGGGTGCCGGCATCGTCACCTTGTCGTAGCCCAGATTGGCGACCAGCGTGCCAAGCGTGGTGTCGCCGACCGAAACGCCCACCATCAGTGCGAAGGTGAAGGTGCCGTTGACGAGGATCTGGCCGAACTCGCTCGCGCGCGCCGCTTCCAGGTCGATATGCAGCGGCTGCGGGTTGTGGGTGAGTGTCGAAATCAGCAGATTGTCGGTGACCGTCACCGTGCGCCGGATCTCATGCTCGATCCGGTCCCCCACCGCCCAGTCTTCGTAATAGCGTCCGGCCATTCTACCCCTCGTTTTGATCCTTTGCCGCGGCCTAGAACAGAAGCTTTGCCGCCCCCAGCGCCAGCAGGAAGCTCGTGGCCGTCGCGGCGACCACCGGCATGGACGCGCGCCAGCCCTGTTTCAGCAGCAGGTTCATCGGCGAGCGGATGCCGGTCGCGACCACGGCGAGCAGCAGCAGCGCAGTCGTCCCGGCCTTTGCAGCAGCGGCCACCTGGGTCGGCAGCGTCAGCACCGAGTTGAGCAGCGTCAGCAGCAGGAAGGCGACGATGAACCACGGCACCGGCGGCGCGCCCTTTTTCTCGGTGCCGTCCTTCGGCAGCGTCAGCGTGACCAGCAGCAAGGTCGGCGCGAGCAGCGCGACCCGGGTGAGCTTCACGATCGCCGCCGTCTGTCCCTGGACTTCTCCGAGCGAATAGCCGGCGCCGAGCGCCTGGGCGACGTCATGAATGGAGGCGCCCAGCAGGAACCCCGCCGCGTGCGGGCTGAGGCCAAGCAGGGTCGAGAGCACCGGATAGGTGGACATGGCAAGCGCGCTGGCGGCGGAGACCGCGACCAGCACCAAAGTCAGCTGTGCCTGGTTGACGCGCTTTTCGCCGAGCACGCTGGACAGCGCGAGCGCCGCGGAGGCGCCGCAGATCGCGACCGATCCGCCCGCGAGCGTTCCGAACGCAGCGCCCATCCCAAGCGCCCGGGATGCGAGTGTGCCGACCGACATCACCACCACGATCATCACGCCGATCGCGACGAAGCTGGGCCAGCCGAGCGCCGCGATTTCCCAGATCGTCACTTGCAGGCCGACCAGCACGATGCCCCAGCGCAGCAGCGTCTTCGACGCAAAGCCGAGCCCGGCGTGCAGGCGCGTGTCGGCATTCAGGAAATTGAAGGCGAGGCCGATCAGCAGGCCCATCAGCATCAGCGGCGCATGGTAATGATCGCCCAGCCACGCCGCGGCGAGCGCGGCCAGAGTGGTGATCGCCAGCCCCGGCAAATAGGTGAAGAGCTTCGGCCGCGCGCGCGCAGGCGCAGCCTCGACTTCCAGAAGGTCGCCGAAAAGGTCGGCCGCGGCCGGGAGCGGCCGTTCGCGCAGCACTGGGTCCATGTCCGCCATCGCGTTCCTATTGTCCGACTTCGTCCGCCTGCGAAAGCACTTCGTGCTGCCCGAATGCTTCGCCGGGCGGCGGGCAATGCTCGCGGATCCAGCGGCTCGCGATCAGCTTGACGCCGGCCTCTACGGGCGTGCCCGCGTGCAGCGACGTGCGATCGGCCCTGCCGCCTTCATCCACGTTGCGGAACAGCAGGCCGTCGCCGGTGCGCCCGCGAAACGCCAGGCTCGCCTCAGGAAACACCGTCGCGCCGCCCTGATAATCGTCGTTCAGCGCGACGAGCATCGTCCAGATTCGCTGGTTGGCGACACCGGGCACCGCGTCGAGGTGCGGACGATATTGCTGGCCCGGCTGATAGCGCAGCACCTGCAGCGGCTCGCCCTGCCCCGCCTCGGTGCCGCTCGCGGCGGCGATGCGGCGATTGAGCGCGTGGATGGCCGGCCATTCGAAGACCGCCGGAAAGGCCGCCGCGGTCGCATCCCGGAACGGGTGTCGGACGAACCGCCCCGCCTGCTCGTCGAGCGCCAGCGCCGGCCGGAACCGCGCCTCGGCCACATCGCGCAGGAACGCCGCCTCGTCGGCCGAGAAGAAGCCCGGGAAGCGCCGCACGCACGGCGCATCGCTCAGCGGTTCACAGGCGAACGCGCCGCGCGGATTGCCGCTGCCGTCCAGATCCATCGCCTCGATCAGTTGCAATTGCCGGGCCGCCAGCGGATCGCGATCGACCCAGCGGTGCAGCAGGCCCAGGGCGCCGGGCCAGTCGGCCTCGCCGCCGGTCCCGACCGCGACGAAGGCGGACAGCGCACGCGCGGCCAGCATCAGCCCGCCTTGCTCCGCCTGTTCGACGAGACGCCGCGCCGCGCCAAGATCGCGCGGCACGTGCGCGCCTTCCAGCCGCCACAGCCCGAGCGCGTAGCAGGCCTGCGGGTCGCCGGCCGACACGCCGCGATCGACAATCGCAAGCGCCTCCGCCGGCCGTCCGGCCGCGGCCAGCTCGAAAGCCTGAGCGAGATTCACCTGCGTCACGCCTGCCCTATCGCAGCGAACCCGCGACCGCGCCAGTCCGCCGGAACAGGTGCCCGCGCCCATCGTTCTGCGCACGTTACGAACGGCGAGGCAGGGTTGGAGCGGCTATCCCATCAACACGGCAATCACGCATCGGTGCCGCCGGTGCACACGCCCGAGGCACGGAGCGTGGTGCCGCTGGCGGCCGGGGTCGTGGCGATCGGCGCGCTGTACCTGGCCAAGGACGTGCTGGTGCCGATCGTGCTGGCGGTGCTGCTGGCATTCGTGCTGGCGCCGCTGGTCGGGCTGCTCCGGCGGCTGCGGTTCGGGCGGACCCTGTCCGTCATCATTTCCGTGCTGCTGGCACTCGGCACTCTGGGACTGACCGGGGCCGTGATCGGCCAGCAGGTCGCAAGCCTGGCGCCCGACGTTCCGCGCTATGTCGAGACGATCCGGGGAAAGTGGATCGCGCTCGGCCATTCCAGCGTCGCCGAACTGCCCGAGGCGATGAACCGGCTCGCCAGCCGCTTCGAGACGGCGCCGCCCACGCGCACCGCCCCGCGCCTGTCCCGCCGCACGACACAGCCGATCCCGGTCGAGGTGCACCAGCCGCCAGAAAGCGCCTGGGCGACCGCACGGCGGCTGCTGAGCCCGGTGCTCGGGCCGTTCGAGACGTTCATCATCGTGCTGGTCGTCGCGGTCTTCATCCTGCTGCAGCGCGAGGATCTGCGCGACCGCATCATCCGCCTGTTCGGGTCGTCGGACCTGCACCGGACAACGGTCGCGATCGACGAAGCGGCGGGCCGGCTGTCGCGCTATTTCCTCACCCAATTGCTGCTGAATTCGCTGTTCGGCGCGGTGATCGCGGTCGGGCTTTACTGGATCGGCATCCCATCGCCGCTGCTCTGGGGATTGCTGGCGGCGATCCTGCGGTTCGTACCCTATGTCGGCGCGTTCCTGGCCGCGATGCCGCCGCTGCTGCTGGCGATCGGGGCGGAGCCGGGCTGGAGCTTCGCAATCCAGACGGCGTGCCTGTTCCTCGCAGCCGAACCGGTGATGGGCTATGTCGTCGAGCCGCTGGTCTACGGGCATTCGACGGGCCTGTCGCCGCTGGCCGTGATCGTCGCCGCAATCTTCTGGACGTGGTTGTGGGGGCCGATCGGCCTTTTGATGTCGACGCCGATGACTTTATGCCTGGTGGTGTTGGGCCGGCACGTGCCGCAGCTGGAGTTCATCGACGTGCTGTTCGGCGACCGGCCTGCGCTGACGCCGGTCGAAAGCTTTTACCAGCGCATGCTCGCCGGCGACGAACATGAAGTCCACGACCAGGCCGAGCTGCTGCTGAAGGAGCGGTCGCTGTCTTCCTATTATGACGAGGTGGTCGTCGGCGGCCTGCGGCTGGCGCTCGCAGACCGCCGGCGCGGCGCACTGACGCGGCCGGCGCTGGACGCGATCGTCGAATCGACCCGCGACCTGATCGACAGCCTGGCCGACCACGAGGATGTGGATATTGACGAGGACGAAGCCGTCGCAGAGCCGACAGCCCCGTCGCTCGCCGAACGGGCGCTGCCCAGCGAGCCGCCGCCGGATCCGCCGGCGCAGACCGGCCTTCCGGTCCTATGCCTTGTCGGTGCCGGCATGGCAGACCCGGCGATCGCGGCGATGCTCGCCCAGCTGCTCGCCAAGCACGGCCAACGACCGATGGCCGCCGACGCCAAGGCGTTGTCCGGGGACATCGAGGCACAGCCCGCAATCGTCTGCCTGATCGGCGCCGACTATCGCGGATCGTCGCCGCGCTGGCGCACGATCGAGGCCAATGCCCGCAGGCGCTGGCCCGATGCCCGCATCGTCCGCGGCCTGCTGCGGCCCGGCCGAACGGCGAGCGACGAAAGCTGCGCCAGCCTGCGCGACATGGTCGAGGCCTGCGCAAGCGGTTAATCGTTTCGCAGCCATTCCCGTTTACCACGTGCCGCAGTCCATTCAGGAGCTTGGGACGTGCGCTACGAAGGCGAGCATTTCCGCGACCAACGCGTGCAGCTCGACAGCAATGAGTTCGAAGGCTGCGAATTCACCAATGTGATGTTCGAATATGCCGGCGGCCCGGTCTATCTCGCCGGTTGCCGGTTCGACGGATTTGCCTGGCAATTCACCGGCGATCTCGGCCGCGGCCTCGCGATGCTGGCCCAGCTTTATGCATCGAACCCGGCCGCCGCATTGACCCAGCTGTCGAAGGCGCTGTTCCCGAAGCCCGGCACGGCGCCGGGCACGCCGCCGCGCCTGCCCGCCTCCGTCGCCGCGATCTTCGAAGCCGAAGAACGCGATGCGGCCGCCGCTGAACCCGCAACTCCCGCCGATCCGTTCGACTATTCCCGCCTGCACGCGAGCATCCGCCGCGCACCGAAACTGGCGCGCGCCGCGGGTCATTGCTGAACCGGACTGGTGGTAGCGGAGGAGGGACTTGAACCCCCGACACGCGGATTATGATTCCGCTGCTCTAACCAACTGAGCTACTCCGCCCCAACGGCAGGTGCGGCCCTATAGGTAAGGCCTCGCCGGGGGTCAACAAGGTGTCTTTCCAATCGTCATGCCGGGCCCTTCGACGGGCTCAGGACAGGCTTGACCCGGCATCCACCTTCTTCTTTCACGTCGAGGAGAAGGTGGACCCCGGATCAAGTCCGGGGTGACGAGGGAGAGTTGGTTGCATTATTTCGACGTTCTGATCGTGGGATCCGGTCATGGCGGGGCGCAGGCGGCGATCATGCTGCGGCAGCTCGGGTTCGACGGATCGGTCGCGATCGTCGGCGAGGAGCCGGAGCTGCCCTATGAGCGGCCGCCGCTTTCCAAGGATTATCTGGCCGGCGAAAAGGGCTTCGAGCGCTTCCTGATCCGGCCCGAGCGCTTCTGGGCGGAGCGCAATGTCGCGCTGCTGCAGGGACAGCGAGTGCTGACCGTCGACCCGGAGCTGCATGAGGTCGCGACCGATGCGGGCGAGCGGATCGGTTACGGCAAGCTGATCTGGGCGGCCGGCGGGCGGCCGCGCCCCCTGCCCTGCCCCGGCGCCGACTGCGCGGACGTGCATTTCGTCCGCAACCGCGCGGATGTCGACACGATCATGGCGAAGCTCGCCGGCGTCGAACGGGTCGCGGTGATCGGCGGCGGCTATATCGGGCTGGAGGCGGCGGCGGTGCTGACCAAGCTCGGCAAGCGCGTCAGCCTGTTCGAGGCGCTGCCGCGCGTGCTTGCGCGCGTGGCGGGCGAGGTGCTGTCGCGATTTTACGAAGCGGAGCACCGGGCGCATGGGGTCGATCTGCGGCTCGGCGCTGAAGTCGACGCGTTCGAGGCCGAAGGCGGCAAGCTCAAAGGCGTGCGGCTGACGAGCGGCGAGACCGTCGCGGCGGAGCTGGCGATCGTCGGCATCGGCATCATTGCCGAGGTCGAGCCGCTGATCGCGGCCGGCGCTGCGGGCACGAACGGCGTCGATGTCGACGCGCAATGCCGGACCAGCCTGCCGGACGTGTTCGCCGTTGGCGACTGCGCGGCGCACGAGAACCGCTTTGCCGGCGACGCGCGGGTGCGGCTGGAGTCGGTCCAGAACGCCAACGACCAGGCGACCGTCGCGGCGAAGACGATCGTCGGCGAGGATGTGGCCTACGAAGCGACGCCGTGGTTCTGGTCGAACCAGTATGATTTGCGGCTGCAGACCGTCGGCCTGTCGATCGGGCATGACGATGTGGTGCTGCGCGGCAAGCCCGAAGAGCGGAGCTTTTCGGTCATCTACCTGAAGGACGGCCGCGTGATCGCGCTCGACTGCGTCAATGCGACGAAGGACTATGTGCAGGGGCGGAAGTTGGTCGAGGCCGGCGCGGAAATCGATCCGCTGGCGCTGGCGGATACGGCGCGGCAACTGAAGGAGCTGCTCTAACCCTCTCCTCGCAGGAGAGGGTCGACTCGGCGAAGCCGAGCGGGGTGAGGATGATCGCCCTCACCCTCCCAGCGCTGACGCGCTGGGCCCCTCCCTCTCCCGATGGGAGAGGGACTATCGGAACCTGTGTTCGCTCAGCGGCTCCCACGGGCCGCCGCGGTACCACCAGCTCGCGAGGCCGGCGATCTTCAGCGGGCGGGGCAGGAACGCTGCCTCGAGTTCCGTCAGCAGCGCCTTGGCGATTTGCGGCGTCACCTTGTTCTGCACGGTGATGTGCGGTCGCCAGGACGCCTGATCCTGCGGGATCAGCAGGCCGGCGAAATGATCGGCCAGCCGCTCGCGGATCGCTTCCAGCTCCGGGCTGTCGAGCTGATAGGCGACGCCGTTGCCGAGGTGGCGAAGGCCGGCGAGCCGCGCGACCGGTGCCCTCCCCCGCGCCTCAGCCTTCAGCTGCTCGCGCAGCTCGTCGGCGATGCCGGGCGGCAGATGGTGGAACAAGGTGATGTGTGCCGGAACCAGGTTGCGCTCGGGTGGGAAATGGGCGCGGCGCAGGCTATCCGCCCAGGCGAAATCGCTTGCGCCGAGCATGGCCGTGACGATGATCGGTGCGGACACGCTCACCTCTGGAGGAACGCCGGATGATCGACTTCTACACCGCCGCCACGCCGAACGGCTATAAGGTCGCGATCATGCTGGAGGAATGCGGGCTCGAATACACGCCGCATTTCATCGACATGGCGGCGCAGGAGCAGAAGAGCCCCGAGTTCCTGAAGATCAATCCGAACGGCCGCATCCCGGCGATCGTCGACGATGGCTTCCCGGTGTTCGAATCGGGCGCGATCCTGATCTGGCTCGCGGAAAAGACGGGCAAGTTCCTCCCCACCGACGCCAAGGGCCGCAGCACGGTCATCCAATGGGTGATGTGGCAGATGGGCGGGCTCGGCCCGATGATGGGGCAGCTGAACGTGTTCAAGCGCTATTTCCCCGAGCACATTCCGGCGGCGATCGACCGCTATGAACGCGAGAGCTACCGCCTGTTCGGCGTGATGGACGGGCGGCTGGCGGCCTCCCCCTATCTGGGCGGCGACGCGTACAGCATTGCCGATATCGCCTGCTGGCCGTGGGTGCGGGCCTATGAGTGGCCGGGCCTCACGCTCGACAATCATCCGCATCTGAAGGCCTGGGCCGACAAAGTCGGCGAGCGCGAGGCGGTCAAGCGCGGCGTCCAGGTGCCGCCGCGGCCGGAGATGACCGACGAGGCGAAGAAGGAGTTTGTGGAAAGGGCGCAGCAGATTCTCGCCTAACCTTGCCCTCTCCCTAAGGGGAGAGGGCGACTCGGCCCTGCGGGGCCGAGCGGGGTGAGGGTACTGGGCGCTGTACCACGTCACCCTCTCCCCGCTCGCGCCCGCAGGCGCGAGTCGACCCTCTCCCCTGCAGGGAGAGGATTAGATTTCCACCTGACTTCCCAGCTCGACGACTCTGTTCGTCGGCAGCTTGAAGAATTCCATCGCGCTTTCGGCGTTGCGCAGCATCCAGGCGAACAGCTTTTCGCGCCAGATCGCCATGCCCGGCCGCGACGACGCCAGCAGCGTCTGACGGGCGAGGAAGAAGCTGGTGTCCATCATCTTGAACTCAGGGCCACAGCCGGTGATCTGCTTCAGCGCCGTCGGCACATCCGGTTCCTGCATGAAGCCATACTTAACCACCAGCCGGTGGAAGCCGTGGCCGAGCGGCTCGAGCTGGCAGCGCGTGTCCTGCTCCACATACGGCACGTCGGCGATCTTCACCGTCAGCAGGATCACCCGTTCGTGCAGCACCTTGTTGTGCTTCAGGTTATGCAGCAGCGCGTGCGGCACGCCGTCGGGCGTCGAGGTCATGAACACCGCGGTGCCGGGCACGCGCGTCGCCGAGGTCGCTGCCGATTCGATGAAAATCGAGATCGGCATCGCCGCCTCGCGCAGCCGGTCGATCATCAGCTTGCGGCCCTTGGCCCAGGTGGTGAGCAGGGTGAAGGCGATGAGGCCCACCAGCAGCGGGAACCAGCCGCCGTCCGGCACCTTGGTGAGGTTGGAGCCGAAATACGCCAGGTCGACGGTGAAGAAGACCGTCAGCAGCGCCACGGCCGCGAGGCGGTTCCACTTCCAGAGCGAGAACAGCACGACCGCGATCAGGCAGGAATCGATCGTCATCGCGCCGGTCACCGCGATGCCATAGGCGGCGGCCAGATTCGACGAGGACTGGAAGGTCAGCACGAGCAGGATGACCATCGTCATCAGCGCCCAGTTGATGACGGGAATGTAGATCTGGCCAACGGTGCTGGCGCTGGTGTGCTGGATGCGCAGGCGCGGGATGAAGCCGAGCTGGATCGCTTGCTGCGTCACCGAGAAGGCACCGGAGATCACGGCCTGGCTGGCGATGATCGTCGCCAGCGTCGCGATGATCACCAGCGGCAGGCGGAACGCTTCGGGGGCGAGCAGGAAGAATGGGTTCTTGATCGTCTCGGCGGCCTCGGCGGGGCTCAGCGACAGCACCATCGCGCCTTGGCCTAGATAATTGAGCATCAGCGCGGGCAGCACGAACACCAGCCACGAGCCGCCGATGGGCTTGCGGCCGAAATGGCCCATGTCGGCATACAGCGCCTCGGCGCCGGTGACGGCCAGCACGACCGAGCCGAGCGCCAGGAACGCTTTCACATGATCGGTCAGGAAGAACCGCACCGCATGCCAGGGATTGAGCGCCGCGATGATCGCCGGATCCTGCGCGATGTACACCGCACCCAGGACCGCGATCGTCGCGAAATAGACGATCATGACCGGCCCGAACAATCGCCCGACGGCCGTCGTCCCGCGCGATTGGATGAAGAACAGGAAGACGAGAATGCCGATCGCCAGCGGCACGACCAGCGGCTCGAACCGCGCCTCGACCACGGTCAGACCCTCGACTGCCGAGAGCACCGACATCGCCGGCGTGATCATCGAATCGCCGTAGAAAAGCGCCGTCGCGAACACGCCGAGCAGCACGATTGGCGCGGTCCAGCGCTTGCCCGGCGTCGAACGGTTGATCAGCGCCAGCAGCGCCAGGCTGCCGCCCTCGCCCTTATTGTCGGCGCGCATGATGACCATGACGTATTTAAGCGTCACCATCAGCATCATCGACCAGAAGACCAGGCTCAGCACGCCGTAGATGTGCAGCCGGTCGGGCGTCAGCACGTGGTGGCCGGTGAACGTCTCGCGAAATGCGTAGATCGGGCTCGTGCCGATATCGCCGAACACGATTCCGACCGCGCCGATCGCCAGCCGGAGCATGCCGTGCTGGCCATGGCCATGATGCTCGACCGACGACTCGGCCGGCACGGCGCCGGTGATGGTCGCCGCGTCTGAAATGCCGGTGCTCACCGGCGGACGGATTCTATTGAAAGCGGCATCATGCGCATAACGATTGAAAGCGGTCCTAGCCCCACGGACGCGGCGGGGCGGTTAGCATGGGTGTAAGTTGGGTGCAATGACCAGCCCCTCTCCCGCTTCCGGGAGAGGGTTACTGTCCGAACAGCGCGTCGGCCTCGCTTCTGGTCGGCACGGAACGGAGCACGAAGCTGCTGCTGATCGTGGTCACGCCGGGCAGCCGGCCGAGATGCTCGCGGTGGAGGCGTTCGTAATCGTCCAGGTCCTTGGCGACGATCTTGAGACGGTAATCGTGGGCACCGGAGATCAGCGCGCATTCGACGATGCCGTCGATTTCCGAGACCGCGCGCTCGAACCGCGCCAGATCCTCCTCGACCTGAGTCGACAGCGTGATGTCGACCAGCGCGGTCACATGAAAGCCGAGCGTCTTGTGCCCCAGCCGCGCCCCATAGCCGGTGATCTCGCCCGACGCTTCAAGCGCCTGGATGCGCCGCGTGCAGGCGGATTGCGACAGCCCGACCCGCTCCGCGATCTGGCTGACGCTGGCCCGCGCATCGCCGGCGAGACTTTTCAGGATTGCACGGTCGATCCGGTCCATTGTGCAGCATTTCACGATTGAGGCAAGTAAGGACGCATCATCTATGCGTTCGCCAGGCGAGACGCCACTGCTCTTTGCAGGGATTCGCGATCCCGATTCGCAGTATGACGCGCCACCATTTTCCCGCTGAGGAGAGCGATCATGCGCGTCGGTGTGCCTAAGGAAATCAAGAATCACGAATATCGCGTCGGCCTGACCCCGCCGTCGGTGGCGGAGCTGGTCGCGGCCGGCCATGAGGTCATCGTCGAGACGAATGCCGGCGCCGGCATCGACTTGAGCGACCAGGATTATATCGCGGCCGGTGCGCGCATCGTCGGCACCGCGGCCGAGGTGTTCGCCCAGTCCGACATGATCGTCAAGGTGAAGGAGCCGCAGGCCCAGGAAATCGCGATGCTGGAGCCGCGGCACCTGCTGTTCACCTACCTTCACCTCGCGCCCGATCCGAAGCAGACGGAAGGGCTGATCAAGTCCGGCGCCACCTGCATCGCCTATGAAACGGTGACGGCACGCGACGGTTCGCTGCCGTTGCTGAAGCCGATGTCCGAAGTGGCGGGCCGCATGTCGGTGCAGGTCGGCGCGCACTATCTGGAAAAGGAACAGGGCGGCCGCGGCGTGCTGCTGGGCGGCGTGCCGGGCGTGGCGCCGGCCAAGGTCGCGATCCTGGGCGGCGGCGTCTCGGGCGTGAACGCGGCGCAGATGGCGGTCGGCATGCGTGCCGACGTGACGATCTACGATATCTCGAACACGCGCCTTGCCGAGCTCGACATGTTCTTCAGCTCGCAGATCAAGACGGTCTACGCGTCGAAGGCGGCGATCGCGTCAGCGGTGCAGAGTGCGTCGCTGGTGATCGGCGCGGTGCTGGTGCCGGGCGCAGCTGCGCCCAAGCTCGTCACGCGGGAGATGTTGAAGACGATGAAGCGCGGATCGGTGCTGGTCGACATCGCGATCGACCAGGGCGGCTGCTTCGAGACGTCGCACCCGACCACGCACGAGGACCCGGTCTATGAGGTCGACGGCGTGATCCATTACTGCGTCGCCAACATGCCGGGCGCGGTCGCCCGCACCTCGGCCTTTGCGCTGAACAACGCGACGCTGCCGTTCGCGCTGAAGCTCGCCAACATGGGCGCAGAGGCTGCGATGAAGGCGGACCCGCACCTCGCCAACGGCCTGAACGTGATGGGTGGGAAGATCCGTCACCAGGCGGTCGCCGACGCGCTGGGCCTGGAGTATGTGCCGCTCTCATGACCAACCCTCTCCCTGCAGGGGAGAGGGACGGCCGCGAAGCGGCCCGGGAGAGGGGCCGAG
>NZ_BBWU01000014.1 GCF_000974765.1 Sphingomonas changbaiensis NBRC 104936 | reverse complement strand
TCTGTCCATAACTCTGCCCCTCTCCCTGGCCGCTCCGCGGCCGTCCCTCTCCCCGGCGGGGAGAGGGTTGAAGAACTTCCCCCTACTCTTCCCGCACTACTCGACTGGATGCGCGACAGTGCCGATGTGCCGGAAGCGCGATGGGGAAAGACCCGCGTGCTCCCGGCCGGCGATCCGCGATCGGACCTGATGATCCTGATCGACGCACCGGAGGCCGGCGAGCTGATGGCTGGAGAGATCGGCGCCTTGTTCGATCGGATGCTGGCGGCGATCGGCCGCGATCGGGCCTCCATCTGGCTGGCGCCGTTCGCAACCGTGCGGCCGGTCGGCCGCGTGCCCCAGGACGTGCTTCGCCGGCTCACGGCTGTCGCGCGCCACCAGATCGGCCTGGTCGCGCCGAAGCGGCTGCTGATCATGGGCGACGCGCCGAGCCGTGCCTTGCTTGGGATGGAGGCGATCCCGGCGCGCGGGAAATTCCATTCGCTTAACCTTGGCGCGGCCACGGTGGAGACCGTTGCGACCGTTCACCCGCGCCTGCTGCAGGAGCGGCCGGCCTTCAAGGCGCAGGCCTGGAAAGACCTGCAGCTCGTGATGAAGGGGCTTTGAGTATGCGCCTGGCGCATTGTGCCGTGTGCCTGTTGGCCGCCGTGTCCGTCCCCGCCCTTGCCGAGGGCAATCGCGCGCGTGCCGATTCGGCGGCGACGCAGGGCATTGGCCAGTTGCCGGCGGTTCTGAACGATTCGGAAAAGGCGGCTTTTCTCGGCATCTTCGCCGACATGAAGGCCGGGCTCTGGTCCGAAGCAGCGACGAAGATCGACGCGCTGCCGGACGGACCGCTGAAGTCCTACGCCCGGGCGGAGCTGTTTACCGAAAAGGGTTCGCCCAAGGTCACCAACCCCGACGATCTGACCACGCTGGCGGCCGCCGCGCCGTGGCTGCCGCAGGCGCCGCAGCTCGTCGCGCTCGCCCGGACGCGGGGCGCGAAGCAGACGCCGGACCTTCCCGTTCAGCAGCGGCTGGTGTGGCTCGGCTCCGCCCCGGCACGCGAGCGCGCGGACACGATCAAGGACGATCCGGTCTCGGCCCAGCTCGCGCCGAAGATCCTGCCGCTGATCAAGATCGACGATCCCGCCGGCTGTGAAGCCATCCTGAGCGAGCAGGAGCCCAATCTCTCCGGACCGGCGCTGACCGAATGGCGGCAACGTGTCGCCTGGTCCTATTATCTGAACGGCGACGACACGAATGCGCGCCGGCTGGCCGCGCTCGCCCGCACCGGCGAAGGCGAATGGCGCGTCCAGGCGGACTGGACCGCCGGTCTCGCGGCGTGGCGCCAGCACGATTATCCGGCCGCGGCCGAAGCCTTTTCCGCCGTGGCGACGCATGGTGGCGATCCGGACATCCTGGCAGCCGGCCATTATTGGGCCGCGCGCGCGTTCATGGCCGGCGGTCATCCCGAGCAGGTGCAGTCGCGCCTGCGCGCGGCCGCCCATTATGGCGAGACCTTCTACGGCATTCTCGCGGCCGAGGCGCTGGGCCTTCAGCAATTGCCGCCGAGCGAGCGTGACGGCCTGACGCGCGAATGGTCGCGGCTGTCGGCCGTGCCGAACATCCGCGTCGCCAAGGCGCTGGCCGAAATCGGCGAGCGCGAGCGCGCCGGCGAGGTGCTGAAGTTCGAGGCGAAGCTCGGTCGGCCCGAGGATCACGCGCTGCTCGCGTCACTGGCGGCGCGACTGAACCTGCCGGAGACGCAGCTCTACCTCGCGCACAACGGCCCGGCCGGCGCGCAGCCGAGCGCATCGGCTCGCTACCCGACGCCCGACTGGCGCCCCGTCGGCGGTTGGCGGATCGACAAGAGCCTCGTCTATGCCCACGCCCTCCAGGAAAGCCGCTTCCGTCCTGATGCGGTAAGTCCGGCCGGCGCCTATGGCGTGATGCAGGTGCTGCCGGGCACTGCTCAGCTGATCGCCAAGCGCCGCGGCGAGTCCGCGCCGGACCGACGCCAGCTGCTCGACCCCGCGGTCAATCTCGATTTCGGTCAGGCGCGGCTGGAGCAGGTCCGCGATTACGGCGCCACCGGCGGTCTTCTGCCCAAGGTGGTCATGGCCTATAATGCGGGGCCCGGCATGCTCGACGTCTGGAACGCGCGCGTGAAGGGCGGCGAGGACCCGCTGTTGTTCATGGAATCGATCCCGTTCTGGGAAACCCGCGGCTATGCCGTGACGGTGATGCGCAATTACTGGATGTACGAGCGCAATTCCGGACAGGATTCGCCGAGCCTCAAGGCGATGGCGCAGGATCTGTGGCCCCGCTTCCCCGGGCTGCCGGGCGCCAAGGCGGTGCGGCTCGAGCGGCATGCGCCGGTCGAGATGGCCGCGGCGGGGACGGCCCTGGCCGATGCCCATTGACGATAGCCTGCCGTTCAAGCCGGTCCGCATCGCGGTCCTGACGGTTTCCGACACCCGCGGCCCGGCCCAGGACACGTCGGGCGACCTGCTGGTCGAGCGCCTCACCCACGCAGGACATGCGCTCGCCGCGCGCGCGATCGTTCGCGACGAGCTGGAGGAACTGGTCGCCCGGCTGCACAATTGGGTCGACGATCCGAACGTCGATTGCGTGATCTCGACGGGCGGCACCGGCGTGACCGGCCGCGACGTCACCCCCGAGGCGCTGCAGGCGCTGGGTGGCAAGGACATCCCCGGCTTCGGCGAACTGTTCCGCTGGCTCAGCTATCAGTCGATCGGCACCTCGACCGTGCAGTCCCGCGCCTGCGCCGTGGTCGTGCGCGGCACCTATGTCTTCGCCCTGCCGGGTTCGACCGGCGCGGTGAAGGATGGCTGGGACGGCATCCTCGGCCCACAGCTCGACAACCGTCACAGGCCCTGCAATTTCGTCGAGCTGATGCCTCGCCTGCAGGAACGTTAGGATTCCAGATACCTGCATGGCATTAGGCGTGCGGTTTCTACGATGTTGCGGACGCGGTTCGAAGCCTTAGCTCACGGACATCACCTTGAAGGATAAGATTGACAGTGGCCGGCCGCGTACTCTGCGTTGACGACGAACCGTTTATTCGAATGGTGCTCGCCGAATGTGTCGCGGGATTGGGCCTCGAGGCGGTGGAGGCCGCGAGCGGCGAGGAAGCGCTCGATGCCTTTTCGCCCAGCGCGATCGACCTGCTGATCACCGATATCCGGCTGGGCGGCATCAGCGGCTGGGAAGTCGCGGAACTCGCGCGCGCGTTGAAGCCGAACCTGCCGATCATCTATATCTCCGGCTTCCCGAGCGGGGGCGAGAAGCTGCCGGACACGATCTACCTGCCCAAGCCCTTCCGCCCGCACGAGCTGGAAGACGCCGTCCGCAAGAGCCTGGACTCGCTCGCGGCCTGATCCCTCCTCCTTATTTCTGCAGCAGCGGCCGTTCCGCGTCGCCGACGATCGCGAATGCAGCCCAGTAATAGGGGTGCGACGTATTGGCGTCGTCCATCAGCTTCACCTGGGCCTCGCGCAGAGCCTGCCCCGCCGGCGTTCCGGGCGGGGCACTGAACATGCCGGTGATCAGCCGCTTGGTCGCGTCGTAATCGTCCGGCACCGGCCAGTGGCTGGCGATCACGCCGCGCGCGCCGGCGCCGACGAACGCGCGGACCAGTCCGTCGAGCGCGTAATTGCCGCCGGTGGCGACGCCCGCTTCGCGCGTTTCCTTGATGGTCGCCATCCCGGCCGTGTCGCAGGCCGACAGGATCACATAATCGGCATCGAGCTTCAGATCGAACACCTCCTTGAAGCTCAACAACCCGTCCGAACCCTGACCGCCGAATGAGGTCAGCAGCGCCGGCCGTGCCGGGCATTGCGGGCGCGGCGCGGTGACCAGGCCGTGCGTCGCGAAGTGGAGCACCCGATAATCGCGCAGATCCGGTAGGTGCTCGACCGCGGTGTCGGAGAAGTCCTGGCCGGTCATGATGGTCGACTGCGTGCCGCCGATTGCGGTGCGCGCGAACTGGAGCTCGGCAGCAGAAATCGGATGGCTCCAGGTCTCGAGTGGCCAGTCGCATTCGCCCCGCGCCGGTCCGCCGGTCGACAGGAACGTCGCGGCCGTGAATGGCGGCGCATTGTCGCCGAGCCCCAGATACGCGCGCTTGCCCGTCGACGGGGCAATCTGACGGACATCGGTGAAGGACCGAGCGGACACCGCCGTCGTCACTTCGCGGTCGCGGCCCAGCCAGGCGACGCCGCGCATGTCGAACTTGTCGGCGCCGGGCTTGGCGATCCGCGTCTCGTACGCGTCAACGCCCGCCTGATCCGTCACCAACAAGGTCGGCGGCAACTGCAGCAACGGTCCGTCGGGTTCGACGATCAGATGGGTCACGCCTTTCAGCGGCGTGGGTCCGAGCGGATCGAACATCGTCCGGTAGAGCTGCCGCGCCCGAACGACGTCGAACGGAAGGGTGACGAACTGGCCATTGTCGACGGTGACGATCGTATCACGCAGCTTTGCGACCGTGTCGCCGAGCTGGGCGGCGGTCAGGTCGAGCTTGACGGCCTGGGCGCGATCCGGCGTCGCGAACACCGCATAGGCATCCTCACCGACGAGCCTCAGCTGGTAATAGGCCTCGCCGGGCTTCAGAATCTTCTGGAGATCGGCAAGCGTCAACGTCTGCGGCGATAGCACCCGGTAACGCGGATATTTGCTGAGGCGCGATTGCAGCGCGGTCTGCTCGCGCTCCAGCGTCGCCAGCTTGTCGCGCGCGGCGGCCAGCGTCTTGGCGGCGTCGCTACCCTCGGCCGGGTTCGCGGCTGCGAGCTGGGCGACGTCGCCGCTCTGGCGAACCACTTCACGCGACTGGTTCACGGCTTCGCGGAACAGCATTGCCGCTTCATCGTCCCCTTCGGACAATTCGCGGGCAAGAACCGCCTGTGTCTGGGCGACGCCCGGACGGACGAACACCTGGTTCGCCGCGAACATCGCGCCCGCGGCCGCGGGATCGGACGCCGATCTGGAAGCGAGGAGCGCGAAATAGGGCGCGAGCGCCTGCCGCACTGCCGCCGCGGCGCCGGGCACACGTTCACTGTCTGCAACGACCTCTTGATAGAGCTTCATCGCCTCGTCGGCCCGGTTCTGGCGTGCGTAGAATGCGGCCAGGCGGCTCTTTGCCTGCAGCAGTGCCGCCGATTGCGGATAGTTGGTCTCCAACAAAGCGATCGCGTTCTTCAGCGCGCTTTCGGCGGCGCCGGGATTGCCGGTCATTTCCCGCACCAGCCCCGCTTCGGCCATCGCGTCCGCGCGCATGAACGCCGTCGATATCACCCGCCCCTGACGGACAGCGGCGAAATCCCGATCCGCGCGTTCGAGAAGCTGGAGCGCTTCGGGATAGCGGCGCTGCATCCGAAGCGCGATCCCGCGCAATTGCTCGGCCTGCGCATCCAGGATCTGCGCGCGCTCGAACGGCGTCAGCCGCGTGTCGAGCCCGCCTGTGCGGTTGAGCGCCGCGTTGGTGCGGTTGATCTCCTGCGCAAGCTGCGGCGTGATCTCCGCGCCGCTGATCGCTTCCTGCGAATAGCGATCGACCGCAGCGACCTTGCGGTCGAGCTCCTGCAGCGCCTCGGCGGGGCGGCGCTGGTTCATCTGATGGATCGCGCGGTAATTGCGCAGCAGCCGCCCAGCGATCGGATCGTCCGCCGCGCCCCGCTGCTCGGCTTCCGCGAACGCCGCGTCGGCGGCGGGCACGTTGCCGAGGTTCGATTGCTGCAGGCCCTGGTTGGCCAGATATTCGGTCGCCCGAGGGGCGTCGTCGCTGCCCGCCGTGCGCTCGTACAGCGTCTGGAAGAACTCCGCGGCTTCCGCATAGCTGCCGGAATTGTTGCGGGCATAGGCTTCCGAAAGCGCCCCCTCGGGGTCGAGCGCGCCGGCCTGGACGCGCGCGAACGCGGCCGGATCGCCGGCGGCCGTGACCGCGACCTGCACCTCGCCATCGGCCGGGCGATCGGTGACGATGCTGGCCAGCCCGAGCTTCAGCGCGGAATCATAACCGGTTAGTCCCTGCGACGCGTAGAGCGTGCCGCCCCGGGTGACGCTGTAGGTGCGGTAATTGAGCTTGTCGGCGCCCTCGCAGTCCTGAGCCGAGACTTCGGCCAGGCCCGGCACCTCTGCGGCTTTCGGCGCATCGCAGCGCCTGTCCGCATCGGCGAGCCGGGCCTGGTCGCCCCCTTTTAACGCGTAAAGACTGCCCACCGGGGCCGCCGCATCGCGGCAGACGATCGCGTAGCCCCGGTCGAACATGCCCTGGAGCTTTGGATCGAGCGGGCGGAGTTGCGCGGTGCAGCGCACGCCCGAGGTGCCGATCCGGAAGCTTTCCTGGATGCTGAGCGGATCGGTAGGTGCCGCCGAAACCGGCTGGGCAAGGGCGGCGCCGGCCGCCGCGGCGAGAAGACAGGATCGGATCATTTGTCGCCTCCCTGGTCGGGCTTGGGCTTCGCTTCACTCTCCCGCCGGTCGTTCTGCTGGTCGGGAGTTTCCCACAGGCTTGGATTACCGCCGCCCGAAACCGGGTCGGAAATCACCGGATCGGTGCGGAGCTGGCCCGTGTCGATCGTGGTGATGAGCGTGACCGTCGGCAGCGCAGCGACCTTTTCAGGATCGGCCGCGCTGTCGAGATTGCCCTGGATCGCGTCCACCACGCTGGTCGAGATCGGGGCGATCGCGGCCGGTGGCGGCGTCGGCGGCGGAGGCGGCGGCGGGGGTGGCGGTGGCGGAGGTGGTGGCGGGGGTGGCGGGGGTGGCGGAGGTGGTGGCGGAGGCGGGGGCGCGGCTGCACAACCCGATCCGCCGACCACGCAGCTGTTCACCGCGGATGCCGTGGTGAAGCCGCCATTCCCTTCCCCGCTGTTGAACGTGATCGCACCCAGCGTGTCCTGGTTCATCTTGAACGCACCGCTGGGATCGGCGACCCGTCCAAAGGCGAACACGTCCAGCGGCGCATTGCTCGGCGCAAGGCTGGTCACCCGCATGCCGCCCGCGCCCGCGCTGAACCCCGCGGCCTGGTCCGCCGATCCGCTGTTCTGGATCGCGATCAGGTTGACTGCGCTCAGCTCCAGCCGATTGGCCTGGATGCTGCCCGCCGGATTGGCCGAACCGGTCGGCGCGGCCAGCGCCTGGTTGCGGCCGGAGAAGTTCGGGTCGGCTGCGATCTGATCGAGCAGGTTGCCGGTCGCAACGACGATGCTTCTGCCGATCAGGTCGAGCGTGCCGCCCAGTGTGCCCGATCCGGAGCCGGTCATCATGATCGCGCCGCCGCTGTCGGTCGCAACCCCGATCGTCCCGCCGGAGAGCAGGCCCAGCCGGTCATTGGGCCCGGCATTCGCGATCGTGAACGCGCCCGCGACACGGATGCGGCCATCGGTGGAGATTGACAGCCGGCTGCCGTCCCCGACCAGATTGGCGGCGCTGCCCGCGCCCGAACCGTTCAATGTCACGCTGCCGATCGTGACCGGCGCGGAGGTTGCGATGTCGATCTGCTGCGCCCGCAGCTGCTGCGCCTCGGCGGCGCTGATCGCATAGCCCTCGCCTCCGGTGCCGCCGAAGCTGAATTGGCTGACACCGGGTGCGTTCAGGCTCAGCAGCGTCGTTTCGGACGTGCCGAGCTGCGCCGACGGCGCCAGCCTCAGATCGGCGGAGGTCACGCTGATCTGCGAGCCGCCGACAGGCCCCGTGAAGCTGGCCAAGCTGCCGGCGGTGACGTTCACCGGCCCGCTTGCCGCGATCGCTGCCGCGGTGATGCTGTCCGTTGCGCTCAGGTCGACCGTCGTGGCCTGGACGTTGCCGACGCTAAGCGCGCCGCCGCTGGTCAGGCTCAGCGCCTGGGCGGTCGAAAGATCGCCCAGCGAAAGCGACGCGCCGCTGTCCAGCAGCAGCCGGTTTGCCGCCGTGATCGCCTGCGTGTCGAACCCGTTGTTCGCCGCTGCGGCGAACCCGCCGGTTATGGCCGGGCCGGTCAGGGTGACGAGGCCGTCCAGCCGTACCGGCGTCGCCGTGCTCAGGACGTTCGGGTTGAAATCGCCACTGAAGTCGCTGCCCACGCCAAGCCCGGCAAAATCGGGATCGCTCTCGATGATGCTGACATTCGATATGAAGATGTCGTTGTTCGGCCCCGTTCCGCCGGTGATCGCTCCGGTGGAGACATCGGTCTTGGCGAGCAGCAGCGCGCTCTTGCCCATCGAGATCGAGCCGGTCGAGACGCTGCCAGTCACCGATTCCAGCCCGACATAATCGAGGCTGGCGATGTTGCCGGTCTGGACATTGCCGCCCGCACCGACGCCGACGAGGAAATCCTCGCCGGTCGAAATGCCGCTGTAGAAATCCCCGGTCTGCAGATCGCCGGTCGTGACATTGCCGCCCCCGGCAACCTCGATCCGTTCCGCCTTGATCGCACCGGTGTGGACGTCGCCTGACGGCCCCATCAGGCCCTCATCCGGGGATATATTGACGGAAACGGCCTTGATGTTCCCCAGCGTGGTCGTCCCCGACGCGCCGATCTCGACCGTGCCGGACACGAGCGACTGGTCGCCCAGCGCGGCGGTCACGTCCTGGGTGCTGATGTTGCCGCCGGCGAAAGCGAAGACGCTGTCGCCCGACCGGATGCTTCCGGCAGAGATATCGCCGTCGGCGGAACGCAGCGTGACGCTGCCATAACCGCTTTCGGTATCGAGATCGCCGACCGACAGGCCGGCCTGACCATCGACGTTGATGCCCTGGCCCGCCACGATGTTTCCGGCGGTCACCCTACCGCCGGTGCTGGACAGGCTTGCACTGCCGCCGGAGCTCACGTCGCCGACCTGCAACTGGCCGCCGGCCTGGATTTCGAAGAAGCCGGCGGTGCTGAAGTTCGACGCGGTGACGAAATCGCCGCCGAAGGTCGCCGAGAAGCTGTTGGTGATGTCGACCGTACCGGGCGTGCCGCTCGCCGGCGGGAGCAGCGACCCGCTCGCGCTCAGGAGCAGGCTGTTCGCCTTCAGCGCGCCGCCATTGACGGCGCCGAAGCGCAGATCGCCGACGGTGCTGACCGAGACCTGGTTGTTGACCGTCAGCGTGCCGGCGTCGACCAGCAGCGCGGATTCCGCCCCCGCTGCCGTGCCGTCGAGACCGAAAGTGAACAGGTCCAGGCTGTCGAGCGTCACGTCGGCCTGCGTGACCTGCGCAGAGACCTGTCCTGCAGTCGTCGAGCCGCCGACGCTGCCGCCGCCGCCTTGCGCGAAGGCTGAAACCGACAAGGCGGTGCCGGTCACCCCGCCGCGCTCGGTCCGCTGGAAGCGATTGGTCGCAAGCAGGCCGATGTCGCCGCCGCTCGCGTTGCCGCCGACACCAGCCGTCGCGCCGGCACCGCCATTGCCGCCGATCGCCACGCCGATCAGGTTGACGGCCTGCGTCGTCACGGGCGCGCCGCGCGAGAGCAGCGTGGCCGTGCCGCCGATGCCTTCGCCGCCGGCGCCGCCATTACCGCCGGCGATCCCCTCGCCTCCGGCGCCGCCGGCACCGAGCACCGCGACCTGAACATTGCCGAGCGTCGCGTTGCCGGTGTTGCTGGCGGTGTCCGGGCCGCTCGCCGTGCCGAAATTCGTGAAGCCGCCGGTGCCGTTGCCGCCGCGCCCGCCATTGCCGCCGATACCGCCGGACGGTGCCGCGTCGCCGCCCTGCCCGCCGCTGCCGCCTTCGCCGGTAATCCCCATCGTGATGTCGCCGGTGACGAGCGTGCCGCTGCCGGCCTCGGCGATGGGCCGGATATCCCCGCCCGTGCCGTTTCCGCCGGCGCCGCCGGCGGCTCCAATGGCGCCGATGCCGCCGTCGCCGCCTTCGCCATCGGCGTTGATTACGATGCTCCCCAGCGTGACGGAACTCGGCGTGCCGACCGCAACGCCGTATTGTCCAGCGGAGCTGGCGAACATGCTAACGGCGCCGCCAAAGCCGTTGCCGCCGACCGCTCCCTGGCTGCCCAGGCCGAAACCGCCCTCGCCCGACGCATCGATCGAGAATGCGCCCGGCACGCCGATATCGCCGCCTGCAGCATAGACGCTGATGAAGCCGCCCTTGCCGTCGCCCGCTGCCTTACCGCCGCCACCGCCCCTGCCGGTGGACTCGAGGGCGACGCCCCCATTCAGCTGCGTGGTCCCGCCAAGGGCAGTGACATAGCTTCCCTTGTCGAAAGGTCCGACATCCGTGTTCGCCGGGAAACCGCCGAGGCCCAGGCCGCCGATGCCGTTGGTCGCGTCTCCAAAGCCACCGATGCCTGACGAATCCAAAGACGCGAAACCCGCCACCTTGGTGAGGGCAGTCGGGCTCGCGGGAGAATCGATAACGCCCGTGCCGATCAGCGCGATGCCGCCGGTGCCGCTTCCTCCATCGCCAACGGACGCCGATCCGCCCTCGCCCCGGGCGTTCAGGGTCACTGCATCCCGGAATGTAAGTGTGCCATTTCTGGCATAAGCATTGGCGAATCCGCCGAAACCATCGCCGGGTGTCGACGCGGTCGTGCCTGTCTGGGCGCCGCCCGACCCGTTGGCGGAGAGGATGGACTGACCGCCAATGTCGACCGCGCCGTTGGCCAGCGCGCCTGCCGTACCCGCACGGCCGCTGCCGGCCAGGAAATTGCTTGATCCGCCCGTCGCGTCGGCGGTCATGTATAGAGCTCCCGCGATCGTCAGAGTGCTTCCAGCATCCGATGACAGGCTGGCAAACCCACCTTTGCCGGCGCCCCCGCCGGATCGGCCGCTTCCCCCGAAACCCTCTGCTGCAGCATTCACGGTGCCACCGACTGAGACGGTGCCGCTGTTGGCGAAGAGATAGACGCCCTTGTCGAACGGCCCATTGACGGCATCCACGGGTGCGCCGCCGATACCATCGCCACCCTTGCCGCCAGTCGAGGAACCACCGTTGCCGGACGCGTCGAGCCTGAGATCGCCAACGGCCGCCTTGTTCGCAGCCGACGTCCCGAACGTGCCGAACGTTGCCAGGCCGCCGATGCCGATGCCGCCGTCGCCGCTGCCCGAAGCCGAGCCGCCGTTGCCGGTCGCGCGTGCATCAAAGCCACTGGCGAGTGTAATCGTGCCGCCGTTTGATTGAGCAATGGCGGTGCCGCCCGAACCCATGCCGCCATTGCCCGATCCGGCCGTCCCGCCATTGCCGCTCGCGTCGAGGCTGACGAATGTCGCCGCGGAATCGACGGTGCTGCTGCCATCGGCGAGTATGAGCGCAGAACCGCCAAATCCCTGCGCCCCCGCTCCGGAGCCGTTCACCGATCCGCCGAAGCCTTGGGCCGAAATGTTGAGCGAACCGCCGAGAATGTTGACGACGCCGCCACCCGTGGCTTCAATCAACGCGAAGCCCGAAGACCCGTTTCCACCGTTGCTGCCGTCGGCCGAGCCAAATCCGCCGTTCGCATCGCTGCGGATGTCGACCGTTGCAAGCTTGATCGTACCGGCAGTGGCCACAACAGATGCGTTCGCGGCCTTGGCCATGCCTCCCGCACCGCCGGGCTGCGCAAGACCGGCGCCGCTGTACCCGCCCGTTGCATTCGCGAAAATCAGCGTCGAACCGAGCGCGATCGTGCCGGAGCCGCTGGTGCTGATCTGGGCGTTGGACGCCGCCGCCGAACCGCCGGACCCTGCCAGACCCGTGCCGCTGAAACCGTCGCCGCCGGTGCCGCCGAACGCTGACGAATCGAGGGAGACTGAAGCGGCAGTGATCGTGCCGCCGCCGCTCGCAGAGAGCGAGACGCCGCCGCCCGCCAAAACATTCCCACCGGCGCCGCCGGGCGTCGTTGCATTTGGCCCCGCACCGCCGTTGCCACCTGTCGCTGCCGTGCGGAAATTACCTGCGCCCATCATCAGCGTGCCGCCGTGCACGTCGATCTGCACGCTGCCTGCCGTGGCACTGCCGCCGGCACTTCCCGGAACAGAAGAGCCCGAGCCAGCGGCTGCAGTGGAGGTCAGGCCGACCTCGCCTGCGAAGCTGACCGTACCGGTAGCTTGGTCGATCCGGGTGAACCCCGCACGCGCGCCTCCTGCATTAGCCTGGTTGCCAGACGCTCCGATCGCGTCCGATGACATCGAAAGACTTGCGGCCTTGAAGCTGGTGGAGGCCGCGCCCGACGGAGCGACGATGCTCAGGAGGGCGTTGCCGCCGATCGCGCTTGGCCCGACATTCCCCGCGGATGACGGCTGACCGGTCGTTGCTGCGGCTGTGATCGTTGCCGAGCCGCCAATGTCAGCCGATCCTCCTCCTGGGCCGAACAGGGCCTGCGCTGTGCCCGCGTCAGCGCTCCCGGCAGCTTTCGAGCCGTCGCTGAACGCGCCCGCCCTGATCGCTAGGTCCGCGGTAGTGGTCAGCGATCCGTCGTCGATGTTCAGGGTCGCCGTGCCGCCCGTCGCCACGCCTCCCGAAAGCACCGCCGAAGCGTCGACGGACAGCTCGGTCGCCTGCAGCGATCCTCCGCCCGTCACGTTGACGAGCGAAGGGCCAGCCACCGTGGCGGCCTCGGGCGTGTTCGACGGAACGGTGGCGAGGCTGGCGACAATGACCGCCCCTGCCGTTAAGCTGCCGCCGCTGACGTCCAGGGTTGCACTTCCCGACTTGGTGAAGTCGGTCGCGAAAAAAGAGACGCCGCGCGGGCCATAGGGATCCGCACGCACGTTCAGGTCGCCGTTTATGGTTACTGTGGAGCCACTCAGGGCAGTGAACCCTGCTGTGTTGGTGGCCGAGCTGTAGGACTGGACCGTCACCGTGCCGCCCGCGGTCAGCGTGCCATTCTGCGCCACCTGCACCGTCGCGCTGTGTCCGGCGACAAAATAGGCGCTGTTGCTCAGTGCGACCGGCGCGAGAGCGTCATTGTTTGACACGAAGATGTCGGTCTTCGCCTGGGCGGCGATGGGCGAGGTCACGTTGGCCGGCCGCAGATCGATACTCGCGGGCTGGGCAGAGAAAGGCAGGCTCCTGATTCGGTTTGCGATGTCCGTCTGAGCCGGATTGACGCTGAGATCTCCGCCAGCCTGCAAGTAAACCGCGCCATTCTCGACCGTCGCACCGTTCGCGACATCGAACCCAAGCTGCCCGTTCGGCGCGATCAGCATCGTGATGGCGGTGTTCTTGGGCACCGCGACCATGAAGATGCCTTGCTGGTCGCTGCTTCCGGTGCTCGCCGGCCCGGTGGTGGTGCCGTTGTGTGTCAGCGGGGTGCCGTTGCCGTCGGAGCCGACCGCGACACTGATGTCGAACAGGCCCTGGTTGATCGACAGCGTCGCCTGCTCGGCCGCGACATAGGCGGCGGAACCGTTCACGCGGACTGCGCCGTTCTGGTTGATGACCGGCGCGACCAGCGCGATGTAGCTTCCCTCCGGCGTCGCGGTGATCTGCGCGCCCGGCTGGATCGTCACCGCCGCGTTGCTGTTCGCTGCGCTGTTCAGCGTGAAGCTGGTCGTCGACCCGATCGTGCCGGAGCCGCCGGTCGGGTCGCCGGTCGACAAGAGCAGGCTGCCGACGTCGAACACCGCACCGCTGCCCGCGATGATGCCGCCCGGGCTGTAAAACCAGACCGCGCCGCCGGGAGCCGAGTTGACCAGGCTGCGCACCGTGCCGTTGAACTGAATCGCGCGCGCCGGATTGGTCGGCACGATGCGGTTCAGCAGCGTGAAGTTCGACGATCCCTGGTAGGTGACCGTGGAGCCGGCATTCTGGAAATTGATGACGCCGGTGCCATTGGTGTCGCTGGGCGTGAAATCCAGCACCGCCGTCGGCGACTGGACATTGTAGGTCTCGACCCCCGGCGTCTGGTTGCGGGTGAACGTGACCGAACCCGAGACGACCGTCGGATCGGGCGCGTTATAGGATGGCGATGCCTGGGCATGGGCGGGGCTGGCCGCCAGGGCGGTGGCGAGCGCCAATGCGGACGTGCCGGTCGCTGCGCGGCGGAAGAAGCGGCTCTTGTCGGTCGTACGCATGACAAGGTTCCTTTATGGAAGCAGCTTGGTGGTGAGCGAGACAAGGAAGCGGACGTCGCCGCGCTGGGCCTGCAAGCCGGCCCGCTTGGTCGGCACAGCGAGGGTCAGGTCGAGCCGGGCGCGGTTAAACAGGCTGGAGCGGATGCCGCCGCCCAGCGAGACGAGATTGTTCCGTCCGTCCGGCGCGTCCTTGGTCCAGACCCAGGCGGAATCGACGAACACGAACGGCTGCAGCGCGATCTCGCGGCCCGGGAACGGCGCCCACTGATTGACCTTCAGCTCGGCCGAGAAGCCGAAGCCGCTGTCGCCGATGATCGTGCCCGGATCATAGCCGCGGCCAACCGTGTAATTGCCGCCCGAAATCTGCTCGAAGCTGAGCAATGGATCGAACGCGATCTGCGCGCGCGGAGACAGCGAGAAGCTGATGTTTGGTGCCACCTGCACCTCGCCGGTCGCCGCAGCGCGGATCAGCGTTCCCTCTGCATCGCCGTTCGCCCGGCTCTGCGGCGTGCGTCCCGCGACGATGCCGCGTTCCGATGCATCGAAGATATCCAGGCCGTGGCGGAGCTCGAGGCTGCCGGTCAGTCGCCAGCCGGGAACCGCGCCCAGCGTCGGATCGGTCGCATCCGCGTCCAGCCGCAGATAGAGCACACGCAGCCGGTCGCGATTGAGGGGCATGCCCGCGAAGCGGACATTCTGGTTGACGAAATCGAGCCCGACCGCGCCGCGCAGATTGGCCGCCTGGGTGCGGACGAAGGGGTAGCTCGCTTCGGCATTGGCGAACAGCGTGTGGGCGAGAATGTCGGGCCGGGCGCCGCCCGGCGTCAGCGGGGCGATATCCGGCCGTGTCCAGGCGTAGTTGAAGTGGGCGCCCAGCGTCAGCCCCTCGCCGCCCAGCCGGAAGTCGTGGCTTAGCTGCAGGATTTGCTGCTCGTCGAAATCGGACGTCGAATAGAAGGCGATGCTGGTGCGGTCGCCCAGGCCGGTGAGCCCGAAGAATTGCGCGCGCAGCTGCCCGCCCCAGGGGCCGGTATCATGCGCAGCCAGGTTCTGGATGTTCAGGTCGATCAGATAGGGCGTCCGCACCACCGTCACGTCGCCGACCAGCTCGCCGGGTCCGGTGCCGGCCGGCCGCAGCGTCAGCCGCACTTCATAGCCCGGCAGGTCGCGGACCAGCAGCAGATAGCGTTCCGCTTCGTTGCGGTTGAACACCTCCTGCTTCGTCAGCGGCTCCAGATAAGAGCCGATCAGTCCTTCGGCACGCCCCGCCTCGCCCCGCACGCGGACCGCGACCAGCCGCGCATACAGCACCTCGAACCGGACCTGGCCATTTTCGATCTTCTGCGTCGGCACCTGGACGGCGGCGAGATAGCCCTTGTTGCGCAGCACCGTCGCGGCGGCGTCGCGAATGTCGCAGACGACGCTGATCGGCCGCTCCTGGCCCAGATAGGCGCGATAGGCCGGCTCCAGCTCGTCCGGGGTGACGCCCTTCAGGTTATTGAACACCGCCGATGTGACGGTGACTTTCACATCCTTGTAGGCCGGATCATCGAGCGGACAGGGCGCGCGCTCGATGCCGCCTTCGATCTTCACGCGCGCGGCGGGCGGCGCGCTCGGCGCGGGCGGGGACACTTCCTCGCGGGTTGGCGGCGCGATCGGCGGCGGCGGTGCGGTCTGTGCAAAGACAGACGTCGCCGTGAATAGAAATAGTCCGATGCTTCCCGCACGCGCGGGTTTGAGCAAGGCGCCCACCGAGTTCCCCCTGATTCCGTTCTCGGTTCCGGGGCGCCCGTCCCGGAATCAGTGGCGCCTTTTGACGCTCGGGAGCCATTTCAACCCATCCGGGATGGTTACGCAATCCTAAACTTCTGTCAGGCTTGGATTTCGATCGCGGTGGGGAGTGGTGGACGCACTAGGGCTCGAACCTAGGACCCGCTGATTAAGAGTTCTCGGTTTCAGCAGGTCATAGTGAACATACTGACCAGAGGCACTCAAAAACCCTTAAAAATCCGAGGCTGGTGCTATCATGATGCAGGATGATAGCTCATTTTACCGCAGCATGAGGAGTGCCAAATCGGTGCCAAACAAACTTGCCTTGAGCGATGCCGCCGTCAAGCGGCTGCCGCTCCCGGCGAGCGGCACAACGACCTATTGGGACACCATAGAGAAGGGTCTTGGCGTACGGGTCTCCCCGAAGGGCACTCGCACGTTCATTGCCCTCGTGGGCAGTGGCGCACGCCAAAAGATCGGTCAGTACCCGCGCATTGGCCTTGCCACCGCACGGGACGAGGCGCGCAAGCTCCTCGCTAAGAAGACCCTCGGTACATACGAGAAGCCGAATACCATCACCTGGGATACGGCCGTCGAGAAGTACCTCAAAGCGTGCGAGGACAAGAACCGGCCGCGCACGATTAGCGACTACAAGAAGCACCTCGCGCGATTCCCATTCAAGGATCGCCGGCTCACCACAATCAAGAAGCGAGACGTATCCGGCGTGCTCGAAGGCATCACCGCCAAGAGCATGAAGGCCCACGTGCTCACGAGCGCTAAGGCCTTCTTTTCGTGGTGCGCGAACGAGGGGTATATCGACGCCTCGCCCATCTCGGCCTTAAAGCCGCCCCAGTCGCAGGGAACCGCTCACCTCAAACAGAAGGCAGCAAAGCCCAAGCGGGCACTGTCCGAAGCCGAGCTCAACGAGGTGCTCTCAAAGGCCCTCGCCTACCCCTACCCGTTCGGCCCGATCGTCGCGCTCCTCATTCTAGGAGGCCAGCGACGGCAGGAAACCGCTTCCTACGAATGGGAGTGGATTGCGCCCGGCACCATCACCCTTCCGGGTACTGTCACCAAGAACGGCCTAGAGCACCGCTACCCGTACGGATCGCTCACGAAGCAAGTGTTCGAGGCCATCCCGGACTGGGCTAAGCAGAACCAGTACCTCTTCCCCGCCAGGACGGAGAGCGTACGCGGAAAGCCCTCCACCGTGTTCAATGGGTGGAGCAAGGCAAAGAAGGCCTTCGACGCCACCTTGAAGGGCGTGAAGCCGTACAAGCTGCACGACCTTCGCCGTACCTTCACGACCGTGCTCCAGAGCCTCAAAGTGCCTTTAGAGGTCCGCGAGCGCCTCACGAACCATATTTCCGGCACGCAGGCCGGCGTGGCAGGCGTCTATAACGTCTACGGGTATGAAGCTGAAATGAAGGACGCGATTCGCAAATATGACGCGTTTTTGATAAAACTGCTCCGCTCGGGCAATCCCGCCTGAGTGCATCCGGATGCTCCAAGACATTGGAGACTTCGGATGGCGTTGTTGACGAAACGGGAGGTTTGCGAACGGCTCAAGATTTCCCTCGCTCACCTGGGCAGACTGGAGAACGACCCTGCATATGCGCATATGGGTTTCCCTAAACGCATTCAGATCGGCTTCCGCGTCTTATACCCGAGCGAGGATATGGATTCTTGGATTCAAGGGCTCATCGACCGTCGCTAACACACACCGGCTCCTCGCTGGAGCCGACTAGAGCCGGAGGGTAAAACCCTCCGGCTCTTTTCATTACCACCATTCCGGTGCGATCTCTTCTTCCGCCCCGATCGGGCACGCGATACGCAGACCTCCTTGGGACACCTTTCCCGAAACACCTTCGAGGAGGTGGGGGGTGCGCTGCTTGAGAACAGCCGCCCCCGTAACCTCTCGACAGTCCCGCTCCGCGTTCCGTATCTGTTCCCGCATGGGCAATGCGCGATTCGAGGTGATGGGCGACTTTGGCCGGTACGATACGGACGTTGCCGTTCGCTGCGATCACTGTCGCCACAAACGTTTCCTGACGACCGCGCAGGTGTACACCATCTTCGGAATGGAGACCCGTATTGCTAAGGCACAGCGCCGGCTACGGTGCAGCCAATGCGGCGGCAAGGGCGGCCGGTTTGCCCCGATTCCCCGCCTCGCGCCCTGACCAAAACCCAGGCATACATCGCCTTATCCTGTATGCCGTAGTTCCCTCAGTACGATTCCGCCGAAAACGGCGTATTTCCTACCTTTCCGCATCACATGTCCGTCGGGCTCACGCCACGACCCATGATGAATATACTCCCTTCATCCTCCCTCCGGTCGGACGAAGCGATACGCCCGCTATGCCTTAAAGGACACAGACGGCCTTATCTTCATCATGGGTCGTGGCCTTACGGCACAACGACGGACAGTGAGCGGCACAGTACCTGTCCTTTACCGATCACCGTTCCGGCGCGGCCAGCCAGTCCAACCCCGCGCCGGCAGTTCACACGCATCCCTCTCGGGGAAGGGAACACCGAGTACAATATGAAGGGAAACTGCTCTTTGGGCTTTTCCGGCCGGCGTGAGCGACCCGCGAGCCAAACGGGACAGCTTATACCGGCCATACCACATGAACATTCTCTCCGTCGGCCGCCGACCGACAACACTTCTTCAGCACCTTCCGAAACGATATTTGCTTATCGACTCCGGCGAACTCATCGCGCGGATCACAACGCCGCATGCAAAAATTTTTGATGTTCAAAGACATTCCTTCAATCCGCTGCGGAGCAAGACGCCTCGAAAAGCGCGCGAGCTAGCGGACATTTTTTACAGTGCCGATCCAGGCGGTGCTGGCACACTCACGGTACGAAACGGCCGCAGGGCCTTAGCCAAGCTCCTCATGTCCTTTAGCAGGCTTGATGACCTTGATGGCGACCGAAAGGACCTTGCTGTCCTTGATGCCCTTGGTGTGGTCGAAAACGCCCTCTTCTCGCCTCTGGTACGACGCGTGCTCACGGGACCAGAAAACTTCCATTTCTCGGGACGCAATGAAGGCAAACGCACGCCCTCGGTCATCCTCGCAAAAATCGACCCTGCCGAGCTGGGTACGTTCGACGCCTTTCTGCTGGGCAACCTTCTTATGTCACAGTTCCAGGGAGCGATTGTGGTGCCGCAGTTCGGCTTTTTCGCAACACTCGCGCACAAGGAGCTTCTCGCTCAGGAACGGCTCATTGCCGGAATAAACTTCTTTGACGAGGTGCCGCAGCTCAAAAACGAGCTGCTCTTGATCGAGAAGAAAATCGGCTTTCTCACGACGCCAGACGACGCACGCTTGCTAGCGGAGTTTGAGGGCGTAGTACCCGGAACCGTTGAGCATACGGACTGGGTTCATCGCACCATCAAAGGCCGGCCTCACCCTTCTTGACTCTTTTTCCCGCGTGCGCAGTCTCTTGAACGGGGGAGGACTACATGCGCCGCGACATTCCAGTCATGCCGTTCTTCTTCCATAGTTCGGCCGGGTCAGGGTCCGCAGATGGTGGCACGGATTACGCAAGGCTTCACGAAAGCCTCAAAGCTACCTCCCGATCTATGGCAAAGTGCTCTGCGTCGGCGGCTTTGCGCGCTTCGAAACGTACGACCTCGGCTGGATGTATCTCAAGAACTCAGTCCTTCACTGGGCGCACCTGCATCCGGACTGGACCATCCTCGACTTCTTCAAGCACTATGCGCCGCCGACGGATAACAACCCGACGATCGCCTATGCCGCAAATGTGGCCGGCAAGTGCGGCGTGCCGGTATCCACAACGCTGCGTCAGCTCTTCGCCTAGCCTGATACACTTTAGGCATATGACACTCACACCCGCACAAAATGGTTTTGTGAAGCAGCTCGTTTTGCTCGTCGTGCTGTCAGTAGGCTCGTACCTGGCAAACGCGGCCAACCTCACGCCCGTGATGAGCTTTAGCGTGGCAAGCGTCGTCTCAGCCCTCGCCTCTTCCCTTGAAAGCTACATCAAGGCGCAGACCGGCCAGGGCCTTTTCGGTGCCGTCCAGGTGAGCTAGCTTGCGCATCGGTTCACTATACCTTCGTGAACGGCTTGAACGTTCATGAGCTTTGCACTACATCGAGTCGCACGGGCGAATCACCGCCTGCGGAGGACGACGATGACTGATCCAGCAAGCTACCAAGTCCACCACAACGGGCCGCTAAAGCCCGAGATAATCAAATTCCTGAACGACCTGCGCGTTTCGAAGAACTGGACGTACAAAGCTCTGGGAGATCGCCTGGGTATCAGCCAAGCCTTTGCCCATAACTTGCTAAACAAAAAGGGTAATATCTCGACCTCTACGTACATGACGCGAGTTGCTAGAGGCATCGAGCGTCTCCAGGCGGGGGACACTGCGAAGCCGGAGGAAGCCCCGGTCGAGGGCGATACCATCGCAATGCGCGACCATGCGTACCATCTTCGGGACGACCTTCAGGTGGTACTGCGGTTGCCGGCCGATCTTACCGAGCGTGAGGCGCAGCGACTTTCACTGTTCATTCAATCTCTCGCTCAGTGAACAGCTAAGATGAGACCTTCTACCGCGGGGAGGGCCTCCATTCATAAAAAAGGCGCGCCCGCTGACGTTGTATGCAGCGGGCCCAGGCAGTTAAGGGTTGGAGCGGCTGATTCTAGCAAAGTATACCGTCTTGCATTGACATTCTTCGATGTGATCTGCCTGAGAGAGCGCGCCTGCCCTTACGGTAGCACCCAGCCCATCAGAGCCAGGGGGTTGTGCACAGCTACTTTGTCGGGAGCACCGGATGGCCAGCGATCTTGGCCATCCGCGCATTGCTGTCATCAATGAGCGCATCGTATTTCGTAATGTAATCGACCATCACGTTGTGCCGCGCGCGACAGCGTTCGTATTTCTCAAGCACAAAGAGCATCCACTCACGGGTCATCTCCTTTGGCGCGTTTTTGATAACGTCCGGGCATAACTCGCGCATGTTCTTAGTCAGTCCGACTTTGTTTTGCGGTACAGGGGGCATGAAAACGGGAACGATTGCACCAGTAAGGACTTCTTTTTGCTTCTGAGTAAAGGGGACTGGACTCATTTTATTTAGCACATCGACCGACCACTTGCGCAGCTCGGGGCTACTCTCTTTGTTCGTGAGCATTGTCGCTGCGAGCTGGACGTAATCTTTATTCACAGCGTTTGAGCCGCTTTGGTAGCCCAGCACGCCCGCTACGATGACCCCTATGAGGCCAAAGCCTCCGATCGCGACATTCGCCCAGATGCTCTCGCTCATGAACTTCTCCCCCCGGCCGGCTGTATGGAGTCTCTAGCGGGCTCCGTCCATTGGCTAGAGCGGCCGTGCTACTCTCGCATGCATAACGCCGTCGATTTCCACGTACTCAACCGTTGGCTCCAGCTTCTCTTTCACAACATGTTCGGCGGCAGCCCAGATGTATGCCTTCCGGCCCGTTACGCTGCACGCGCGCTTTCCAAAATCCTTGACGACGCCAGCCGTGCGGAGCTCCAGAACACGCGGAGTGACGCGGTTGATCGTCCACCCGAGTTTGAGCGCAATTTCAGCGTTAGTCATCGGCCGAGCGCCTTCGAGAGACGCGAAGACCTCTGCCTGACGATCGTTGAGCAGCGGGATCACGCCCTTGTACGCCTCTCGGCTAGTATCCCGAATCATAGGCTAGAAGGGGATGTCGTTCGGGTCCGGCTCATCCGACGGGTATTCGATGGCAGGCTCGTCTTGGCGCTGCTCTGCCTCCTTCACCGTCTCGATTTTCCCGGCGTCATACTTCATCGCATAATCATGCACGAACTGGAGCTTCTCCAGTACGAGGTCGGTCAGGCGCTCCGGCACGCGCTCGCCACGCTGGAACGTCATGGCGAAGTACGTCTTCATGCCGTTTTCCTCGACAACGCCGAGCTTCGTGATCCAGTCGCAGATCGCGTCGTCGCCAAATGAGCCGAGATACTGATAGAAGTCGAAGACGCCCTCAGGTTTGGCGTCCGAACCGAGCGAGGCACCCTTCACGGTGATGCGCACGAGCTCAGGCTCCGTGCTCGGCGTCGCCAGGAGCGCGTACACAATCTGGACGGTGCGAAGCTGCGGGTAGAGCTTGCGGGCCTCCTTGGCGGGGCCGGTGAAGACCTCTTCCCGGTTCTCGTAGATCGTGATGATGTCGTTCACGGTGTTGTGCTCGCCCGAGGCGCGCACGATCTCGCCCTTGCCGCCGCGCTCAACTAACTTGCGGCGTATCTTGAGGAAGATGACGTTCGCCGTCTTGCCGAGCTCAATCTCGGCCGGCTTCTCCATCTCGTCGGCCTTGGTGCGGCCCACCCACACGCGCTTGCGCAGGTAGCCCTTGTCGCCGTTGAGGAGCACTTCGTTGAGCACGAGGCGCTCTTTGGATTGGTAGTTGGTCTGTCCGGTAAGTTCCTTGGTGTTCATGGTTGGCGATTAGGTTGGTTATGTGTGCGTCTACTGGCCGCGCTCGTTGCCGTTCTCAAAAGCCGCAGCGCGCCACCACGTCTGGGTTCATTTTCTGCCCGGTCATGAGGCTGTCGGAGCGATAGCGGGCACAAAAGCTCACGAGGTCAACGCGCTCGCCATTGTAGAGCACGTACGGCTGCGCAGGCGCAGGGCCGGCAGCAATGGCCGGAGCCACTTCGCGCCAGGCCAGTATCGCGAGCAGGCCGAGGAGGATCACGAGGCCGACAAGTCGCACGGTGCCGTGGATGCGGCTCTCCCGGTTCATCCGGCGCTCGGCGCGGGCGATGTAGTCGCGGCGCTCGTGGGTGAAGATGCTATTCATGGCAAAGTGAGCAGTTACACTTCGGAGCCGGGAAGAGGCGCGTGAGAGCATCCTTGCCGTCCGGATCACCGAAGAGAACCCAGTTCATAATCCGGTCGACGTTACGTGCCGTTATGCGCTGAGGGCGGCTGAAATCGTCTATCTCCCGCGCTTTCATGTCGCGCAGCTCACGGCGGCGCTTGCGGCTCTTAGAAGACATAGGAAGAGAGTTCAGCTTCCTGGTAAATCGGGTTCTCGCTTTCCGCGTGGGTGTCGTCATTGAAAAATGGGCAGTCGTCTTCGTGCTGGCGGGGTGCGACCATGCCCATGATGAGGCCGGTCCAGCTAATCTCGCGGGGGCACAAGCACACTTCGTCGCGTTCAGGTAAGTTGTGTTTGGTCATGTAGATTGGTGATTTAGTGGGCGATGGGAAGGCGGTAACCAGCTCCTATCGCCTTCCCCAAGCATACCACACGTGCAGCGCGTGCAAGCGCGCGTTCCGGCGGGGTGTGGATAAGTGCGTGCGAGTACGCAGAAGTCGCGTGCTACAGTTTCAGTATGAAAACCACACCAAGGAACACCAAGGATCGGCGGGTGAACATCAGGATCGACGGACAGACCTACGAGATCGTCCGCAAGCTGGCCTTCAAAAAGCGCATGACCATCATCAAGTTGATGCGCGAGCAGTTCGGCCTTGCGAGAGGCAGCTAAGTTCGACGCCCACGTTCAGCGGTTCGGGTGATCTTCAGCTTCCCGTGCACCTTCTCGGTGACTTTCCACTCTAACGAAACGTTGGAGCCCGCGGCTATAGCCTGGCGCGCCAAGAGGTACATCAAGACGAGCGCCAGAACGATGATCGCCGGCCAGATATAAGGCGCAAGCGTTCCTGACACGTCACTGGCTCGATCTAGTCTTTTGTCGGGAAAGTTCGGCATGCGTTGCTCATGAGGCGTCGGAAGCGTGGTGGGCGACGGATGAGGCGCAGCATGCCGGGTGTTGATCGAACTATAGCCGCAGAACCCCAATACCAGAAGCACGGGAACCAGCATCCCGAGCAGAGAAGCGCGAAACCCGAGCAGCCCAGTCAGGCTGCTGATTCCCACAGGATAAGTGGCGGCTTGCACCACCCCTTCATTAGCTGCCTCGCGAATTGCCGACCGGGAAGCTCCCGCCACCCAGGAGTCTGCTAGCTCTAGGAGCTCATCATCCCCTTCAACAATGATCTCGTCGGCTTGGCTGTCCAACGCCTGCCTAAGCTCGCGCGCGTCATGAACAGTGACGCTCTTTGGTGGTCGACCTCTGGAGAACATCCTGTGCCCCCGTTATCCCCAACGTCTTAGCTGAGACCTACTCCCGACCTGATATGCTGTCCATCAGAGCATAGGTTTCGTGATGCAGGTCGAGCTGCATCGCGGGCAAAAGTCCCGCCGCCGCTCGACCGGTTGCGGGGCTTTTGCCTTTCACATCCAGGTACGAAACGGGCCGTCAGGGGGTTCCCGTCCAACAACACCCTCTCGAAGTCCGAGCTTCAGGTACTGATGCGAAACCCCGGAAAACAAGTTGGCCACTCTTGCCGGGGCGTCTGTTCAGGGTCGGAGGCCGGGTGAATAGCTAGTATCTGGCCACAGCCCGCCTCAGCTCCGCATACATACCGGAAAAGTGGCTCATTACTCCCTTTATGGAACTACCTGACAAGCTGATTGAGAAATATCGGCCGCATCCTCGAAAAATCGGTGCACCTCGAAATGAGCGGGAGGAGATCATTGAGCGCTTCCGTGAACGGCTGAACGCAGAGCAGAAGCGCGACGGCCGGCCCGCTTTTACATACGCCCTACTTGCCAAGCGGTTCGTAGGCATCAGTGACAGCGGGCTTTTCAGCTTATACACCGAATGCGACGATCCGAGCGTGAAGAGCTTTGGGGCAATGCTCACGTATAAGTTGCGACAGATACAGGGGTAGCGATGCAGACGACCGAAACGCTCTACTGGGGCATGAAGTTCGGTGAATGGGTCACGTTCTGGGGCCTGGTTCTAGGCCCCGTCATCGCGGTCGCGATCACGCTGTTGGTCGAGCGCCGAAGGCGACAGCACGAGCAGCGGACCCAAGTCTTGAGGATGCTCCTCGCCACTCGACACCTGCCTGGCGATGCGACCTACTCAGTCGCCATCAACCTCATTCCGGTCGAGTTTAACGACAGCAAAACGGTGATGAGCGCGTGGCAAAGCTACATCGAGCAGGTGCGATTCACGCCGACTGAAGATAACAAGCAGGAGCATCAGAAGCTCGTTTTCTCCAAGCAGACGAAACTCATATTTGAGGTAATGCGGGCGAACGGCTTCAAGTTGTCCGAGACTGACATCCAGACAAGCGCGTACGCGGCCGAGGGCTACATTCAGCGTGACAATATCCTAATCGCTTCTCAGCTCGCGATGCCCGAGATCGCCAACATCCTGCGCCTTCAGACCCAACTTATGACGGGGAGCGAACCGACACCGGCAGCGAGCGGCCCAGTGATCCGGCAGGCCGAATAGAAAAGGGCGACCCCGAAGGGCCGCCCAGTATGAGAGTAATGCGTCACCACGATCGTTATCGCTGATTGATTTGAACCATCCGGCCTGGTCTTTTTATGTCTGCCAATGGGCCGGAGAGGGTTAGGATCTAATCATCGGTGTGTCGTGCCTCAGCTCCCGCTCTCGGATTAGTGTTTGGTCTTGTCGTTCAGCGTAAACGACATGCCGGGCTTGGGGGTCGGCGGAAGGGGTTCACCTTTGGTGACCGTAACTTCCTTGCCGGTGTCGCCGCCGCGCGGGCCGAGCAGTCCGTATTGTCCAGATACTTTCGCGATCTGGCCGGACTTCAGTTTGGTTGCCATCTTATACCTCCTTTCTGCCCCAGGGATGGAGCGATCGGAGCTATAGCCGAAACGATCCTGTGTCGCAAGAACAGGACGGGAACGTAGACATGGTATTCTGGGGAAAACTCAGCACCATATGACGTTGACGTTTCTCACGCTGCCCATATCCACGAACCAACTCTACCGCGTATTTCAGAACCGCAGCATCCTTTCGGCGCGTGGGCGCTCGAACAAGGACGCCATCGCCTGGGAGGCTCGCGCCCAGCACCGTGGGAAGCCCCTGGCCGGCCCGCTGGCGGTCGAAATCAGCCTTTTCTGGCCCGACAGGCGCAAGCATGACATCGACAATCTAAAGGCCCTCTTGGACGCCTGTACGGGCATCCTATGGGATGATGACGGGCAGATCGCCGATCTCCACACCATGAAGGAATACGACAAGGCTAACCCGCGCGTGGAGATGCGCGTATGGGAGCTAAGCTGACTCGTCCTCCTCGCGCATTTTCGCGGCCTTCTCTTCAAGCTTCTTGATTTCGGCCTTCGCCCACTCCGCGTCAGCCAGTCCGGCCGGCACGGTGTATGTGTCGGTTAGCCCGAACACCAGTGCCGCTTCGCTCTTGGCGGAACGGCCTCCTGCATAGTGCCGAACATAATCGCCGTTTGCGTTGAGGGTTGAGAGCATGCGATCGCGCTGGACAGATACAGAGCGGACCTGTTTCGTAACTTGGTCGATGCCATACACAAATTCGACAATCTCTCGCTCGTAGGCCTTCGTGCCTTTCTTCGGACCCATAATGCCCCCTAGATGAGCTGACCTTGCATATGTGCGTCGCCTGAGGCCTCCGCCGTCTTCACCGCGTCTACGCGCGCCATCGGGAGATCGAGGCGTTTACCAGCCAATATCTCTTCAACTGTGACGACCTGTAGCCGATCGTCCTCACGATCGAGCAGCGGGTGTTTGTACTTTCCGGCTTCCGCGATCTCGTTCTTCATTGAGGGCGTGGCCGCGTCCATCGAGATGAGAATGCCGAACTCAGCTTTGACCCTTTGTCGGTCTGAGTTTAGCGCCGCGAGCGTGTTTCTAGTCGCTCCACCGGACTTAACCTGGAACGCTGCCTTTCCATTCGTATCCTTGTCGATCAGGAAATAGGCGATACCGTCGATACCGCCGTCCGCACCCTTCTTTTCGTTAATGCGCGCCTGATTCCGCGAATAGGTGAGCAGCGCCCACTTCTCGAACTCTTTTCGGGTTTTATCATCCTTCCGGTTCGCCAGCGCGACGGCGGAGGCCATATCCCTCGGCACCCCATCCAGCAGGATGGTCGCCTCAATCTGCGGCCATTCTGCCGGGTACGTATCTTCCAGCCGCTTCAATATCAGCGCAATTGACTGATAGGTGATGTCGATACCAATCCAGTTCCGATTGAGCCGCTGCGCTACTGCTACCGAAGTGCCGCAACCGCAGTATGCGTCGAGAACCACGTCGCCTTCGTTCGACGATGCCCTGATAATCCGCTCCAGAAGCGCTTCCGGCTTTTGCGTTGGATACCCGAGCCGTTCCGCAGCCTGCGAGTTGATGGGCGGGATGTCGTCCCATTGGTCCCCGAGCGGCACGCCGGGCATTTCGTCAAGGAAGTGGCGCAAACGCGGCATACCGGACTTCGCCGCGAACTGTAGCCGGCCCTCAGCGTCGAACTTCTCCATATTCGCGCGTGAGTAGGCCCAGAAACGGCCTTCTGGCGGCTTCACACCCTTGAACTCATAGCTCACATCGCCGCCCGGCTTCGCCGCCGTAAGGTCCGATGTCTTATACCGCCGACCGTCTGGCGCGATATTGGAGTAGTGCTGCTTTTTGTATGCCTCCGAATAATCGGCGAACTGCAAGTTCCACGTCGGGCTCTTCGACTTCGAGTAGAAGAAAATAATATCGTGCGCCCGGCCGTAGCGGCTCAGCCCTTGGCTTGCATCGTTGTGTGAGCTCGTCCGCTTCCAGGCGATTTCGTTCTTATAATCGCCGCCCTGTCCGCAGAACACGGCGTCGCAGATAAGCTTCAGGTAATGAGATGCCGTCGGATCGCAGTGCAGGTAGAAGCTGCCGTTGGGTTTCAAGACCCGGCGGATTTCCACAATCCGCAACGTCATATGCACGATGTAGGCGAAGAGACTGCCCCGCTTCAGAACCTTCTCTAACCCTTTTATGAGCTCAACGGTCTGCTCTGTGAGTTTGCCGCTGTTGAGCTGCGCAAGATCCGTGATCCACTCCAAGCCCTCTCGCGCCTCGTCGCCCCACTCCCAGGTATCGACGAACGCTTGCGCCAGTGCACGATCTTCACTCCCCTGATTGTTGTAAATCTGGAAGTAGTTGCGTTTCGAGTTGAACGGCGGGTCGATATAGCAGAGGTCAACGCTGTCGGTCGCGACCTTGGAGCGCAGCACCTCAAGATTATCGCCGTAAAAAAGCTTCCCCGACACTCACTTGCCCCCCGCCGGCACTGTTCCGGTAGCGTTCTATCGGCACAGCGGGCCGGTGCAAGCGGGGATTAGTGCCAAGAAGGTGCCAAATCCGCCCCCGAAGGGGAACCGCACTAACTAAGCTATTGGAAAGTGGTGGACGCACTAGGGCTCGAACCTAGGACCCGCTGATTAAGAGTCAGCTGCTCTACCAACTGAGCTATGCGTCCACGAGAGCGGGCCAGATGGTGGATCGCATCCGCCCCGTCAAGAGGCGCGCCCGCTAGCATCCGAATCGCAGGCATGCAAGCGCCTGTTGCGCCGCCGCGCCCGGTTGGACATCATGCCGCCCAAGAAAATGACGGAGAGGCACGATGCTCGGCGGGATGCAGGACCATAAGCTTCGGGTGACGCACCTGCTCGACCATGCCGAGCGGGAGCATGGCAGCCGGGAAATCGTCACCCACTGGGCGGACGGGACGGAGACCCGCACCAACTGGGCCGGGATCGCCCGCGATGCGCGGCGGCTGGCCCAGGCGCTCGAAGGCCTGGGCGTGAAGCCCGGCGAACGGGTCGCCACGCTCGCGATGAACCACGCCCGCCACCTCGCCGCCTGGTACGGCGTGATCGGCATGGGCGGCGTGATCCACACGATCAACCCGCGCCTGTTCGACGAGCAGATCGTCTATATTGCCAACCACGCCGAAGACCGGGTGCTGTTCTACGACGAGGCGTTCGCGCCGCTGGTCGAGCGACTGAAACCGCAGCTCACGATCGAGCATTTCGTCGCGTTCGACAGCCCGGAATGGGACGCGCTGCTCGCTCCTCACGACGGCGACTATCAATGGCATGACGGCGACGAGCGCGATCCGTGCATGCTCTGCTACACCAGCGGTACGACCGGGAATCCGAAGGGCGTGCTGTACGAGCATCGATCGACGATGCTGCACGCGATGGCGGAAGTGGCGCCGTCGGTGTTCAACCTGTCGCCCCAGGCCGTCGCGCTGCCGGTGGTGCCGATGTTCCACGCCGCCGCCTGGGGCCTGCCCTTCGCCGGACCGCTTGCGGGCGCGAAATTCGTCTTCTCGGCGGTCAACGATCCCAAGGTGCTGTGCCGGCTGATGAACGAAGAGAAGGTCACGCACTCGGCGGGCGTGCCGACTGTCTGGCTGGCGATGTTCCAGCACATCGACGAGACCGGGCAGAAGCCGGAGCATCTGAAGCTGGTCACGATCGGCGGCTCTGCGGCGCCGCGCGCGATGGTCGAGCGGCTGATGCGGATGGGCATTCGCGTCGGCCACGCCTGGGGCATGACCGAGACGTCGCCGATCGGCACGATGGGCGCGCCGCCGCACGATTGGGACGAGCTGTCGTTCGACGATCGGGTGGACGTGGTCTGCAAGCAGGGCCGCGTGCCGTTCGGGGTCGAGCTGCGCGTGGTCGACGACGAAGGCACGGTCCAGCCCCGCGACGGCCAGAGCTCCGGCCGGCTGCAGGTGCGCGGGCCCTGGGTGATCAAGCGCTATTTCAAGGCTGATCAGGACGCCGCCGCGGACGACCAATGGTTCGATACCGGCGACGTCGCCGTGCTGCATCCGGACGGCACGATGCAGATCACCGACCGGTCCAAGGACGTGATCAAGTCCGGCGGCGAATGGATCAGCTCGGTCGAGCTGGAAAACGCCGCGGTCGGCTGCCCGGGCGTCGCCGAAGCCGCCGCGATCGGCGTCTACCACCCCAAATGGGACGAACGCCCGCTGCTGCTGGTCGTGAAGAGGCCCGGCGCGGACGTCAGCGCGGCGGACGTGATCGCTCACCTGACCGACAAGGTCGCCAAATGGTGGCTGCCCGACGAGGTGCTGTTCGTCGAGAGCCTGCCCCACACCGCCACCGGCAAGCTGCTGAAAACGGCGCTCAGGGAGCAGTATCGCGACTATCGGCTCAAGACGGCGGCGTGAGGCCGAGCGACTTGGACGACGTGGACGACCTGGACGACATTCACATGGAATCCGGAAAATTCCCGGCCTCTCCCGAAACTCCGCTCCGCAAAGTCTGCACAGGGTCAAAGAGCCGCTGCCGAGCGCGTGACTCGGCAGGCGGGGAGCGTATCGCGGTGGCGGCGGTGTAGGACAGATTTATTGTCGCGCTCGTGGCGGCTAGGCCCGCAGCGATGACGCCTCGGTCTGACGAGAGTGGAAAGCAGACGTTCAGCCCCTCTCCCGTTGGACGTGGGACCGTCCGCAATGGGTGGTTAACGGACATTACTTCCGCTACGATATAGCCCATGATTGGGCTACTAAGACCCGCCTTCGCGCTTCCAAGCCTCGCCCTGTTTGCCGCTGTGACTGGAGCCTCGGCGCAGGAGGGAGGGAAGACCCTTTCCATCAGCTCTGCCGCCGAGCAAGTTCGCATTAGCGCCACGATGAACGAGCGAGTTGAAGCAGCGAGGGACTTAGCAATTCTGACTAGCAGGATGAATCGCGCTGACGTGTCTGAAGATGACGTCGCGCTCTTGATATCGATGTTAGATACAAAAGACGACGCCGTGCGCTTCTGGGTTGCAGCCGCCCTTGGCAATCTGGGGCCAAGCGCGACCGCAGCGGTACCGAAACTCCAAATGCTGCTTCCCGAAACTGATTGCCTCGACGGAGCGGTGACATCCGCAGCAGCAATTAGGGGCGCTCTCCGAAAGATAGGCGCCGAAGTCCCCTCAGAGGCACAATGCGAGCGTAAACCTGTGCGCCGGTGATAGATAGCTCGAATGACTGCAATGGGTCGTTTGCGGTCGCGCCGCCCTCGTGCGGGCCCCTCGGCGCAGCGCGGTCTGAGGTAGACGATCATCGGAGGCACGCCTATGTTCCGCGTATGGGAGCCGAACGTCACATTTTCGAGCAGCGGGACGAGCAGGCCGAGGCCGAAGCAGACGCTCGCGCCGAAGCTGACGTGCAAGCAGGGCGGGTGATCAGTCACGGCGCGGTGCGGCGCTGGCTGTCCTCGCTGGATCCCCGACGTCCATCGCGCCGCCCTCACGTCGGCGACTAGATGCGCGAAATCGTCTGGACGGACGAAGCTGTCGCCAACCTCGACGCGATCGTTACTTATGTCGGCGCGTTCAATCCCGCAGCCGCGAAGAACCTGGCCAAGCGAATGATCGAGCTCGCCGACAGTCTCGCCGAGTTTTCCGAGCGCGGCCGCGACGTGGGTAATGGCCGCCGCGAGATGACGATCGTGCGGCCTTACATTCTGCGGTACCGGCCAACTGCCGAGCGGGTCTACATTCTGCGCATCCGCCATTCGGCCCGAAGCGACGCGCACGGCGATTAGAACAACCGCATCTGCGCGCCTTCCGGCGGCCGGAACAGGTCCGTCCGCAACACGAACCGCTCGTTGTTCAGGCCCAGTTTCCGACAGGCCTTGTGGAAGCGGGTGCGGAGGAGGTCGGCCCAGGGGCCCTGGCCCTGCATGCGGGTGTAGAAATTGGGGTCGTTGTCGCGGCCGCCGCGGATCGATTGGATGATCGACATGACCTTGGCGGCGCGGTCGGGGAAATGCTCGTCCAGCCAGGCGCGGAACAGGGGTGCGACTTCGTAGGGCAGGCGAACCGGCAGGAAGAAGGCGGCGCGGGCGCCGGCTCCGGCGGCGCGTTCGAGGATGTGCTCCATCTCGTGGTCGGTGATCGCGGGCACCACGGGTGCGAGCGAGACGAAGGCAGGGATGCCGGCCTCAGCCAGCTTCCTGAGGGCGGCCAGCCGCTTCTCGGGATGCGGCGCGCGCGGTTCCAGCGTGCGGGCGATCTTCGGGTCGAGCGACGTGATCGAGAGCGCGACGCCGGTCAGGCCCTTCGCCGCCATCGGTGCCAACAGGTCGATATCGCGGACGACGCGATCCGATTTGGTAGTGATCGAGGCCGGGTGGTCGCAGTCGCTGAGCACTTCGAGCAGGGCTCGCGTAATCCGCCATTTTCCCTCGATCGGCTGATAGGGATCGGTGTTCGTCCCCATCGCGATCGGGCGCGGGCTGTAGCCGGGCTTCATCAGCTCGGCGCGGAGCAGCGACGCCGCGTCGGGCTTGGCGAACAGCCGGGTCTCGAAATCGAGACCGGGAGAGAGATCGTGAAAGGCATGGCTCGGCCGCGCGAAGCAGTAGATGCAGCCATGCTCGCACCCGCGATAGGCGTTGATCGAGCGATCGAAGGGCACGTCGGGCGAGGCGTTCTTCGTGATGATCGTCTTCGGATGCTCAACAGTGACGGTGGTGCGGAGCGACGCCACGCCGTCGTCCACCCATTCGCGCTCATCCAGCCAGTCGCCGTCGGCGACCCGTTCGGACAGGTTGAAGCGCGTGCTCTCCCGGTTGAGCGTCGCGCCGCGCGCGGGGCGGAGACTCGGGTTCATGGGGGGAGTCTAGCATTGGAACATAAAGAGAACAACACCTCTCCTGTGGGGAGAGGTCGAGTCGGGCGCCAGCCCGACCGGGTGAGGGGGTTCGGAGCTCGGGCGTTCTACCTTGCGCGCCCTCACCCCGCTCGCGCCGCAGGCGCGAGTCGCCCTCTCCCGCCGGGAGAGGGAGTTACTGCCAGCGCGCGATCGCCTCCTCCGGGCTTAGCGCCTCGACGCTGCCGACACTCGTCCGTGCCTCGGCAAACCGGGGTGCGGGGGCGGCCTGCGCCACGCCGTCCGCCTCGACGTAACTCCCCCTGCCGGCATTGTGCGGATGCGCTGGCGCTTCGGCGAAGCTGAGCACCGGGGTCACGCAGGCGTCGGTGCCGGCGAAGACTGCGGCCCATTCGTCGCGGGTCTTTTGCCGGAAGCGCGCGGCGAAGCCTTTGGCCAGTTCGGGCCAGCGGCTGGGCGGGTATTGGGGGTGGTCGGCGGGGTCGAGGTCGAGGCCGGCCAGGCACGCGGCGTAGAATTGCGGCTCCAGGCAGCCGACCGCGACGTGGCGCCCGTCCGCGCATTCGTAGCAGCGGTAGAAATGCGCGCCGCCGTCGAGCAGGTTGGCTTCCGGGCGATCCTGCCAGCGGCCGAGACCCAGGAAGGCGTGGAACATCGACAGCAGGTTGATCGTGCCTTCGGTCATCGCGACATCGACGGTATCGCCCTGCCCCGTTTCCCGCGCGCGGATGATGCCGGCGAGCAGCCCCGAGACCAGGAACATCGCGCCGCCGCCATAATCGCCGACCAGGTTCAGCGGCGGCACCGGCGGTTCGCCGGCGCGGCCGATCGCGTGGAGCGCGCCGGTCAGCGAGATGTAGTTGATGTCGTGGCCAGCCATCGGCGCGAACGGGCCGGTCTGGCCCCAGCCGGTCATGCGGCCGAAGACGAGCCGCGGGTTGCGCGCGTGCAGCGCCTCGGGGCCGAGGCCGAGCCGTTCCATCACGCCGGGGCGATAGCCCTCGATCAGCGCGTCGGCCTTGTCGATCAAAGCAAGGGCGATCTCTCGGCCGGCGTCCGTCTTCAGATCGGCCTCGACGGTTGCGCGGCTGCGGTTCAGGATCGGGATCGAGGCGGCGCCCGGCCGCACCAGCCGCACGATGTCCGCGCCCATGTCCGCCAGGATCATCGCGGCGAGCGGCACCGGCCCGATCGCCTCCATCTCGACGATCCGCACCCCCGCCAGCGGCCCCTGCCCGTTCGCCATTCCCTTCTCCTTTTGCCCCTTGTTCGCCCGAGCAGCGGCGGCTTGTCCAGCGGCCTTGCCTGCACGCCCGACCGCGCCTAAACGGCGCCACGTGACGGGTTCCCCGAGAGGGGAAGCAAAAGGGAACGCGGTTTAACGCCGCGGCTGCCCCCGCAACTGTGACCGGCGAGCCGGCGCGCCTTCATGCCACTGGGACCTGTCCCGGGAAGGCGGCGCGACCAGCATTGACCCGGGAGCCAGGAGACCTGCCCGCCGCCGCTGTTCATCTGACCGGGCGGGGTGCACCGGGCGGACGAAGGGCTTCCTTCGCAAGAACGGCAACGACCGTAACTTGCAGGAGCCAGTCAATGCCATTTCCCCTCTTCGCTTTCCTCGCCGCGGCGCCCGCGGACGAGATCGTCGTGACCGCATCCCGCGCGCCCCAATCCGCTGCCGAGACCGGCCAGGCGGTGACGGTGCTCGACCGAGACCTGATCGAACAGCGCCAGGCGGTTATCGTGTCCGACCTGCTCGCGCAGACGCCGGGCGTGGCGGTCAGCCGCAACGGCGGCGTCGGCGGCTTCACCGGCCTGCGCATCCGCGGCGCCGAAGCCGAGCAGACGCTGGTGCTGATCGACGGGGTGAAGGTGAACGATCCGTCGTCGCCGGGCGGCGGCTTCGATTTCGCGAACCTTCTTGCCGACAATATCGCGCGGATCGAAGTGCTGCGCGGGCCCAACTCCGTGCCCTGGGGCAGCCAGGCGATCGGCGGCGTCGTGAACATCATCACCGCCCGGCCGACCGCCGAGCCGACGCTGACGGCGCGCGCGGAAGGGGGATCGTTCGGCACGGCCCAGGCGGTCGCGAACGGCAGCTTCACCGCCGGCCCGGTCGCAGCGTCGCTGGGTGGCGGCTATTTCACGACCGACGGCATTTCCGCGGCGCGGGCCGGGACCGAACGCGACGGCTATGAGCGCTATGCCGCCAATGGCCGGATCGAAGTGGCGCTGAGCGATAGTATCGCGATCGACTTGCGCGGCTATTTTGATCACGGCCGCACCGAGCTGGACGGATTTCCGCCGCCGAGCTTCACCTTCGCCGACACGCCGGAATTCTCCACGATCCAGGAGCTGTTCGGCTATGCGGGCGTGCGGGCGACGTTCCTCGACGGACGCTTCGTCAACCGCGCCGCCTTCACAATCGGCGACGTCAATCGCGACAATTTCGCGGCGCCGGGCTCTGCGCCGAGCTTCATCGCGCGGGGGCGTGTGGAGCGCTTCGAATATCAGGGCGATTTGAAGGCGACCGATTGGGCCCGGATCGTGTTCGGCGCGGAAAGCGAGCGGTCGCGCTTTGGCGACGGCACCTCCGTCTTTCGCACCGGCATCGACAGCGGTTGGGGCGAGCTGATCGTGAAGCCGGTGGCGCCGCTGACGCTGACCGGCGGCGTCCGCCACGACGATCACCGAGACTTTGGCGGCCACACCAGCTTCGGCGGGAATGCCGCGCTGGGCCTTGGCCACACCGTCGTTCGTGCCAGCTATGCCGAAGGGTTCAAGGCGCCGACATTGTTCCAGCTCCGCTCCGATTTCGGCAACCCGGCGCTACGGCCGGAGACGGCGCGGAGCATCGATGTCGGCGTCGAGCAACGGCTGATCGGCGGTGCGCTGAGCGGCAGCCTGACCTGGTTCCACCGCCGCACGCGCAATCAGATCGACTTCACGCCGTGCCGCACCGACATTGCGATCTGCGCCGATGGTGCGCGGCCGTTCGGGACGTACGACAATATCGCGCGAGCGCGGGCGAGCGGAGTCGAGGCGGCGCTCGATCTCCGCCCGACCGACACGCTGCGGATCAACGCATCCTATACCTATGTCGATGCCGAGAACCGCACGCCGGGCAGCCCGGATTTCGGCACGACGCTGCTGCGCCGGCCAAAGAGCAGCGTGGCGCTGAATGCCGACTGGCGCGCGCCTGTCGGCCTGTCGCTGGGCGGGACGCTGCGCCAGGTTTCCGACAGCATCGACCGCGACGCGTTCGGCACGCGCGTGCGGCTGGACGGCTATGTGCTGGCGGACCTGCGCGTGTCGTATCCGGTTTCGGACCGGCTCGAAATCTATGGCCGCGTCGAGAACCTGTTCGATGCGCGCTATGAGACGGTGCTGGATTACAACACCGCCGGCCGCGCCGCCTATGCGGGCGTGCGGGTGAGGCTTTAATCTATGGGACCGGTTTGGCCTGAGCCTGTCGAAGGCCTCCCTTCTTCTTCTTCTTCTTCTTCGCGGAGGAGAAGGAGGAAGGGAGGGCTTCGACAAGCTCAGCCCAAACCCGTTATGGGGCTGGTCTTCTGCTTGTTCGTCGCAGCCTGCGCCGTCCCCGCTCCTCCCCCGAGCCACGACCGCATCGTGTCCACCAATCCGTGCCTGGACGCGATCCTGGTGGAGCTGGTGCCGCCCGAACGGATCGCGGCGATCAGTCGCTATTCGCACGACCCGCGGTCGAGCTCGATGGCGGTCTCCCGCGCTCGCCGGCTCCGCGCGACCGGCGGGACGGCGGAGGAAGTGATTGCGCTGAAGCCGGGGCTGGTGCTGGCGAGCAGTTTCACCGCGCCGGCGACGCTTGCCGCCTACCAACGGCTCGGGCTCAAGGTCGCGACGTTCGGCACCGCGGCGACGATCGAGGAGAATCGGACGCAGATCCGCGAGATCGCGCGGGCCGTGGGTGAACCCCAACGCGGCGAAGCGTTGATCGCGCGGATCGACCGCGCAGTGGCCGAAGCCGCGCCGCCCGATGCCGCGCGCCCGTCGGCGCTGCTGTGGCTCGGCGGCAGCAACCTGGTGAACGGGCACGGCACCCTGATCGACGACATGTTGGGGCGCGCCGGATTCCGGAACGCGAGCGCCGATTATGGCGTGACGCAGACCGGCGTGCTTCCGCTCGAATATGTTGTCTCCCATCCCCCGCGCGTGGTGCTGACGCCGGAGCGCCGGGCCGGCGCGGACGAGGAATCGCGCCGGATCGCGCTCAGGACAGAGGCGCTGTCCGCCTCGCATGCCCGCGTGACGATCGGGCATTTCCCCGAGCAGCTCTTCTATTGCGGCGGGCCGACGATCGTGCCGGCGATGCAGCGGCTCGCGGCGATCCGGCGGCAGGTGACGCCATGAGGCGGCCTGCCGTCCTCTTCGCGCTCGGGCTGGTCGTGCTGGCTGGTTTCGCCTTCTCGCTGACGGCCGGCAAGGTCTGGGTGCCGCTGTCCGCCTGGGGCAGCGGCGATCCGCGCTGGTGGATCATCGTCGAGCTGCGGCTGCCACGCGCGCTTCTGGGCCTCGCGATCGGCGCGGTGCTGGGTCTGTCGGGCGCAGTGCTGCAAGGCTATCTGCGCAATCCGCTCGCCGACCCGGCGCTGATCGGCGTGTCGTCGACGGCGGGCCTGGGCGCAGTGATCGCGATCCTGCTGGGCCTGGGCGCCCCGCCGCTGGTGCTGTTCGGCAGCGCGATGGCCGGCGCCGCGGCCGCGGTCGTGCTGCTCGCGCTGCTGGTCGGCCGATCGGGCAGCGCGCTGGCGTTTATCCTGGCCGGAACCGTGCTGCAGAGCCTCGCGGGCTCGATCACCGCCTTCCTGATCAGCATCGCGCCCAACCCGTTCGCGACCGCCGAGATTTTGGGCTGGATGATGGGGGCGCTGACCGACCGCAGCCTGGAGGACGTGATGCGCGCCCTGCCCTTCATGGCCGCCGGGTGCGCGGTGCTGGGCGTGACCGGCCGCAGCCTCGACCTGCTGAGCCTGGGCGAGGAGACGGCGCGGAGCCTTGGCGTCAGGACCGGACGGCTCCAGGCGCTGATCGCGCTTGGCACGGGCCTCGCCGTCGGGAGCGCCGTCGCGGTTTCGGGCGTGGTCGGGTTCGTCGGCCTGATCGTGCCGCATCTGGTGCGGCCGCTGGTCGGACAGCGGCCGTCCGACGTGCTGCTGCCTTCCGCGCTCGGCGGGGCGGCGCTGGTGCTGTTCGCCGACAGCCTGGTCCGCTTGGCACCCGGCGCGGAAGAAGTGCGGCTGGGCATCGCGATGGCATTGTTGGGGACGCCGTTCTTCTTTGCGCTGCTGCTGCGCTTTCGGCGGAGCCACGCATGGGCCTGAGCATCGAAGGCCTGACGGTCTGGCTCGGCAAACGAACGGTGCTGGACGGCATCACGGCCGAACTGCGGCCCGGCCGGGTGACCGCGCTGCTCGGGCCTAACGGCGCGGGCAAGTCGAGCCTATTGCGGGCGATGCTGGCGCTGATCGCGGTGGAAAGCGGCCGCGTGCTGCTCGACGGCTGCGATGTGACCGCGCTCGATCCCCGGACGCGGGCGCGATGGCTCGGCTATCTCCCGCAATCGGCGGAGCTGGCCTGGAACATCCCGGCGCGCTCGCTGGTGGAGCTTGGGCGGGCGCCGCACCGGTCGCCATTCGCGGGGCTGGACGAGACCGACCGCGCGGCGATCGAGCGGGCGATGGCGCTGACCGACACCGTCCGCTTCGCCGACCGGCTAACGCACGAGCTGTCGGGCGGCGAGCGGGCGCGGGTGCTGCTCGCGCGCGTGCTGGCGGGAGAACCGGACTGGCTGCTCGCCGACGAACCGCTCGCCAGCCTCGACCCCGCGCATCAGCTCGACATGCTTGGCCGCCTGCACGGCTTCGCGGCCGAGGGGCGCGGCGTCGTGGTGGTGCTCCACGACCTGAGCCATGCCGCGCGGATTGCGGACGACGTGCTGCTGCTGAGCGAAGGCCGGCTGGTTGCGTTCGGCCCCGCCGCGGACGTGCTGGAGCCGGAGCGGCTGGAGCAGGTCTATGGCGTGGGGTTTGAGCGGGTTGGGGATGTGCTGGTCCCAACTCCTCCCCGGAACGGGGAGGGGGACCGCGCGCGCTAGCGCGTGGTGGAGGGGCCCCGAGGCTCAGCACGCTGCAACCGGGCCCCCTCCACCACCGCTTCGCGGCGGTCCCTCTCCCCGTTCCAGGGAGGATTTAGGCGAGCGCCTCGCGCACCCGCGCCTCATACTCCGGCGGGCAGATGAGGAGGTCGGGGAGAAGGGTGTCGCGGGCATTGTAGGTGCAGGGCGAGCCGTCGACGCGGGTCGCGACCATGCCGGCGCCGAGCGCGACCGCGACCGGGGCGGCATTGTCCCATTGGTGCTGGCCGCCGGTGTGGAGGTAGATGTCGCCCTGCCCCAGCAGCACCGCCATCGCCTTGGCGCCGGCCGAGCCCATCGGCACCAGTTCCCCGCCGAGGCGGTCGGCGAGTTGCGTGCATTCGGCGGGCGGTCGGGTGCGGCTGACCAGGAGGCGCGGGCGATCCGGCCGGGCGACCGGCGGCGGCGGCTGGTCGGAGCGAAGCAGCTTGCCCTGCGCAGGCAGCGCGACCGCGCCGACCGCGGCATGGCCGTCGATCGACAGGGCGACATGCACGGCCCAGTCGTCGCGGCCTTCCGAATATTCGCGGGTGCCGTCCAGCGGATCGACGATCCAGACGCGGCTGCTGTCCAGGCGGGAAAGGTCATCGACGCGCTCCTCTGACAGGATCGCGTCGGCCGGCCGCAATGCCGACAGGGCGGACATGAGGTACGCATTCGCCGTCACGTCGCCGGCATCGCCGAGCGCCTTGCCGTCGACAGTGCCGCTGTCGCGCAGCGCCATCAGCAGCTTGCCGGCGGTCTCGGCCAGCCTTGCCGCGAGGTCTTCGTCGGTCATTCCTCGACCGGGCCCGTGCTGAGGATCGCCGGCGCCGCACGGCGGAGGCGGGCGAACTCGGCGACTTGCCGGCCGACCAGATCCAGCTGCATCGCCGCGCCGGGATCGGAGCATTGCCCGTCGCGAAACATGCCGGAGACGCTGCGGATGGCAGCGCCCAGCGGCGTCGGCCAGCCGCGCAGCGCATGGACGATCGAGCGCATCGTCGCCAGCGTCGAGCCGGTCGCCTGCCAGCCATAGGCGGTGACGATCAGCCCCACCGGCAGCCCGTCCAGATAGACGCGCGAATCCTTCGCCGTCTCCTCGATATAATCGATCGCATTCTTGACCAGGCCGGAGATCGAACCGTGATAGCCGGGGCTCGCGACCACCAGGCCGTGCGCGTGGCGTACCGCCTCGACCAGCCGCGCGGCCTCCGTCGAATGCGCGGCGGCACCATGGGCGTAATGCGGAAGCGCCGCCAGCGTGGCGCCGTCGAACAACGTCACCTGCGCGCCTTCGGCCTCCGCGGCCCGCAGCGCGATCTTCAGCGCCTGTTCGGTCGAGGAGCCAGGCGAGGTGGTGCCGCCGATTCCGACGATGGACAGCTTTTCAGGCATGCATTCTCCCCGCTACGGTGCGGTCATGCCAAAGCATATCCGCCCGCGCCGGTCGATGCTCTATGTGCCCGGCGACAAGCCGCGCGCGCTGGAGAAGGCGCGCACCCTGCCCTGCGACGCGATCCTGCTGGACCTGGAAGACGCGGTCGCGCCCGAGGCCAAGGAGACGGCGCGGCGCACCGTTGCCGAGGCCGTGCGCGCGGGCGGCTATGGGGCGCGCGAGCTGATCCTGCGGGTGAACGGCGTCGCGTCGGACTGGGCGGAGGCGGACCTGGCGCTTGCGGCCGAGCTGCCGGTCGACGGGGTGCTGATCCCGAAGGTCGAGGACGAAGGCGCGGTGCGGCATGTCGAGGCGCTGGTGCCGGGCAAGGCGCTGTGGTGCATGATCGAGACGCCGCGCGGCGTGCTCTGCGCGCTCGATATCGGCGGCGCCAGCGAGCGGCTGGCGGGGTTCGTCGCGGGGACGAATGACCTGACCAAGGACCTGCGCGCGCGGCACGTGCCGGACCGGGCGCCGCTGCTGACCAGCCTGTCGCTGATCCTGCTGGCGGCGCGGGCGCATGGGCTGGCCGCGATCGACGGCGTGCATCTGGGCCTGGACGATCCGGAAGGGTTCGAAGCCGCGTGCCGGCAGGGCGTGGAGCTCGGCTTCGACGGCAAGACCGTCGTGCACCCGAGCACGATCGAGGCGGCGAACCGCATTTTCGGCCCCGATCCGGCGGAGGTGGCGCGGGCGCGGGAGATCGTGGCGGCCTGGGCGGAGGCGCGCGCCGAGGGCAAGGGCGTCGCGCGGATCGGCGGGGCGATGGTCGAGCAATTGCATGTGGACGAGGCCGAGCGGCTGATCGCGCTGGCGGAGCTTCTTGATCCTC
>NZ_BBWU01000015.1 GCF_000974765.1 Sphingomonas changbaiensis NBRC 104936 | reverse complement strand
GTCCGGCCATCCCAATGTCCCGAACGGCCAGAGCGCGGAGCTGAACCAGGTGTCGAGCACGTCGTCGTCGCGGCGGAGCTTGAGGTTGCCGGCTTCGCGCTCGGCCTCTTCCTCCGTCTCGGCGACAAAGACACGACCGTCGTCGGCATACCACGCCGGAATCCGATGCCCCCACCAGAGCTGGCGCGAGACGCACCAGGGCTGGATGTTCTCCATCCAGTTGTAATAGGTCTTGGTCCAGCTTTCGGGGACGACCTTGATCGTGCCGGAGCGGACCGCCTCGATCGCGGGGCCGGCGAGCGTCTTCGCATCGACATACCATTGGTCGGTCAGCCAGGGCTCGATCACGACGCCGGAGCGGTCGCCGAACGGGGTCTGGATCACGCGGTCCTCGACGCGTTCGAGCAGGCCTTCCGCCTCGATCATCTCCACAACGCGCTTGCGGGCGTCGAAGCGGTCGAGGCCGATCAGCTCGGCGGGCACGAGGCCGTCCGCGGTCTGGGCGATCCGTGCCTCGGCATCGAACATGTTGAGCATGTCGGCGGGTCTGATCCCGGCGCGCACGCCGACATCGAAGTCGTTGAAATCATGGCCGGGGGTGATCTTGACCGCGCCGGAGCCGAGTTCCGGATCGGCGTGCTCATCCGCGACGATCGGGATCTGCCGGCCGGTGATCGGGTGGGCGATCATCGCGCTGATCAGGTGCTTGTAGCGCTCATCCTCCGGATTCACCGCGACGGCCATGTCGGCGAGCATCGTCTCGGGCCGCGTGGTCGCGACCGAGATGTGGCCGGAGCCATCGGCAAGTGGATAGCGGAAGTGCCAGAAGCTACCCTGCACTTCCTTGGTCTCGACCTCCAGGTCGGAGATCGCGGTCTGGAATTTCGGGTCCCAGTTCACCAGCCGCTTGTCGCGGTAAAGCAGGCCTTCGCGGTAGAGCTGGACGAACACCTTCAGGACCGCGCGGCTGAAGCCTTCGTCCATCGTGAAGCGCTCGTTCGCCCAGTCGCACGAAGCGCCGAGACGGCGGAGCTGGCGCGTGATCGCGCCGCCGGACGTCTTTTTCCAATCCCAGACGATGTCGAGGAAGGCATCGCGACCAAGGTCCTGCCGCTTCAGCCCCTGCCCCGCGATCGTGCGCTCGACCACCATCTGCGTCGCGATGCCGGCATGGTCGGTGCCGACCACCCACAGCGCATCCTTCCCCTGCAGGCGCGCGTGGCGGATCAGGATGTCCTGGAGCGTATTGTCGAGCGCGTGGCCGATATGCAGCGAGCCGGTGACGTTCGGCGGCGGGATGACGATCGTGAACGGCTCGGCATCGTCGCGGTCCGGGCGGAACAGGTCGTTCGCTTCCCAATAGGGATACCAGCGGGATTCGATGGCGCCGGGGTCGAAGGTCTTGGGCAACTCGCTCATGCGCGGCGCCTTAGACGAGGGGGGCGTGCAAGGGGAAGAGTTTGGGTTCACTTACGGCTTCAGAGTCCCAGCGCCGGTTTGGGCTGAGCCTGTCGAAGCCCTCCCTTCCTTCTTCAAGCGCAAAGAAAAGGGAGGCCTTCGACAAGCTCAGGCCAAACCGAGTTTGCGGTGTCCTATTCGGAATCCTAGGGAGGGGAACTCACCCCCGCCCGCTGATCCTTGCGACTTCCCGGTCGACCGTTGCCTGGACGATGCCGGGCAGGTTTGCGTCGAGCCAGTCCTTCAGCATCGGCCGGAGCATGTCGCGGACCAGGCCTTCGAGCGTGTTGTCGGCGGCGGGGTCCTCGGGCTTCACCACCATGCGCGAGAGCGCCGCCAGCGCATGGCGCGTCGCGGCTTCGGTGGTGGCGGAGAGCAGCGCGCCGGCCTCATTCTCGGCAGCCGGTGCCGGTCTGGCAGGCGGAGCGACGGGTGCGGCGGCGATGGCCGGTGCTTCCTCGATGCTGATCGGCTCCGGCTCGGGCTCGGGCGCCTGCATCGTCTCGGGCTCGCCGAGCGGCTGGGTCAGCTCCAGCACGTCGGGTTCGTCCTCTGGCTCGGGCGCAGCGTCGCCGCGGCGCGGCACCAGCGTTTCGGTGTCTTCGGCAATGATGCGTTTGATAGAGGAGAGAATCTCCTCCATCGATGGCTCGTTCGGCTGAGTCATGCCCTGTTCCGGCTATTTCGGCCCGACGATTGTTTCCGGACTCTGCGAGGGCGTGTCAACGGTGCGCGTGGCGATCGTCTTCGGTTCGGGATCGCTGCTCCAATCCCAGATCTTGTGGCGGACGCGGCGATAATTCGCGGTCGGGTCGTAGAGCGTCACGCCTTCCAGGTTCAGGTCGCGCGCTTCCGCCTGGCCCATCGCGGCGAGGAGCGTGAAGGCCGCGACATAGGCGTTGCGCCGCGCGGTCACGAGCTGGACCTGCGCGTTCAGCAGCTCCTGCTCCGCATTCAGAATCTCGATGATCGTGCGGTTGCCGACGCTGTTTTCGGCACGCACACCTTCCAGCGACAGCGTGTTGGCGGAGACCGCCGTTTCAGCCGAGCGGATCACTTCCTGGCTGGATTTCCACGCTGCGAAAGCGGATCGAACCTGCTGGATCACGCCGCGTTCGGTGGCGATCACCTGCTCAAGCGACTGCGACTCCCGCGCCTGGGCCTGACGCGTCTGGGCGGCGGGGCGTCCGCCCTGAAAAATCGGAATGGTGGTCTGGAGGCCGACCGTGGTGTTGCTCTGCGCCTGCCGGAACCCGCCGCCCAGCGTCCCGAGATAATCGGTCACCCCGCCCTGACCGAATGCGGAGACCTTGGGCGCAACTCCGGCCTCCGCCACGCGAACGTCGTATTTGGCGGCTTCGCGATTGCGCTCGGCCGCAGCGAGATCGGGATTCTCGCGGATCGCGACGGCGATCGCGTCCTCGGGCGTGGCCGGCAGATTGGGCAGCGGCGGCGGCGGCTGGAGGTTGTCCGGCACGTCGCCCACCAGTGCAATGTAGCGCTCGCGGCTGGCGATATAGTTGGATTCGGCGGTGCGCTGATCGCCCTGGGCGAGCGACAGGCGCGCTTCCGACTGCGCGACATCTGTGCGGGTCAGGTCACCGACCTCGAACCGGTCGCGCGTCGCCTGGAGATTGACCTCGAGCTGGTGCACGTTGGCGCGGTTGAGCTCGACAACCGAGGAATCGCGGATCACGTCGTTATAGGCGGCGACTACCTGGCTGAAGATGCTCGATTCGGTGCCGCGCAGATTCTCTTGCCCGGCGAGCACGCGCTGATCGGCAGCCCGCACCGAGTTCCTGACGGCGCCCCCCTGGTAGATGGGCACGGACAAGGTCAGCGAGCCATTGACCGACCGCACCGGCGACGTGAACTGCGCGCCCGGAATCAAGACGTTTTCGTTGTACCCGCCCGATGCGGAGAGATTCGGGAGGCCGGCCGCGCGCTGGATCGGCACATTCTCGTCATTCGCCCGCTCCTGGGCGCGCGTGCCGGTCAGCGTCGGGTTGTTGGCATAGGCCTTGGCGAGCGCCCCCTGGAGCGTCTCGGCCGCGGCGGGTGCTGCAAGGGCGAGGGCCGCCGTGGTCGCGATCAGGATAGTCGGGAGGCGCATTCCGGTTTTTTCTCTCGTTAGAATACGAAGGACTTGGGACGGGCAAAGCCGGGCAAGGGAGCCGACTCGCAGTCCGCGAACATGTCGAAGCCGAAGCCGGCGCCGGATTTGCGGCCGACCGCCAGGCGCGAGGCGCCGCGATCGAGGATGGCACAGGCAAGCCGACCATTGTCCGCGAGCTGCTCGACAAGCGCGTCGGGCACCTGCTCGATCAGGCCGTCGATGACGATCAGGTCATAGGGAGCGGCAGCGGCCCAGCCCTGGTTCAGCGGCCCCTCGACCAGCTCGACGCGGCTGCCCGACAGGTTCTCGCGGGCGAAGGTCAGCAGGGCGGCGTCTTCCTCCGGCGCGACAACATGGGCTGCAAGCTTCTCCAGCAGCGCGGCGGTGTAGCCGCTCGCGGCGCCGACCAGCAGCACCTTGTCCGACGCGCGCACGGCTGCCGCGGTCAGCAGCAGGCCCGTCGCCTCGGGAATGTTCAGCGCGCGGCCGGAGCCGAGCACGATGGGACGATCGATATAGGCGAGCGCGCGGCGCTCAACGGGCACGAACCGCTCACGCGGCACCTCGGCCATTGCAGCCACCACGCGCGGATCGTTGACCCCGGTGGTCCGGAGCTGGCTCTCCACCATCGCGCGACGCATCGCTTCGAAATTCTGCTCGGTCATTGGCCTGCCTATTCGCACAACTGTTTTAGTAGCGCAATACACTTGCGTTCCAGTCGCGTCTTATCGGCAAGGTGGGCTAAGGCCAAGCAGGACATGCCGGTCCATCAGCAAAGCCCGTGCCAGCGCGCGCTTCCCCTCTGGAACGACCAATACGGACCCGTTCCGGAATGTCCGGAAACGAACATTCCTGTTCGGAGCCGGACAGATGAACTAACAATATGGCGCGGCGGCATTTGTCTGCTAAGATGAACAGCGGCCTCGACCTGTTGTCGAAGGGGCTGCCAGGAGAAGCGTATGATCCTGAACGGCCTGGATCGGTTTGCCGGCCTCACGCCGGAAGAGCGGCGGCATCTCGGTGACGCGCTGACCAGTCGCGCCGTCGCACCGCGAAGCAGCCTGGTCGACGAAGGCAGCAAGGCGGGCTCGCTTTACCTGCTGGCCGAAGGCTGGGCCTTTCGTCATCAGACCGCGCGCAGCGGCAGCCGCCAGATCGTCGGCCTCGCCCTGCCCGGCGACTTCTGCAATCTCGACGTGCTGGCGTTCGGGCGCATCGATTATGGCGTGCGGATGCTGACGCAGGGGACGTTGCTGTCGATCGAGCGCGATCAGGCGCTGGCGCTCGGCGTCTATTATCCTGCGATCGCCGCGCTGTTCGCGCAGACGGCCTTTGTCGAGAACGCGATCCTGACCCGGTGGACGCTGTGCCTCGGCCGCCTCTCGGCGCAGGAGCGGCTGGCGCACCTGCTGTGCGAGCTCGCCGTCCGCCGCGGCTATGGCTGCGACCGCCGCCAGGCGCGAATCGAGCTGCCGCTGACCCAGGAGCAGTTGGCCGACGTGCTCGGCCTGACCGGCGTGCACGTGAACCGCGTGCTGCAGCAGCTCCGCGCGATGGGGCTGGTCGCCAAACGCGGGCGTAGCGTCGAGATTTTCGATTTTCCCGCTCTTCGCGCAATGGCGGGTTTCGACCCGGCCTATCTTCATCGCGACACGGTGGGTCTGGAGGCGGTGGCGGCGTAGCCTTCAGTTTTCGCGCGCGGTCGACATCCGGCGATAGCGCTGCGGCGGGCGGTCGTCCGGATTGCGCCGCCGGAGGCTCTGCTCGCGCGGCGACGGCGCATTTTCGATCGTGCGCTTCACCATATTCTGAACGAGCGGAAAAACGACGCCGAACAGAAGCCCCCAGAGCAGGTGCGCGGCGAGCAGATAGGCGGCGTGGCGGCCGATCGCCACCGGCCGGCCGAGCAGCCACTGGAACAGCGTGATCGGGCCGAGCGTCCAGGTCAGGAAACCCCAGCCAAGCCCGAACAGCCAGCCGCCCCGGCGATCGTTCGCGGCGCGAAGGAAGATCGCCCCATAGATGCCACCGGATATGGCGAGGCCGGCGATGCTGAGCAGCACCAGCAACGGCTGCGACACGCCGATCACCCGGGCCGGCATCTGCGCCGACCCGGTCAGCCAGACCAAAGCCGCGGCGGGAATGGCGGCGATCCCCGCAGCGATCGCGCCCGCCAGCCGAGGCCGCTGCAGCGGCCCCGGGTCGCTGCCCTGGAACGGCCAGCCGCTCACTGCGCCGCCTCCCGCTCCTGCTTCGGCTCGGGCGGCAGCGCGGCGGTCTCGTCGAGCTCGCCCCAGCGCGGGCAGACGAGCGTGCTGTCGCGGAACATCTCGATCAACTGCTTGTAGGCAAGGCCGACGCCGCGCACGTCGCGGTTCAGGTCGAACAGCCCCACCGGAGTCACGTTGCCGACCGGATGGCTGATCGCGATGTTCCAATCGACCTGGTCGGTCAGGCTGTACCAGGTAAAGCCGACCACCGGCACGCCCGCCTTCCGGATCAGCTCGACATTGTGCCATTGCCGCCACAGCCACATCGGCGCCTCGGCCGGATCGCGGCTGTTTGTCTCAGTGTGCATCACCATCCGCTTGTAGCGGCGATAATATTGGGACGTGATCACGTACCAGCCGAACAGCTCCCCCAGCGATTCGGCATGGCCGTCGCGGTCGATCACCTTTTCGTTCCAGTCGTAATAATCGACGCCCAGGATCGTGCGTTCCGGCACCTTCTGACTCATGAACCAGGCATATTCGTCCTTGGGCATGCCGTGATCGAACAGATAATCGCGCACATCGTCGCGCGGCGCCTGCGCGTAGAGCAGGTCCAGCGGGATGAAGCGGCGCTCATTCTCGAAATCGGCGATGCGCTCGATTTCCGGATCGGGGCAGCAAGGCTGGTAGAATTCGCTGCTTTCGTTGTTGACGAAGATCGCGTCGGGCCGCTCGCGCCGGACGGCCTGAGTGACCAGCACCGCCGCTTTGGCGAGGTGACGCGCGGCGGTCACAAACGAACGCTCGTCGGTGCACTGCTCGTTCCACAGCCCTTCGAGCGCGGAGAGCCGGGCGCAGACATACATCTCGTTGATCGGCGTGTAATGGCCGATCCAGGGGTAGCGTTTGGCAAAGGCGCCGGCATAGGCGCCGAGCGCTTCGGGCACATGCGGGTTCTGGAAATTCTCCAGCCAGTCGGGCAGCCCGAAATGGCAGAAGTCGATGATCGGGCGAATGCCGAGCTGCTGCATCGCGGCGGCGACCTGATCCATGAACGACCAGTCGTAGCGACCGGGCCCGCGCAGGATCAGGTGCAGCGGCGGGCCATAGCGCAGGTAGGAAATGCCGAGCTCCCGCACCAGCTCGAGGTCCCGCCGCCAGTGGCGGTAATGGCCGCAGGTCGCCATCTCGTCGAGCCGCCAGCGGCCCTTTTCGATCGTCGGGTAGCTGCACTCGATGCCGGTCGCGAACATGAAATTGTCGAGCGACGGCGGATCCGGCGCGGGCTTGAAGATCAGGTCGGGTACCGCGCGGTCCGGATCGGGCGCGCGTTCCGTGCCGACCCTGCGCCCGACCGGCCGGACATAGAGCGCGCCCATGACCAGCCCATAGATCGCGTGCCCGAGCACGATGCCGACCGGCCCGATCCAGCCGTCCGACACGCCGAACAGCCCCGAATAAGGGAAATGCGCCATCGTCGGCATATGCATCAGCTCGAGCTGAGGCCGGACGATCAGGATCGCGAGCACCGCGGGGACGGCCGAAAAGATCAAGCCCTGGATGGGTGGTCGAAAGCGAAGGACCGACCAGCAGAAATAGGCGTAAAAGATCGCCCAGAGCGCGCCGACGCCGAGATGGAGCACGAGACCGGCCGGCCACCACAACCACGATTGGCGATCATCGAAGAACAAGTTGCCGAGCAGTCGGACCATGTCGAACATCGGCAGCCCGGCCCAGATCAGCAGCCGCGCTGCCGCTTCCCAGGCCAGCGCACCCGCGACGCCGGCAAGGATCGCCTTCCAGTACGACACAACCCGGATCATCGCTTCACCGGCGTCTCGTGAAGCTGGAGCGTGTTCGGGATGTAGCTTTCGTGGCGGCTTGAATAATCGGCGCCCGTCAGGCCGAGCAGGATCAATAGCCAGAGGAAGCCGGCCCCGGCGAAGACCCGGACAAGGCCCGAGCTGCGGCGCAGTTCCATGAAGACGATCACGACGATCAGCGCCTTCGCGGTGGCGATCGCGAGCGCGACGACGATGTTCCAGCGGCCGAGCGGCACGAACGCGAGCCCGGTGGTCGTCGCGAGCAGCACGACCAGCGCCGCCCAGCACCCCCAGATCGTGCGCAACACGGCGCTCATCCCACCCTCCCCGGCAGGTAGATCAGCGGGAACAGGAAGATCCAGACGATGTCGACGAAGTGCCAGTAAAGGCCCACCATCCTGAGCACCGGCGCGTGCGGCGGATGCCCTGCTCCGGTCCGCACTGCCAGCATCACCACCATCGCGATGCCGATCGTCAGGTGGACCGCATGAAAGCCGGTCGCGAAGAAATAGAAGAGAAAGAACAGCTCGCCGATGCCGCCATAACGGCCGAGCTGGAAGTTCAGTGCGGGGACGAGCCCTTCCTGATACTCCAGGCAATATTCATAACCCTTGATGCCGATGAACAGCAGGCCGAGCACTGCGGTGGCGAGCAGGCACAGCACGACGGGACGGCGGCGCTTTGCCTCGTCGAACGCGACGGCGCTTGCCATGAAGGCGCTGCTGGTGAGCAGCACGGCGGTGTTGATCGCGCCCAGCGCCACCTTGGTGTGGCGCGCCGCCGCGGCGATTTCGTCAGGCCAGGCGATGCGATAGGCCGAATAGGCGGCGATCAGAGCGCCGAAGAACAGCACCTCGGTCGCCAGGAAGGTCCACATGCCGAGCGTCGCCGCCTCGCGCTGCTGCGGCACGGAAGCGAACTGGAAGGCTGGGGTCGCCTCAGACATTCTCGGCTTGGGGCCGAGGCTGGCCGTCCACATAGTCATAGGGCCCCCGTATGACGACCGGGGTCGTGTCGAAGTTCCGCGGCGGCGGCGGCGAACTGGTCAGCCATTCGAGGCCGGTCACGCCCCACGGATTGGCCGGCGCGCGCTGGCCCCAGACCAGCGACCAGAAGAAATAGAACAATGGCATCGCGTAGGCGACTGCGAGGGTGCTCGCGCCCGCCGACGACAGCACGTGCCAGATCTGAAACTCCGGCGGATAGGCGTCGTAGCGGCGCGGCATGCCGAGCCAGCCGAGTATGAATTGCGGGAAGAAGGTCAGGTTGAAGCCGAAGAACATCAGGATCGCCGCGGCACGCGCCCAGCCTTCGGGATAGAGGCGGCCGGTGATCTTCGGCCACCAATAATGGAGGCCGCCGAAGAAGGCGCTGACCGATCCGCCGACCATGATGTAGTGGAAATGGGCGATCACGAAATAGGTGTCGGTCACGTGCACGTCGATCGCGAGCGCGGCCAGGAACAGGCCGGTCAGGCCGCCGATCGTGAACAGGCCGACAAAGCCGAATGCGTAGAGCATCGGCGCGTCGAAGCGGATCCAGCCCTTGTGCAGCGTCGCGACCCAGTTGAACACCTTGATCGCCGACGGAACCGCGACGAGGTAGCTGAGGAACGAGAAAATGAGGCTGGCGTAGAGGGACTGGCCGGCCACGAACATGTGATGGCCCCAGACGAGAAAGCCGATCGCAGCAATCGCGACGCTGGCCCAGGCCACGAACTTGTAACCGAAAATCTTCTTACGCGCGAAGGCCGGGATCAGCTCGCTGACGATGCCGATCGCGGGCAGCACCATGATGTAGACGGCCGGGTGGCTGTAGAACCAGAACATGTGCTGCCACAGCAGCGGATCGCCGCCGAGCGCCGGATCGAAGATGCCGATGCCGAGCACGCGCTCCGCGACCAGCATCAGCAGCGTCATCGCCAGCACCGGCGTTGCCAGCACCAGGATCACGCTGGTCGAATACAGCGACCAGCAGAAGAGCGGCAGCCGGTACCAGGTCAGCCCGGGAGCGCGCAGCTTGTGCGTGGTGACGATGAAATTGAGTCCGGTCAGGATCGACGAGAAGCCCGACAGGAAAATGCCGAGCACCGCGAGCGTCACATAGCCGTTGGAAAAGGCCGACGCGTAGGGCTCGTAGAAGGTCCAGCCGGTGTCGACGCCGCCCAGCAGCAGCGCGAGCACGGTCAACGCGCCCCCGGCGATGTAGAAATACCAGCTGGCGAGGTTCAACCGCGGAAAGGCAAGGTCGCGCGCGCCCAGCATCAGCGGCAGCACGAAATTGCCGAGCGTGGTCGGGATCGAGGGCACCAGGAAGAACCAGACCATGATCACGCCGTGCATCGTGAACAGGCGGTTGTAGGTGTCCGGGCGCACCAGATCGGCGGCCGGCGTCACCAGCTCCAGGCGGATCATCACCGCCGCGAGGCCGCCGATCAGGAAGAAGAAGGTGATCGACGCGAAATAGAGGAGCGCGATCCGCTTGTGATCGGTGCTGAACAGCCAGGAGCGGATCGTCGTTTCCGCCGTCAGGTAGTTCGGGCGCGGTCCGTGCATCAGCTTGCCCCTTTTCGCGCGTTGCCCAGCGACTGGACATAGGCGACCAGCTTGGCGAGATCGTCCTCCCCGACCTGGCCGGCGAACGACGGCATCACCGGGTCATAGCCCGCAGCGACTTCGGATTTGGGCAACAGGATCGAATCGCGGACGTAACGCTCGTCGGCCGTAACGACGCGGCCGTCCTGGAGTGCGACGGGCCCGCCATAGACGCCGTTCAGATCGGGCGCGCGAACCGTCCCGCCCGGGCCATGGCAGCCGCTGCAACCGAAGGAATGGAACAGCTGTTCCCCCTGGGCGGCCAAGGTTGGCTGACCGCCCTGGCTGCGGAGCCAGCCGGCGAATTCGCGCGGCTTCATCACGACCAGCCAGCCACCCATCCGGGCGTGATCGGTGCCGCAATATTCGGCGCAGAACAGGTGGTAACGCCCGGGGCGGTCCGCCTCGAACCACAGCGATTCATAGCGGCCGGGGACGACGTCCTGCTTCACGCGCAGCGCGGGGACGTAGAAGCTGTGGATCGTATCCTGCGACGCCATCACCAGCCGCACCGCGCGGCCGACGGGCACGTGCAGCTCGTTGATCTCGCGCTGGCCGCCGGGATGCTGCGCCTTCCACATCCACTGCTTGCCGACGACGAAGATCTGCACCGCGTTCTTTGGCGGCTGATAGAGGCGCAGGTAGAGGTCCGCGCCCCAGACGGCGAGCCCGACGAAGATGAGCAGCGAGGCCGTCGTCCAGCCGACTTCCCATTTCCAGGTTTTTTCGATCGTGTGGCTGCGGTCGGCGGCGTGGCCCGCGCGGTAGCGGGCGGCGAAGAAGATCAGCAGGAAACAGACGAAGCCGGCCGTGAGGACAGTGACGATGACGAGCGCGATGAATAGCGCGTCCATTTCCCCGGCATAATGGCCCGCCTCTACCGGCCAGACCGGAAAGCCGCGCATCAGCGGGCCCGCTCGCGGCGGAGCGCCGACAGGACGTAATAGGCAATCGCCGCGACGGCGGCGAAGGCCGCCACGCGCAACGCCTGCATCGCAGTGTAGGCGATCGTGCCCTGTTGCGGATCATAGCCGAAGCAGAGCAGCAGCAGCGGATGCGCGGGCGGCTCGACCTGGTCGCGGCCCGCCTCGGCGACGGCGGCCTTGAGGGCCGCGGGACCATGCTCGAAGCCGAGCAGGTAGCGCGAGATGCGGCCATCCGGCGTCAGCACGACGAACCCGGCCGGATGCGCGAACTGGCCGATCGCTTTATCGAAGCGGTAGCGAAACCCGACCGCGTCGGCGATGCGGCGGACCGTCGGCGCGGGGCCGGTCAGCAAATGCCAGCCGGCCGGATCGGTATCGGCGCCGATATAGCCGGCGCGGGCCTTGGCGGCATCGGCCGGGCCTTCCTTCGGATCGATGCTGACGGCGACGAACTGGAGGTCACGGCCGGGCTGGAGTCCCGCCATCTTCAGATCGCGAACAAGCCCCGCAAGCACGAGCCCGCACAGATTGGGGCAGTGCAGATATTCGAGCACCAGCACGGATGGCTTGCCCGCCAGGAGCGAGCCAAGCCGCACCGGGCGGCCGCTTTCGTCCCGGAGCACGGCGTCGAGCGGGACCTGGGCGCCCGGGTGCTGGCGGAAGGCGAGCGCACCGAACTGGGCGGGCTGCAATCCTGTAGCGGCCGCAGGCGCGGCGGCGGCAAGCAAGACCCCCGCGAGTGCAGCCCTCATGAACGCCAGCCCTGAGCCGCAACGGCGCGCATGGCATCGTCGATCCGGCGGAGGCGCGCCGCTTCGGCCGCGCGCGTCCGGGCGAGATCGGCACGGGGCGCGACCTGCAGGCGCGGTGCCGGCGGCAGAGCGCTGACGGGTCCTTTCGGGCGATCGACCAGCGCCTGAGGGAAAACCAGGCTGAGCACGATCATCAGTCCGACCACCGTCGCCGCCAGCCCTGCGGCCAGCGCCACGATCAGCCAGGGAGGCGCATCGGATCGTTCGAAATCCTGCGCATGGGCAGCTTCGGACATGAATGGTCGCCTCGGAACGAGCGGGATCGAGAAGCGAACGGACCTCAATAAAAAACGTTCCACGTCCGGGAACCGGACGCGGAACTTAGCTTATGTATGAGCCGTTCGTCGGCCATTCAGTGAGGCTCCACGAGGACGCGGGTGGCGCAGATCTTTTCACCCACTGCCGACACCTGGCTGCGCGCGGTCCTGATCGCGCTGGTGGTGGGGACGGTCGGGTCGCTGCTGCTGGCGGGCGGCGTGGCGCGATCGCAATATGTGACGGAGGTCGCGCGTACGCCGATGCAGCCGGTGCCGTTTAGCCACAAGCATCATGCCGGCGAGCTGGGCATCGATTGCCGCTATTGCCACACATCCGTCGAAACGAGCGCCGATGCCGGGTTTCCGGCGACCCATGTCTGCATGACCTGCCATTCGCAGCTCTGGACCCAGGCGCCGATGCTGGCGCCGGTGCGGGAGAGCCTGGCCGAGAACCGGTCGATCAACTGGAAGCGCGTCGCGCGAGTGCCGGACTTCGTCTATTTCCGGCACGACATTCACATCGCCAAGGGCGTCAGCTGCTTCGAGTGCCACGGGCGCGTCGACCGGATGCCGCTGATGTACCGCGCCAAGGCGTTCGAAATGCACTGGTGCCTCGACTGCCACCGCAATCCCGCGCCGCATCTGCGGCCCCAGAACGCCGTGCTGGAGGCCGACTGGACCCCGCCGGCCGATCGCCGCGGGCTCGGGCAGGCGCTGATGAAGCTCTACCACATCAAGGCACCCGACCAGCTCACCCATTGCGCGGTGTGCCACCGGTGAGCGGGAAGCGGCTCTGGCGCGGGCTCGAAGAGCTGGCGGGCACGGACGATTTCCGCGCGGCGCTGGAAGCGGAGTTTCCCGCGGTCGCCGACCTGTTCCTGACCGACCGGCGCGCGCTGCTGCAGGTGATGGGCGCGTCGCTGGGCCTGATCGGGCTGGCCGGGTGCAGCCCGAAGCGCTCCGACGACGCGGTGCCGTTCGTCAACCGGCCTGAGGACATCATCGAGGACCAGATCGCCCGTTACGCGACCGCGATCCCGTTCGACGGCTATGCTCAGCCGGTGATCGCGACCAGCGTCGCCGGGCGGCCGATCAAGCTGGACGGCAATCCGGACCACCCGATGAGCCGCGGCGCATCGAGCCTGTTCACCCAGGCGGCAATTCTGGACCTGTACGATCCCGATCGCAGCCAGGCGCCACTGTTTCACGGCAATGAGGCGAGCTGGGCCGATTACGACGCCATGATGCTCAGGATGCGCCGCGCCTGGGCCGCGAACGGCGGCGAAGGGCTGCGGCTGCTGATCGGACCAACGAGCTCGCCGACGCTGATCCGGCAGCTGCGCGCGCTGACGACGGCGCTGCCGAATGCTCGCGTGCATTCGTTCGATCCGCTCGCCGGCGAGCGTGCGTTCGAGGTACGGCCGGACTTTGCGGCGGCGCGAACGGTGGTCAGCCTTGATGACGATCTGCTCGGCCCCGGCCCGGCGCAAGTGCCGAACGTCGCCGCCTGGGCCTCGCGGCGTGGCCCGAACGTGGCTGCCGGCGAGCGGCTGCGGCTGCATATGGCGGAGACGACGCCGACGCAGACGGGCAGCGCCGCAGCCGAACGGCTGGCCGTGCCTCCGTCGCGCATTCCGGTACTGGCGAGCGCGCTCGCGGCGGAGCTGGGGCTCGGGTCGGCGCAGGATGGACTAACCCGGCCGGAAACATTGTGGGTGCGTCAGGCCGCGGCGGCGCTGAAGCAAGGCCTCGGTCTGGTCACGGCCGGTGCGCACTGCCCCGCTTCTGTCCATGCGCTCACCTTCAGGATCAACGAGGCACTCGGCGGCGCGGCCGTTCGCTATATCGAACCGGTGCGCTTTGCGGGCGCGCCGTTCCTCGAACTCGCGCGCGATCTGGACGCCGGCCGGGTGAGCGCGCTGGTCATGCTCGACGCCAACCCGGCCTATGCCGCCCCGGCCGACCTGGATTTCGCGAAGCTCTGCGCCCGGGCGCCGCTTCGCATCCATGCCGGGCAGCATGTGGACGAGACGGCGATCCTGAGCGACTGGCATCTGCCGCTGCCGCACGCGCTGGAAGACTGGAGCGACGCACGCGCGATCGACGGCAGCGCGACCATCATCCAGCCGCTGGTCGACCCGCTTTACGATACGCGCTCCGTGCACAGCATCGTCGCCGGACTGACCGGCGACCCCGCGCCTGCTCTTGAGCTGGTGCGCACGAGCTGGCCGATCGACGATCAGGCCTGGCGCGACGTGGTGCGCAGCGGGATTGTCCCGAACAGCGCAGCCGCGCCGGTGGCGGCCCAGGCTCCCCCTGCCCCGCCCCTCGCGTCGGCGGCCGGCGGCGAGGTCGAGATCCTGTTCCGGCCGGATCCGACCATCTGGAACGGGCAGTTCGCGAACAATGCCTGGCTGCAGGAGCTGGGCAAGCCGCTGATGAAAGTCACCTGGGACAATGTCGTCGCGCTGAGCGTCGCGCTGGCCGACCGGCTGGGCGTCGGCAATGGCGACCTGGTCCGCGTTTCGGCCGGCGGACGGAACATCACCGGCCCGGCCTGGGTGATGCCGGGCCAGCCGGAGCAAAGCGTCACCCTGTTCCTTGGCTATGGCCGCAAGCGCGCGGGCCAGGTCGGAAGCGGGATCGGCTATGACGCATATGCGCTGCGAACCGCCGCCGCGCCTTGGACGACGCAGGGGTCGATCGAAAAGGCCGGCGGGCAGCACAAGCTCGCAACAACGCAGCTGCACCACGCCCTGGAAGGCCAGGATTTCGTGCGCACCGTCTCCGCCGCGCACCCGCGCGCAGCCAAGGAGGAGGAACGCGACCAGGCGTCCTTCTATCCGCGCTGGAAAGAGGAAAACGCAGCCTGGGCGATGACGATCGACCTCGACCTGTGCACCGGTTGCAACGCCTGCACGATCGCCTGCCAGGCCGAAAATAACGTGCCCGTGGTCGGCAAGGACCAGGTCGCTCGCGGGCGCGAGATGCACTGGCTGCGGGTCGACCGTTACTATGACGGCCCGCCCGAGCAGCCGACGACTTACTTCCAGCCGGTGCCCTGCATGCATTGCGAGCAGGCCCCGTGCGAGATGGGCTGCCCCGTCCACGCGACCGTGCACGGGCCGGACGGGCTCAACGAGATGGTCTATAATCGCTGCATCGGCACGCGAACCTGCTCAAGCTATTGCCCCTACAAGGTCCGCCGCTTCAACTGGTTCGATTATACGACCAAGGCGCCCCCGTCGGTGCAGGCGCAGCGCAACCCCGACGTGACGGTCCGGGGCCGCGGCGTGATGGAGAAGTGCACCTATTGCGTGCAGCGCATCCGGGGCGCGGTGACGCAAGCCGATATCGAGAACCGCGACGTCCGCGACGGCGAAATCCGGACCGCATGCCAGCAGGCGTGCCCGAGCCAGGCGATCGTGTTCGGCAATCTGAAGGACGCCGAAAGTGCGGTCGCCAAAGGCCGCACGTCCCCACGCAATTACGCATTGCTTGGAGAGCTCGATACCAGGCCGCGCACCACCTATCTGGCGCGCATTGCGGACGAGGAGGCCTGATGGCGAGCACGTCTCGACCCATCCTTCCGCTCGACCAGTCGCTGCACGACGTCAGCGTCGAGATCGGCCGCGTGCCGCTGCGCTTTCCCGCGCGCGTGCCCTGGCTGATCGCGCTGATCTTCAGCCTGGCGCTGCTGCTGCTGTTCTTCGTCTCGGTGACCTGGCTGATGACCTGGGGCGTCGGGGTCTGGGGCCTGAACATCCCCGTCAATTGGGCGTTCGCGATCCACCTTTACGTCTGGTGGCTGGGTCTGGGCCATGCCGGCACGCTGATCTCCGCGATGCTGCTGCTGATGGGGCAGGACTGGCGCAACTCATTGAACCGCTTCGCGGAGGCGATGACTTTGTGCGCGGTTGTCTGCGCCGGCATCTACCCGATCATCCACCTGGGGCGGCCCTGGTTCTTCTACTGGATGTTCCCCTATCCTGCGACGATGGGCGTGTGGCCGCAATTCCGCAGCCCGCTCGAATGGGACATCTGGGCGGTCCTGACCTATCTAACCGTGTCGCTGCTGTTCTGGTACATCGGCCTGATCCCGGACCTGGCGACGGTGCGCGACCGCGCGAAGAAGCGCGGCTGGCAAGTGTTCTTCGGCATTTTCGCATTGGGCTGGCGCGGATCGGCGCGGCACTGGGCCCGGTGGCAAAAAGCGTATCGCACCACGGCCGCGATCGCGGTGCCGCTGGTCGTATCGGTGCACAGTGAAGTGTCGCTCCTGTTCGCCTCCGGCCAGGTGCCCGGCTGGCACTCGACGATCTTCCCGCCTTACTTCGTGCTCGGCGCGGCCTTTTCGGGCTTTGCGATGGTCGCGATGATCGCGCTGGTGGTCCGCCATTTCTTCGGGCTGAAGGAGATCGTGACCGACCAGCATATGGACGTGCTGGCAAAGGTCCTGCTCGCGAGCGGGCTGATGACCGCCTATGGCTATGTCTTCGAAGTGTTCGACGCCTTCTATTCCGGCGACGCGCGAGAGATCGCAACCACTTACGATCGATTCTTCGGAATGTACGCATGGAGCTTCTGGGGCGCCGTGCTGTTCAATTTCGTGCCGCTGCAGGGGCTGTGGTTCAAGCGGGTGCGGCGGAGCCCGGTGCTGCTGTTCCTGATCGGCACCTCGGTCGTGATCGGCATGTGGCTGGAGCGCTACATGATCCTGGTCACCAGCCTTTATAAAGACTTCCTGGTCTCCTCGTTCGGCGAGTATCACACAACCTTCTGGGACTGGGGAACCTATCTCGGCACGATCGGGCTGTTCTTCACGCCCTTCCTTCTCTTCATCCGCTATATCCCGTCGATCTCGATCTTCGAGGACAAGGAAGTTCTGGCGCGCGAGAAGAAAGAGGCGCGCCATGGCTGAGCCGCCGATCCTGGGGCTGCTGGGCGAGTTCGGCACGGCCGATGCGCTGCTGGGCGCGGTCAAGCGCGCGCGGGAGGCCGGCTATCAGCACATCGACGCTTTCAGCCCCTACCCCGTCGAAGGCATGGCCGAGGCGCTGTCGATCCGAGATCACCGGATCGGCTGGCTGAGCGTCATCGGCGGCGCGGTCGGGATCGCAGCGACGCTGGCGGTGCAGGTGTTCGTGAACTTCGATTACCCGATCGAGGTCGGCGGGCGGCCGCTGATCGCGCTTCCCGCCTTCTTCGTCGTTGATTTCGAGCTGATGATCCTCTGCGCGGTGTTGTTCCCGATCATCGGCATGCTGTGGATGAACCGTTTGCCGCGGCTGCATCATCCGCTGTTCGGGACACCGCGCTTCAGCCTGGCGTCGGACGACCGCTTCTTCCTTTATATCGAGGCGGACGATCCCAAATTCGACCGCGACGGGACGCGTGGGTTCCTGGGCTCGCTCGGTGCCTGGTCGATCGAGGCGGTGCGGCCGTGAGAAAAGGAATTCCGTTCGCTTCGAGCGAAGTCGAGAAGCGCTTGCTCCGGCGCAAATCGTTTCTCGACTTCGCTCGAAACGAACGGAGTTGGGTTGCTTTGTTTGTTGCCATCCTCCTCACCGGCTGCGGGCAGAATCTGCGGATGACGGATCAGCGCAAATATGCCGAATGGGAGCGCGGCAGCCTGTTCCGCAACGACCGGGTGGTGCAGGCGCCCCCGGCGGGAACAGTCGCGCGAGATGCCGCGCCGGTCGATCCGCTCGCCGAGCGCCCGCCGATGAGCCTGGCGTTGGTCGAGCGCGGACGCGAGCGGTTCGGAATCTTCTGCGCCCCGTGCCACGGGCGATCGGGCGACGGGAACGGGATCGTCGTCCAGCGCGGCTTTCCGCACCCGCCGGACTATGCCGAACCGCGGCTGCTGAGCGCGCCGGACCGCTATCTGTACGACGTGATCACGCACGGGCACGGCGCGATGTACAGCTATGCCGATCGCGTCCCGCCGCGCGATCGCTGGGCGATCGTCAGCTATATCCGCGCGCTGCAACGAAACCAGACGTCGACCCAGCAGGCGGCCCCATGAGCATCGAGCGGAACGCCTTCGTGGTCGGCATCGTCGGGCTCGCCGGCGCGGTTGCCGGGCTGCTGATCGAGCCGCGGATCGCCCTGACCGCCTGGACGGCAGCGGCTGTCGGCTGGGCGGAAGTGCCGCTCGGCTGCCTTGCGCTGCTGATGATGGTGCAGTTGGTCGGCGGCAGCTGGCGACCGCTCCTCCAGGCGCCGTTCGCCGCCGGCGCGACGCTGTTGCCGCTGACCGCGCTCACCTTCGTGCCGGTGCTGATCGGGGCCGGCTGGGTCTATCCCTGGGCCGACCCGCACGTCGCCGCCGCGCTGCCGGCCTTCAAGAGCGTGTGGCTGTCCCCGGCATTCTGGATCGTGCGGACCGTGATCTATTTCGGCGTGTTCGTCGGATTGCAGCAGGGAATGCTGCGCGCGCCGCCGGAGGTGCGCAACGGCATCGCGGCGGGCGGGCTGATCCTGTTCGCACTGCTGGCGTCGTTGGCCGGGGTCGATTGGCTGGAATCGATCCATCCCGAATTCCATTCGTCGGAATATGGCCTGATCTTCATGGCCGGGACCTGGCTCGGCGGAATCGCGCTCGCGCTGCTGATCGCGCTGCCCGCCCGGGATGACGCGCCGCTCGCCGCGGCCGGCGTGTTCGTCACCGCGCTGCTGTTCTGGGGCTATCTCCACGCAATGCAGTATATCGTAATCTGGTCCGGCGACATTCCGCGGGAAGTGCATTGGTATCTGCGCCGGACCGAGACCGGCTGGGTGTTCGTGACGTGGGGACTTGTCGCGCTGCAATTCGTGGCGCCGTTCCTCGCGCTGCTGAGCCCATCGGTGCGATCGAGCAGTGCGGGGATGCTGGCGATCGCCGGTGTCACGCTAGCGATGCGGCTGGTCGAGGCGGCATGGATGCTGCTGCCGCCGACCGGGCTGCCGGCGCTTCCGACGGCGCTGCTGCTGGTCGCGAGCTGGGCGGCGATCGGCGGCTTCGGCGCGGTACTGCTGCTGCGCGCGGTGCGGCGCGGCGAGCGTTTTGTCGAAAGGAGTGCGGCCGATGGCTAGGATCGCGGTGGTGACGGGCGGATCGGCAGGGATCGGCCGCGCGACGGTGCGGGAGTTCGCCGCCAATGGCTATGACGTCGCGCTGATCGCCCGCGGCCGGGACGGGCTCGACGCCGCGGCGCGCGAAGTGGAAGAGGCGGGACGCCGCGCTCTGGTCGTGCAGGCCGATGTGTCCGATGCGAAGGCGGTCGACGATGCGGCTGCGCGGATCGAGGCGGAGCTCGGGCCGATCGACGTGTGGGTCAACAATGCCTTTGCCGGCATCTTCGCGCGCTTCATGGACGTGACGGCGGAGGAATATGAGCGGGTCACCGCGGTCACCTATCTGGGCCAGGTCAACGGCACGCGCGCCGCGCTCAGGCACATGCTCCCGCGGGGGGCGGGTAAGATCGTGCTGGTGGGATCGGCGCTCGCCTATCGCGGCATCCCGCTGCAATCCGCCTATTGCGGCGCGAAGCACGCAATCCAGGGCTTCTTCGATTCGCTCCGGTGCGAGCTGATCCACGAAAAGACCGACGTCAGCGCGACGATGGTGCAGCTGCCCGGCGTCAACACGCCGCAATTCGACTGGATCCGGGCCAAGCTGCCGGGCGAGCCGCGCCCGGTCGGCACCGTCTATCAGCCCGAGGTCGCGGCGCGCGCGATCTTCGATGCGGCACATTCGACGCGCAAGGAGATGCTGGTCGGCGGGCCGACGGTGCAGGCGGTCTGGGGCAATAAGATCGCGTCGCCGCTGCTCGACGAGTATCTGGGCCGCACCGGCTTTCAAAGCCAGCAGGATCCGCAGCCGGTGTCGCCCGATCGCCGCGACAATCTGTTCGAGCCGGTGCCTGGCGACCATGGCGCGCACGGCCGGTTCGACGACGAAGCGACCGATCGCAGTGCAGAGCTGTGGTTCAGCGCGCACAAGAAGAAAGTCGGGATCGCAGCGCTCGGCGCGGCCGCGATCGGGGCCGGATTCATGCTGGCCAGCCGGGCACGGGAGCGCGAGAAAATATAATCGGGATTAAGTTTGCGGAACAGGCAACCCGGTGCGGCGCGCCTGCGTTGACAGGGCATGCCCAAGCCTGTCCCGGAGCCGTCGCGGCGGCCGCTGATCGCGGTCGGCTTGGGCGGCATCGCTGCGGCAGGCCTGATCGGCGCGGCGGCGTGGAAGCTCTGGAGACGAGCGGAACCGGCCGACCCTGGCAAGGCGGCCGAGCGCGGGCTGCGCGCCGGCGCGGCGATCCTGTCGCTGGCGGTGCTGCTCGACAGCGGCATCGAGCATTACCGCGGTGAGTTCAAGAACCCGGCGATGTTCGTCGCGCCGACACTGGCGCTGGCGACGCTCGGCATGACGGCGGTGGAGGACGAGGCGGCACCGTACGTCTTCAGCGCGGCGCTGGCGGTCGGCGCGGCGGGCGTGGGCTTTCACAGCTACAATATCGGCAAGCGCGCGGGCGGGTTCGACATGCTGAACCTGTTCTACGCAGCGCCCCTGGGTGCGCCGGCGGCGCTGAGCCTGGCCGGGCTGTTCGGACTGGCGGCGGAGCATCCCGGGATTGCCGCTCCCGCGCGGATCGCGCCGGTTGCCGCGCTGGCGCTGCTGGGGACCGCCGCGGAAGCAGGACTGCTGCATTTTCGCGGCGCGTTCCAGAACCCGTTCATGTTCGCGCCGGTGACGCTGCCGCCGCTCGCAGCCGCCGTCACGGCGGCGAGTTCGGTCAGTCCGGAGGCGGCACAGGTCGCGCGGCCGCTGCTGCTCGGGACGGCGCTGCTCGGCATCGCGGGACCGATCTTCCACAGCTACGGCATCCACCGGAACATGGGCGGCTGGCACAATTGGAGCCAGATGATCCTGCAGGGTCCGCCCCTCCCCGCCCCGCCGGCGTTCCTGGGCATCGCGCTCGCCGCGCTGGGGCTGCTGCCGGCCTTGGAGCGGCGCGGATGAGCGGCTTCAAGACGCCATATCCGGACTATGACGTGCTCAAGAAATGGGACACGCCGTCGTGGAACGAGCAGACCCGCGCAGTCATCAAGCGGCGACTGGACGAGATACCGGAGCGGCGGTTCCTGAGCGAGGACGAATGGACGCTGCTGGAAGCGATCGCGGCGCGGCTGATGCCGCAGCCGGAGCGCGAGGCGCCGGTGCCGATCGTCCCCTGGATCGACGAGAAACTGGCCGAGGACCGGCGGCCCGGATATCGCTATGTCGGCATGCCGCCGATGCGCGAAGCCTGGCGGCAGGGGCTCGCCGGCATCGCGGGCGAAGCGCGCGAGCGGCACGGAACCGATTTCCGCGACCTGGAGCCGGACGCGCAGGACGCGCTGCTCGGCGCGGTGCAGCGGGGCGAGATTGACGGACGGCAGTGGGGCGACCTTCCCGCCGATCGTTTCTTCAGCGAGCTGCTGCTGAAGGAAATCGTCGCGGTCTATTATTCCCACCCGGCGGCGTGGAGCGAGATCGGCTTTGGCGGCCCGGCGAGCCCACGCGGCTATGTCCGGCTGGGCCTTGACGAGCGCGACCCGTGGGAAGCCGAAGAGCAGCATGTTTGACGCTATCGACCAGCCGCGTGCGCAAGACGGGCGGGCGCCGGACGTGTTCCGCCCCGGCGCGTGGGTGCAGATGCGCTGCTATGACGATTCGGAGCAGGTCGATTTCGCGATCGTCGGCACCGGCGCGGGCGGCGGCACGCTGGCGGCCAAGCTCGCCGAAGCCGGCTTTTCCGTCGTCGCCTTCGATGCCGGCCCGTTCTGGCGGCCGCTGGAGGATTTCGCGTCCGACGAAGCGGCACAGGGCGATCTCTACTGGACCGACGAGCGGATCAGCGGCGGCGCGGACCCGATCCAGCTTGGCAGCAACAATAGTGGCCGCGGCGTCGGCGGCAGCACCGTGCATTACACGATGATCGCGCTCCGCTGGCGGCCGGACTGGTTCAAGTCGCGGTCGAAGCTCGGCTATGGCCGCGACTGGCCGCTCAGCTTCGAGGAGCTGGAGCCCTATTACGAGGAAGCGGAAGAGTCGCTGAAGATCAGCGGCCCGGTTCGCTACCCCTGGGGCAAGCGGCGCAAGCGCTACCCGTATCGCGAGCATCCCGTGAACGCGTCGGGCCTGGTGCTCGCGCGCGGCTGCGAGCGGATCGGCATCGACTGGTCGCCGCTGCCGCTCGCCACCCTCTCCGCACCGCGCGGAATGGCGCACCCGTGCGTCTATCGCGGCTTTTGCAAATATGGCTGCTCGACCAACGCCAAGCAGAGCGTGCTGGTCACCTTCGTACCCCGAGCGATCGCGGCGGGTGCCGAAATCCGCGACCTGGCGATGGTCGGGCGGATCGAGATGGGCAAGGACGGGCGCGCGACCGGCGTTTCCTACAATCGGCGCGGCAAATGGCGCCAGCAGAAGGCGCGGCACGTCGTCGTCGCGGGCTATGCGATCGAGACGCCGCGGCTGCTGCTGAACTCCGCCTGCCCCGAATTCCCGGACGGGCTCGCGAACGACAACGGCCTGGTCGGCACGCATCTGATGACCCATTCGGGGCCCGGCGTCTGGGGCGTGCTGGACGAGGAGATCCGCAGCTACAAGGCGCCCCCCTGCATGGCCGGCACCGAGCATTGGAATTACTCCGACGAGGGCAAGGACTTTCACGGTGGCTATGCGTTCATGAGCCAGGGGCCGCTGCCGACCGACTGGGCGCAGACGCTCGCAGCGCGCGGACTCTGGGGCGCGGCGCTGCGGCAGGAAATGACCCGCTACAATCACACCGCCGGGCTGGTGCTGGTCGGCGAGACCGAGCCGCAAGCACACAACCGGGTCGAGCTGGCCGACGAAAAGGATCAGTACGGGCTCCGCATCCCGCGCGTGACCTTTTCCTATTCCGAGAACGACCGGCGGCTGATCGAGCATGGCCGCAAGTCGATGCACCAGGTGCTGGCGGCGGGCGGCGCGCACCAGCTCTGGGACACCCACGATACCTCGCACCTGATGGGCGGCTGCCGGATGGGGGACGACCCGAAGGACAGCGTTGTCGATGCCGACGGGCGCACCTGGGCGATCCCGAACCTGTGGGTGTGCGACGGGTCGCTGTTCCCCAACTCCGGCGGGGTCAATCCATCGCTGACGATCCAGGCGCTCGCCTGCCGGATCGGCGACCGCATCGCCGAGATGGCAAAGCGCGGCGAGCTTGATCGATGACCATCTACACGAACATCGAGGATCTGCGGGTCGAAGCATCGAAGCGCGTGCCGAAGCCGTTTTTCGAATATGTCGAGAACGGATCGTACGACGAGCTGACGCTGCGCGCGAACCGGCGCGACCTGGATGCGATCCGCTTTCGTCAGCGCGTCATGCTGAACGTATCCGAGCGCAAGCATGGCGGCACGATGCTGGGAAAACCGGTGACGATCCCGCTCGCCCTGGCCCCGACCGGTCTGTGCGGATCGATGTGCGCGAATGGCGAGATCAAGGCGGCACGCGCGGCGCAGCGCTTCGGCGTCCCCTTCTGCCTTTCGACCATGTCGCTGGACTCGATCGAGGATGTGGCCGGCGCGGTCGACCAGCCCTTCTGGTTCCAGCTCTACCTGATGAAGGACCGCAAGATCAGCGAATCGCTGATCAATCGCGCCAAGGCGGCGGGCTGCTCGGCGCTGGTGCTGACGATGGACCTGCACGTCGAGGGCCAGCGGAACCGCGACGTCAAGAACGGCCTCGGCATTCCGCCCAAGCTCACGCCCGCGAACATCTGGAGCATCGTCAGCCATCCGGGCTGGGCGCTGCCGATGCTGCGCGCGAGCGAATGGACGTTCGGCAACCTGAAGGATGAAGTAAAGAATTCCGGCGATCTCGGCGAACTGGCCGAATGGGTGAAGAGCCAATTCGACCCGACCTTCGACTGGCACACGATCGATTGGGTGCGGCAACGCTGGGGCGGCAAGCTGATCATCAAGGGCGTGCTCGACCCCGACGACGCGAAACTGGCAATCAAGGCCGGCGCCGACGCGGTGCTGGTTTCCAATCACGGCGGGCGGCAGCTCGACGGGGCGGCGTCGACGGCATCGCAACTCCCGGCGATCCGCGACGCGATCGGCAAGGATGACGTCGAGCTTTGGGCCGATAGCGGCATCCGGTCGGGGCAGGACGTGCTCAAGTTCCTCAGCATGGGCGCGACCGCCTGCATGATCGGTCGCGCCTATCTCTACGGTCTCGGCGCTGCCGGCGAGGATGGCGTCATCAAGGCGCTGGAGCTGATCCGCGACGAAATGGACGTGACGATGGCGCTGACCGGCCTGACCGACGCGTCCAAGGTTCCGCCGAGCCTGATCCTCGGCGCACCACGGCGATCAGCCGAGGAACCCGCCGCGACAGCATACATTACTCAACTGGACGGATAGGAGCAGCAGCAATGGCCATGACCGGCGGCGACATTCTCGTCGAAACCCTGATCGACTGGGGCGTGGACACGATCTTCGGCATTCCCGGAGATGGCATCAACGGCGTGTTCGAGGCGCTGCGCAACCGACAGGACCAGATCCGCTTCATCCAGACGCGGCATGAGGAAGTCGCGGCCTTTGCCGCCTGTGCCTATGCCAAATGGACGGGAAAGCTTGGCGTCTGCCTCTCCACATCCGGGCCCGGCGGCGTCCATCTGCTGAACGGCATCTACGACGCCAAGCTGGACGGCCAGCCGGTGCTCGCGATCACCGGCATGCAGCATCACGATTTGCTCGATACCTGGACGCAGCAGGATATCGACCTCGACAAATTGTTCATGGACGCGACTGCGTACAGCGCGCGGATCATGGGGCCGACCCATGTCGAGAATGTCGTCGAGATGGCCTGCCGCACCGCCCTCGCTTATCGCCAGCCGACGCATGTGACGATCCCGGTCGATATCCAGTCGATGCCCCTCGACAAGGCCCGGCGCTCCGAACGCAACATCAAGCATCATGTGTCGAACATGATGGCGCGGGGCGGGCAGCTTCCCGACCGCCAGCAACTGGAGCAGGCCGCGGCGATCCTGAATCAGGCGAAGAAGCCGTTCATCCTGGCCGGCCGCGGTTCGATCGGCGCGCGCGCCGAGCTGGAGGCAGTCGCCGAGCGGCTGAAGGCGCCGGTCGGCATGCCGCTGCTGGGCAAGGGTGCCATTCCGGACCGCAGCCCCTATTCAACCGGCGGCGTCGGCCTGCTCGGCACGCGCGCGAGCCAGGAAGCGCTGGAAAGCTGCGACACGCTGCTGATCGTCGGCTCGTCGTTCCCCTATATCGAATTCTATCCGAAGCCGGGCAAAGCGCGCGCGGTCCAGATCGAGATCGACCCGAAGCGGGTCGGGCTGCGCTATCCGGTCGAGGCAGGTCTGATCGGTGACAGCAAACGCGTGCTGGCCGAGCTGCTGCCGATGCTGAAACCCAATGACAGCACCGATTTTCTCGACACCGCGCAGAAGGCGATGGGCAAGTGGCGCGAGCTGATGGACGATCGCGGCACCCGCACCGACATGCCGATGAAGCCGCAGGTCGTCACGCACGAGCTCAACAAGCTGATCGACGACGACGCAATCCTGATCACCGACAGCGGCACGATTACCGCCTGGACCGCGCGCCATGTCGACATGCGCGGCGACATGAAGTTCAGCTGCTCCGGAACCCTCGCCAGCATGGCCTGCGGCTTGCCCTATGCGATTGCCGGCGCCGTCGCTTATCCGGGCCGGCAAGTGGTCGCGGTTATCGGCGACGGGGCGATGGCGATGCTGATGGGCGATCTCGTCACGCTCAGGAAATACGGCCTCGACGTGAAGATCATCGTCATCAAGAACAACACGCTCGGCCAGATCAAGTGGGAGCAGATGGTCTTCCTCGGCAACCCCGAATATGGCTGCGAGCTGGAGCCGGTCGATTTCGTGCGCGTCGCGGAAGGCTGCGGCATTCGCGCGATCCGGATCGACGACCCGGCCAAGTGCGGCACCCAGCTGCGCGAGGCGCTTGCCATGCCGGGCGCCTGCCTGATCGAGGCCGTCGTCGACCCGAACGAGCCGCCGATGCCGCCGAAGATCGAGGCCAAGCAGGCGCTGCACTTGGCCGAGGCGCTGGCGAAGGGCACGCCCAATCGCGGCAAGATCGCGCTCACCATCGCGTCCGACAGGGTCCGCGAGCTGGTGTGATGGGGGCGCCGCACGAGGCGCTCGAGCAGGACCTGAGGCGCGCGCTGGGCGATGCGGTCGATTTCAGCGCCCAGGCGCGGGCGCTCTACGCGACCGACGCGTCCAACTATCGCCAGGTGCCGATCGGGCTGGTGAGCCCGCGCAACCGCGACGAAGTGATCGAGACGGTTCGCATCTGCCGCGAACACGACGCGCCGATCCTGCCGCGGGGCGGCGGGACCAGCCTGGCGGGCCAGGGCTGCAACGCCGCGGTGACGATCGACTTTTCACGGCACTTGCACCGGGTGGTCGGGATCGACCCGGCGGCGCGACGCGCTACGGTCGAGCCGGGCTGCATCCTCGACCGGCTGTGCGACGAGGCGAAGGGGCACGGCCTGACCTTCGGGCCCGATCCCGCAACGCACGATCACAATACGCTGGGCGGGATGATCGGCAACGACAGCTGCGGCGTCCATTCGGTGACTGCCGGCCGCACCGCCGACAATGTCGAGCGGCTGACGGTGCTCACTTACGACGGCGAGGTGCTGGAGCTCGGGCCCACGCGCGAGGCGGAGCTGGCGGCCATCACGGCAAAGGCGGGACGGCGCGGCGATATCTTCCGCGCGCTGGTCGCGCTCCGTGACCGTTGGGGGCCGCTGATCGAGGCGCGCTATCCGAAGATCCCGCGGCTGGTGTCCGGCTACGAGAATCTCGATGCGTTGCTGCCGGGCCGTGGCTTCAACGTCGCGCGCTCGGTGGTCGGGACCGAAGGCAGTTGCCTGATCGTGCTGGACGCGACCCTGACGCTGGTGCCCCATCCGGCGCACAAGGCGCTGGCGCTGCTCGGTTTCGACGACGTGTTCGCCGCTGCCGATGCCGTGCCGTCGATCCTGGCCGAAGGGCCAGACGCGATCGAGGGTTTCGACGACAAGCTGTTCCGGGCCGTGCGGCGCGCGCACGCCGGACATGGCGGCCTGGCGCTGCTGCCCGACGGCAAGGGCTGGCTGATGGTCGAAGCGGGCGGCGAGACGCGCGACGAGGCCGAAGCGAAGGTCCGCCGGATCGTCAAACGCTCCGGCCACAAGGGGCATCGCCGCATCCTCTCCGGCCCCGACGAGCAGCAGCGCATCTGGACGGCGCGCGAAGCGTCGCTGGGTGCGACCGCATTCGTGCAGGGACAGCCCGAGCATTGGCCGGGGTGGGAAGACAGCGCGGTGCCGCCCGACCGGCTCGGCGATTACCTGCGCGACCTGGAGGCGCTGTTCCGCCGCCACGGCTATACCGCCGCGATCTACGGCCATTTCGGCGACGGGGTGATCCATTGCCGGATCGATTTCGATTTCCGGAGCGGCAAGGGCCTCGCCAATTACCGCGCCTTCATGTGCGACGCCGCGCATCTGGTGCACAGCTATGGCGGCTCGCTCTCCGGTGAGCATGGCGACGGACAGGCCCGCGCCGAGCTGCTGGAGATCATGTACGGGCCGGAGCTGCTACGCTGCTTTCGCGAATTCAAGGCGATCTGGGATCCGGGCAACCGGATGAATCCGGGCAAGGCGATCGAGCCTTACCCGGTCGATTCCAATCTGCGGCTGGGGCCCGATTACCGTCCCGAGCCGTTGGAGACCTGGTTCGGCTATCCCGCCGACCATGGCTCGTTCGCGCACGCGACGACGCGCTGCGTCGGCGTCGGCAAATGCCGGCGGCGGCAGGTCGGCGACGAGGTGATGTGCCCCTCCTATCTCGCAACTGGGGAGGAGAGGCATTCGACCCGCGGCCGCGCGCACCTGCTGCATGAGATGACGCGCGGCGAGGTCATCAACGACGGCTGGAGCAGCGACGCGGTCGAGGACGCGCTGTCGCTGTGCCTCGCCTGCAAGGGGTGCAAGGCGGACTGTCCGGTCGGCGTCGATGTCGCGACCTGGAAAGCCGAGTTTCGTGCACACCACTATAAGGACCGGCTACGGCCGCGGGCAGCCTATTCGATGGGGCTGATCGACCGCTGGGCGCGGGTGGCGGATCATGCGCCGGGCATCGCAAATCTTCTGGCCGGGAACAGGGTCGGCAAATGGGTCGCCGGCATCGACGGCCACGCCACGCTGCCGCGCTTTGCCCGGCAGAGTTTTCGCCGATGGTTCGCCGAGCGCGACAAAATACCGATCGGCGGCGAGCGGGTGCTGCTGTGGCCGGACACGTTCAACAATCACTTCCGCCCTGAAACCGCGATTGCCGCGGTCGAGGTGCTGGAGCGCGCCGGCTTCGAGGTGACGATCCCGCGCGTCCCCCTGTGCTGCGGGCGGCCGCTGTACGATTGGGGGTTCCTCGACCAGGCCAGGGCGCGGCTGGAGCGCATCTTCGCAGCCCTTGCCGGTGAGATCGCCGCCGGCACGCCGGTCGTCGGTCTCGAGCCGGCCTGCGTCTCGGTGTTCAAGGACGAATTGCCGAACCTCTTCCCCGATCGCGACGAGGCGCACCAGCTATCGAAGCAAGTGATCTATTTCGCCGATTTCGTGGCCGACCGGATCGACCAGATCCCGTCGCTGCACCGGGGCGGCGACGCGCTGGTGCAGGTCCATTGCCACCACCATGCCGTCATCGGCTTCGACAAGGAAAAGGCGCTGCTCGACCGGCTCAGCCTTGCCGTCGAGCGGCCGCCGCAGGGATGCTGCGGCATGGCCGGCGCCTTCGGCATGGCGGCGGAGACCCATGGCGTCGGCCGCGCGATCGGCGAGCGTGTGCTGCTGCCACGTGTCCGGGAGCTGCCGGCGGACACGCTGGTGCTGGCCGACGGCTTCAGCTGCCGCGAGCAGATCGAGGCGCATGGCGGGCGGACCACGCGCCACATCGCCGAGCTGCTGGCCGGGCGCCTGGCATGAGCGACACGCCAGAGCTGGTGCTGGATGCCCGCGCCAGGAACGGCGAGAATCCGCTCTGGTCGGTCGCGGAGCAGCGCCTCTACTGGATCGATGTCGAGGCGCCGGCGATCCACCGCTTCGATCCCGCGAGCGGCACCGACGAATGCTGGCGGATGCCGTCGGAGGTGGGAGCGATCGCGCTCTGCCGCAGCGGCACGCTGCTGGCGGCGCTCCGTACCGGACTGATGCGGCTCGATCTTGCCGCCGGCACGTCCGAGCTGCTGGCGCCGCCACCCTATGATCCGCTCACGCACCGGTTCAACTCGGGCAAGTGCGACAGCAACGGCCGGTTCTGGATCGGCACGATGTTCAAGCCGCTCGACGGCCGCAAGCCCGATGCCGCGACCGAGCCGACCCCGCTTTATGTCTTCGAAGCCGGCCAGCTCCGCGAAACCGGCGTCTCGGCGGTGATCGCGAACGGCCTCGACTGGAGCCTCGACGATCGCCGTTTCTATTTCGCCGATTCGTTCGCGCGCAGGATCGACCGCTACGCTTTCCACGCGGGCAGCGGGCAAATATCCGATCCGCAATGCTTCGCCAGTTTTCCGTCCACCGGGCCGCAGCCGGACGGCGCGGCCATGGACAGCGAAGGCTGCTACTGGTCCGCGCAATATGACGGCGGCCGCGTGATCCGCTTCCGGCCGGACGGAAGCATCAAGCGCGAAATCCACCTTCCGGTCAGCGAACCGACGATGTGCGCGTTCGCAGGGCCCGATCTACGGGACATCTACATCACGACCGCCTCGAGCGGGTTGTCGCCGGAGCGCGCGGCCCGGGAGCCGCACGCCGGCGGGCTGTTTCGCCTGCGCGCACCGGCGCCGGGCCTGCCGGCGCACCTTGCCGACAGCTGATTGAGGCCGGGAGTCGCTTTCAGGCTTGCCATCGACCGGCAAACCTTGGAAATGCGCGCCTCCGGCCCGATGGCGGAGTGGTTACGCAGAGGACTGCAAATCCTTGCACGCCGGTTCGATTCCGGCTCGGGCCTCCACTCTCATCCAGAAAATGGCAGTTTTCACTTGAGAGAGCCGGCGGCGCCCGTCGTGTCAGCGGGGCGCCCTTCCATCTGCGATCGCCTCCCGGTTCATCAGAAATTATGTCGTGATGCGTATGAGGCGCTACCGGATACAAATTGAGCTGGGTCATCATGACTTCGTCAGTACGCGTGATCGACAACTTCCTCGCTGCGGAATCGCATCAGAAAATGGCGAGCTATCTGCGAGGGCCGGGTTGGGCCTACGGTTCCTACTCGGACCCAAGTCCCGGAGCCCCGCGATATTGGTACAAGCATTTCGCCGGACTGGTGAATAGCGCGGCCGAGGACGCGAGCGTCGGAACCATTGAAGGCGAACTGGCAAATGCTCCCCCTATCGCCGCGATGTGGGCGGCGATCCGCGCGAATGTGCTTCCGGAACACGAGCTGCTCCGCTGCTACGCAAACGGCTATCCCTATGGAGCCGATGGCGGCGTTCATCTCGACGCCGATGTCCCTGGCCATGTTACCGCGCTCTATTTCGGCCATGCTCGTTGGGAGCCCAACTGGGGTGGCGAGACGGTCTTTTTCGATAGCGAGCGACAAGATGTCGTCGCAACTGCCTACGCCCGTCCCAACCGACTGGTCGTTTTCCCCGGCGATTTGCCCCATGTGGCGCGTGGAGTCTCGCGCATTTGCCCGGAGCTGCGCATTACGCTGATGTTCAAGGCACGCGCCTGAGAGGAATCACAAGCAAGGTGCTGGTCCATTTGAATACCGGTACCGGATCGATCTGCTTTACCCAGATCCGGGGCTGATCCGAAAGCAGTCGCTGCTGATGCTGCGGACTTGTCGGCAGAAGGCGTCTGCGCCCGCCGCGGTGTCGAACGGGCCGATCTGGAGCCGGGTCAAACGCCCTTCGGAACGAAAGATGGGTGCCACCGCTGCAGGCTTGCCCGGCTTCAACCGCGCCCAGAGCCTCTCCGCATTGGCGCGGCTGGAGAAGGCGCCGACCTGCACGCGCCAGCGCTCAGCCGCCGGCCTGGCGGGAGTAGCCTGACGGACGGGCGCGACGTCAACGACATCGACGCGCGGATCGGGCAAGACCGGCTCCGCCATCACTGCCAGCGCCTCTGCGGCCGCGGGCAGCCCGGCGTTGGCTGCGCGCCGCATCCAGCGCCGTGCTTCCGGCACGTCCTTCGGCGCGGCGACGCCGTTGAACAGGATCGTTCCGAGCGCATATTGCGCGCGGCGGTCGCCGCGCTCGGCCGCCTTGCGCAGCCACGGCACCGCCTCGTGCTGCTTGCCGTTCTGATAGAGGACCAGGCCATATTCGGCCTCGCCGCTCGGAAGTCCCAGCCGCGCCGCCTTTTCGAACCACCGCTCCGCCTCGGCCGCATCCAGCGGCGCTGGATCGCCGAGCTTATAGGCGCGGCCGAGCCGATAGGCGGCCTCGGCATCGCCCGACTGGGCGGCCTGCTTCCACGTCCTGAGCTGCGCATCGTCGGCGGCCGCGCCCGCCAGCGCTGCCGCCAAAGCCAGGAGCGCGGCCGGAGCCATGTCAGACCGGCGTGTCGATGCTCGCGGGCGGCTCGCTGAAGAATTTGGGACCCGCGGGCGTCATGTGGAAGCAATCCTCGAGACGCACGCCGAACTTGCCGGGCAGATATAGGCCGGGCTCGTTCGAGAAGCACATGCCGACCTCCAGCGGGGTCGTCTCGCCGTGCACCAGATTGACCGGCTCGTGCCCGTCCATGCCGATGCCATGCCCGGTGCGGTGCGACAGGCCGGGAAGCTTGTAGCCGGGGCCATAGCCTTCGCGCTCGTAGAATGCGCGAACCGCATCGTCGACCTGGCCGCAGGGCGTGCCGAGCCGGGCGGTGCGCATCGCGACCCGCTGCCCTTCGGCGACGGTTTCGAAGACACGGCGGACGTCGGCCGGCACCTTGCCCGGGACGAAGGTACGGCTGATGTCCGACGCGTAACCGTCGACCGTGCAGCCGCAGTCCATCAGCACCACCTCGCCCTCGCGCACGATCTGCGGCTTGCCGGAGCCGTGCGGATAGGCAGCCGCTTCGCCGAGCAGCACCAGCGCGCCGTCCGCCTGGCCGCCGAGCGCCTGGGTCGCGGCCACGATCATCGCGGCGATCTCGTCGCGGGGCATCCCTTCACGGATGCGCGGCACCGTCCAGCGCAGCGCGGCGATGGTGACGTCGTTCGCCTTCTGCATCAGCGCGATTTCGGCGGGCGTCTTGTGCATCCGGCAGCCGCGCACAACCGGATTGGCGGAGACCAGCCTCACCGCCGGCAGCAGCTTGCCCAGGCCGTCGCTCGCGAAGAAGCGAACCGTCTCCTCGATGCCGACCTGGCCGCGATCGAGCCGGCGTTCCTTCAGCCAGTTGGCGATGACCGCGGTCGGGCTCTCGTCTTCCTGCCAGACGCGGATTTCGGCGGGGACGCCCAGCGTCTCCTGCACCGACGGGCGTTCGAAGAAAGGCGTGACGATCAGCGGCTCACCGGAGACCGGGATCACTCCCGCCGTCAGCCGCTCGCTCCGATGCCAGCGCACCCCGGTGAAGTAGATCAGCGACGATCCCGGCTCGATCACGACCGCGGACAGGCCGTTCTTGCGCATCAGCTCCTGCGCGCGGGCGAGCCGGCGCATCCGCTCCTCGCGGCCGATCGGCACGATGTCGCCGGTCATCTTGGTGAGGCCCGACGTGTCGATGTCGGCAAAGGCGGGCATTGCGGCGAGGGCGCCCAGGGCGACTGCGGAACCGAGCAGGGTGCGACGCGTGAAATTCATTTGAACGCCTTCTGGATGAGCGCCGCGACGGCCGCGAATTGCGGCTCGCCGGGGGCGATGATGTTGAAATGATCGGCCTTGGCCGGGGCGAGGATTTCGACAAGGTCGGTGCCGGCCGCGCGGGCGTAATCCGCCGCGTCTTCGCGCCTCAGATATTCCGACACGACCAGATATTGCGGAACGCCGATCGGCAGCGCCTCGATCGGCGAGCCCTGCCGGTAATGCTGCGGCACTTCTGCCGACGTACCGCCCATCAGCCGTACGATCGACGTGCGCCGGCAGAATTCCGGTCGAGAGTCGACCGCGGCGGCGAGGTCGCCGGGCCCGTCGATGGCGACCGCAGCCTTGATCGGCAGCGGGTCACGGCCACGGATCTCACTGTCGAGCGGAAGCCGTGGCCGCGCGGCGAGCCAGAGCGCGGCCTGCGCCCCAGCCGAGTGTCCGGTCGCGACGACGCGCGAGAGATCGAGCGGATAGCGTCGCGCAAGGCTGCGCAGCTGGTCGGCGGCCGCGGCCCAGTCCTGGAATGTCCCCGGCCAGCCGGCGCCCGGATTGCCCCATTGGCGATATTCGATATTCCACGTCGCGATCCCCTTGCGCGTGAGCGCGGTGGCCAGCGGCGCGGTGTTGCGGGTCGTCGCGAGTCCGCGGGTCCAGCAGCCGCCATGGATGACGATCGCTACCGGAAACGGCCCCTTGCCCCCCGGCAGCCGCAGCTCGCCCTTCTGGTTCGGACCGGTACCATATTGGACCGTGGCGGTGGGCATGCTCGCCGGCAGGCGGTCGACGTCCTCCGGCCCCAGCGCCCGCGCATGACAGGCGGGAGCGAGCAGCAGGGCCGCGGCGATTCCGACAAGCTTGGGCACGGCCCTCCCCGGTTGACTGGTCGGCGCGGACGCTGCCACCAATAGTTCGCAGGCGCAACGGGTTGACCGGGGCGCGCCGATGCCCTTCACGTGCGCGCGAAGGAGCGCTGCGTGGCAAAACGATTGACCTACATGATTCTGGCCGGCCTGGTGCTTGGCATCATCGTCGGCTGGGTGCTGAACGCCACGATCGCCGACCAGGCGCAGCTGAAAGCGATCGCCGGCTATCTGTCGATCGTCACCACCGTCTTCCTGCACCTGATCAAGATGATCATCGCGCCCCTGGTGTTCGGAACGCTGGTCGTCGGCATCGCGCATATGGGCGACACGGCGGCGCTCGGGCGGGTCGGCGTCAAGTCAGTCGGCTGGTTCATCGCCGCGAGCCTGATGTCCCTGACGCTCGGCCTGATCCTCTCGCACATCCTGCAGCCCGGCGCCGCGCTGAACCTGCCGCTGCCGCCGGCGACGGAGAGCAGCGGCATCGATCGCAGCGCGTTCGACGTGGCGAAGATCATCACCCACATCTTCCCGACCTCGATCATCGACGCGATGGCGACCAACGAGATCCTGCAGATCGTCGTTTTCGCGGTGTTCTTCGGTGTCGCGATCACGTCCGTGGGCGAGCGTGCCGCGCCGCTGGTGAAGGCGTGCGAAGGGCTGGTCGCGGTGATGCTGCGCGTGACCGATTATGTGATGCGCTTCGCCCCTTATGCGGTGTTCGCGGCGGTCGCGGCAACACTGGCCGAACAGGGCCCGGGCGTGATCGGCAAGCTCGCCTATTTCATGGGCAGCGTTTATCTGGGCCTCGCGCTACTCTGGCTTTTCCTGGGGCTGCTTGCGTTCCTGGTGATCGGCCGGCGCGTGTTCGCGCTCGCCCGCTATATCCGCGAGCCGATCCTGGTCGCCTTTTCCACTGCTTCGTCGGAAGCCGCCTTTCCGCGCACGCTGGAAGCGCTCGACCGGTTCGGGGCGCCGCCGCGCATTTCCAGCTTCGTGCTGCCGCTCGGCTATTCGTTCAATCTCGACGGCTCGATGATGTACATGACGTTCGCGTCGCTGTTCATCGCCCAGGCCTATGGCATCCACCTGGACCTCGGCACGCAGATCGCGATGCTGCTGACGCTGATGATCACGTCGAAGGGCATCGCCGGCGTGCCGCGCGCGAGCCTGGTGGTGATCGCGGCGACGCTGTCGCAGTTCAATCTGCCCGAGGCCGGGTTGCTGCTGATCCTCGCGATCGATCATTTTCTCGACATGGGGCGCTCTGCGACCAACGTGGTCGGCAACGCTGTCGCAAGCGTGGTGGTGGCGCGCTGGGAAGGCGAGCTCGACCCCGAGGCGCCGCCGGAGATCGCGCCCGCGCCCGCGCCTTCCGGCCGCGCCGAGACGCCGCCGGCCGAAACCTGGGGCTGAGATGATCGCGCTCGCCGGCTATGAATTGCTGCCGGACTGGCCGCGCTTCGCGGCCTTCGCGGCCGCCGGACTTGCGCTGAACGTCGTGCCGGGCGCTGACATGACGTTCGTGATCGCGGCCGGGGCCCGCGGCGGGCGACGTGCCGGCGCGATCGCCGCGCTGGGCATCGGCGCGGGCACACTGGGGCATATCGTCGCGGCCGTGCTCGGGCTGTCCGCGCTCCTGATGTCGTCGCAGGCGCTGTTCGAGGCGCTGAAGCTCGTCGGGGCGGCTTATCTGCTGTACGTCGCGGTCGGTCTGCTGCGCGCGCCGAAACCGGAGGCCAAGGCGGTCGCGGCGCCCGCGCGCCTGTTCCGGACCGCAGCGCTGATCAACCTGACCAATCCCAAGGTGGCGTTGTTCTTCCTCGCCTTCCTTCCCCAGTTCGTCGACCCCGCCGCGCAGGCACCGGCGCTGCAGATCCTATGCCTGGGCCTCTGGTTCGACCTGGTGGGAACGTTGGTGAACGCGGTGATCGGCGTCGGTGCGGCCGGAACCGCCGTGAGGCTCGGTCGCATTCCCTGGTTCGGGCGCGCTGCCCGCTGGTGCGCGGCGACCCTGCTCGGCGGTCTGGCAATCCAGCTCGCGCTGGCGGAGCGGCGCTAGGCCAGCCGCGCGGTCGTGTAGGGCGCTTCGACGCGCCAGCCGAGGGACTGATAGAGCGCACGGCCATCCGGTGTCGCGACCAGCACGAAGCGGCTCGCCGGATCGGCGCGGGCATGTCCGAGGCTGGCCATTACGGCCGCGCCGAGACCGCGCCGCCGGTGCGGCGGTTCGGTCACGATCCGGTCGAACGCGAACACGCCGTCATGTTCGGCGGCGTGGCCGGACGCGGCGAGCGAACCGTCGGCCGCCAGCACGCGCAGGGACAAGGCAGCGCCGTCGCGACCAAGTTCGACGGAATAGTCGGCCGGTAAGGGCCGCGCGGGGATCGTCGCCTCGCACGTCATTAAGGCGGCCGAGCCGTCGAGCGACCAGCGCGGCGGAAGCCACCTGCGCATCACGTCGGGGGACGCGCAGAGTTTTAACACCGTCAGGTGATCGGTGACAGTCCGGCCGAGCTCCGTCAGGCCGGCACCGGGACGCGCGAAAACGTAGCGGCGGGATTCGGTCGGCAGGCCCGTGTCGACACGCAGGCCGCCATGGTCATGGACCGGAGCAGGCAGGCCGCGGCAGATCGAGCGCGCCGCCAACCACGCGGCGACAAGGGCCGGGTCGGCCCCTGCTTCAGGCATAGGCGTAAGGGCCGCCGCGCTCGAGCGCGCGCTGATAGGCCGGGCGCGCATGGATGCGCTCCAGCCAGGCGATCGTGCTGGGGCGGGAGCTATCCAGTCCCGCGCGCCGGCGGGCGGCTTCCAGCGGGAAGCTCATCATCACGTCCGCGGCCGTCAGATCATCGCCGACGAACCAGTCGCGGCCGGCCAGGTCACGTTCGATGAAGTTCAGATGATTGTCGATCATCGGCTGGATCCGCTTCTGCGCGGCCTTGCCGAAAAGCGGCACGCGGCTCAGCACCAGTTTCACGAGCAGCGGCGGCATCAGCGAGCCCTCGGCGTAATGAAGGAAGAAGCGGTAGCGGAGGATCGCGTCGCGGTGAGGCGGCGGGCCCAATCGGCCGTCAGCCTTGTCGACCAGATATTCGACGATCGCGCCGGTCTCCGCAACCACTGTGTCGCCATTCTGGATCACCGGCGACTTGCCGAGCGAGTGGACCTGCCGCAGCTCGGGCGGGGCGAGCATCGTCTTCGCGTTCCGCTCGTAGCGCTTCACCTCGTAGGGAAGCTCCAGCTCCTCCAGCATCCAGAGTATTCGCTGCGAGCGGCTGTTCTCGAGATGGTGGACGATGATTGGCATGGCGTCTCCCCTTCTCGCGCCACTCTAGCCGGACTTCCGCGCGAGCGGGTATGCCGATTTATCTCACACGAAGACACAAAGGCACGAAGAGAAAGCGGGCCCTTCTTTGTGCCTTCGTGTTTTCGTGTGAGATAAAGCGAGGCGCGCCAGGCGCGCCTCACCTCCATCACATCTCGTCGTCGTCCCCCGTGCCCGGGCTGACCATCAGGGCTTCGGCGACGTCGTCGGTCTTGCCGCGGATCGCCTTTTCGAGTCGGGCGGCGAGCTCCGGATTGTCGCGCAGATATTGCTTGGCGTTCTCGCGGCCCTGGCCGATGCGGATCGAATCATAGCTGAACCAGGCGCCCGACTTCTCGACCAGCCCGGCCTTGACGCCCAGGTCGAGGATCTCGCCGATCTTGGAAATGCCCTCGCCGTACATGATATCGAATTCGACCTGCTTGAACGGCGGCGCGACCTTGTTCTTCACGACCTTCACGCGAGTCGTGTTGCCGACGATATCGTCGCGGTCCTTAATCTGGCCGGTGCGGCGGATATCGAGGCGGACCGAGGCGTAGAATTTGAGCGCATTGCCGCCGGTCGTGGTCTCCGGATTGCCGTACATCACGCCGATCTTCATGCGCAGCTGGTTGATGAAGATCACCATGCAGCGCGAGCGGCTGATCGAGCCGGTGAGCTTGCGCAGCGACTGCGACATCAGCCGCGCCTGCAGGCCGACATGGCTGTCGCCCATCTCGCCCTCGATCTCGGCACGCGGCACCAGGGCGGCGACCGAATCGACCACCAGCACGTCGATCGCGTTGGAGCGGACCAGCGTATCGGTGATCTCCAGCGCCTGCTCGCCGGTATCCGGCTGCGACACGATCAGCTCGTCGATATCAACGCCCAGCTTTTTCGCGTAGACGGGATCGAGCGCGTGTTCGGCGTCGACGAACGCCGCGGTGCCGCCGTTGCGCTGCGCCTCGGCTATGACATGGAGCGCAAGCGTGGTCTTGCCCGACGATTCCGGCCCATAGACCTCGATCACCCGGCCGCGCGGCAGGCCGCCGACGCCGAGCGCGATGTCGAGCCCCAGCGATCCGGTCGAGATCGCCTCCACCTGCATTGCTTCGCGGCTGCCCAGCTTCATCGCCGAACCCTTGCCGAACGCGCGGTCGATCTGCGCCAAAGCCGCTTCGAGAGCCTTCTGCCTGTCCATATTCCCTGCTTTATCGGAATCGACGATCTTGAGCTGCGCCGCCATGCATAGCCTCCCTAAGCGGAACGCAAAACGCGTTCAACGGGAGCTTACGTATCCTATCTGTTCCGCAAGAACAAGAGTGGAACGTTTTAATTGCTCAACAAGGTCTCGAACGCCTCGCGCACCCCGTCGAGCGTGTAGGGCTTGCTGAGCACCGGCACGCCGGCATGGCGTTCCGGAACGGCATCGTTGCCGCCGCCGGTGGCGAGCACGAACGGATGACCGCGCTGGCTGAGCGCATCGGCGATGGGCCACGACGTCTCGCCATCGCGCAGGTTGACGTCGAGCAGCGCCGCGTCGAAGCCCCCGGCCTCCACGTGGCGCAACGCTTCGGACACGTCATCGACCGCGCCGGCAAGGCGGTAGCCGAGGGCGTCGAGGAAATCCTCAAGCATCATTGAAATCAACGGCTCGTCTTCGACGACGAGGATTGCGGGCCCTGCGCTCATGGCGCCGCCGATATCGCGGCAAACGGTTCCACGCAAAGAAAAATCATTTCGCCGCCAATGCCGTTCGCGCCGCCTCTGCAAGCTGCTGGACCGAGAAGGGCTTGGGCAGGAACGCGACGCGCTCGATATCGATCGACTTGCGCAATTGCTCTTCGGCGTAGCCCGACATGAACAGGATCGGCAGGTCGGGATATTTGACGCGGGCATGGCGGACGAGGGTCGGCCCGTCCATCGTCGGCATCACCACGTCGGAGATCAGCAGGTCGAACGTCTCGCCCGCCTCGAGGCACTCAAGCGCTTCCTCGCCATTGGCCGCAGTCACGACCTTATAGCCCTGGCGGGTCAGCGCGCGCTCCGCGACGGCGCGCACCATCGCTTCGTCCTCGACCAGCAGGATGGTGCCGCTGCCCCACAGCTCGGCCGGCCGTTCCTTGGGCTGCGCGGGCGCGGCGGCGGGCTTTGCCTCCGCCTTGTGGACCGGCAGGTAGATGACGAAGCTTGTCCCCTCCCCCACCACCGAATCGGCGAAGATGAACCCGTTCGATTGCTTGACGATGCCGTACACCGTCGAGAGGCCCAGACCCGTGCCCTTGCCGACCTCCTTGGTGGTGAAGAAAGGCTCGAAAATCTTGGGCAGCAGGTCGGTCGGGATACCGGTGCCGGTGTCGGTGATCGCGAGCGCCGTATAGTCGACGGTCGGCATGATCTCGCTTTTCATCCGCCGTACGTCGGCGGCAGCGACGGCGTATGTCTGGAGCGTCAGCGTGCCGCCTTCGGGCATGGCATCGCGCGCGTTGACCGCAAGATTGACGATCACCTGCTCCAGCTGGCCCGGATCGGCACGAACCGGACCCAGGTTGCGGCCGTGCTTGACGTTCAGCGTCACCGTTTCGCCCAGCAGGCGTTTCAGCAGGTTGAAGACTTCGGAAATGACGTCGGGGAGCTGAAGCAGTTGCGGACGCAGCGTCTGCTGCCGCGAAAAGGCGAGCAGCTGGCGCGTCAGGCTGGCGGCGCGGTTCGAGTTGGCACGGATCTGCTGGATATCGTCATAGTCGCTGTCGCCCGGCGTGTGGCGCATCAGCATCAGGTCGCAGTGACCGATGATCGCGGTCAGGATATTATTGAAATCGTGCGCGACGCCACCCGCGAGCTGGCCGACCGCCTGCATCTTGGTGGCTTGTGCGACCTGGCGCTTGAGCTTCGACTCCTCGGCATTGTCCTTCAGCGACAGCAGCACCGCCGCGTCGCCCAGCCCCCGCGCGCCGGCGATCGACAGGGCCACTGGCTCGTCGGGGCGCGCCTGCAGGCGGACCGCGATGTCGCCCGACATCGGCGGCCCGGAGGCGAAGCGGCGCACGGTGTCTGCGACCGCCGCCTTGTCTTCCCGGACGACAAGGTCGCTGGGGTAGACAGGATGGGCGTCCGATTCGAGCCCGGCGGCACGCGCGAACGCCTCATTCAGGAACAGCAGCCGTCCGTCGCGATCGGCCAGCGCAAAGCCCAGCGGCAGCATCGACAGCAGCGTCTGGATGTGGCTCGATGCGCTGCCCTCGCCGAGACGGGGCGCGCCGTCGTCGTCGATCAGGAAGACGAGCGTGGAACCACCGCGCTCGTCCGGATCAAGCGGGACCTGCAGCAGCCGCACGGGACCGCCGGTCGGGCCTTCGCGCTCGAACCGGATCAATCCGCGCTTGTCGATCGTCAGCATGGTCGCGAGATCGCGGCCTTCGATCGCAGCCTCGGCCGAGCCGGTGGCACGAAGGGCGAAGGCGCGATTGCCGCCGCGGATGCGCGCATCGGCGCCGATCAGCACGCCCATGATCCCTGCTTCGCCCAGCCGCTCGCCCGCCGCCGAGCCGATCAGCCGCCGCGCTTCATTGACCAGATCAACGCTGGAGACGGGACGGAAGCGCCAGACCAGGTGATCTTCGCCCGCGCCGGCGCGCTCGACTTCGACGCGAAGCTGGCCCGCTTCCCGCTGCAACCGCTCGATCACGGCCGAGCCTTCGCGCCACGCTGTCTGCTCAGCCTCGAGTAGCGGGGCCGTGGCGGTGTTAGGCAGCCACAGCTCGCCCGGGGCGCGGAAACCCTGAAACCAGCTGCCGTAGATCTCGTTCGCGCAGGCGAGCCTGCCCTGGCGATCCGTCACCGCGACCGCGGCGGAGTCGCGCTCGATCGCAGCGCGCGTCAGTGCCCAATCCTGGACAGACCGTTCGACCGGCGCCGCCGCGGCATTCGCGCGCGAAAACAGGAACAGGCCGCCGACCGCGGCTGCCCCGCAGGCGAAGCCGAGCGCAAGCGCCGGGGTCCCCAGTAGCAGGAAGATCAAGGCTCCCGAGACAAGCGCAGCGCCCGCGATGATGCCGAGCATTGCGCGCGGCGGCTCGGCGCCCGTCGTCGCGCTCAGCAAGGGGGGATGTGCACGCGTTGCCATCGAAACCGGTCTGGTGCGCGCGGCGCCTATTCAGGCTTGCGAGTCTTCTGCTCTTCTCCGGGCGTCGGGACCTTGCTGCTCGCCTGGGCGGACAACACTGCCGGCGGCGGGCCCTTCTCGATCACAGCGGCCAGGCGCGCTTCCTCAGGGCAGGTGGCGGTGCACAGCTTCTTCAGCTTGGCGAGATTCTCGCGCGCCTTGGTCACTGCACCCTTCTGCACCAGCGCGTCGCCCTGACCGGCCAGCGCTGCGAGATCGTTCGGCTCCAGCTCCAGCGCTTCACGGTAGAAGCGGATCGATTTGCCCGGCAGCCCCTGGGCCTTGGCGATTTCGGCAAGGGCCATGAACGCGGTGCGGTTCTTCGGATCGACCGCAAGCGCGCTTTCGAGCAGGTCGTTCGCCTGCTCGAGATTACCGGCATGCTGTGCGGCGCGCGCCTGTTCGACAATGGCGACCGAACGCGGATCGATCTGCGCGTCGGGCTTTTGGCCCATCACGGCCGTGGACAGAGCAGCGACGCCAATGGCGGCGGCAAGGGCGACGGGCACGAAACGCATCAGAACCTCTCCAACAGAGTTTGACTGCTTTCTAGCACGGGCTTTCGATGCTCGCGACGAAAAAGCCGTCGGTGCCGTCCGTGCTTGGCGAAAGCAGCACGCCGGCGCCGCGATCGATTCCCGGCGCCGGGAATGGCCGTGCAGCGCGCCAGCCCGGATGCGCGGCCAGGAACGTTGCAACCTGGTCAGCGCCTTCCTCGTCCAGCAGCGAACAGACGGCGTAGATAAGGCGCCCGCCGGGCCGGACAAGCGTCGCAGCCAGCTCCAACAGGCGCGACTGAAGGCTCGTCAGCCGCCCCAGCCGGTCCGGCGTCAGGCGCCAGCGCGCTTCCGGATTTCGCCGCCAGGTGCCGGTGCCGGAGCAGGGCGCGTCGACCAGCACGCAGTCCGCCACGCCCAAAAGATCGACAAGCGCTTCCGCTTCGCGGTTCGGATCGAGCAAGCGCGTTTCGATGTTCGCGGCGCCGGCCCGCTCCGCGCGCGGCGGCAGGCGCGACAGCCGACCGCGATCGGTATCGCAGGCGATCAGCCGCCCCTCCCCGCCCATGTCTGCAGCAAGCGCCAGTGTCTTGCCGCCGGCGCCGGCGCAGAGATCGACCACGGTCTCGCCCGGTTGAGCGCGGCAGGCGAGCGCAATCAGCTGGCTGCCTTCGTCCTGCACCTCGACCGCGCCATCCCGCCAGAGCGGATGCTGCTCGACCGGCAGAGAATCGGCGAGGCGAAGGCCCGACGGAGCGAACCGGGTCGGAGCGGCGCCGGGCAGCTCATCCAGCACATCACCTCGGTCGGCTTTCAGCCGATTGACGCGCAGGTCCAGGGGGGCCCGCTCCAGCAGCGCGCCGGTGTCGACATGGGCGAGTCTGGGCGCCAGCCACGCTGGAACGGCAGATGCGGGAGCAGGCGACTCCCCGTTCGCGATTGGCGCAGGCCCATGCGGCGAACCGTCGAACAGGTCGCGAAGGTCGGGCTCATTTTCGGCAAGACCGAGCATCGCCGCCCGCCCATTCTCAGGTCGCTCGCCTGCGCGCCGTATCGCCAGATAGACAAGCTCGCGGATCGCCCGCCGATCGCCGGACCCGGCATAGCGCCGTGTCTTGAAATAGGCGGCGATCACCGTGTCCGCCGCCGGACCCGCACCGCGAGCGGCAGTGATGATCGCGTCGAGCAGCTCGATCGCCGACTGCAAGCGGGCGGACGGAGTCACCTCAGACGATCACTGCGTGGGATAGTTCGGTGCTTCACGCGTGATGCTGACGTCGTGGACATGGCTTTCGCGAAGGCCGGCATTGGTGATCCGCACGAACCGGGCGCGCTTTTGCAGCTCTTCGATCGTGCGCGAGCCGGTGTAGCCCATCGCGGCCTTCACGCCGCCGACGAGCTGGTGGATCACGTCCTTGACCGGCCCCTTGTAGGGAACCTGTCCTTCGATGCCTTCGGGGACGAGCTTCAGCTGGTCCTTGATATCCTGCTGGAAATAGCGATCCGCAGACCCCCGCGCCATCGCGCCGACCGAGCCCATGCCGCGATAGGCCTTGTAGGCGCGGCCCTGGTACAGGAACGTCTCGCCCGGTGCTTCGGCGGTGCCCGCGAGCAGCGAGCCGACCATCACGCTCGACGCGCCCGCCGCCAGCGCCTTGGCGAGATCGCCGGAGGTGCGCAGGCCACCGTCGGCGATCACGGGCACGCCCGACCTGGCCGCCTCCTTCGCCGAATCCATGATGGCCGAGAGCTGCGGCACGCCGACGCCGGCGACGACGCGCGTCGTGCAGATCGAGCCCGGGCCGATCCCGACCTTCACCGCATCTGCGCCGGCATCGATCAGGGCCCGCGTCGCTTCGGCCGTCGCGACGTTGCCGGCGACGATCTGGACGGCATTCGAGAGCTTGCGCACCCGGGCAACGGAGTCCGCCACCATTTTCGAATGGCCGTGCGCCGTGTCGATGACGATCAGGTCGCACTCGGCATCCAGCAGCGCTTCGGTCCGCTCGAAGCCGGCATCGCCGACCGTCGTCGCGCCGGCGACGCGGAGCCGTCCGCTGGCGTCCTTGGTCGCGTTCGGGTGGAGGACCGCTTTCTCGATATCCTTGACCGTGATCAGGCCGATGCAGCGATAGGCGTCGTCGACGACCAGTAATTTCTCGATCCGGCGCTGGTGCAGGATGCGCCGCGCCTCGTCCTGGCTGACGTCGGCCGGGACCGCCGCGAGATTGTCGCGCGTCATCAGCTCGGAGACCGGCTGCTTCGGGTTTTCGGCAAAGCGAACGTCGCGGTTGGTGAGAATGCCGACCAGCTTGCCCGAGCTTTCGACGACGGGAATCCCCGAAATCCGGTTTTCCGCCATCAAGGCCTGCGCCTCTGCAAGCGTGGCGGAGGGCGCGATCGTGATCGGGTTTACGACCATGCCCGATTCGAAGCGCTTGACCTGGCGCACGGCCGCGGCCTGCTCCTCAACCGAGAGGTTGCGGTGAAGCACGCCGATGCCGCCCAGCTGCGCCATCACGATCGCCATCTCGGCTTCCGTCACCGTGTCCATCGCCGACGACAGGATCGGGATGTTCAGCGAAATGTCGCGAGTAAGCTTCGTTCGCGTGTCGGCGGCGCTGGGCAGGACTTCGGATTCGGCGGGTTTCAGCAGGACATCGTCGAAAGTGAGACCGAGTTCGATGTCCATGCGCGCGCCAAAGCTCCCGAGTCGAAGGTTGGCGGGCCATGTAACCGCGCGCGGGTGCGGATGCTAGGGTAGCCGCTCACGATTCCGCTGGAACCAGCACAGGATGCGTCGCATCATCCAGGCATCGGGAGGGCAACATGGCCGTTACAGCCGCATTCTTCATCCTCGTCCTGGCGTTGTTCTACCTTGCAACCAGCGTCAAGGTCGTGCGCCAAGGCTATGAATATACGATCGAACATTTCGGCCGGTTCGTGACGGTCGCGAAGCCGGGGTTCAACTTCTACCCGGCCTTCTTCTACCGCGTCGGCCGGCGGGTGAACATGATGGAGCAGGTGCTCGATATTCCGGGCCAGGAGATCATCACCAAGGACAATGCGATGGTCGCGGTCGACGGCGTCGTGTTCTTCCAGGTGCTCGATCCGGCCAAGGCGGCCTATGAGGTGTCCGATCTCTATATGGCGATCATGCAGCTGACGACGACCAACCTGCGCACGGTGATGGGATCGATGGACCTGGACGAACTCCTGTCTAAGCGCGACGAGATTAATGCGCGGCTGCTGTCGGTGGTCGACCACGCGACGAGCCCGTGGGGCGTCAAGATCACCCGCGTCGAGATCAAGGATATCCGGCCACCTGCCGACATTTCCAACGCGATGGCGCGGCAGATGAAGGCGGAACGCGACAAGCGCGCCTCGATCCTCGAGGCCGAGGGGTTGCGCGCGTCCGAGATTCTGCGCGCCGAGGGCGAGAAGCAGGCGCAGATCCTGCAGGCCGAAGGCCGTCGCGAGGCGGCGTTCCGCGACGCGGAAGCGCGCGAGCGTTCAGCCGAAGCCGAAGCCAAGGCGACGCAGATGGTCAGCCAGGCGATCGAGACCGGCAGCACGCAGGCGATCAACTATTTCGTCGCCCAGAAATATGTCGATGCGGTGGGCAAGTTCGCGGAATCGGCCAACGCCAAGACGATCCTGTTCCCGGTCGAGGCGACACAGCTGATCGGAACGCTGGGCGGCATCGGCGAGCTGGCGCGCGAGGCGCTGGGCCGCGAGGCGCCGCCGCCACCCGCCGCCATCGAGCGGTCGCGCAAAGGTCCGTTCGAGGGGCAGGCCTGATGCCGTTGGGTGTGGACTCCTATTGGTTTTGGCTGATCGTCGCCGTCGTCCTGGGCGTCGCCGAACTGCTGCTGCCCGGCGTGTTCCTGGTCTGGGTCGCGGTCGCGGCGGCGATCACCGGCCTGGTGACGTTCGCGGCCGACTTGCCCTTCCCTGCACAATTGATCCTGTTCGCGGTGGCAGCCGTGGCGGCGACGCTGGGCGGACGACGCTGGTATGCGGTCAATCCGGTCCCTTCGGCCGACCCGCTGCTCAATGACCGCGCTGCGCGGCTGGTCGGCGAAACGGTCGAGCTCACCCGGGGAATCGTCAACGGCCACGGCCGCGCCCGGGTCGGCGACAGCGAATGGAACGTCCGCGGCCCGGACTCGCCTGCCGGCACCTGTATGCGCGTGGTGGGAAGCGAAGACGGCGCGCTGGTCGTCCGGCCCATCACGGCGTTGCCCAGCGAGACAGGTTCGACTAGCCAAGCGTGATGGCCGCCACGATCGCCCTGGTCGACGACGACCGGAACATCCTGACCTCGCTGTCGATCGTGCTCCAGTCGGAGGGCTTCGTCACGCGTCTCTATTCGGACGGCGAGGCGGCGCTGAAGGCGCTGCTCGACAATCCGCCGGACATCGCCGTGTGCGACATCAAGATGCCGCGGATGGACGGGCTCGAGCTGCTGCGGCGATTGCGCGAGAAGAGTGCGCTGCCGGTCATTTTCCTCACCTCGAAGGACGACGAACTCGACGAAGCGCTCGGCCTCGCGCTGGGCGCCGACGACTATATCTCGAAACCGTTTTCGCAGCGGCTGCTGATCGCCCGCATCCGCGCGATTCTGCGCCGGGTCGAGCTCAGTAAACCGCAGGCCGCGACCGACGAACCGATCAGCGAGCCGCTGGTGCGCGGCGACCTGGAAATGGACCCGGCGCGCCACCGGGTGACCTGGAAAGGCAGGGACGTGACGCTGACCGTCACCGAGTTCCTGATCCTCGAATCGCTCGCGCAGCGGCCGGGCGTGGTCAAATCGCGCAACCAGTTGATGGACGCCGCCTATCATGAAGACGTCTATGTCGACGACCGCACGATCGACAGCCACATCAAGCGGCTGAGGCGGAAATTCCGCCAGACCGACCCGCAATTCGATGGCATCGAGACGCTTTATGGCGCCGGATACCGCTTCGCCGAGGCCTGAGGCCGTCGAACCGCCGCTCCGCTGGTCGGGGCGCGTTTCGCTGACGACTCGAATCCTGGCGGTCAACGTGTTCGCGCTCGCCCTGCTCGCCGGCGGCTTCTTCTATCTGGAAAGCTATCGCGCCCGGCTGATCGACTTTCGCATCGCCCGCGCCGTGCGCGAACTGAGCCTGATGGACGAGGCGATCGCCGTCGCGCCACCCGCCGACGTGCCGGCGCTGCTCGCGCGGATGGGCGAACGGACCGGGTCACGCCTGCGGCTGTATGGGCCGGACGGCGAATTGCAGGCCGACAGCTGGCGGATATCCGGCCCGAACTACGTACTCCGCGATCCGGCAGAGGAATCCTGGCAGCGCCATGCCGCGCGCTTTCTGGACCGGGTGATCGACTTCGTCGCCCGCGCCGCGACGCCGCGCGACTATGTCGAGCCCAACCCCGACCGCGCGGCAGCCTGGCCCGAGCTCAGGAGAGCGCTGCAGACCGGCTCCGCGATCGGCGGGGAAAGCTTTGCGCCTGACCGGACCTTCATGATCACGGCCGCGGCGCCCGCGCCGGCGGGCGGCTTGCTGCTGACGACCAACGCGCGCGACGTGACGCGGATCGTGCGTGCCGAGCGGTTCCGGCTGGGCGTGCTGCTGCTGGTCGTGTCGGCCCTGTCAATCGCGCTCTCATTCTTCCTTGCGCGGACGATCGTGCGCCCGTTGCGCCGGCTGGCGCGCGCGGCGGTGCGAGTGCGGCTCGGCCGCGATCGCGAAGTGACGGTGCCCCGCCTGCCCAGCCGCCGCGACGAGATCGGCTCGCTCGCCCAGGCGCTGAGCGACATGACCCAGGCGCTGCGCCAGCGAATTGACGCGACGGACGCGTTTGCCGCCGACGTGACGCACGAGTTGAAGAACCCGCTTGCTTCGCTGCGATCGGCCGCCGATGCCCTGCAGCGCGTTTCCGACGACGGTCAGCGCGTGCAATTGATGGCAATCATCCAGGACGACGTCCGAAGGATCGACCGGCTGATCACCGACATCGCCGAGGCGTCGCGTCTTGATGCAGAGCTGTCGCGCGCGCGCTTTCACGCGATCGATCTTGGCCGCGTGATCGAGACGATGCTGCGCGAGCGGGAGATGCGTGGCCCCAATCCGCGCGGCGTGCAGGTCGCCTTTGCGCGGCCGCGGGTCGACACGGCTGTCGCTCGCGGCGACGAATTCCGCCTGGCGCGGATTGTCGAGAACCTGCTCGACAACGCGATCTCCTTCTCCCCCGATAACGGTCTGGTCCAGATCACCGCGACACGCTCGGGCTCGGAAGTGATCGTGCGGGTCGAGGACCAGGGACCGGGGGTGCCGCCGGAGTTGCGCGAGTCGATCTTCCGCCGCTTCACCAGCGTCCGTTCGGACGAGAATCCGAGCCATTCGGGTCTTGGCCTGGCGATCGCGCGCGCGATCAGCGACGGCCACGGCGGTACGCTGGAGGTCGAAACGCAGGAGGAACGCCCGCACGGGGCCGCTTTCATCCTGCGCCTGCCCGCCGTCGGCGCGCCATGAGCGTGCTGCTCCACGCCAGCTGCGTCGCGATTGACGGTCGCGCAGTGCTGATCACCGGCGAATCGGGCGCGGGCAAGTCCGACCTGGCGCTGCGCCTGATCGATCGCGGCGCGGCGCTGGTCAGCGACGACCAGGTGAGGCTGAACGCGGTGGACGGACAGCTCATCGCGGCCGCACCGGATACGATCGCCGGGCAAATCGAGGTGCGCGGCTTGGGAATCATGGCTATGGCCCATCGCAGTCCCATGCCCGTGTCCCTGCTGATCGAACTCGGCGCGCCGATCGAGCGCATGCCCGAACCGCGCAGCAGGGAGTTGTGCGGAATCGGCGTGCCGGCGGTTGCGCTCGATCCGTTCGAGGCCGTCGCCCCGATCAAGGCCGAGCTGGCGTTGCGCGAATTGGGGCTGAGGCAATGAACGAGCGGCTCGATCCCGAACGCATCCTGCTGGTCACCGGCATGTCGGGCGCAGGAAAATCGACCGCGCTCAACACGCTCGAAGACCTGGGCTGGGAAGTCGTCGACAATCTGCCGCTAAAGCTGCTCGACCGGCTGCTCGACACGCCGCCGGCCGAAGGTGCCACGCGCGACCATCGGCCGCTCGCGATCGGCATCGACAGCCGCACGCGCGCGTTCGATGCTGAAGGCGTGATCCGCCGGGTCGCGAAGCTGCGCCAGCGCGCGCATTACGATGTGGCGATGCTCTTCCTCGATTGTGCGGGCGCGGAACTGGAGCGGCGCTATGACGAGACGCGGCGTCCTCACCCCCTCGCCCTCGACCGGCCGGCCAGCGACGGCATCATGCGTGAGCGCGAGCTGCTGAGGCCGCTGCGCGACGCTGCCGATTATCTCGTCGACACCACCCAGCTCAGCCGCGCCGCGCTGCAGCACGACCTGCGCGCCCGCTTTGGCGAGGAGCATGGCACGGAGACGGTGTTGACGATCACGTCGTTCGGCTTCGCCCGCGGACTGCCGCGCAATGCCGACCTGGTGTTCGACATGCGGTTTTTGCGGAATCCTCATTGGGACCGCGATCTGAAGCCGATGACCGGCCTGGATGCTCCGGTCGGCGACTATATCGCAGAGGACCCGGTTTATGAGCAGGCGGTCGTCCAGATCGAAGACCTGCTGCTGACGCTCCTCCCCCGCTATGCGAGCGAAGGGAAAGCCTATGTCACGGTCGCCTTCGGCTGTACCGGAGGGAGACACCGGTCGGTGCACGTGGCCGAGCGTGTCGCTCGCCGGTTGCGCGATGCGGGATTTTCGCCCACGGTCGCACATCGCGACCTCGCCACCGCGCCACGCGACGCGGTTGAAGAGCTTAGGGCAGGTACTGGGGCTCGCTGAAGGATTTTGAGACGGAAATGATCGGACTTGTGCTGGTGACCCACGGACGGCTCGCCGCAGAATTCGTGGTTGCGATGGAGCATGTCGTCGGCCCCCAAACCGCCGTCGAGTCGATCTGCATCGGCCCGGACGACGATATGGAAGTGCGCCGCGGCGATATCGCCAAGGCCATTCGCAAGGTGGATGCCGGCCGCGGCGTGATCGTGCTGACGGACCTGTTCGGCGGCACCCCTTCCAACCTCGCCATCTCGCTGATGCAGCCGGGCAAGGTCGAAGTGATCGCCGGCATCAATCTGCCGATGCTGATCCGCCTCGAAGGCGCGCGACGGTCGATGAACGTCAAGGATGCCGTCGCCGCCGCACGCGAGGCCGGCCGCAAATACATCTCGGTCGCATCGGAAGTGCTCGGCGAGGCGGCATGAGCGAGATCGTCCGGACCGTCTACATCGCCAACAAGCGGGGCCTTCACGCGCGGGCGAGCGCCAAGTTCGTGACGCTGGCGAGCGGCCTTCCGGCCAAGGTGGAGGTGCGCAAGGACGGCGCGAGCGTCACCGGCACTTCGATCATGGGATTGATGATGCTGGGCGCGGCGATGGGCGACGAGATCGAGATCAGCGCCAGCGGCGACGGCGCCGAAGAGGCGGTCGCGCAGCTCGCCGGACTGGTCGAGAACAAATTCGGCGAGGACTGAGCCGCTGCGTCAGATCACGGGATTTTCGAACGAGACAGTCAAGCGGGTGCGGAGCCTGCGCGACAAGAAGCATCGCAGGCGCGAAGGTCTGTTCCTCGCCGAAGGCCTGCGCATCCTGACCGAGGCGCGCGAGGCGGGTGCACTGCCGGAGATGCTGTTCTTTGCGCACGATGGCGTCGGCCACCCCCTGGCGCAGGGCCTGATCGCCGCGACCGAACATGCCGGCGGCGACGTGATCGAGACGACACCGGACATCCTGTCCAAGCTATCGGGCAAGGACAACCCGCAGACGCTGGTCGGCGTCTATCGCGACCGGCTGACGCCGCTGGAGCGGCTGAATCGGAGCGCGTCGGGCATCTGGATCGTCGCCCAGGCACTGCGCGATCCGGGCAATCTCGGCACGATCCTACGCACCAGCGATGCCGTCGGCGGCGGCGGGCTGATCCTGGTCGACGACTGCGTCGATCCCTTTTCCGTCGAAGCCGTGCGGGCGAGCATGGGCGCGCTTTTCACGCAGGCCATTGCCGCCACGCGCTGGGAGACATTCGTCGCCTGGCTGCGGCAAGGGCCGGGCCAGCTGGTCGGCACGAGCCTCAGGACCGATACCGATTACCAGGCGCCGCGTTACGAGGCGCCGACCTTCATTCTGGTCGGCAACGAAGCGCAGGGATTGCCGCAGGCCTATGAAGGCGAATGCGACCTGCTGGTGAAGATGCCGATGCTCGGCAAGGCGGACAGCCTGAACGCCGCGGTCGCCACGGCGGTGATGGCCTATGAGGTGCTGAACCAGCGGCGGGTGCGCTAGCCGAGCCCGCCCGCCTGCGCCACCGCGCGGTTCATCTCCTGGAGCTTGTGACGGAGCGCCGCGGCGAAGCTCAGCTCGACGGCGTGGCGGACGTCGTGATGAGCATCGAGGTACAGCCGGAGCGATTGGGCCGGCGCGCACCACATGCGGGCAGCTGTCTCGAGGGTAACGGTGGCACTGGCCGTGTCGCCCGACAACACCGTCACTTCGCCGATCAGGTCGCCCACGCCCAGGCGCCCGACCTGCTTGCCGCCGCTCGTCACGCAGGCATCGCCGCTCGCCAGATAGAAAAGATGGGTCACCGGCTCTCCCTGGCGAATCAGTGCTTCGCCAGCCCGACCGGTCAGCCAGAAGCCCTGATCGAGAAAGTGGCGCGCCCGGGTCCGTGGCAGGCCGCTCAGCAACGCGTCGAGCATCGGCTCTTCATCGGCGCTGAAGCGGACCGCGGCATTGCTGCGCGCGAACTGGAGCAAGAGCACCGCATTCACCAGCAAAAGCAGGACGTTCCAGAACAGCGCAGCCGGCTGGAAGGAGAAGAGGCCGCTGGCAAGGATGCCCATCGCCGCCGCCGCCGCGACGCCGATCCGCACCTGCGTGAGCCGCGCGGGCAGCATCGCGATCACAAGCAACAGATACTGAAGGTGTCCCGTCGCCCAGGCCAGACCCGATCCCGCGTCGCCTTGCATAGCTGCCTCCAGCGCTTTGTTCCCTTATGCGCCAATGCCGATTCGGCTGGCAATATGCGCCGAAACCATTTCGGACCCGCTTGCCACCGGCGCAGCTTGCTCGCATAAATGGCCGAAACAAAACCGGCGGGTCGCGACGCCATAAACCGGTTGATGGGGGGCCAGCGCGAAGCATGAGTGGGGTATTTGCGAGCCTGCGCACACGTGCAGCAGCCGGTCTGGCATTCTGCCTGTGCCTTGGACTGGCGCTCGCCGCCCTGGCCATTGCCTTCGGCACCTCACCGTCCACTGCACAGGCTGCTGCCGGGGATTCGGCGATGCATCTCGGCGTCGCCAGCTGCGCCGGATCGACCTGCCACGGCCGTCAGGAAGGCGACGGCAAGGTCGTTCGCCAGGACGAGATCAAGCTCTGGCAGGACGATTCTTCCGCGGGCGGCACGCACTCGCGCTCGCTGCGGCTGATCTCCGGCCCGCGCGGACAGGCGATCGCGGCGCGTCTCGGGATCGGCGACCCAACCAGCGCACCGATGTGCCTCGGCTGCCATGTCGACCCGGCGACCAGCCGCGGGCCGCGCTTCCAGAAAAGCGACGGCGTCGGCTGCGAAGCCTGCCATGGCGGCGCGCAGAATTGGATCCAGACCCACTATACCGTCGGCGCCAGCCATGCCCGCAACCTCGCCCAGGGCATGATTCCGCTCGACAACCCGAAAGTGCGCGCCGGCGTCTGCCTCGACTGCCATTTCGGCAGCGCGGACGCGGGACAGTTCGTCAATCACCGGATCATGGCGGCCGGCCACCCGCGGATCGCGTTCGAGCTCGACCTGTTCTCCACCTTGCAGCAGCACCACAACGAGGACGCCGACTATATCCGCCGCAAGGGCCGGACCGACGACGTGCGACTGTGGGCGACCGGCCAGGCTATGGCGGTCGAACGTTCGCTGACGCTCTATTCGAACCCGGGCCGCGGCACCGAAGGCGTGTTCCCCGAATTCTATTTCTTCGACTGCCACACCTGCCATCGCCGCATCTCGGACGAGCCCTCGGCGCGGCCGACCAACATCGCCAATCCGGGGCGCCCGATCCCGGACGGAATGCCGGCCTATAACGACGAGAACATGATCATGCTTTCGGCTGCGGCGCGCGTGGTCGCGCCCGAACTCGGCCGCCGCTTCGATGCCGATGCCCGCGCTTTCCACGCGGCACTGGCCAAGGACCGGCCGAGCGCGGTTGCCGCGGCGGCCCGGCTGCGCGAGACGGCGGGCGCGCTCGCCGACGCCTTTGCGCGGCAGTCGTTCGGCAAGGCGGAAACGTTCGCGATCATCGACTCGATCGCCGGCGACGCGATCAGCCCGCGCTTCACCGACTATGAAGGCAGCGTGCAGTCGGTGATGGCCGTCGACACGCTGCTGAACGCGCTGGTCAACGCCCGCGCGGTGGACGGCGGCGCGGCGCGCTCGGTCCGGGCCGAAATCAATCGCGCCTACGCCGCGGTGAAGGACCCCAATGATTACCGTCCGCTCGAATTCCGCCGCGCACTTGGCGGGGCGGCGCGGACCATCCGGACGTTGCGTTGATGCAGAGAAGCGTTCTGAGCTGCGGCCTGGCCGCGCATCGATCGACGGCAGCCCTGGCCGCCGTCGCCCTGCTGCTTGCGTCATGCGGAGGCGGGAGCAATTCGCCCTCGCCCGCCGCGACGCCGCCGCCGAGCCCGACGCCGACCTCCGTCTATACGCCGCCGGCGCAGGAGTCGCTGTCCATTGCCGATGTGCAGCAGATCATCGCCCAGGCCGTCGCCGAGGCGAAGGCGCGCAATCGCCCGGCGGTGATCTCGGTGGTCGACCGGGTCGGCAATGTGCTCGCCATCTTCCGGATGAACGGCGCGCCGCAGAACCTCAAGATCGCCGATGCGCCGAATGGCCAGGATGTCGATCTGCAGGGCCTGGTTGTGCCGGCCGAGGGCGGCGCGATCGCGAAGGCGATCACCGGAGCCTATCTGTCGTCCGGCGCCAACGCTTTTTCGACACGGACGGCGAGCCAGATCGTCCAGCAGCATTTCCCGCCGGCGCCCAACGCAGTGGGACTCGAAAGCGGCCCGCTGTTCGGCGTGCAGTTCAGCTCGCTTCCCTGTTCCGACCTCAACACCCGCTTCATCGCGACGGGAGGGCCAGCCGCGCTGATCGGGCCGAAGCGTTCGCCGCTGGGCCTCTCCGCCGACGCGGGCGGCTTCCCCCTCTACAAGAATGGCGTGCTGGTCGGCGGCGTCGGCGTGATGGCGGACGGCGTCTATGACTTCGATCCCGACATCACCGATGTCGAGACCAACGACGAGGAATATATCGCCCTCGCGGCCACGTTCGGGTTCGAAGCGCCCGAGGCGATCCGCGCCGACCACATCACCGTCGACGGCACGTCTCTGCGCTACACCGACGCGGTCCCGTCGGGGCTCTTGAGCACGCCTGCATCGGCCCCCGGCTATCCGACGATCGCCGGCATTGCCGGATCGCTGGCGCCGGTGCGCGATTATGCGACGCTGCAGATCGTCGCCGGCACTGCCTATGGCACCGAGGCATCCGGGATTCGCAAGGCAACCCCGGCCGAGTTCGACAATCCCGATGCGTTCATCCTGACCGACGGATCGGGCAATGATCGCTACCCGATCCGCGGCGGCACCGACGGCGGCGCGGTCGGCCAGCCGCTGACGTCCACAGAGGTTCGCGCGGTGCTCGAGGAAGCGTTCAAGATCATGAGCCGCGCGCGCGGCCAGATCCGGCAGCCGCTCGACAGCCGCGCCCAGGTCACGATTTCGCTGGTCGACACCTACGGCAATGTCCTGGGCATCGTCCGCGGACCCGACGCGCCGATCTTCGGCACCGACGTGTCGCTGCAAAAGGCGCGGACGGCCGCCTTCTTCTCCAATCCGGTCGCGGCCGCGCAGCTGATGGCGGCGACGCAGCCCGAAGTGCCCCAGTTCGTGCAGCGGGTGCGCGACTTCCTTGGCGATCCGACCGCCTTGACCGGCGCCTTCGCCTTTTCGGATCGCGCCGGCGGCAATCTGTCACGGCCGTTCTTCCCGGACGGCGAAGTCGGACGGCCGAACGGGCCCTTCTCGCGGCCGATCGCGCAGTTCAATCCCTTCTCGACCGGCCTGCAGTCCTCGCTGATCCTGCCCAACGTCCAGGAACACCTCGCCTATCTGACGCTGCAGAGCAACGTCGACACGCCGCAGCGCTGCACCAAGCTTCCGGACGTCACGCCCAACCACAATCGGCTGGCGAACGGCATCCAGATCTTCCCGGGATCGGTGCCGATCTATCGCGGCACGCAGCTGGTCGGCGGCATCGGCGTTTCCGGCGACGGCATCGACCAGGACGACATGATCAGTTTCCTGGGTCTCGCGAACGGCGGCAAGCGGGTCGGCACGATCGGCCATGCCGCGCCCGAGATGCGGGCGGATCGGATCGTGGTTCCGCTGGCGGACGGACGGCAGGTGCGGCTGCGCTACGTGAATTGCCCGTTCGCGCCCTTTGTCGACACCCCCGCCCAGAATGTGTGCCAGGGGATATGACGGGCGTCTCGCTCCTTCCGATCGCGCTGATGCTGGCTGCCCAGGCGCAGCCGCCGGAGGCGAGCGCGCCGCCGCCGCCCGAGGCGATGCCCGAAGCAACCGCCGAGCCGGCGCCGCCGCCGGAAACGCTGGAACAGCCGGACACCGGCCTGATCGAGGGTCGCCGCCGCCCCGGCGTGGCCCAGCGCGTGCTGCCGGACAAGGTGACGGCGGACAATCCGGGGGCCGTTCGCGCGCCGCCCCCCGAAGCGTTTCCCGCGAACCAATTCCCGGTGCCCGACCGCTGGCGCCTGATCCAGACGCTCGGGCTCGTGAAGCAGGACACGCTCGATCCGTATCACCAGAATACGTACAAAGGGGATCGCCCGCTCTGCCTGCCGACCGCAGAGGAGCAGGAACGGCGCGAGCACGCAGGGCTGCCCAAGTGCCGCACGCCCAAGTTCCTCGGCCTCGCTGACGAGGACTGGTTCTTCAGCATCAACGCCGCGTCCGACACCATCGTCGAGCCGCGCAGCTTCCCCATCCCCGTCGGCAACCAGACGACCGAGCGACCGGACAGCGACAATGTGTTCGGCCGGCCGTACAGTCTGGTCCTGTCGCAGACCTTCATCGGCGGCTTTTCGCTGATCAAAGGCTACACCGCCTTCAAGCCGCCCGAGATCGAATATCGGGTGAGCCTGGCTTACAACCTCAATTACGTAACCGTTCCAGAGCGGCGCGTGCTGTCGGTCAAGCCATCCAGACCGCCGCACCGGTTCGACCAGTTCCTGGGCGTGCAGGAACTCTTCATCGACAAGCATCTGCGCAACACGTCGGATCGCTACGATTTCGACTCGCTGCGCATCGGCATCCAGCCGTTCCAGTCGGATTTCCGCGGCTTTCTGTTCAATGACCAGCAGCTCGGCATCCGCCTGTTCGGCAATCGCGACAACAACCGCTTCCAGTACAATCTCGCCGCCTTCTGGCGCCTGGAGAAGGACACCAATTCCGGCCTGAACTCGGTGGTCCAGCGGCCTCGCAACGACTGGGTGTTCGTCGCCAACGCCTATCTGCAGGACCTGCCGGTGCCCAGCTTCACCAGCCAGGCGACGATCATCTACAACATGAACCGGGAGCAGAACCGGATCGAAGTGGACGACAATGGCTTCCCGGTCCGCCCGGCCCTGCTGGGAGACCTGCGCGGCCGTGCCTATGACGTCGTCTATGTCGGCTATAACGGCGACGGCCATTTCGGGCGCGTCAACCTGACGGTCTCCGCCTATGGCGCGTTCGGGCAGGACCGGAACAGCTTCTTCACGTCCAAGCCCGCCAAGATCCGCTCCTATTTCATCGCAGCCGAACCGAGCATGGATTTCGACTGGATCAGGGTGCGCCTGTCCGGCCTTTATGCCAGCGGCGACGGCAACCCGCGGAACAACACCGAAGGCGGGTTCGACGCGATTTTCGAGAATCCGATCTTCGCCGGCGCGGATACCAGCTACTGGATTCGCCAGAGCATCCCGTTCGCCGGCGGCGGCCGCGCGGTGGTGGTGAACGGCCGCAACGGCCTGCTCGCCGACCTGCGCTCCTCCAAGGAGCAGGGCCAGTCGAACTTCAACAATCCGGGCACGATCCTGGTCGGCGCCGGGGCGGATTTCGACATCAGCCCGACGACCCGCTTCACGCTGAACGCCAATCACCTGTGGTTCGCGAACACCGCGGTCCTGCAGGCGCTGCGCGTCGAGGGCAGCATCCCGAAGTCCATCGGCTATGACCTGTCGGCGGCGGCGACCTGGCGGCCCAAGGCCAACCAGAACCTGGTGTTCCGTCTGTCCGGCGCGCTGTTGCAGCCCGGAGACGGCTTCAAGGACCTGTTCGCGAGCCAGCCCCGCGATCACCGCTTCTATTCCGTCCTCCTCAACGCGATCCTGACCTACTGATGCGCGCGATCTACGCCTTTCTTGCAAGCCTGGGCCTGCTGGCTGCAGCGCTTATCGGACCGCAGCTGAGCGCCTCTTCCGAGGAAAAGCCGGTCGCCCGCACCTATCCGGTGTTCGCGCCAGCCCCGCGCGACCGCACGCCTGCGGACATGGCGCGCTTGAATGCGGGATGCACCAACTGCCACACGGCGTCCGACCAGCCGACGATGCATGCGACGCCTGCGGTCGCGCTGGCCTGCGTCGATTGCCATGGCGGCACGCCGATCGCGGACGCGGTCGATCCGAAATGGGCACCGACCGATCCGCGCTACGTCGCGTTGCGCGACAAGGCGCACGTGCTGCCGCGTTATCCGGAAAGCTGGCACTGGCCGTCCTCGGCCAACCCGAAGCAGAGCTACACGCTGCTCAATCGCGAGAGCCCGGAGTTCATCCGTTTCGTCAATCCGTCCGACTATCGCGTCGCGCGCGAGGCGTGCGGCGCCTGCCACATGGAAACGATCGAAGCGGGCGAGCGGTCGATCATGGCGACGGGCTCGATGTTCCTTGGCGGCGCATCGTACAATAACGGCGTCCTGCCCTTCAAAAACTATATCCTGGGGGAAGCCTATACCCGCACCGGCGAGCCCGCGATGGTCAAATCGCCGGGCAATCCGCCGGGGACCGTGACCGACGCGCAGAAGGCGCGCGGCGCGTTGCCGGTGCTCTATCCGCTGCCGACCTGGACGGTGATCCCGCCGGCCGACATCTTCCGGGTGTTCGAGCGCGGTGGCCGCGTGATCGGCTCGGGCTTTGCAGAGATCGGCCTGCCGAACCCCTCCGGATCGGTTCAGCGGCTGGACGAGCCGGGGCGGCCAGACCTCAAGCAATCGAACCGCGGGCCCGGCACCGGCCTGCGCGTCGCGATCCCGGCGCTCAACCTCCACAAGACGCGTCTCAACGACCCGTTCATGTGGTTCATGGGGACCAACGACCAGCCCGGCGATTATCGCCAGTCGGGCTGCGCGGGCTGCCACGTCGTCTATGCGAACGACCGCGAGCCGCGGCACAGCCTGACCTATGCCCAATATGGCCGCGACGGGCAGACCGCGACTGTCGATCCGACGATCGCCGGCAAGCTCGAGCCGACCCATGCCGGCATCAAGGCTTATGGCGCGACCGAAAGCGGGAATGAAAAGGGACACCCGATCCATCACACGTTCACGCGTGCGATCCCGACCGCGCAGTGCATGAACTGCCACATGCACCAGCCGAACATCTTCCTGAACTCGTACCTCGGCTACACGATGTGGGATTACGAGTCCGACGCGCCGTTCATGTGGCCTGGCCCTGAGAACAAGGCGCCGAAGCCCGCCGATATGTCGGACGCCGACTATCAGCGCATCTTCAAGAACCAGCATTATCCGACTGCAGCCGAGGTGCGTGCGACCAATGAGCGCAACCCCGAAGCCGCCGCGGCGCGCGGGCTCTGGGGCAATCTCGAATTCCTGCGCAATGTCTACGACCTCAATCCGCTGCTCAAGGACACGCAGTTCGCCGACTATCACGGCCATGGTTGGAATTTCCGTGCGGTCCTGAAGCGCGACCGCGAAGGCAACCTGCTCGACAAGGACGGCAACAAGGTCTCGCCCGACGATCCCGAAAAGTGGCGCAAGGCTGGCGAAGGCAAATTCGTCGAGCCCGGCACCAATCCCGGCAAGACCGTCCACATGATGGATATCCATGCCGAAAAGGGCATGCAGTGCGCGGACTGCCATTTCTCGCAGGATTCGCACGGCAACGGCCTGATCTACGGCGAAGTCGCGAACGCGATCGAGATCGGCTGCAAGGACTGCCACGGCACCGTCGATAATTATCCGACGCTGCTGACCTCCGGCCCCGCCGCGCCGCCTGCCGGCAACAATCTCGCCCTGCTCCGCAACGGCGACGGCCAGCGTCGGTTCGAGTGGACGACCGACGAGCATGGCGAGCGGGTGCTGATCCAGCGTTCGGTGATCGATCCGAAGCTCGAATGGCGGGTCAGCCTGGTCAAGGACTCGGTCGACCGCTCCTCGACCCATTTCAATGCCAAGGCGGCGCGCGCCAAGCTGATGTCGATCCGCGGCGCCGATACCGGGAAGTTCGTGTTCGGCACCGGCGTGCCCAAGGCCGAACGCGCGCATGGCGAGGACAAGATGGCGTGCTTCACCTGCCATCTGTCCTGGACGACGTCGTGCGGCGGCTGCCATCTGCCGATCGAGGCGAACTGGAAAACCAGCTCCCACAAATATGAGGGCGAAGAGACGCGAAACTTTGCGACCTACAACCCGCAGGTCGCGCGGGATCAGATGTTCCAGCTGGGCATCCACATGACCACCAAGGGGCATGAGATCACGCCGGTCCGATCCTCCTCCGCGCTGATCCTGTCGTCAACGAACCTCAACCGCGAGCGGATCTACGTCCAGCAGCCACCGATCTCCGCGATTGGCTTCTCGTCCCAGGCCTTCGCGCCGCATTTCCCGCACACGGTGCGGAAGACCGAGACCAAGACCTGCTCGGACTGCCACCTGTCCGCGAACGACGACAACAATGCGACGATGACGCAGCTGATGCTGCTCGGCACCAATTTCGTGAACTTCGTCGGCATGAACGCCTGGACCGGTCTCGACGGCGGGTTCGAGGCGGTGCGCGTGACGGAATGGGACGAGCCGCAGGCGGTGATCGGCTCCTACCTCCACCGCTATGCCTACCCCGATTATTACAAGCTGCACGTCGAGCGGAACGGGCGCGAGCTGAAGGACTGGATCCGCGGCGAGCGACTGGGCCCGGGCGTATCAGGCGAAACGCATCCGCCGGAGCTGTTCCGCAACGTGGTCAAGTCGACGGTCGACAAGGTCGGCTGCCTGCAGCTGCGCGGCGAATATATGTATGTCGCCGAGGGCAAAGGCGGCTTCCGCGTCTATGACGTGGCCTCAATCGGCAATAAGGGCATTTCCGAACCGATCATCAACGCGCCCTTCTCGGGCCTCGGCCATGACACGCATGTGAGCACGGAGGACGCGACCTGTGTCGCGCTCCCGACCAACCAGCCGATCAATCCGCTGAAGAACACGCCTGAAATGCGCAAGGCGAACCAGGAGCAGGCGTTCCATCCGATCTACAGCTATGCGGCGGTGACTGACGCGAAGGAGGGTCTGATCCTCGTCAACGTGACGACGATGGCCGATGGCGAGTTCCGCAACAACTTCCTGAAGCGGGCGGTCACCTGGAACCCGAACGGGGTGCTGAACGGCGCGCGCCACATAACGCTGGCCGGCCACATCGCCTATGTGACGACCGCGCGTGGGCTCGCCGTGGTCGATCTCGACAACCCGCTGCATCCCAGGCTCGCCGCCGAAGTGCCGCTGCAGGACGCGCGCGCCTCGGTCATCCAGTTCCGCTATCTGTGGGTCAGCGACAAGGCCGGCGTGAAGCTGTTCGATGTGACGAACATGCTGGCGCCGGTGCCGGTGCCGCAGGGCACGATCCCGCTCGCCGACGCGCGCAAGATGTATATCGCGCGCACCTACCTCTACATCGCCGGCAAGGCGGACGGGCTGGTGATCGCGAACGTCACGCGTCCGATGGCGCCGGTGATCTACAAGAAGGAGACGTTCGGCGGCCAGCTGAACGATGCCGAGGACGTGATCGTCGGTACTACCAACGCATCGCTGTTCGCCTATGTCGCGGACGGGCGGAACGGGCTGAAAGTCATCCAGCTGACCAGCCCGGCGAGCCAACCCAATTTCTACGGCTTCAGCCCGGCGCCGATGCCGGAGCTGATCGCCTGGGCGAAGACTCCCTCCCCCGCCGTTGCGCTGTCGAAGGGCCTCGACCGCGACCGCGCGGTCGATGAGGAAGGCGGCCAGATCGCCGTGTTCGGCCGCCTTGGCTCCCGGCCTTTCACGCGCAAGGAGATGGAGACGCTGTTCCTCGGCCCGCGCGGCATTCCCTACAAGGTGATCGACACGCCCGACATGCGGGACTGGATCGAATAGGGCGAGGAGTAACGGTTCGGCAGCTAAGGACGCGTTGCTATCAGGCGAGCGCCTCGACGGCCGCAAGCAGGTCCACGGTCCGCATCGGCTTTTCGACACGCGGATTGGCTCGGAATTTCTCTGGAACGACGTCCGCGTCATAGCCGGTGACGAACAGGAACGGGATCCGTCGTCCCTCCAGTGTCTCGGCGAGGGCGAAAGATGGGCCGCCGCCCAGATTGATGTCCAGCAGCGCGCAATCGATCCGGGCGGGATCGGCGGCGCCCATTGCGTCGCGCTGGCTGGCAAACGGCCCGATCACCTGCGCGCCTGCCTGCTCGAGCGCATCCTGGGTGTCCTGCGCCAGATAATAATCATCCTCGACGACCAGAATGCGCTTTCCACGCAAGCTGGCACTCCTGGTCATCTCGCCGCCTCCTTCACGTCAGCGTCCGTCTGCAGAATGCTCCTACTCTCCGCCAATGGGAAGCGAATTACGGCCCGAACGCCTTGCGGACGCATTTCAATCTCTCCTTCCCCCTGGAGCTCATAAGGCACGCGGCGAGTAATGAGTTCCGTCCCGAATCCCGGCCGGACCGGGAAGCTGCCCAGGTCCAATCCGTGTTCGCTCCAGACGAGACAAAGCCAACGCGCGTCGTCTCGCTCCTCGTCTTTCCAGTGAACGTCCACCCGTCCTTTCGGCGTGGCGAAGGCACCATATTTGGTGGCGTTGGTCGCGAGCTCGTGAATGGAAAGCGTCAACACCTCGGCGGCTTTCGGCGAAAGCGCGATTTCGGGACCGCGGCACCGATATTGATCGGCCCTGGCCGCCTGCGCCTCCAGTTCGTCCAGGACAAGTTCCTCGAGATCGACGCCCTGCCCTGGGTTTCGAGTCAGCACGGCCTGCGTGCGCGCCATTGCGCTCAACCGTCCTTCCAGGTGCGAGGCGTAGTCGTTCACGTCGTTCGCGGTTTCGAGCGTGCGGCGCGCCACCGATCGCGTCATCGCCAGGATATTGCGTACTCGATGCTGCAACTCCGCGAGCAGCAGCTGCTGCCGCTTTTGAAGGGTGCGAAGTTCGTCGACATCGGTCGAGGTGCCCAGCCATTCGATAATCTCGCCCTCTGCATTCCGCACCGGAGTCGCTCGGGTCTGGAACCAGGAATAGCGGTCGGTCGCGGCCTGATGAATGCGATAATCGGCCTCGAAGCCGTCGTGCTCCACCGCTTTTGCCCACGAATCCAGGGCCGATTGGCGGTCGGCGGGATGGACCTTGTCGAGCCACCCAAGGCCGCGGCTCCCTTCCTCCGACTGGCCAGTGAACTCGGACCATTGGCGGCTCGCCCAGGTCCATTTTGCAGGTGCGCCCGCCCGCCAGACGAGCTGCGGGATCCCGACGACCAGAGAATGCAATCGCTCCTCGCTCTCGGCCAGCGCTTGCTCGAAATACCGGCGCTCGGTGACGTCCTGGCCGATCTTGAGATAGCCGCGCAGAGTGCCTGAGTCGGCGCGAAGCGCGATCGTGCGCCCCTCGATGAACACGCGCCCGCCATCCTTGCGCACGTGCCAACGAACGTTCGGCGCACTGCCTTGCGTTCGCGCCACCGCAAGTTCCTTCTCAACCTCGCCGGCTGCGATGTCTTCGGGCGTGAATAACATCGCGGCGTTTCGTCCGATCGCTTCTGCTGCGGCGTAGCCGAACACGGACTCCGCACCATCGTGCCAGTCGGTGATCCCGCCGGCGGGATCGGTCGTGAAGATCGCATAATCGCGGGCGTTTTCGACGATCAGCCGGTAACGTTCCTCGCTGTCGCGCATCGCGGCATCGGACCGGGATCGTTCGAGCCAGGTCCAGGTGCGATCGGCAACCGCGCCGATCAACTTCAATTCATTCTCGGTCCAATCGCGAGGCTCGGCCTGGTGGACGGCCAGCACGGCGACCAGCCGGCCGGACCGCACCAGCGGCACGCCAACGGCAGCGCGCGTGCCGATCGCGCGATATCTGTCGCGCTGCAGCTCGAACTCGGGTTCCGATTCCGCATCGCGAACCACCATCGTGCGCCCTGACCGATAGGTCTCAAGCAATCGCGGGCCGAACTCCGAAAGCCGCAGTCCGCGGGGCAATGGCACTGCGCCCGTCTCGAACCCCACAACGGGCGATATTCCGTCTCCACTGGGATCCAGGTCGACATAGAATGCGCGCGTGGCGTGGAGGTGCGCGCCGAGCAGGCGCGTTGCGACGGTCTCGATCCGGATTGGATCGGAGAGCGGTCTCAAGGCATCGGTCAGCTTGAGCAGAAAAGCTTGCCGTTCCTCACTTTCGCGCAGTCGTTCCCGGGCAAGCACGGCATCGGTGGCTTGTGCGATCGTTCCGAAAAAGCCTGCAACATCGCCCGCTTCGTCACGCAAAGGCGTCCAGTCGATGTTGAACCATCCCGATGTCTCGGGGTACTTTCCATCCAGTCGAAGTTTTCGTTCCACGAAATGGTGTGGCGTTCCCCGAAGCGTTTCGGCGAGCAGCGGCTCCAGCTCTTCCCAGATGTCGGCAAAAAGGAGCGCAGAGGGCTGGCCGAGCGCATCCGCGTTTCGATCCCCCAGGACCGGACGATACGGGTCATTATAGAGCGCGATCAGCTCGGGGCCCCAGCCGATATAAGCAGGCTTCGCGGAATCCAGCAGCAGGTTGACCGACGTCCTGAGACTCTGCGGCCACTCTTCGATCGGGCCCAGCGGCGTCGTCGCCCAGTCGAACGTCCTGATTCGCTCGGCCATTTCGCCCTCGCCAGGCGGCCAGGCGCGCTCGTCAGTCATTGGCGTCGAGATAGCGTCCTTCGCGGTCGAGATGCAGGTAGTTCGGATTGAACATCGATACGTCCATCAGCCGGTCGAGGTCCGGGATCGTCAGTTCCTTGCGCTCGAGCATGATGAGACCGTCGCGTCGAAGCTGCTGCAACGTTCGGTTGACGTGAACCGCCGTCAGCCCAGTCGCTTCGGCTATGTCGTTTTGCGTCAACGGAAACTCGCAGCTGTTGCGACGCGTAAGCCCCACCGTCTGAAGGCGCAGGAACAGCTCGACGAACAGATGCGCAATCCGCTCGATCGCGGTGCGCTGGCCGACATTCAAGGTCCATTCGCGCTGGACGGCCGACGAAACCAGTTCGTGCCACCACAGTGCCTGCGTGACCCGCGGATAGTTGCTGGTCAGCGCGTCCATCGCGTCGCGCCCGATCTCGGTAAAGCGAACGCGTGTGAGCGCGCCGATATTGTGATCCATCTCCTTCAGGATATAGACGTTCAGATCGCAGAAATCGCCGGGCAGGAAGATCGACACGATCTGACGGCGCGCGTCCGGCAGCGTTTTGTAGCGACAGGCCCATCCTTCGAGAATCAGGCGCACCGCGCGCGGTGGTTCGCCTTCTCGAATGATGTCGCGGCGAGGTGCGACTTCCCGAACAGCGCGCGCCGCCAGGCGGTCGAGCGCCGCCTTGTCTTCACGGGAGAGCCGAGTAAATGCTTCGATCCGGAGCGACAGAGGATTGTCCATTCTGTTAGAACCTGGGATTGCGCAGCATTGACCGCGACTTGCGCTTCCTCCGCTCACATGGATCAGGGCCGCCGCATTTCGTTCGTCGGGTACAGGGAAGCGGATGCCAACAGACGCAGCGCCTAGAGCCTAAAGGCCCGGCACATACGGCATATATTACAGTATGCCGAAACGACTTGATGCAAAAATCTTCGCCGACCGCATGCTCCGCGGCCGGGTGACGCGCGGCTCAGGCCTTGGAGCGGGTCGTAACGAAGGTGCCGTGCGCTTGCTGCAGGCGGCGCACGAAGCCCGGCGCGAGTGGCTGCGTGAACTTGAGGCCGACGTTCATCAGGCGCACCCAGCGCACCTCCGCCTCGACGATGTGTTGCGCGGCGAAGCAGATCTTGACGAACGCGCCGACATCGAGCGGCTCGTCGCACAGGCCGGAAGCGCCGCCGCAAGACAAGTCGCGCAGCCGGATCGAGCCGCCTTTGCCGCTCACCCGGATCTCGAATGGATGGCCGAGGAACGGAATCCGCGGATCGACGCGTTGCGCGCTCGAGGACGCAAAATCGGGTTCGGGCGTTTCCACCCGAGAAGCAGCGCCTGAATGATAGTCGTTGCTCAGCTTCTTCCCTCACGTGCTCGGCAGAACTGCCCTCTCGCCTGTTCCTGCTTGATGAATGAAGGCGTCGTCCTCTTGAACCGGATGAGGCCTCCGGAGCTGAATGCCCCGGATGACCCTCTCCCGGCTGATCGAGACCGATAACAAGGTGCGGTAAAATCCCGGTTAAGCGCGCCGTGCCTTGGAAATTCGAGCCCCAACGGCGACCGGCGGCTTCACTCCGGCCCCGGTAAGGGAAGAGAAACGCATTTCCGGTAAAAGCGCGGCCATGACCAAGCCAAGCTATGACGACATCTCGGATATTCCCGAATCCTGGGATGACGACAGCGGGTCGGTGACGCCGGACCAGCTCAAGGTGCTGATCGTCGACGACGACGAACTGATGCGCCGTCTGGTGCTGCGCGCCCTCACCGCTTTTGGTTTCACCCGGATTCATATCGCCGAGAATGGAGCCGAAGGGCTCGCCGCTGCCGTGCGTGAAACGCCCGATATCATCATATCCGACTACAACATGCCGGAAATGCATGGTCTCGAGCTCGTCGAGGCGATCCGCGGCAACGGCGCGCTGGATCAGACGGTGATCATCATGCTGAGCGCCGCCGACGACCAGGTCGTGATCGAGAACGCGCGCGACCTTGGGGCCGACACGTTCATGGTGAAGCCGTTCGAGCGTGCCGACCTCAAGAACCTGATCGGAACCCTCTACCACCGGTTCAACTGCGCGAAGATCCTGTGGCCGGCGTGACGCTGACGATCGGACGACATCGTTCGGGATAGGACCCGAGTGACAGTCACCGCTTAGCCGATTAAACTCTGCGCATGCTCAGGTTGCGACAGCAACGGCCGCTCACAACCACGCTCGCGTACCCGCTGCATGGGCAGGCGCTGGTCGCGACCATCCTGATCGTGTGGGCCGCAGGGGCTGCCTATTGCCACGGCTATGAGCGGTTGCTGACAGGCGCGCATGAATGGCCCGGCAGCTTCCTGTGGTCAGCGGTAGCGGTGCTTCCCTGGCTTGCGCTGTTCGAATGGAGCAAAACCCCGGCAGGAGAGCGGCTTGGTTCGCGGCCCTGGCAGTTGCTGCTGGCATTGCTGGCGACCGCGGCCGCATCGATCCTGTTGCAGGCCGCCGCCGATGCGATCGCCGGAAACGCCAGCAGGTCCGTCGCGCTCAATCTGCTGCGGCGGCTCCCGCCGCTGGGCGCCGGCGTCGTCCTGATCCTCTGGGCACGAAGCGTGCGATCGGCACGAGCGATGGCCGCGCGGAACGAGGCGGATGCCGGACCGGCGAATCTGGTCCAGATCGCCGGCTCGATCGATTGGATTGCAGCCGCGGACAACTACATCGAGCTGCAAATCGGCCACCGAACCCTGATCCGGCGGATGACCCTGAGTGCCGCGGAGCGTGAGCTGGCGTCGTGCGATTTCGTGCGCATCCATCGCCGCTATCTCGTCAACCGCCGCCGGATCGAGGCGGTTGCGGGCACAAACGGCGATCGCCGGGTGCGCATTGCCGGATCGGAACTGCCCATCGGCCGCCGCTACGCGTCTCGCCTGGACGCATAGGCTCTCGCGTTCATTGACGAGCATGCGCCGGCTATTTCGCCACTTCGCCCCAAAGTAATTCCGCAAGCGTCCGGACAAGGGCCAGCTTCGCCGGATGGCCAGATTCGTTGCAGTACCGCTGGTTGCGTCAGCGCTTGTCCTTGCGTTCCCACCCGGCGCTCTTCGAGCGCAAAGCCGGACCGGCGACAATGCCGTCACCCAGGCCCAGGATGCGTTCGGCTACAGCGTCGGACGCGAAAGCCTGGGAATCTACGACGCCGGCAACGTCCGCGGCTTTTCGCCGACCGATGCCGGCAATCTCCGCATCGACGGACTGTATTTCGCCCCGGTCGTCGGGCTGTCCGGCCTTGTCGTCGATTCCCAATCGATCAAGGTCGGGCTTTCGGCCCAGGGTTATCCTTTCGCCGCGCCGAGCGGCATCGTCGACCAGAGGCTAAGGCGCCCCGCCGACAGGCCCGGCGCATCGGTCCTGCTGAACACCGACAGCTATGGCAGCGCAGGCGTCGAGCTGAACGGCTCGCTGCCGGTCCTTTCATCCCTGTCGCTCGGCGTCGGACTGAATGGCGGGCGAACCCACTTCGCCGACGGCACCAGCAACTATTATCATTCGGAAGCGCTGATCGGCCGATGGCACCCGTCGCCCGGAATCGAGGTGCTGCCCTTCTGGAGCGCATTCACGGACATCGATGACGAAAGCTCCATCGTCTATATCCCGGCGGGACAATTCCTGCCGCCTGAACCGCGGCCGGGACACTATCCCGGTCCACGATGGAACGGGATCAATCGCACCCATTTCAACTTTGGCGTGCTGGCGTCAGCATCCCTTTCGCCGGACTGGCTGCTGCAGGTCGGCCTGTTCCGGTCCCTGCGACATCTGCGCAATGGCTATACTTATCTGATCGCCGACATCGGGCGAGACGGCACCGGCCGCCGGACGATCTTCGCCGATCCGCCGGTGAACAAGAGCGGCAACAGCGGCGAGGTTCGGCTGACGCACACGATTGCCGAAGGAAAGCGGCTGCATACAGCGCATTTCAGCGTGCGCGGACGCACGGCCGAGCGCGATTACGGCGGCGCTGACGAGATCGATATTGGAACGTCGTCCATTTACCAGGACATCGACACGCCCCGTCCGCAATTTCGCTTCGGGGCGCTGTCGCACGACCGCCTGCGCCAGTGGATCTACGGCATCGCTTATGACGGCCGCTGGAAAGGGGTCGGCGAACTGAGCTTCGGCCTGTCGAAGAGCGTCTATCGGAAATCGAGCGTGACGCCGGACCAGAGGATCGTCTCGCGTTGGTCGCCGCTGCTTTACAACGGCACGCTGACGCTACTCCCGTTTCATGGCGTCGCCGTCTATGGCGGCTATTCGCGCGGATTCGAAGAGAGCGGCTCGCCGCCGGCCAATGCGACAAACCGCAACGAGGCATTGCCGGCGATCATCACCCGGCAGACGGACGCAGGCGTCCGCGTCGATGTGACGTCGCGCGTGAAGGCCGTTGCCGGAGTGTTCGAGCTCAGCCGCCCCTATTTCGGATTCGATGAAACCGGCAATTATGTGCCGATCGGCACCACGCGGAACCGAGGGATGGAATTCTCGCTTTCGGGCAATCTGACCGACCGGCTGAGGATCGTTGCCGGCGGAGTGCTGCTCGACGCCAAGGTCCAGGTTCCGCGCGATGCTGCGAGCCGCATCGGCCGCCACCCCGTCGGCATTCCCGCGCATATTTTCAACCTGGACGCGAACTGGGACGTTGCCGCCGTTCGCGGCCTGTCGTTCGACGCCGCACTTTCGCAGAGGGGCCGCACGCCCGCCACGACCGACAACGCGGTCGATGTGCCACCACGGACCCAGCTCGACCTCGGCGGGCGCTACGCATTTTCGATCGGCGGCAACCGAGCGACAGCACGGCTTCAGATCGGCAATCTGTTCGACGCCCGCGGTTTCGGCGTAGCCGGGCCGGGCGCCTATTACCCCAACTCGGCGCGTTCGGCCTCGGCCTATCTCACGATTGATTTGTAACGCACGGGGGACGAGCGCCGGGGCGACCACGGTCAGATCGATAAGTCGGCGTTGCCTTCGATGATGTGCTGCTCCAGCCGCGGCCGCTCGCCAGGCTTCCAAAGGGGCGCCCGGTGCGAAACCCGATAGCGCAGCGGACCGCCATCGGCAGTCTCGGCTCGGGCGATCGGGCGCGGGATGCACACAAACTCCGTGTCGATCGCATCGGGTCCGGCGTTGACGACAGCATAGCCGTGCCCGCCCATGTCGACGAATTCGAGATGGGGCGCGAGATCGGGATTGGTGACGGCGCGCGCGCGATCGATGTCGCCATGCGCGGCATAGTCCAGCGCTGAACGAACGCCGCGCTTGATTGACAGGTTCACGGTCGCCTCTGGCGCGGCGCCCGGCCGCTGCGACACGAACAGCGGCCGCAGGGGATGGTCCTTGAGGCCATATTCCAGCGCTTCGGCCAGGCCGGGAGCCGAAATCGAGCCGGTGATGAAGGTTACGCCCACGGGGTCGAACTTGGCCGGCGGCAGGGCATCCGCGGCGTAGCCCGCCCAAAAACTATGCCGGTCGCCCGATACGGTGACGAAGCCGGTCAGCTGACGATCGCGGACCAGGTCGTAAATCTCCGCACGCTCGCTGCGCGCCGCGCTGAAGTCGCCGCCACCGAACGTCGCATAGGTTTTGCCGGGCCAAGGGCTGGTGAGCCCAGGCGGCAGGTTTTGCGGATCGGTTCGCATGTCCAGCGTACCGTTCGTCGCGCCCCAGATCTTCCACGTCGCGCGCGAGCTGGTCAGCCGTTCCTTCAGCCATTTCTTCTGCTCGCTTCCGAGCACGGTGACGCGCGGCTCATCCTTGCGGAAATTGGGCACCGTCTTGTCGCCCACCGTGATCGCCCCGGGCGGCCGCCCCCCGTTATAGTCCCTGCCCCCGTCCAGAGTCTCGAGCACCTCCTGCGGGAGCATCATCGGGAAATCGGGCAGATCGAACGCCGCGGCCTCGGGCCGGCCGGTCGGGTCCTCCATCCTGTAGCTGTGGAAGTCGGTCAGGATGATCTCGACATGCCGACCATAGCGGAGCGCCCGATAGGCGGTCATGCTGCCAACGGCGGTGCGGTTGTTGGGCTCCGCCCCGAACCCGTCATCATCGAACGTCGTGATCGGCGCCTTGGACACGGCCGGCGGGCCGAATTGATCGAGGCCGGCGCCGGATGCCTTGCGCACACGGGACGGGATATATTCCCACCAGGCCTGGTTGGCGGCGACCCTCAGCGGCTGTGCCGGCTCGACCTTGCCGTCATATTTGATGAAGCTCTGCCAGCCCTGCCACGAGAATTCGTGATTGTCGCCGATACACACGAACGGAAAATGCGCGCGGGCATCCTGCATGTCGGGATCGTCGATATGCGCGCGGTAGACGTGGCGATATCCGTCGAGAGTGGTGGGGACGTGGAAGTTCCGCACCTTCCGCGCGTCCGGCACCCGGCCGAGGTCGTAAACGGTCCGGGAATAGCGATGCGGCACTTCGTCCGGATATTCGACGACCTCGTAAACGAAATCGCCCAGATGAAGCACGAAGCCGAGGCGCTTGTCCGGGGCTGCGCGCTCGTCTTCCCAGATCATGCGACGGTACGCGTTTTGCGCGCCTTCATTAACGCTCTGGCATGACACGAAGGCGAAGCGCACCGGGCGCGGGTCCATGGCGACTGGGGCAGTGATCGTGCGGCCGATCCGGCTGCCCTGCCCGCCGTCATCGGTGAAGCGGTACCAATAGGCCGTCGCCGGCGCGAGGCCGCCAACCAGGACCCGGCACGTCCAATCGGCGGCTGCCAGGACCGGAGCGTGCGTCGCCGCGACAACCTGCCGGAATTCGGGGTCGCGCGCGACTTCCACCCAAAGCCGATTCTGCGTTCCTTGGTCGAACGGGCGGCGCGTCCACAGAATGACGCTGTGTTCGTCGGGGTCGCCCGACGCCACGCCTTGCGGATAAGCCGACCGATCCTCGCGCCACGCGACCCGCGAGGCAGCAGCCTTGCCGGTTCCCGCCCACAGCCCGGCCAAACCAAGGGCCGCCGCATTTGCCAGAAACTCTCGACGGTTCATGAGCCCTCCTCCGAGCGCTCATAGTCTCGATACGTCGGACCTGGTCAAGCTCTCCTGAACGGCACCCGGGTAGCTACGGCAAGCTGGCTGGACATACGCGCATGCCACACGGCCTCCAAAACAGGCGACCGAGTTGTCTCAAAAGGGGTTTCCACGTCCCACCTCCCGGCTTTCACGAGAGGCAAAGCAACCTTGCTAGCTGGCGGAACGAACCGCAATAGCCCTTTGCGGGGCTCGGTTCAAAACGGCTCATCTTGCGAACAGCCTGAAGTGTTTGCGGGATGACAGCGCGGCGGCGTCGCGTGTATAGTGGGTCAAAAGGGGAACAAATATTCGACCGCTTCCCATTTCCAAGAGGGCCATACGCGAAACGATCGACTTGGCCGAAGCCGACTTGCACGGCTGCTTCGAGACCCTTTCCTCAATCATCGGAGGGAAAAAGGACATTGTCGGAGCAGATGTATTGCGCTTCCAGCCCCGCCTGCTGGGAGTCATCGCCAAAGTAGAGGATCGCTACCGTTCGATTAAACAAGAAGAAAAGCGGCTCATTGCGCGCAAATCCAAACTCTCGATAAGCTGGTTTTCGCGCCGAATGGCGAAGTTGGCTCGCTACGCGGATGCACTACTGGAAGTTCTGGCATTATCGAGAGCAATCGGCGACGGTTTCGCCTGGACGTTTTACGAAGGTGACCGTGACCTTATCGCCGAACATCTGAAGCAGCAGCCGCAACTCCTCCTCCCGCCAAAACTGGGGGCGGTTGGGGAGCGGCTCACCTTAGAGAACATGCAAGGCTTGGACGGCAAACTACTTATCTATCATGGCACAACGTCGTTCCTTCGCCTGGGTGACATCACGTTTATTGATCTCGCTACGGCGCGGGTCGCCTGCATAGGCGAAATAAAAACCAGACGTCAGGACGAGAATACGATTCAAATTTCGATGACGCTGATCGCGGGCGATCGGGAATCATTTCCAAAGCCGCCAGCAAATAAGGTTTCGCCGAAGAGAACGCGCTTGGAACCGATGGTTTTAACACCCGCCATGCAATCTAGATTGAAGCGGCAGCGCGATCGGATGGGGGAAGCGGTTTCTCGCGCACGGGCTTCAACCACCACTAGGGTAAATGCGAGGCACAACGGCTTTTATTATGAAGCCTTAGAAGCTGTTGTCGCAAGGAGTCACGCTCGCGGTTTCGAATGGGAGCAAGCTGGAAAGGGGATGCTGCTGGGGGCTCTTCGAATGTCGCAAACGTCTCGACTGTCAGACCGCTATCTTCCGCGTAAGGAAACTCCTGTTAACGAGCTACTCACCGGCGTGGAAAGTAGGGCACTCAGCCTCGTTAAGTCCGATAGTCCTGATAATAGTATGATCGTCGGCAGCATCGGCAGTTCGAAAGATGAACTTCGAGTTTCCTTCGACACCCTACCGTTTGCGCAATGGCCAATCGATACACAGGTCTTAGGCGACATCCTGTTTGGTCGCGTTCTGGTGGTTTCCCTATTTAATCCCGGACATATTTGGAGTGCACTTCGAGAGCGGGGTTTTGAGGTTTCGCTCGATCAGCGCGGGGCTTTCCGCACCGCGAAACGACGGAAAGGCAAAAAGGAAGAGCGCCTCGAACACATTGGCTATTTTACTAATCTGATCCAGCGGTCTCTTATGACCGAAGAAAGCGTGCTCGCTATGATTGATCAGCTTATCGACATGTCCCACGACCAGCTAAAGGCAAAGGGCGAGCCCGTCCGCGTCGAGTTTGCACCTCGCATCGTTCGCTGGGGCCGACGTGGCTGAGCGCTGGACGCGGATTCACTGACGAGCTTCTCATCTCGGAGACAGAGTAGCGTGTTGGGATTAGCCTAGGTTTGCCGCGTTTTCCTGCCCAAAGCGTCCCAAACAGGACCCAAGCGGCCACCCATCCGAAAGCACGTTCGGCAGCAAGTTTCGAGAATGCCTTGTGAAAACCCTGGTGCCGCTTGCAGGACTCGAACCTGCGACCCCCGCATTACGAATGCGATGCTCTACCAACTGAGCTAAAGCGGCTCGGGGCGAGGCGGGCGCTTATCAGCGGGAATCGGCGCTGGCAAGAAGCTGGTTTGCGCTTATCTTCTCGCCCATGTCCGCGCGTTACCCCGATGCCGGTGCCGCTGCCCTGCCGTTCGCCCGGCTGTTGAAGCGGCGGATCGCGTCGGAAGTCGTGTCGATCTTCAACGATCGCGCGACAGGGCAGACGCCGGTCGTGCGGCGGCCGGACGGGCTGTTCGGGCCCGGATCGGTGGTGTGGCGGGTGCATGGCGACGTGACCGCGATGATGGTCGGCGGCATCTCCGGCCTGCTGCTGCAGATGTTGCATCCGGCGGTGCTTGCCGGGGTCTGGGATCATTCAAACTTCCGGCAGGACATGCTTGGCCGCCTCCGCCGCACCGCGCGGTTCATCGCGCTGACCAGTTATGGCGCGCGCGACGAAGCGGACGGGGCGATCGCCCGCGTCCGCGCGATCCACGCGCACGTATCGGGCACCCTGCCCGACGGCACGCCCTATCGCGCCGACGATCCGCGCCTGCTCGCCTGGGTGCACGTGACGGAGGCGGTCAGCTGCCTGGCCGGCTGGCGGCGCTATGCCGAGCCGCGAATGAGCGGCGCCGACCGCGACCGCTATTTCGCCGAAATGGCGCAGATCGGCGGAGCGCTGGGGGCCGATCCGGTGCCGCGCAGCCAGCTCGAGGCGCAGCGGCTGATCGAGGCAATGCGCCCGGAGCTGATCGCCGACGGGCGCACCCGCGAGGTGGCCGCGCTGGTGCTCGGCACACGCGCGCACAAGCCCAGCGCCGAGCCGCTCCACAAGCTGACGATGCAGGCCGCCATCGACCTGCTGCCGGACTGGGCGCGGCGGATGCACGGCCTTGCCGGACCCGGCCCGCTGACGCCGCTGGTCCGCGCCGGCACCACCGGCGTCGCGCGGACGCTGCGCTGGGCGTTTGCCTAGGGTGTGTACTCGATACACACCCTGGGGTCTTTTACGCGCCGTTAACCGTCATTGCCGCACACCATGTCGGGCAAAAGGGCACGGCGATGGACAGCGCATACGACTTCAACCGCGATGAAGACGAGGACGACTTCGCCGGCGAATTCCTGCCCCCGGTGATCGGCGGGAGCGAGCGGCGGATGCATGTCCGCGCCTATGAATATTGGACGTCGCTGCTGAACGGCCGCGCCTGCCCGTCGATCCACGATCTCGATCCGGCCAGCATTTCCGATTTCGGCCCGCATAGCGTGCTGCTTGATTTCAGCCGTGAGCTCGACAATCCGACCGTCACCTATCTCGGCCGCGCGCTGCGGGAAGAATGCGACATGCTCTACGGCATCCGCACGGTCGCCGACGTGCCGGCGCGCTCGCTCGTGTCCCGGCTGACCGATCCGTGCATGCAGATCATCGCCAACCGGGCGCCGATCGGGTTCGAGGCGGAGTTCACCAATCACCGCGGCTTGCCGACGCTCTATCGCGGCATCCTGATGCCGTTCTCGTCGGACGGCGACACGATCGACTATGTCTATGGCGTCATCAACTGGAAGCATGCCGCCCCCGATGCGCTCAGCGACGAACTCGAACGCGAAGTGGCGGGCGCGCTCGGCGCTGCCCCCTCCCCGCCCGAAGCGGCACCGGTCTGGCCGGAGGCGGAGCGGCAGCCTGAGACCCATTTGCTTCACCACTGGCTCGCCGCCGCGCGCCTGAGCGCCGAAGGCGCCGAGCAGTCGGAAGGCCGCGCCCATTCCGCCCTCTATGCGGCGATCGGCCGCGCCTATGATTTCGCGCTGGCGGCGGATGAGCAGCCCGAGGCTTATGCCGCGTTGCTGGAAGCCGAAGGCGTGACCGCGCAGGCACGCGCACCGATGACGCCGATCGTGAAGCTCGTGTTCGGCGCCGCATACGACAAGACCAGGTTGACTGAATATGCGGCCGCTCTCAGCCATGCCCGTCGCGAAGGGATCGCGCGCGGCAACTTCGCTGACTATCTCAACGGCTTCGAAGGCGGACTGAAGGCCGTGGTTCGCGTCGAGCGGGCGCTCCGCGCGCCGGCCTCGAAGCCGAATCGCGCCGAACAGGCCCGCACGACGCTCCGGGCCGTCCCGGCCAAGGCCGAAGTCGATTTCGAGTGCGGCGACGACGAGTTTGTGATCCTGGTCGCCCGGCGCACGGCCACGGGTCGTCTCGCTCTGCTTGCGCCCGTCACCGACGCATCTCTTATCGACAAAGCGCTCTGCAAAGCCGCCGCCTGACCTTGCGGGGTTGAGATAGTCGTCGGCCCGGCGCATAGCGCCTGCCATCAGGCCCGCTTTCGACGGGCTCACATCGCAGGCGGAGTTACATGGCGACGGCCACGCGCGACCGGCAGGAAACGCCGGATCAACAGCTTATCACCGATATCATGCATGCCCTGGTGAAGGGCGCCCTGCCCGGCGAGCTCGATGGCTTTGACGACGAAGCCCGGGCCGAGGCCGCGCGGTTCCTGGCGGAAGCGGCGGCGCAGCGATCGCCCGGCACGCCTTCGGTCAGGCTGGAATCGGTGGGCCATGGCCGCCGCTTCATGCGGCTGGCGATCGTCAACGACGACATGCCGTTCCTGGTCGATTCGGTCGCTGGCACCGTGACGGCGCACGAATTGTCGATCGACCGCGTGCTTCACCCCGTGCTGCGCGTTCGCCGCGACGATGCCGGCAAGCTGCTGGGCCTGGTCGAAGGCGACGAGAGCGGCCGTCGCGAATCGATGATCTACATGGAAGTCGAACGCGCCGACGCAAAGCTGCGCCGGACGCTGTGCGACGAGATCGAGGCAGCGCTCGCCGATGTCCGCGCCGCCGTCCAGGACTGGCCGGCCATGCAGCAGGCGATGAAGGCCGATGCCGACCGCATGGAGGATGGCGAGGGCGCGGCGCTGCTGCGCTGGTTCCTCGACTATCATTTCACCCAGCTTGGCCACGAAGTGCGCGACCGCGCCAATGCCAAGTCGGATGCGCTCGGGATCTCCAGGACGGGCGCGCACAAATATCTGCTCGCCCAGGCTTCGCTGATGCGCGCGTTCGACTATTTCGAAAATGGCGGCGAGGCGCCGTTGCTGATCAAGTCGAACCTGATCGCGACCGTTCATCGCCGCGCGCCGCTGGACCTGATCCTGCTGCCCCGCCGCGAGGGCGGCAAGATCGTCGCGATGTCGATCCATGCCGGGCTCTGGACCAGCGCCGCGCTGGCGACTCCGCCGAACAAGATTCCGATCCTTCGCGCCCGTCTTGCGGCGCTGCAGGAAAAATACGGCTTCGATCCGGCCGGTCACGCCGGCAAGGCGCTGGCGCATGCGCTGGCGACACTGCCGCATGATCTGCTGATCGCCTTCACCCCGGCCGATCTGGAACGGCTGGCGCTCAACTTCATGTCGCTCTCCGACCGGCCGCGTCCCAAGCTGGTGACGGTAGCGGGGGCGCTGGATCGCCACGTGTTCGCCTTTGTCTGGCTGCCGCGCGAGGAGCTGACCACCGCGCGACGGGTAACGATCGGCCGCATGCTCGCCGATTCGGCCGACGCGAAGATCCTGAACTGGGGCATCGCGCTCGAAAGCGGCGACCTCGCCCTCATTCGCTACACGCTGGATATTCGTCAGGGCCGGCTTCCCGATGCCGAGGCGCTCGACAAACGGATCGGCGAAATGGTGCGCGGCTGGGCGCCGGCCATCGAGGCGACTCTGGCCGAGCATGTCGACAGCGGCCGTGCGGCGCGGCTGCGGCTCAAATATGCGAACCACTTCCCGGCCTATTACCGCGGCCGCTACACTCCCGCCGAAGCGGCTCTGGACGTGCTGCGGCTGGCGGAGCTGGAAGCTCCGGGCGCACGCGCTGTCCGCCTGCACCGGCTCGATCGGGACGGACCGCGCCAGCTGCGGCTGAAGATCTTCAATGTCGGCGGAATGGTGCCGCTTTCCTCGGCCGTCCCGGCGCTGGAGAATTTCGGCTTCCGCGTGATGGAGGAAGTGCCCGCGACACTCGACGAAGGCCTGGGCGATATCTCCGATTTCCTGCTGGAGCTGGACGAAGGCCAGGTTCCGGACACGCTGCTGGCCCGCGCGGACGTGATCGAGCCGGCAATCGCCGCCGTGCTGTCGGGTGCGGCAGAGAATGATCAGTTCAACCGCCTGGTCGTCACCAACTCGATGCAGCCGCACGAGGCGGTGCTGTTCCGGGCCTGGTTCCGCTATCTGCGCCAGACCGGCCTGTCCTACGGCTTGCAGACGGTGGTCGACGCGCTGCGCCGCGCGCCCGCCGTCGCCCGCGGCATCATCGACCTGTTCGATGCACGCCATAACCCCGAAAATTGCTTCGAGGGCGCGGCCGACGCGGCGCTGGCCTGCATCGACACCGGACTGGCCGGCGTGCAGGCGGCGGACGACGATCGCATCCTGCGGATGATCCGCGGCGTCGTCGCCGCGACGCTGCGGACCAATGCCTACTCGCCTGCCGCGGCCGAAGCTCTGGCGTTCAAGCTGGACAGCCATCAGGTGCCGGGCCTGCCGGCCCCGGTGCCGTGGCGCGAGATCTGGGTCTATTCGCCCCGGGTCGAGGGCATCCACCTGCGTGCCGGTCCGGTTGCCCGCGGCGGGCTGCGCTGGTCCGACCGGCGCGACGATTTCCGCACCGAGATCCTGGGCCTGATGAAGGCGCAGCGCGTGAAGAACGCCGTCATCGTACCGACCGGCGCGAAGGGCGGCTTCTTCCCGAAGCATCTGCCGAGCGCTGCCACGAACCGCGACGCCTGGCTGGCGGAAGGCACGGAATCCTACCGCATCTTCATCCGCTCGCTGCTTTCGGTCACCGACAATATCGTCGCCGGCAAGGTGGTGCATCCCGAGCAGGTGGTCGCGCGCGACGGCGACGATCCGTATTTCGTGGTCGCCGCCGACAAGGGCACGGCGACCTTCTCCGATGTCGCCAACGCGATCGCGCTTGAGCGAAACTTCTGGCTCGGCGACGCCTTCGCGTCGGGCGGCAGCTATGGTTACGACCACAAGGCAATGGGCATCACCGCCAAGGGCGCCTGGGTCTCGGTCCAGCGCCACTTCGCGGAAATGGGCGTCGACGTCCAGACCGACACGATCCGCGTCGTCGGTTGTGGCGACATGTCGGGCGACGTGTTCGGCAACGGCATGCTGCTGTCGAAGGCGCTGAAGCTGGTCGCTGCATTCGACCACCGTCATATCTTCATCGATCCCGATCCCGATCCGGCGGCGAGCTGGGAGGAACGCAACCGCCTGTTCAACCTGCCCCGCTCAAGCTGGGCGGATTATGACGAGAAGCTGATCTCGAAGGGCGGCGGCGTGTTCCCGCGCACCGCGAAGACGATTTCGCTGTCGGCCGAGGCTCAGGAAGCGCTCGGCATCAGCGAGGACTCCCTTGAACCCGCCGCGTTGATCTCGGCAATCCTGAAGAGCCCGGCCGACCTGATCTGGTTCGGCGGCATCGGCACTTATGTGAAGGCGCGCGCGGAATCGAACCAGGAGGTCGGCGATCCCGCCAACGATGCGCTCCGCGTCAATGGCGAGGAGCTTCGTGCCCGCGTCGTCGGCGAGGGCGCAAACCTCGGCGTCACGCAAGCCGGTCGCATCGCCTTCGCGGCGCATGGCGGGCGGATCAATACCGACTTCATCGACAATTCGGCCGGCGTCGATTGCTCGGACAACGAGGTCAACATCAAGATCGCGCTGAACCGCGAGATGAACGAAGGCCGGCTGGCGTTCGACGATCGGAACGCGCTACTCGCCCGGATGACCGATGACGTCGCCGAACTGGTGCTCGACGACAATCGGCACCAGACGCTTGCGCTGTCGATCGCGGAAAGCAGCGCGACGGATGAGCTCCCCGCCTATGTCCGACTGATCGAGACATTCGAGGCGGCAGGCAGGCTCGACCGCGCGGTCGAAGGCCTGGCCGCGAACGACGAGCTGCTGCGCCGCGCGCAGGAGGGACGCGGGCTGACCCGGCCGGAACTGGCCGTGCTGATCTCGACCGCCAAGCTGTCGCTGCAGGACGCGATCGAAACCGCGCGTCTGGGCGACGACCCGAGCCTCGTGCCTGATCTCCTTGCCGCCTTCCCGCCTGAAATGCGGGAGAAGTACGCGCGGGCGATCGAGCAGCACCAGCTGCGTGGTGAAATCCTGGCAACCAAGATCGCCAACCGCCTGGTCAACCGACTGGGCGTGATCCACCCGTTCGAGCTGGCCGAGGAGGAAGGCGCAGCGCTCGGCGATTTGGCCGCGACCTTCGTCGCTGCGGCTCGTCTCTATGGCCTCCGCGACCTGTGGGACGCGATCGATGTCGCACCGATGAGCGAGGCCGCGCGCATCACATTGCTCGACGCCCTTTCCGTCGGAGTCCGGGCGCAGATGGCAGACCTGCTGCGCTCCGCTGAGCCCGGCACGCTTCCCGGCGAGCTGGTCGCGCGGCTCGGTCCCGGCATCGCCCGTCTGGAGGCCAATCTCGAGGGCTTGCTCGAAGAGGAAGCTCAGGCCTCGTCGGCGGCGCTCACGCAGCGCCTCATCGACGCCGGCGCTCCCGCCGAGCTCGTCCGCCGCGTCGCCCAGCTCTACGAAATGGACGGCGCCGTTGGCCTCGCCACGCTGGGCGTCGAGACGAAGACCGATGAAGTCGTGCTCACCCGCGCCTTCACGAGCCTGGGCGAAGCGCTCGGTCTCGACTGGGCCCAGGCGACCGCCAATCGCCTCAGCCCCAGCGATCCGTGGGAGCGGCTGCTGGCGGCGGGCCTCGCGCGCGATTTCCAGCAGATGCGCCTGGAGTTCCTCGCCCGTGCCGACGCCAAGGACCCGCAGGCCTATGCCAATGACTGGCTCGAGCGTCAGGCGAACCGCGTCGCTCAGTTCCGTGACCTGATCCATCGCGCCCGCGCGACCACATCGCCGAACGCGGCGATGCTGGCCCAGATCGCGGGCCAGGCCCGAGTGCTGCTGGGACGCTAAACCCTCTCCCGTCAGGGGAGTGGGCGACTCAGGCCTGCGGGCCTGAGCGGGGAGAGGGTGCTGTGGTACACGGCCAACCACCCTCTCCCAGCTCCCTCAAGAGACAGGAACGCCCTACTCCGCCGGCGCCAGCTTCCGCACCGGCCGCTTGCGCCATTTCCGGCTGCCGACCCACATCGTCGCGCCGGTCACCGCCAGCACCGCGGGGATCAGCCCGCCGAGGAAGATTGCGACCTGCCACACCGGGCCCATGCCGGTGCCGTCGTGCCAGCGGCGCATTGTGCGCGCGAGCGTCTCCGGCTGCGGCGCGCGGGTCGTCACCGCGCCGCTCGCGTCCGCGACCTCGGCGTCGCCCTGCACCAGCGTCACTTTCCAAGCCGGGCTCTTGTCCGTCGGCCAGGTGATCGCAATCGGCTGCCCGCCCACGCCGCGCACAATCTCGTCGACCCGCTGCACCGGTTCGGCGAGCGGCACCGCCGGCGCCGGGCGCTGCCCCGCCCTTTCGCCGACAATCGATCCGAAGAAGGCCGGAAAGCTGATCCAGGCGCCGGTCAGGCTCAGCATGGCGAGCGGAATGCAGATCCAGAAGCCCAGCTGGTGGTGCAGGTTGGCATCGAATTGCGGCCGGCGCTTCCAGCGAAAACCGCGCCGGACGCTGCCGGTCAGCGGCCACCAGAGCCACAGGCCGGTCAGGGACGAGGTCAGCATCGCGACGCCGATCCAGCCGACGATCTGCCGCCCCATGCCCGGCACCAGCAGGCTGCCGTGCAGCCGATGCAGTACCCGCACCGCGCCTTCGTTCGATCCGGCCTTGTCGAGCACGCGCGCGGTCGCGCCACCCAAATAGATGTTGGTCCGCTGCGGCGGCCCCACCCTGGCCGACACCGCGCCGATCACGACAGGTCCCTCGCCTCCCTCCGGATAGCGCAGCGACGCGATCCGCTCGCCCGGCGCCAGCACGGCTTGGGCGGCCGCCACATAGCGGCTGGGCGGCAGCGTCGCGGGCCCGCTGACGGCGTAGCGCTGCGGGTTGACCTGCGCGTCCAGCCAGTCGTGCCACACCAGCGCCGATCCGCTCAGGCTCAGCGGGATGATGAGAAGGCCAAGCAGCAGTCCGGCCCATTTGTGCACGCTGAACCAAATGTTGCGAAGCTCGACCTTGCTCAACTGTTTGCCCACCGTCTCAAGAGATTGTGATACACGCCGGTCAGCTGGACGATCGCGGCATCGCCCTGCCCCACCCTGGCGCCGAGCGCTTGGATCGCCCCGTCCAGCTCGAACAGGGTGCGCCGCGCGGCATCGTCGCGGACCATGCTTTCGATCCAGAAGAAGCTCGCGGTGCGCACTCCCCGCGTGACCGGCTCGACGCGGTGCTGGCTGGACGACGGATAGAGCACCAGATGCCCGGCCGGCAGCTTGACGCTGTGCGTCCCGAACGCATCCTCGATCACCAGCTCGCCGCCGTCATAGGCCTGCGGGTCTTCGAGGAAGAGCGTCGCCGATAAGTCCGCGCGCATCCGGAAATCGCCCTTGATGCGGATCGCATTGTCGATGTGCGTGCCGAACGCCTGGCCGCCGGCATAGCGGTTGAACATCGGCGGCAGCACCTTGGCGGGCAGCGCAGCGGCAATGAACAAGGCCGTGCGGCCGAGCGCGTCGAGCACGATCCCGCCTGCCTGACGCGCAGCGGCGCTGTCGTCGGGCAGTTGCTCGTTGCGCTTGGCGAGCGCCGCCTGCCGGCCGGAGCTGACATTGCCGTCGACCCATTCCGCCGCGTCAATAATCGCGCGCACCCGCGCAACCTGTTCGGCGTTCAGCACATCGGGGATCGCGATCATCATGGGCCGCAGCCTAGAAGCTATAGATCAGGCTGAACACCGCCGAGCGCGTCTCGCCCGGTGCCGCCCAGCCGCCGGTGATCACGCCCGAACTGGCGTTCACATTGTTGCGGATCGACGTGAAATAATGCTCGTTGGTCACGTTCTGCACGTTCAGCTGCGCCGTCAGGCCCGGCACGACCGGGTAAGCGACATACAGCCGGTGCACCAGGTAATCGTCCGACCGGTATTGGGTCCGCTGCAGCAGCGTTCGCTGGTTGAGCGCGAAGCTGCCCTGGTAGGTGAAGCCGTAGCCGAGCTCGAGCCCGAACGGAAAACGATAGCTGGTGAACAGGCTGCCGGAATGCTTCGGCGTCTGGACCAGCTCGTCGCCGCGCTGCGGATCGCGAATTGCGGCGCTGTTGCTGCAATCCCTGCCGGGATTGGCAAGGCAGGAGTCGGACACGCTCTGCAGCACCTTGCTGTCGAGATAGGTATAGTTGGCGAACACCGTCCAACCCTCCGCGATCGTGCCGGTCAGGCCCAGCGCGACGCCGTCCACGCGCGACCGTCCGTCGAGTACCTGCAAGCCCGCCGGCAGCGCCGGATCGTTGGAAGGCACGCGGAAGTTCGTGCGTTCGTTGCGGAACAGCGCCGCGGTCGCTTGCAGGCCGGCGAACAGGTCCGCCTTCACGCCGATTTCGTAATTCCGCGCCTTTTCCGGCGCGACGTCGCAGAAATTAACGAAGGTATCGCCCCGTCCACTGGTGCAGCCGAGCCGCACGGTTGCTGAGGAGGGCGTCTTCGAGTTGCCGAATGAGGCGTAGAGGCTGACCGTCTCGACCGGCTTGAACACGGCGCCGACGCGGTACGAAAAGAGATTCTCATTGCTGTGCTGCACAGCCAGCTCGTCCGCGGCCGGCACCCGCTCGCCCGGCGCGTAGAAAGGCAGCGGGATCGGTCGGAACTGCGCCCGGTTCTGCTCGTACCGCACGGCACCGTTCAGCTCGAATTTCCCGATCTCGAGATTGTCGAACAGATACACCGCCCGGTTTCGCGTCTCGCTTTTCGAGTGCGCGGTCACAGTGAAATTGATCGGCCCGTCATAGACGGTCACCGGGTCGACGATGCGCTCGATCCGCAGCGGCGCGGCGGAGCCGTCGGCGAGCCGCGGCAGCGACGCCGTCTCGATCCGGTAATCCTCCCAGGTGAAGGACGCGCCGGCGACCAGCGTATTCCGCACCCCGCCCTTCTCGCCTGTTACCCAGCGCAGGTCGGTCTGGTTGTAAAGCAGCTGGTTGTCCTGGTCGCGCACCAGCCCGCGCGGGCCGGACGGCTGCCAGAAGCCCGGCGCGAGCCCCGTGGGGCACGGCGCGCCAACCGGATCGTCGGCACCGGCGGAGACCGGCTGCCGCCCGGTTTCGGCAAGGCAGAAGGTCCCCTGCGGCGCACTGGTCTGGCTGTACTGGGCGACCCGTTGCCAGCGCGTCAGGTTGCGCACCTCCGCACCGCCGCCGAAATCATGCCGGAAGATCGCCGTCAGCCGGTCGACCGTGATGTCCTGCCGGTCGAGGTTGCGATAGCCATAATAGTCTGTCGGGCTGGTCCCCGGCAGCGAGCCGTCGTTCAGCTGGTTCTTGAAATAGGGAACGCCATAGATCGGCGTATTGTCGTCCTTCTGGTGCAGATAGGCGAGCGTCAGGCTGGTCGGGCCGCCGATGCCCAGCGTCACCGATGGCGCAATGCCCCAGCGCTTGTAGCGTTCCACATCGCGGCCGGGCACGTGATTGCGATGGATCGTTGCGTTCAGCCGCACCGCGATCAGGTCGCTTGCGCGCCAGTTCGCGTCGACGGTGCCCCTGTAATAATCGTCGCTGCCGACGCTGCCCTGGACGATCGTCAGGTCATCGGGCTGGGGCAGCTTCGATATCAGGTTGATCGTGCCGCCGACGGATCCGGAGCCGTTGAACACCGAGTTGGCGCCGTTGAACACCTCGATCTGCTGAAGGTTGAACGGATCGGTGCGGCTGTACTGCGCACTGTCGCGAACGCCGTCCTGGGTCAGGTCGTTGTTGGCCGAAAAGCCGCGCAGGTTAATGCTGTCGCCATAGCCGCCGCCGCCTTCGCCCGCCCCGAACGTGATGCCCGGGATCGTCGCCAGCGCATCGCGCAACGTCAGCAAATTCTGCTTGCGCAGCACCTGGTCGCTGATGACGGTCACCGTCTGCGGCGTGTCGAGCAGAGGCGCGACCGACTTGGGGCTTTCGAGGTCCCGGCCCTGCTGCCCGGTGACGACAATCGCCTGCATATCCGCATCGGCCAGCATCGTCGCGTCGGCCCCTTCCGCGGCGCACGCCGGTGCGGTCGCGAGGAACCCGATGCAGCCCAAAGCCAGATAAGCGCCGCTCGCAGCGACCGCAGACACACGCATTCAACGAACCCCTTTTTGCTCTGGGGTCCGCTATTGCTAATCATTCTCATTAGTGTCAACCCCGATCACAGCGATCGGGCAGCCGCTATTTCTTGCCGGTGAGCGACTTGCCGATCGTCTCCACCGCCATCGCCGCGCTTTGCAGCCGCTTAGCGCAGGCCGTCATGATCGGGCCTGCGGCCTGGGGCGTGATCGTCGGTGCCTGCGCCTTGATCGCCGCGGTCAGCTGTGCGCCGGACAGGCGGCCATCGACGCGCCCCAGATAGAAATAGGACGACAGCACCGCGATCTGGTGTTTGGTCGGATCCTTCTCGGCCTTCACGAACAGGTTGGCGGCCAGCAGGCACTTCACATCCTCGTTCGCGCCCTGGGCCGCGGCGGGCACCCCGGTCAGAGCCATAGTCGCTGCCGCCGCCAGGCCGAACGCAATACGCATTTTCATCGAAACTCTCCCGTTCATCGGCATTGCCAAGCGCATGCGCCGGCCTTCCGTTCCGGACGTGTAGCGAAACCCCGCTTGCGTGTCCCAGTCGGTCTGGAGAGGCGCCCATTACGCGAAGCGCGGGAGCCGCGGCCGGCCCGCCTGCCCCCCTCCCCCGTTGTGGGCGAGAAAGCGAAATCGGTGAGCGCGATAGCCGGACTTGGCTTGCAATCCCGTGGCCCTTTCCGCAATTGCGAAAGGATCATGGCGCGGAAATGGACTCCCGAAAGCTGGCGCGCTCATGAGGCTCGCCAGCTCCCGAACTATCCCGATGCGGACGCCCTCGCGGCGGCCGAGGCGGAGCTGCGTCATTATCCCCCGCTCGTCTTTGCCGGCGAAGCGCGCGACCTGAAGCGCGACCTCGCCGAAGTGGCCGAGGGGAAAGCCTTCCTGCTCCAGGGCGGCGATTGCGCGGAAAGCTTCGCCGAGTTCCACCCGAACAACATCCGCGACACCTTTCGGGTGATCCTGCAGATGGCGGTCGTGCTGACGTTCGCGTCGAAGCTGCCGGTCGTGAAGGTCGGCCGCATGGCCGGCCAGTTCGCCAAGCCGCGCTCGTCCGATACCGAGGAGCAGGACGGCGTCACGCTTCCATCCTATCGCGGCGACAACGTCAACGACATCGCCTTCACGCCGGAGGGGCGCGCACCCGATCCGCAGCGGATGGTGAAGGCGTACAGCCAGTCGGCGGCGACGCAGAACCTGCTGCGGGCGTTCGCGAACGGCGGCTATGCGAACCTGCACCAGGTCCATCGCTGGACCCACGATTTCATGGGCCGCAGCCCCTGGACCAGGAAGTACACCGACCTCGCCGACCGCATCGGCGAAGCGCTCGACTTCATGGCTGCCTGCGGCATCAACCCGGACACCGTGCCGCAGCTGAAGGGCACGACCTTCTACACCAGCCACGAGGCGCTACTGCTCCCTTACGAGCAGGCGCTGACCCGGCAGGATTCGCTCACGGGCGACTGGTACGACACGTCCGCGCACTTCCTCTGGATCGGCGACCGCACGCGCTTCGAGGGCTCGGCGCATGTCGAGTTCATGCGCGGGATCGGCAATCCGATCGGCATCAAGTGCGGCCCGACGCTCGAGCCTGACGAATTGCTGCGCCTGCTCGACGCGCTGAATCCGACACGCGATCCCGGCCGCATCACGCTGATCACGCGCTACGGCTATGACCGGATCGAAGCCGGCCTGCCGAAGCTTGTTCGCGCGGTGCAGCGTGAGGGCCATCCGGTCGTGTGGAGCTGCGATCCGATGCACGGCAACGTCGTCAAGGCCGCGAACGGCTACAAGACGCGGCCGTTCGAGCGCATCCTGGCCGAGGTCCGCGGCTTCTTCGCCGTCCACCGTGCGGAAGGCAGCTTCGGCGGCGGCATCCATTGCGAGATGACCGGCCAGAACGTCACCGAATGCACCGGCGGCGCCGTGGCCGTGACCGAACAATCGCTCGCCGACCGCTACCACACGCATTGCGACCCGCGCCTGAACGCGGCGCAGAGCCTGGAGCTCGCGTTCCTGCTCGCGGAAATGCTCAATCAGGAGCTTGCCGAACGGCGCAAGGCCGCCGCCTAAGCCCCTCTCAACGCACGCTCAGCACCTCCAGTGTCGCCAGCCGTCCATCGCTGCCGGGCCAGAGCACCGACTGCCCCGCCGCCAGCCCGATCAGCCCGGCGCCGAGCAGGCCGGCAACGTCCACGCCCCCGCATTCGACCGCAGGCGGGCGGCACAGCCGGACCTCGCCTGCCTGCTGGCCGCCAAGCCGGTACGCCACCCTGCTGTCGAGCCGGGCAACGTCAGGCGGCAGCGCCCGGCGCGCGACGATCCGCGCCAGCTTCACCTTTTTCAGCAGCAGATGCGCCGCGACATCGTCGTCGGCAGACAGCGCCAGCGCGATCAGGCAGTGCCGCTCGCACGCGGCGAGGTGGAACGCCGCGTCCTTGTGCAGCGCGGCCCAGAGTTCCGCCTGGCCATGCGCGGCGAGTGCAACGCTCTCCAGCATCACGCACCTCCCGGCTCAGGCTGGTTGCGGACTGAGCGTGCGGCGTCGGCGCTGCCGCGCCCGGCCCGCCCGCGTCACCTGCCCCATCAGGCTCCGCACGCGCGGGAAGACGCTGCCTTCCAGCATGTGGAAATCCGGGTCCGATGCGAAGAAGCGAAACCCGCCCGCCACGCGCACCGCGACACCCACTGCCCGGCGTTCGAACTCGACCAGGAAACGATCCGACATTGTGCCTCCATCACCAGCGCCCCGCACGAAGGCTGCGGCGCGAAACCGCGCTCGTTTCGATGCAGGGAAGAGCGGCCGCATCCGGCCGCGGCAGGGGCGAGCCTCAGCCCGCCCGGCGATCACCCCCGGTCCGCGCCCGGCTCAGCGAGCCGCGCGGTCCGGGGCAAAGAGGCGTGCCGTACTGCTCTCGGCATGCAACTCGTTGCGCAAAAGGCAAAAATGGGTCGTCATTGCCCGATCAAGATGGCCGTTTGCAGGGGGAAGTCAAGCGTCCACCGGGCCGGGCGGAGCCGAACCGGAGGCAACGAGTTTCCCGTTCGATGAAACCCGCCGCCCCGCTTCTCCTCGCCATCCTTTCTGCGTGCAACGCACCCACGACACCCGACCAGACCGAAGCGACACCCTTGCCCAGTCCAGCGATCCCGGCGGCATCGCCCATGCCCACAGCAACCGCTTCCCCGGCCTCCGTCGAGCCGCCTGCCCCCGGCACGCCCGGCGGCCTCGCGGACGATCGCACGCCCGTCTCCGAAGCGCCGTTCGACAAGACCAGCGCCCAAGGCGCAGCGCAGGTCGTCCAGACCTATTATGCGCTGATCGAGGCCGGCAAATACCCCGAGGCCCGGGCGCTCTGGTCCGATAGCGGCAAGGCGAGCGGCAAGAGCGAAGAGTCCTTCGCTGCCGGCTTCGGCACCTATGCGGAATACCACGCACAGATCGGCGCACCCGGCCGGATCGAAGGCGCTGCCGGGTCGCTCTATGTCGACGTGCCGGTCGTCGCCTATGGCCGGCTCAAATCGGGCGCCGCCTTCGATCGCAAGGGCAAGGTCACGCTCCGCCGCTGCAACGACGTCCCCGGATGCACCGCCGAACAGCGCGCATGGCGGATCAGTGCCGTGACGAGCTGACCGCCGCGCCGCCTTCCGTAAAGTCGATCCGGATGCGCACCCACGCGCCGATCATCGGCTTGCCGTCGATGCGCGGAGGACGGACCAGGAACTGCCATGCCGCCTCGCGGATCGCCCGCGCCAGGCCGGATCCCGGCGGCGAGTCCCCCAGCGTGCGGCAATTGTCGACATGGAAGCGCTCGACCGTCTGGCAGGCGATCATGCCCCAGCCGATATGGCGGCCGGGCGGCAGATAATAGGAAAGCTCGGCGCTGGTCGGCTCCCGATACCATTCGGCGTAATAGAGGTGCGCCCCGCCCGGGCCTTCGCCGGGCCCATATGCCGACGCGCTGTCCTGGCCCTGGTCTCCCCTTGTCGGCCAGCTCTGCCGCGGGTGCCGTCGAATGGACCTGTCGCAGGTCGAAATGCTCGAGACCGGGGATCAGGTATGGCATCGCCGGAACCGGGACCGGCGGCAGCTGCGTCTGCGGCTGGACCTCCGCCTTGGCCGGCGCCTTGCCGCTGCTCCTGGCCTTGCGGACCGTGCGCGGCCGCGGCGCCGCCTTCGGCACGTCCGGCGCAAGCTGGAACGTGATCGGACCCAGCTCCTGCTTGTGACGCACCCAGTCCGGCGGCGCCAGCTTCAGCAGCATCAGCAGAAGCAGCAGATGAACGGCCAGCGTGAGCGCAAGCGCCGGGGCGCGTCGCCGGGCGGGAGAACGATACAGATCCGACGAGCTGGAATACGCCGAACGCATCGGCGGCTCGCCTAGCCCAGGTCGCTACGCGCGACAACGGGTCGCAAGTGCAGCCGGACAAAAGGAAATCCCGTTCATCTGAGCTTCATCTTCGGGGGCACACGCCTCGGCTCGTGACCCGGTCCTTTCTCCTTGCGACGCTTGCGCTTGCCGCGATCGGCCTCGGCGCTGCCGCATCGGCACAGAGCCCGGAACCGTTCGATCCGTCCCAGGTCCGCCGCCTCTCGCCAGAGGAAAAGGAAGAAATTCTCGCGAACAGCAGCGAGCGCGCCGCCGATGCCGCGCTCAACTCGGCGCTCGGCGGCGGCACGTCGGGCGGCATCCACGGCGAAGTGGGAGCCGTCGTCGGCACCGGCGGGACGGCCGGCCTGTTCGGCACGGCCCGCATTCCGCTCGGCGACCGCGGCGCCGCGATCATCTCGTTCGAGGATTACCGGACCCGCACGCTCGATCCCGGCCTGCTGGATCAATTCTACACGCGCCGGCGGATCGCCCCCAGATGAAAAAACGGGGGCCGTAGCTCCCGCCTTATTTGGTGCAGTTCAAACTGCTTGTTAACAGCCAGCCTGCGATTTCTGAGGCGGCCAGGTTTGTCCGAAACGGGCCTGAAGTCAATTGCGAAACGATCCCTTCGCTGCAAAGATGAGCGCGAGGGGGTAAGCACATGAAAAGGCTTGGGCTCGATATCGGCACGAACAGCATCGGCTGGTGCCTGATTGAAGACGACGGCGACGGAAAAGGGCGCATCATTGATATCGGCGCACGGATTTTCAGTGACGGGCGCGATCCGAAATCCGGCGCTTCGCTTGCGGTCGACCGGCGCGCCGCACGGGCGATGCGGCGGCGGCGGGACCGATATCTCGGGCGGCGGACTGCGTTCCTGAAGGCCCTGAAGCGCTTTGGCCTAATGCCGGCGGACGAAAGCGCGGCCAAGCTGCTCGCTGACCGCGACCCCTATGAACTCCGCGCCCGCGCGCTCGACGAACGGCTGGAGCCGCACGAGATCGGCCGTGCGCTGTTCCACCTGAACCAGCGCCGCGGCTTCAAGTCGAACCGGAAGGCCGAACGCAAGACCAAGGACGCCGAAGACGGCAAGATCGCCAACGGCGCCAAGGCGCTCGACCAGGCAATGGCCGAAAGCGGCGCCGAAACGCTGGGCCAGTTCCTCAGCAGCCGCGACACCAAGCGGGTGCGGATGGGCAGCGATGCGCAGGGCTATGATTTCTACCCGCAGCGCCGGCATGTCGAATATGAGTTCGACACGATCTGGTCGCGGCAGCAACAGCACCATCCTGCCCTGCTGACCGAAGAAGCGCGCAAGAAGCTGCACGACATCCTCTTCTTCCAGCGCCCACTGAAGGAGCAGGAAGTCGGCGTCTGCACCTTCGTCCACAACGAATGCCGCCTGCCCAAGGCGCATCCGCTGTTCCAAGAACGCAGGCTCTACGAGGAGGTCAACCAGCTCGAGATCACCACGCCAGGCGCGCCGAACCGCAAGCTGACGATGGACGAGCGCGACGCGCTGATCCTCGAACTCCGCAGTCGCAAGGAACGGAGCTTCGACTCGCTCGCCAAGCGACTGAAGCTGGCGCCGGGCCAGAGCTTCAACAAGGCAAGCGAAAGCCGCACCAGGCTGAGGGGCGACGAAGTCTATGCCGTGATGGCCCACAAGAAGCGCTTCGGCGACCGCTGGCCGCATCTCGATCGCGACCGGCAATGGGCGATCATCAAACGGATCATCGAAGAGGAAGACCCGGATAAGCTCCATGCCTTCCTGACCGGCGAATGGGGGCTGACCGACGAGCAGGCCTTAGCGACCGCTAGGGCGCCGCTGCCCGAACTCTACGGCCGGCTAGGACCAACCGCGACCGCGCGCATTCTCGAAGAGCTGAAGAAGGACGTCATCACCTATGATGAGGCCGTCCGCCGTGCTGGCTGGCATCATTCGGACGACCGCACCGGCGAAATCCTGCCCCAGCTCCCCTACTACGGCGAGCTGCTGACGCGCGACATCCCGCCCGGCACGCAGGACCCGAACGATCCGCCCGAGCAACGCTGGGGCAAGATCACCAACCCGACCGTCCATATCGGCCTGCGCCAGCTGGAAAAGCTGGTGAACGCGATCATCAAGGTCCATGGCCGCCCGGACCAGATCGTCGTCGAGCTCGCCCGCGAGCTGAAGCTCAACGAAAAGGACAAGGAAGAGCATAACCGCCGCATCCGCCGCGACACCGCGGCGGCGCAGCTCCGCTCCGCCAAGCTCCAGAGCGAAGGCATTCCGGACACCGGCGCCAATCGTATGCTGCTGCGCATATGGGAGGAACTGAACCCCGGCGAAGTGCTCGATCGCCGCTGTCCTTATTGCGGCGAGCCGGTCGGCATGCGGATGCTGTTCGCCGGCGAGGCGGACATCGACCACATCATTCCCTATTCGCGCTCACTGGACGACAGCGCCGGCAACAAGGTCGTCGCGCACCGCAGCTGCAACCGCGCCAAGGGCAACCGAACGCCCTACGAGAAATGGGTCCACGATCCCGACCGGTGGGACGTCATCTCCACCCAGGTCGCGCGGCTGCACAAATCGAAGCAATGGCGGTTCGGCCCCGACGCGATGGCGCGGGTGGAAAAGGACGGCGGCTTCATCGCCCGCCAGCTCACCGACACGCAATATCTGTCGCGGCTGGCTGGCCGCTATCTGTCCAGCCTCTACCCGACCAAGGACGACGGCAGCGTCTATGTCATCCCCGGCCGGATGACGGCGATGCTGCGCCGGCGCTGGGGCCTGAATAGCCTGCTTCCGGACCATAATTTCGTCGACAACGAACACAGCAATGCGCCGAAGAACCGGCTCGATCATCGCCATCACGCGATCGATGCTGCGGTTGTCGCGGTCACAACGCGCGCCCTGATGCAGGAGATCGCCCGCACCGCCGGACGGGCCGAAGACAAGGACCTCGATCGACTGTTCGAGGACTTGCCGCAGCCGTGGGAGGGTTTCCGTGAGGAGCTTGGCGAAAAGCTCGTCCGCGTGACCGTCAGCCACAAGCCCGATCACGGCCGCAAAGGCTTGCCGCCGAAAAACCGCGACGTGACTGCTGGCCGTCTGCATAACGACACAGCCTATGGGCTGACCGGCGATGTCGCCGCCGATGGCAAAACGCCGATCGTCGTCCACCGCGTCCCGCTGATGAGCCTGAAACCCGCGGATATCTCCGATCCGGATCGAATTCCCGATCCTGCGCTTCGCTCAGCGCTGCACCGGGCGACCGATGGGCTGAGCGGCAAGGCCTATGACGCGGCCCTCGCCGGCTTCGCCAAAACACATCCGCAGTTCGCTGGCATCCGCCGCGTCCGCGTTCGCGAGCCGTTGACCGTGATCCCCATCGCAGACCGCGATGGTCGTCCTTTCAAGGCTTACAAGGGAGACGCTAATTCGCGCGTCGACATTTGGCGAATGCCCGACGGCAAGTGGCTATCGGACGTCGTCACGATGTATGAGGCTCATAGGCGCGACCACAGCGACCGTCGTCCTCATCCAGCCGCCAAGAAGCTGATGAGCCTCAGGCAAAATGATATGATTGCCGTGGAGCGCGACGGCGCGCCCCGCCAGATCATGGTCGTCAAACAAATCTGGCCGACCCAGATCAACCTTGTGGAGCACAAGGAAACTGGCAATCTAAAGGATCGCCACTCGAACGAGACTGACCCGTTCCGCTTCTTTGCTCCTACCGCTGGTGGATTGAAGAAGATGAAGGCCCGTCAAGTGCGGATTGATCCATTAGGGAGGATTTTCGATCCCGGTCCGCGCTGACAAAAGCCGCTGATTTGCCTAGCTTCTCCTGAGGGGGAAGCATGGACCGCATCGTCGACATCGCGACCGACGGCCGGCATCTGGCGCTGTTTCGCGGCTTCATGGTCGTCAGCCACGACGGCGAAGAGGTCGGCCGCGTCGCGCTCGACGATATTCACGCGCTGATCGTCCATGCCCATGGCACGACGTGGAGCGCGAACCTGGTCGCCGCCCTCGCCGAGCGAGGCGCGCCCGTCGTGTTCTGCGGCACCAACCACAGTCCCGTGGCGGTCACCCTGCCGCTCGAGGGGCATCACGCCCAGGGCGCGCGCCTTCAGGCCCAATGGAACGCCTCGCGTCCGCTCGCCAAGCAGCTGTGGCGCCTCGTCGTCATCGCCAAGATCCGCGCCCAGGCGTCGCTGCTGGAAGCGCGCGGCGTCCGCGAAGCGGACGCGCTGCACTTCCTCGCCCGCCGCGTCCGTTCCGGCGATCCGGACAATATCGAGGCGCAGGCGGCGAAGCGCTATTGGCCGCTGCTGATGGGCCCGGACTTTCGGCGCGACCGCGATCAGGCCGGTGCGAATGCGTTGCTGAACTACGGCTATGCGGTGATGCGGGCGTCGGTCGCGCGCGCGGTGGTGGCCGCCGGCCTGCATCCGACGATCGGCATCCACCATGCCAACCGCGGCAATGCCTTCGCGCTGGCCGACGATCTGGTGGAGCCGTTCCGGCCGCTGGTCGATGCGCTGGTCTGCGGCATGGTGCAGGATGGCGTGACGGCGCTCGACCCCGCCACCAAGCGTCGCTTCGCTCGCCTGATCGCGTTCGACCTGCGCATAGACGGCGAGGCGTCGCCCGTGTCGCTGGCCGCGGCCCGCCTCGCTCAGTCGCTCGCCCGCAGTTTCGAAACCGGCGCTCCTGCCCTCGCGCTGTTCGATCCGCCGAGCCCGATCGAATGGGCCAGCCTGCCGCGCTCCACCCTCGCCGAGGCGGCGTGAGCGCTGAGCCGGCCAGCTATCTCAGCGGATACAGGCTGATGTGGATTTTCGTGATGTTCGACCTGCCGGTGGGCACTAAGAAGCAGTCGCGCGAAGCGACAAAGTTCCGCGAGTTCCTGCTCGACGAAGGCTTCGAAATGAGTCAGTTCTCAGTCTATGCCCGCTTCTGCAACGGCCAGGACAGTTTTCAGGCGCATCTCAAGCGCATTGAGCGCAATCTTCCGGAAAAAGGCGAAATTCACGTCCTCACCTTCACCGATCGGCAGTACGAAAACATCGTCCGATTCTCGAGCCAGCGCCGCAAGCGCCCGCGCAAAAACCCCGATCAGCTGGCGATGTTTTGAGGTGGCGAAGCAATTCTGCTCGACCGGATGTGCCACTTTGTCCTTCGGCAAGAAGAACTTAGCAACACATCCGGCCTAGCAGCTCAGAAATCGCAGGCCAACCGCAACCGGGCGGCCTATGCTGCGTTCAACAGCGCGGGCCTAGCAGCTCAGAAATCGCAGGCCAACCGCAACGCAGTCACTCGCTGGTGATCGGCGGCAAGTGGCCTAGCAGCTCAGAAATCGCAGGCCAACCGCAACAGCGCCCCAAGGAAGCCGAACACGAGCGAGGCCTAGCAGCTCAGAAATCGCAGGCCAACCGCAACAGAACATGGACTGGTTCGTGGTCGCAAATGGGCCTAGCAGCTCAGAAATCGCAGGCCAACCGCAACGGGTTCTTCGTCCCGGACTGGCCGGGATGAAGAACCCGTCGGCGCTGCCGCGCCGGGCTCGCCAGGCGTGCTTCGCCGTAGCTCGTTGCCAGTCTTCGGCGGCCAGGTCCTCCTCACGCCTCCCTCCGCCAGCGCCAGGCGCGGTCACCGGCCAGCGCCGCCAGCATCGTCGCACCTGTGAGCGGATACAGCGCGCCGATTGCGAGCATGATCAACGCGACGCCCTTCGCGCGGCGGGTGTCAAGCGGGGCCGGCGGCGGGGCGAAGCGGCGTTTCCACCAGAGGATCGGCGCGGTCAGCGCCAGCAGCAGGGTGCCGAGGCAGCCGGCGAGCATGACGAGGCGGTTGGCCTCGCCATATTCCTGGCCCTGGTGGACGGCGATGCCCCATTCGATCGCCCGCGCGCCGACGCCGAACTGCGCGGCGCCGGCATCCTGCAGCACGCGGCCGGTCGCCGGCTCGATGTAGAGCACGCGCGCGTCTTCGGACCGCTCCGCGGTGCGGCTGACCAGATAGGGCGCGCCCATCGCCGCCGGCCGCGTAAGACTGAGCGGCGGCGTCAGCCCGCGCGCCGCGGCAAGCGTCAACACACGATCGGCGCCGATGTCGCCCATCCCGTGCGCGTGCGGCGCCGCCACCGCCTGGAGCGCCCAGGGCAAGGCGGCCTTCTCGTGCTCGGCATGCTCCCAAGGCTGCGGACCGGGCGCCTTGGGCCGGCCGAGCCCGTTCGCCGCCACCGCTCCCTGCACCTGTTTCCCCCAGAACACGGACCAGGGCATGCCGGTGATGGCCAGGAACAGGATCACGGCGCCGACCAGAGCGCCGCCGCTCGCGTGCAGGTCGCGCCAGAACAGGCGGCCCTTTGGCGCGCCCCTCAGCGCCAGCGCCGGTGCGCCCCCACGCGGCCACCAGAGATAGAAGCCGGTCAGCACAAGGATGATCGCCCAGCCGGCGACGATCTCGATCAGGGCGTTGCCGACCGGGCCGGTGATCGCCAGGCTGTGCAGGTCGCGGTCGAGCTTCATCACGCCGCCTTCGCGCGCGGTAATGCCGAGCACGCGGCCCGTGCCCGCGTCGACGAACGCGGTGCGCCGCCCTGCCCCTTGGGCGATCGTGAGCTGCCAGCTCTCAGAGGCGCGCGCCGGGATCGCGAGCTGAGCCACGCGGCCGCCCGTCGCCTGCTCGACGCGGCCGATCACCTCCGCGGCCGGCAGCGCGGGCCTAGCGCTGGGGCGCGTGATCCAGTCGCGATAGACGATCCGCTCGATCTCGGGCTTGTAGAGGTAAAGGCCGCCGGTGATCGCTAGCCAGGCAAGCACTGGAAGCACGATCAGGCCCGCATAGAAATGCCAGCGCCAGACGATGCGGTAGAGCGACGTCATGCCCGCGCCTCCGTTCAGAAATTGGCGCGGAGGCCGCCGAATATGGCGCGCCGCTCCACAGGATAGAAAATCGCCTGCTGGCTGCCGGGCAGCGCGGCGTAGTTCACGACCGCCGAGACATCCCCGACCTGCTTGCGATTGGTGAGATTGCGCGCATCCACGAACAGGCTGAGCCCCGGCCGGATCTGCGCCTCGGCGGTCGCGCCGAGCAGCACATAGCCGCCGACGCGCAGCGTGTTGGCATAATCGGCCCAGGCGCCGTGGGGCACCCATTCCAGGGAAGGCGCGACGTTCAGCGTATCGCCACCGATCCGCAATTCGGCGCGATAGAGATGCTTCGGGATGACGGGCAGGCGATTGTCGCCGAACTGCGGGTCGCTGCGGAAGCGGAAGTCGTTCAGCTGGTAGACCTGTCGCAGCCGCGCCCACGGGGTCAGGTCGAGGTCCAGCCCCGCCTCGATGCCCTGATGGAGCGTATGGCCGGCGTTGAACGTCGCGGCGGGAATGCCGGCGGCGGGGTCGATGTTGAACTGCAGCATCTCGCCCTTCAGCGTCGCGCGATAGATGCTGACGTCGAACCGGGCCGGGCCGATCGTGCCCCGCGCGCCCGCTTCTGCGGTCCAGGCCGTCTGCGCCTTCAGGGGCACGAAACTTGCCACCTGCGCCAGCTCGATAAAGCCGGGCAGTTCATGGCTGCGGCTATAGTTGGCGTAGAATTGCAGCGCCTCGCGCGGCTCCCACAACAAGCCGAGTTTGGGCGAGAATTGGTCGTAATCCGCCTCGCCAAGTGCCGGCGACGGGACAGTCTGGCGCTGCCGCCGCTCGGCATGGGTATAGATTGCGCCGGCCACGACGCTGAACGTGCCGAACTGATAGCGTGCCTCGCCATAGGCATCGATCGTCTCCGCGCGCTGACCGGCGTCGAAGGTGAGCGCCCCTTTCCGGCCGTCCATGTTGACGGAGCGACGCGAGGCGACGGTTCCGAACCGGCCGGTCGTGCCGATCAGCACCGACAAGGGTCCGGTGCTCAGGTTCAACCGGGCGAAAACGCCGTAATCGGTCGATTTCTGGTCGACGACCTGAAAGATCGGATGATCGAGCTTCTTCGCGTTCAGGAACGCGCCGAACTCGAACGCACCCGGCCCCACATCGACTGTGGTCCGGTTCTGCAGACGGATCGAGTCGATATTGCGCTGCTGATCGCCGCGGAAGACGCCGGTCTTGGGCCGGGTCAGCACGATGTCCAGCGGCAGCGAGCCGGGGAGTTCCTGCCGGATCGACTGGCCGCTTGCGTAAAACCGGGTCTCGACGCCTTCGCCCAGCTTCAGGCCGAAATTGGCGTTCAGCCGCAGGGCGTTGCGCCGGGCGTGCTCCCGGTCTCCGTCCGAGCTGTCGCCGGTCAGGGCGAGCCAGCCGTCCCCCGGTCCACTGGCGAAACCGGCGGCTAGTTTGCCGCGGATGCTGTCGAAGCTGCCGCCGTCGACACGCAGGTCGACGCCCGGCGCGGTGCGGCCGGTCGGCGTGATGGCGTTGATCGCGCCGCCCAGCGTCGAGCCGCCGAAGCGCAGCGCATTCACGCCGCGATAAACCTCGATGCGCTCGAAGATCAGCGGATCGAGTTCCTGGAAGTCGCCATTGTCGTCGGCCAGGTTGATCGGGATGCCGTCCTGCAGCAGCGTGAGCCCGCGCATGTGAAAGCCCCGGCTGATGCCGGAACCACGGATCGACAGCCGCACTTCCTGTCCAAAGCGCGGCTGTGCGTAGACGCCCGGTGAAAAGGCGAGCGCGTCGCGCAACGACACCGCAGCCTTGTCGCGATAGTCGTCAGCAGTGACGAGGTCGGTCCCGCCAGGGGTCGTCGCCACCTGCGCGTCTTCGAGCCGGTCGCCCGTAACGACGATCGTTCCCGGCGGCGCACTGTCCGCCAACGCCGGATTGGCCGCGACAAGCGCGCCGAGCGCGCCCGCAGCCGTCAAAAATCGCATGTCGATATTCCTGAACCTGATTGAGCCGCGCCAGGCGCAGCAGAGCCGCCGCGAACGGCGGCGCGGATCAGGCCAGGGCGGGAGGTCCGGTGGCGGGCGGCGGCGGCGCTGCCAGTCCGCGGCCCACCCGCACGATCGGGGCGGATGACAGGACAGCGTCCGGCTCAATGGGGCGCAGCGCGAAAACCGGAGCATCCACGTCGGTCGCCGCAAAGGCCAGCGCCGCGTAGGGGCATGGCAGCTCCCCGCGGTGCTTGTCGTGGCTGCTGTGATCGCTGTGCGTGCCGCCCATGTGATGCATCGCGTGGGCGGCGACCGGCGGCGGCGCATAACCGCCGCACAGCTCCAGCCCGATCCGGCTGCCGTCGAAGACGGGCATCCAGCCGACCGGGACCAGCAGCTTCACCAACATGGCGAGCGCCAGCACCAGCATCATCGATCGGTGTTGAGCCGGGAGGCGCCGGAACGCGGACATGGCCGCGCCTCTACGCCATATCGTCGCAAGGGCAAGACCCGGTCCCGGCATGCGCGTAGGATGCCGGGTGAAGGGAAGAGGTTCCCTAGCCCGTGACGCGCAGCCGCGTGAACAGCATGAAGCTGGTGGGGCTCGACCCGTATTCGCCCTGGATCGCGCGCGGCAGGTCGTAGGTGCTGACAAGGCCACCGAGATCGAGTACGACCTTGCCGACCGGCACGCTGCGATAGCCGCCCAGGCTCAGCTTGCCGACGGTGAAGACGCGGCCGGCGAGCGGGTTGCCGCTATGCTCGTCGCCGAACAGCTCATCCTTGTCGACCCGCTCGGCGCGGCCGAACAGCGTCCAGCGATCCAGTTGAAGCGCGCTTTCGAGCAGGAACGCGTCGGTCGGGACGGCATGATGGCCGCCCGAAGGATCGTTGCGGCCCCAGGCGAAGGTCGACTGCCATGCGCCCTTCTCTCCCACCGGAAGGTTGTAGGTGACCGAAGCGGTCGTGCGGCGCACATCCTCTTCGGGGTGCAACTGCTCGGGGCTGTGCAGGAATCCATGGCTGACCTGCATCGACAGGTTCGCGGTCGGATTCCAGGTCAGCCGCGCCGACCAGCTGTCGAAACGGGGCCGTTCGATATCGTAGCGATGCTGGTCCGGCTCCCGCCCGGTGAAGACGGAGCCTTCGAGCTTCAGCCCGCCATAGACAAGACCCGCGGTCGCAACGCCGAAGGTCACGTGCGTGCTGTCCAGCCAATGGTGCGAAATCGGCGCTTCCGGATTCGCGACGCCGGAAAAGCGGTGCATGAACGTCGCCGGGCCAAGGGCCGGCTCGCCCGGCAGTGCGACGTAGACGAAGCCCGACAATTTGTCGGCCAGCGGGCGGCTGTAGGTGGCGGACAGCTCCATGAACAGGTCGTGCGGGTGCTGCCGATCGACCAGTTCGGTGCGGCCGTCGGCGGTCTCGCCGGTCGCCAGCAGCAACGGATAGCCGCGCTTGCCCATCAGCGGATCGAGGCTGCCCATCGCCTTCAGCGTCAGCGTGCCGGCGCCCGCCTGGTGCTGGGCCATGCCCATCAGCATCGAGGACACGAATATCTTGTCGTCGCCACGCGGCCCGCCCTGATTGTCGTAGGTCAGCGCCGCAAAGCCGTGCACCATCGTCGACCAGTCGCCGACCTGGCCCATGATCGCCTGCATCGGCGCGGAATCGGGCTGCCATGCCGTTCCGGAGGCATCGCGCGTCATCGGGTACGCGCTAAGCGTGCCGGTCATTGCGTGTCCGGCAGCCATGCCGGCCATGTCGTGGCCCATTGCAGCGTGATCGGGCGCAGACGGAACGGCAGCATCGTGATGCTGGTGCTCCATCGTCATCGGTTGCCCGCCAGCATCATGGGCCATGCCGGGCATGTCATGGGCGTAGGCCGCAGCGGGTATCAGGGCCGAAACGGCGGCGAGAAGACGGATATGCACGTATGTCCTTTGGAGATGATCGGCGGAACAAGGATCGGCCGCGCTCCGTAGAGCGCGGCCGGACCGTCTCAGCAAGCGCAGTTCTTGCAGGTGCACGGACGGCACTTGCAGCCGGCATGCGCGCCCGCAACTGTGGACTGGGCCTGCTGATCGTTCTGGGTCGCGATGGTCATTGCTACGTCTCCTTGCTTGCTCGCGAATCGAGCTCGCACTATGTCGCATACGTACCGTGGTACGGAGTCAATCGGCATGATGACGATCGCGAAATTGGCGTCTCGGGGCGGCGTGGGCGTGGAGACCGTCCGCTATTATCAACGGCGCGGCCTGATGCCGGAACCGCCGCGGCCGCAAGGAGACGGTCTGGGCGGCGGCGTGCGCCGGTACGGCGAGGAAGACGTCAAACGCTTGCGCTTCATCAAGTCGGCACAGGCGGCCGGCTTCACGCTGCAGGAGATCGGGGATCTGTTGGCGCTCGACGCGACCGACGACCGGCCGCGCGCGCGCCAGCTGGCACGCGAACGGGTGGCAGCGCTCGACGTGAAGATCGCCGAGCTGCAAACCGCGCGTGACGCGCTCAGCCGGCTTGCCGACGATTGCGGGGCCGGCACCAAGGGTCCCTGCCCGATCCTTACCGCTTTCGAAAAAGCCTAGCCGAGCAGCGTCGTCAGCATCGCAGCCAGGTCGGCATGCCGGAACGGCTTGGTCAGGCGTGGCAGATCGCTCTCGATCCCGCCTGCCTCGGCGTAACCGGAAATGATCAGGACCGGCGTGCCCGGCCGGGTCGACCGAACCGTCCGCGCCAGCTCGGTCCCGGTCATGCCCGGCATCAGGTGGTCGGTCACGATCAGATCGACGGCAAGGCCATCCGCCAGCCGCGCCGCTGCCTCGTCGGCGGACTCCAGCGCCACGACGGTGAAGCCCATGTCTTCCAGCATATCCGCGGTTGACGCGCGGACCAGCGGCTCATCGTCGACCAGCAGCACCGCGCCTGCGCCGTTCACCGTTCGCGGGGACTGGCCGGCAGCACTCGCCTCCGGCCGGGCGGCGGCGCAGGGCAGCCAAAGCTGGACTTCGGTGCCCTGGCCGGGCGCGCTCTTCAGCCGCAGGGCTCCGCCCAGCTGCGCGGCGAGGCCGTGCACCATCGACAGGCCAAGCCCGGTGCCGCGCCCGATTCCCTTCGTCGAAAAGAACGGCTCGATCGCGCGCGCCGCCACGTCCTCGTCCATGCCGCAGCCGGTGTCGGACACCGCAAGACGGACATAGCTGCCCGGCCGCAGGTCGTGGGCAGCTTCGTCGACCTGCTCTACGCCTGCCGCGATCGTCAGCGTACCGCCGTCCGGCATCGCGTCGCGCGCGTTCACGCTGAGGTTCAGCAGCGCCATCTCGACCTGGTTGGGATCGGCCAGGCACGCCGGCAGATCGTCGGACACGTCCAGCACAAGCCGGATGCGGGGCCCGACGGTCGAGCCGATCAACTCGGCCATCCCTTCGATCAGGCGCCCGGCATCGACCGGTGACGGCTGGAGCGGCTGGCGGCGTGCGAAGGCGAGCAGCCGTTGCACCAGGGTCTTCGCGCGCTCGGCCGCCTGCAGCGCAGACCCGATCGTCTGCTGCGTCCGCGCGTCGCCCACGCCGCGCCGCTGCAGCAAGTCGAGCCCGCCGATGATCGGCGCCAACAGGTTGTTGAAGTCATGCGCGACGCCGCCGGTCAGCTGGCCCATCGCCTCGACCTTCTGCGCCTGGCGCAGCGCTTCCTCGGTGCGCTTCCTCGCCGAAACGTCGATGATGGCCGCCATCGTCCGGACGAACCGGCCCTCGCTGTCGTGCCACGGCCGCGACGAGATCAGCACGTCCGCAATCTCGCCGTTGCGCTTCACGACACGATATTCGGCGTCCTTCACTTCGCGGCCCGCCAGCAGCGCTGGCCAGTCCTCGCGGCGATAGCGCTCCAGATCGCCGTCCGAGAGAAAATCCACGGCCGGCCGACCCACCACCTGCTCGCGGCTCTCGAATCCCATGAACTCCAGCCACCGGTCCGACACGCTGACGAGGCGCCCGTCGGCGCTCTGCGATTGCAGGATGGTGGGCGTCCGCGTGTACAGCGCCTCCAGTTCCGCCGTGCGTTCCGCAACCTGACGCTGCAGCTCCAGTTCGGCATCCTTGGCGATGGTCACATCGAACGCGACGCCGATGAATCCCACATGCTCGCCGTCCGGCCCCCAGCGCGGCTGCGAATGGGACCGAAGCCAGCAATAATCGCCGCCCGTCTTGCGATAGCGCGCCTCGAGCATGAACGGCTGAAGCGACGCTTCCTTCTCGACCTGCTCCTTCAGGATGCGGCCGATATCATCCGGGTGGATGACGCTGCGCCAGTCGAACTGCGTCGCCTCCTCGTAACCGACACCCAGAAACTCGACATAGGCGCGGTTCACGAACCAGCGTTTGCGGTCGAGCGACGTCACCCACATCGGCACCGGTGCGGAATCGGCGATCAGGCGGAACCGCGCCTCGCTTTCCCGGGCGGTGCGCTCGGCCGTCGTGCGTTCGGTGATATCGCTGAACGTGATGGTGAGAGACCGGTCCGGCAGCAGGACAGCGCGGATCACCACGTCGCGGTCGGGCCGCGTGGAGGACCGCGTCTCGAAACAGATCTTCTCGCCTGCCGCGGCACGGCGGAGCTGCCGCTCCGTCTCGGTCCCCACGATCTCGGGCACACCCTCCCAAAGAGTGCGGCCGATCAGCTCGGCACGGTGTCGCCCCACGAACTCGGCCGCGGCCCTGTTGAACAGCCGGATGCGCCATTCGCCGTCGACCGCGACATAGCCGTCATCGATGCTGTCAAGGAGCTGGACGAGCCGTGCGTCGTCGGATACTCCGTCCAGCAATCCGGCCACTCTCACCGTTGCATGTTCCTGACTTCGGACGGAATACGCACCGTGAGCTCCTCCAGATCGGCGCCCAGATAGATCTGGCAGGCGAGCCGGCTGTGTCGCGTGGCGCCGGCGGCCAAGTCAAGCATGTCCTCTTCCGGCTCGCTCGCCGGTGGCAGCTTCGCGAAATCCGTGACATCAACGATCACATGGCACGTCGAGCAGGCCATCTGGCCCTCGCACGTGCCTTCCAGCGGCTGGCCATCGGCCTGCGCGACGTCGAGCAGCCGTTCGCCGGGCGCGGCGTCGACTTCGCGGACGGTCGAGCCATCCGCGCTGATGAACCGCACGCGCGTCACGCCGCCTTCAGCCCCTGCGCGGCCGCCGCTTCGAGGATCAGGTCGAGCGCACGGTTCAGCTCTTCCTCTGTCGTGTACCGGCCGAACCCCAGACGGATGCTCGACCGCGCCTCCGCATCCGAAAGGCCGATCGCCTTCAGCACATGGCTCGGCCGTCCCGAGCCGCTCGCGCACGCCGACCCGGCCGAGAAAGCGACGCCGCGCACGTCCGAGATCAGCCGTGCGGCGTCCAGCCCGTCGGCGCGGATGTTGAGGTTGCCGCGATAACGCTGCCTGGTCGATCCGTTGATCGTCCAGCCACAGAGCTTTGCGGTCGCCAGCGCCCAGAGCCGTTCGACATGCGCCGCATCTTCATCATGCCGCACCTCCGCAAGCGCCGCCGCAGCGCCGAAGCCGGCACAGAGCGCGGGGCTGAGCGTGCCCGAGCGGATGCCGGCTTCCTGCCCGCCGCCGTGCATCAGCGGCTCAACCGCAGCGCCGTCGCGCACCCAGAGCGCCCCGATGCCTTTAGGCCCAAAGAGCTTGTGCGCGGAGACGGCGATCAGGTCGGCGTCCGGCAGCGCCACGCGGCCGAGCCCCTGCACCGCATCGCAGAAGAACAGCGCGCCGGCGTCTCGCGCGATCCGGCCGATCTCCGCGACCGGCTGAATCACGCCGATCTCGTTGTTCACCAGCATCGCGGCGACGACCGCGGTGCGTTCGTCGACGGCGTTTCGCACCGTGTCCAGGTCGACCAGACCATCGCGGCCGACGGGCAGCACCACCGCCTCGAAGCCATGGCTGCCGAGCCAGAGCACCGTGTCGAGCACACAGGCATGCTCGGTCGCGAGCGTGACGATCTTGCGGCGATTAGCAGGAGCAGCCCATGCCGCGCCCTTGATGGCAAGGTTCGCTGCCTCCGTTGCTCCCGAGGTAAACAACAACGACCCGTTCGCTTCGAGCGAAGTCGAGAAGCGCCCTTCCGCCGCACATTCGTCTCTCGACTTCGCTCGAGAAGAACGGAGACAGGAGAGGACTTGATCCCGCGCCACCTCCACCGCCGCCTTCGCCTCGCGCCCCATCCGGTGCGGCGAATGCGGGTTTCCGAATTTGTCGGCCAGCCAAGGCTCCATCGCCGCGTGCGCCTCGGGCGCGAGCGGCGTCGTCGCCTGATAGTCGAGGTAGATCGGACTCATCAGGCTGCGCGGCTGCGCGCCCCGTCCGCGATACGCTTCCAGGCCTCGACGAAGCGGTAGATGTCGGCGCGGCTGGTCTCCGGGCCAAAGCTGGCGCGGATCACCTGCGCCGCCTCCGCCTCGCCCCAGCCCATCGCCGAGAGCACATGGCTGGTCTTCAGCGTGCCCGACGAGCAGGCGCTGCCGGCCGAGATCGCGATGCCGGCCAGGTCGAGCTGGATCAGCTGGGCCGAGGCCGCCACGCCCGGCATTCGGTAGGCCGCGATCGTCGCCAGCCGCGGCGAACGCTTGGCGACGACCTCGCCGCCGGCCGCCTCGATCGCGCCGTCCAGATGCGCGCGCAGGTCCGCGGCGCGGTCGACCCAGCCGCGGCCTTCCTCCAGCGCCGCCGCCATCGCGACCACGCCCGGCAGATTCTCGGTGCCGGGCCGATAGCCTTTCTCCTGGCCTCCGCTCGCGTCCAGCACGCCCAGATCGCGCACCAGCAACGCGCCGACCCCGGGCGGACCGCCGAATTTGTGCGCCGAAATCGCGATCAGGTCGGCGTCGGGCAGCGCTGCCTTCCCGGCGGCCTGCGCGCAGTCGGCGAACAGCAGCCCGCCGGCCTTCCGGACAATGGCCGCAAGCTTGCCGAGCGGCTGGCACACGCCGGTTTCGTTGTTCACAGCTTGGATCGCCACCAGCGGCGCCTTTGCCCCGAGGGCGCCCAATCGTCCGGTGAGCGCGTCGGGCAGAACGGTTCCGTCCTGCTGGACCGGCAGGAAATAGGCGTCGCTCGCGACCCGGTGGACCGCCTCATGCTCGACCGCGGAGATGATTCGCGCGTCGCACTTTGTCCGGGTCAGGGCGATGCGGATCGCCTCGGTCGCGCCGCTCGTCAGGATCACCTCGCCGTCCCAGCCAAGCGCTTTCGCGATTCGGCTGCGCGCATCCTCCAGCATCGCCCGGGCGGCGCGGCCCTCGGCATGGGGCGACGACGGATTGGCCCAGCGCGCGATCGCGGCCCGCATCGCCTCGCGCGCGGACAGCACCATCGGCGTGGTGGCAGCATGATCGAGATAGAGGCGCTGGCTCAACGTGGGACTCGTTTGCGAATTTCGGCGACAATCCTATATAGCGCCGCAACTCTGCGCCACCATTCCGGGCGCATTTTCGATCAAGGTGCTATGCCCGAAGTTATTTTTCCCGGCCCCGAGGGGCGCCTCGAGGGTCGTTTTGCTCCGCCGCCGCGCCCCCGCGCGCCGGTCGCGATGATCCTGCATCCCCACCCGCAGGCCATGGGGACGATGAACAACCGCATCGTGCAGGCGCTGTATCAGACCTTTGCGCGGCGCGGCTTCGCGACGCTGCGCTTCAACTTCCGCGGCGTGGGCAAGAGCCAGGGGACGTTCGACAACGGCGTCGGTGAGCTGTCGGACGCCGCCTCGGCGCTGGATTGGGTGCAGAGCTTTCACCCCGAAGCACAGCAGACCTGGGTTGCCGGCGTCAGTTTCGGCGCGTGGATCGGCATGCAGCTGTTGATGCGCCGCCCCGAAGTCCGAGGCTTCATCTCGATCGCGCCGCCCGCGAACATGTACGATTTCAGCTTCCTGGCGCCCTGCCCGGCATCCGGCATCATCGTCCAAGGCGAAGCGGACGAAGTCGTGACGCCGTCTGCCGTGCAGAAGCTCGTCGACAAGCTGCGCACCCAAAAGCACATCACGATCCATCACGACACCATCCCGGGCGCGAATCATTTCTTTGAGCACGAAATGCCGCAGCTGATGGGAAGCGTGGACAAGTATCTCGATTTCCGGCTGGATCCGAGCTGCCCGATCCGGTGATTTTGCGCGGAGACGCGTCATGGCTGATCGCGAAAAGCTGTTGCTGGACCTGTTCACCGAGATTGCGGTGGTCGAGCATCTTGTCCGCAACCACCTCGGCACGATCGAGACCTCCGGCCTGACCGCCGGACAGTTCGGCGCGCTTAATTACTTCATCCGGAACAACCGCGAACAGGAGCGGAAATCGATCCTGGCCTGGATGTTCCAGGTGACGACTGAGGAAATCGACGTGCACCTGGCCGCGCTCGAGCAGCGCGGCCTGATCGGGCGCATCGGCGAGGGCGACGACCAGGTCATCGGCATCACCGCTGCCGGCCGGTCCACCCATGCCGAGTCCGTCGCCCGGATGGCACCCGAGATCGAGCCTTTGATGTCGGAGTTTCAGGACGAGGACCTGGAGAAGACCGTCGACGTGCTCCAGGAAATCCGCCGCGTGTTCGACAATTTGCCGGAGCGCGCGGCGGCCTCCGCCTAAACCGTCCATATCAGGACATTGCCGACCAGCACCACGGCAGCAACGAACATCAGCCAGCCTCGCTTCTCTCCGCGCCTGAGCTGCGCGACCCCGCCGAGGATCAGCGCGACGGCCGCGATCATGAGCACGGAAAGGACCAGAGCGGAGGGACCGGTCACCTAAAATCCTCCCCTGCAAGGGGAGGGGGGACCGCTCGGCAAAGCCGAGTGGTGGAGGGGTGTCAGGGCTCGAGCTTCATTCTCCACCGGCGGCACCCCTCCGTCGCGCTTCGCGCGCCACCTCCCCTCTAAGGGGAGGATTTGATAGCCCCGCCATCCTGACAAACGTGTCCGCGTCGACATTGCCGCCGGACAGTATCACCAGCATCCGTTCGGTCGGCTCGACCTTGCCCGCCAGCACCGCGCCCAGCGCGACGGCTCCGCCCGCTTCCAGCACCAGCCGCAGATTGTCGAACGCCCACCGCATCGCCGCGCCCGCTTCCGCTTCGCTGACCGATACTCCGCGAGCACCCCGCGCGTTCAGGATATCGAACGTCAGCGGCGCGACCTTCAAAGTCTGGAGGGCATCGCAGGCGGTCGGCGGCGGATTCGGGCCGACGGGCACGATTTCTCCCCCTGACAGGGAACGCGTCATGTCGTCCCAGCCCTCGGGTTCGGCGATCACGATCTCCGCGTCGGGCACCGCGAGCGCCAGGCCCGAGGCGAGCCCGCCACCGCCGCAAGGCGTGACGATCCGGTCCGGCGGCGCAAGACCCAGCGCTGCCATCTGGCGACAGACTTCCAGCCCCGCGCTCCCCTGCCCTTCGACCACCCACGGGTCATCGAAGCTCGGTACCACCACCGATCCGCGCTCCTCCGCGATGCGGGCGGCGATCGTTTCGCGGCTTTCGGTCATGCGGTCATAGGTCACGACCTCGGCGCCGAGCGTGCGGGTGTTGTCGAGCTTCTTTTTCGGGGAATCGGCAGGCATCACGATCGTCGCGCGGATGCCGAGCCGGCGCGCGGCCCAGGCGACGCCCTGCGCATGGTTGCCGGACGAAAAGGCGACCACGCCCTTCTCCCGCTCGGGTTCCGTCAGATCGCTGAGTCGGTGCCACGCCCCGCGCAGCTTGAATGCCCCCATCGGCTGCAGCGATTCGGCTTTCAGATAAAGAGTTTGCCCGTCAATCTCCGCTTGAAGCAGCGGCGTGGGCGCAACGATCTTCTCCAGCTTTTCCAATGCTCTAACAACGCCGGCCCGGTCAGGCTGTCGCCCTGAAATCACGCTTTGTCTCCGTTTTCAAACAGGCCCCAATTCATAGCTTTACAGGGGGGTCCGCCGTTCATATATCGCGCCCCGCTGCCCCATGGGACTTCCACCGCAAGGCAGCTTTGTTCGCAACTCTGCCGCGAGGCAATTGGAGGTCCCTTGAATTGCACAAGCATCATAGCGCGCTGGGGCTAGCGACTGCCCTTCGGCCGGTAAATCCGGTCACGCTCATTCGTCCGCACGCCGCCCGGCGCGCCGCCCGATTCTTCGTCGAGAAGTTTCCGGGCAAGACGCTGTATGCGGTGAAGGCGAATCCGTCGCCCGATCTGATCCGCCTGCTGTGGGACAGCGGCGTCACGCATTATGACGTGGCCTCGATTGCCGAGGTGCGGATGGTGCGCGAAACGCTGCCGGCGGCGGTTCTGTGCTTCATGCACCCGGTCAAGGCCGAGGAAGCAATCGCCGAGGCTTATTTCGAGCACGACGTGCGCACCTTTTCCCTCGATTCGATGGAAGAGCTGGAGAAGATCGTCCGCGCGACCGAGGGCGCGAGCGACCTGACGCTGTGCGTGCGACTCCGCGTGTCGTCCGAGCATTCGAAGCTCAGCCTCGCCTCGAAATTCGGCATCGCGCCGTCGGAATCGAAGGAACTGCTGTTCGCGGCCCGCCAGGCGGCGGACGCGCTCGGCATCTGCTTCCATGTCGGTTCGCAGGCGATGACGCCCGACGCCTATGCTCAGGCGATGGAGCGCGTGCGCCAGGCGATCGTCGAAGCGGCCGTGACGGTCGATGTGATCGATGTCGGCGGCGGGTTCCCGTCCAGCTACCCCGGCATGGAGCCGCCGCCGCTCGAACTCTATTTCGAGACGATCCACCGCGCCTTCGAGAGCCTGCCGATCAGCTATTCGGCGGAGCTGTGGGCGGAGCCCGGCCGCGCGCTCTGCGCCGAGTACAGCTCGCTGGTGGTGCGCGTTGAAAAGCGTCGCGGCGACGAGCTGTTCATCAACGACGGCGCCTATGGCGCGCTGTTCGACGCGGCGCATGTCGGCTGGCGCTTCCCCGTCAGCCTGCTGCGCGAGCCGGACAGCCGTGCCAAGCCGATGGCGTTCAGCTTCTACGGTCCGACCTGCGACGATCTCGACCACATGACAGGACCGTTCATGCTTCCGGCGGACGTGCAGGCGGGCGATTATCTGGAGATCGGGATGCTCGGCGCCTATGGCTGCGCGATGCGGACCGGCTTCAACGGTTTCGGCCGCGCCGAGACGGTCGAAGTCGCCGACGAGCCAATGGTGTCGCTGTACGCCGCCGGGACCGAAGAGGTCGCCTCGAACGTCGTGACGCTGTAACCGGCTCTCCCCTCCCGCTCGCGGGAGGGGTCGGGGGTGGGCCTGACCACCCTCTCGACCTTTGCCATTCCCACCCCTAACCCCTCCCGCAAGCGGGAGGGGATGATTCGGAGCAACCGATGAACAACATCGCCAACGACACCCGCAAGGCGGAGCTCCTCTCCACGACTGTCGAGCATGTCGACATCAAGAGCTTCGACGCGCGGCCGATTATCGACGCGATGGGGAAGATGAGCTTCACCAGCCGCGACCTCGCGCGCGCGACGGGCATCTACAACCAGATGCTCGCCGACCCCGATTGCACGATTTTCCTGGTCATCGCGGGCTCGACCTCTGCCGGCGGCTGCATGGACCTGTATGCGGAGCTGGTCCGCTCGAACATGGTCGACGGCATCGTCGCCACCGGCGCCTCGATCGTCGACATGGATTTCTTCGAAGGGCTTGGCCACAAGCACTATCAGGCGCTTGAAATCCCTGACGACAACACGCTGCGTTCGCTCTACATCGACCGCATCTACGACACCTATATCGACGAAGAGCAGCTGCAGGATTGCGACCACACGATTGGCCGCATCGCCGACAGCCTGAAGCCGCGCGGCTATTCGAGCCGCGAGTTCATTCGCGCGATGGGCAAGTATCTGAAGGAGCACGGCAAGAAGGAGAACAGCCTCGTCAAGCTCGCCTATGAGCATGACGTGCCGATCTTCTGCCCGGCCTTTGTCGACTCCTCGGCCGGCTTCGGTTTGGTCAAGCACCAGGTCGAGCGCATGAAGGAAGGCAAGCCGTACATGTCGATCGACGCGGTCGCGGACTTCCGCGAGCTCACCGACATCAAGATCAAGGCGGGCACCACCGGCCTGCTGATGATCGGCGGCGGCGTGCCGAAGAACTTCATCCAGGACACCGTCGTCTGCGCCGAAATCCTGGGCCATGAGGACGTCGAGATGCACAAGTACGCGGTGCAGATCACGGTGGCCGACGTGCGCGACGGCGCCTGCTCGTCCTCGACGCTGAAGGAAGCAGCGAGCTGGGGCAAGGTCGACACCGCCCTGGAGCAGATGGTGTTCGCCGAAGCCGGCAGCGTAATGCCGCTCCTTGCCAGCGATGCCTATCACCGCGGCCATTGGAAGACCCGCGCCAAGCGTGCCTGGGGCAAGATCTTCGGCTGATGCGGCGCCTGCTTGCCTTCGCTGCCGCGCTCGCCGGCCTTATTGCCGGGCCGGCGGCGGCGAAGGAAACCGCCGACCTGATCGTCCGCGACGCGACTTTGATCGACGTCGCGGGCGGCGGGACGGTGCCGCACCGTTCGATCGCGGTGAAGGGCGACACGATCGTCGCTGTCGGAGCACCTGCAGAGATCGACCGGACCTACACGGCCGCGCGCTCGATCGATGCGCGCGGCCGCTTCGTGATGCCGGGCCTGTGGGACATGCACGTCCATTTCGGCGGCGGGCACGAGCTGATCGGCGAGAACAAGGCGCTACTGCCGGTTTATGTCGCCTATGGCATCACCGCGGTGCGCGACTGCGCGGCGGATATCAGCGATTCCGTGCTGCTGTGGCGCGACCAGGTGGCGAAGGGCGAGCTGCTCGGCCCGACGATCTTCACCTCCGGCCCGAAGCTCGAAGGCTATAAACCGATCTGGAAAGGCACGATCGAAGTCGGCACGCCGGCCGAGGTCGATGCCGCGCTGGACCGGCTGCAGAACGAAATGCGGGTCGATTTCGTCAAGATCACCGACAACACGCTGAAGCCCGAGATCTTCCTCTATGCCGTGAAGACCGCGAAAGCGCGCGGGCTGAAGACCTCGGCGCACATTCCCTATGCGCTGACGATCCAGCAGGCCGCGGATGCCGGGCTCGGTTCGATCGAGCATCTCGACTATCTAATCAAGGCCGGCTCGCGCGACGAGGCGGCGATTTCGGCCGACTATGCAGCCGGCAAGATCAGCTACGGCGACGCGTCGGCGAAGCTGGTCGACGGCTTCGACCCCGCGCTCGCCAGGGCTGCCTATCGCCGCTTTGCCGCGCAAGGCCTCTACGTCACGCCGACGCTCAATATGTCGCGCATTCTCGCTTACCTCGACCGTGACGATCATTCCCATGACGAGGCCCTGGCGCTGATCGGCCCGGGGCTGCGCAAGACCTATGACTGGCGGATCGAGCGCGCGGCCAAGGCGACGCCGGAGGAAGTCGCGCGACGCCACGCCAAATACGAGCTGACCGCCTCGCTGATGCCGCTCGTCGCCGAGGCGGGCCTGCCGATCCTGGCCGGGACGGATGCGGGTTATCTCAACTCGTTCAATTATCCCGGCCAGGGCCTGCACGACGAACTGGCGCGCTATGTCGAGGCGGGACTCACGCCCGCGCAGGCGCTGCGCTCGGCAGTGATCACCGGCCCCGCCTTCCTCGGCAAGTCGGCCCGCTACGGCGCGCTTGCCCCGGGCGAGGCCGCGGACATCCTTGTCCTCGACGCCAATCCGCTCGCGGACATCGCGGCGACGCGTGCGATCCGCACGGTCGTGCTGCACGGCAAAACCTACGATCGCGCGGCGCTCGACCGGCTGCTTACTGACGCCAAGGCGGCCGCTGCGCGCTGATCGCTTGACCGCCTCCTCGCGCTGACGCAGGTTCCCGTCATAACGGGGAGGCAATGACATGAAGGCTGATATACTCGCGCCGGCCGCGGTGCTGGTGCTGTGGACGCTCGTGATGCTCGTCTGGATGGCGGGGACGCGGCTGCCGGCGCTGAAGGCTGCCGGAATCGACATGTCGAAAGCTGTCGGGGGTCGCGGCCAGGACCTGGAAACCGTGCTGCCGGCGAACGTCAACTGGAAGTCGCACAATTACGCGCACCTGGTCGAGCAACCGACGCTGTTCTACGCGGTCGTCGGCATCCTCGCGATCCTTGGGCAGGTCAGCGCGGTCGCAGTGGCGCTGGCGTGGACCTACGTGATCATCCGCGTCGTCCATAGCCTGGTGCAGGTGACGTCGAACCGGATCGCGCTCCGCTTTCCGCTGTTCCTAGCCTCGACGGTGGCACTGCTGGGCCTGACGATCATGGCCCTGCTGCGGACGCTCCACTGATGCACAGCCCGATCCTCGCGCCGATCGTCGCGCTGGTCGCTTGGTCGCTGGTGATGCAGGCGTGGCTCTATGCCACGCGCATCCCGGCGATGCGGGCGGCGCGGGTTCCGCTCGATCCCAATCGCGCCCCGGGCGAGCTGACGGCGACGCTGCCGCCGCACGTCCGCTGGAAAGCGGACAATTACAATCACCTGATGGAACAGCCGACCATCTTCTACGCGATCGCCTTGTCGCTCGCGCTGATGGGACTGGGCGACGGGCTGAACCTGATCCTCGCCTGGATCTACGTCGCCCTCAGAATTATCCACAGCCTTGTCCAGGCAACCATCAACAAGATCATCGTGCGGTTCTCTGTCTTCATGCTGGCGAGCCTGTGTCTCGTCGCGCTGACAGTGCACGCGGCGATCCACCTGCTGCGTCCGTAAAATAGGGACTGTCCCTATTTTCGGGTGAAGTGGCCGGCGAGTTCGACGTGCGTCGACCAGCGGAACTGGCCGACAGGCGTGATCCGCTCGAGCGTGTAGCCGCCCGCGACCAGCAGCTTCGCGTCGCGGGCAAAGCTTGCCGGGTTGCACGAGACATAGGCAATCCGCGGCACGGTCGAGGCGGCGAGTTGTTGCGCCTGGACTTCGGCGCCGGCGCGCGGCGGATCGAGCGCCACGGCCTCGAAGCGGTCGAGCTCCGCGGTGGTCAGCGGCCGGCGATAGAGGTCGCGGTGTTCGACGAATGTGCCCCGCCCTGCCGCTTTCAGCGCCAGCACGGCGTCGCGCGACGCTTCGGCGGCATAGACTTTGCCGGGCAGGTTGAGCGCGAAGGTCCCGATTCCCGCGAACAGGTCGGCGACGATCCGCGCGTCGCCCACGCCCTGCCGGACCGCGCCGAGCAAAGCCGCTTCGCCATCTTCGGTCGCCTGCAGGAACGCGTCGTGCGGCAACGGGACCGAAGCCCCGCCGAGCGTGACCGTCACCAGCTCCGGCTCCCAGCGCGTCTGCGGGCCCATGCCGTCGTCGAGCGACAGCCGTGCGAGGCGATGCAGCTCGGCGAACGCGGTCAGCGCTTCGATCCCCGCGAGCGTGTCGGCGGCAATCCCTTCGATCAGCAGGTCCGCGCCTTGGTCCGCCAGCGCCATCTTGACCGTCGCCGTGCGTTTATCGGGCAAGAGGATGCCGAGCAGTCCACGCAGCGGCTCAACCAGCGCGAACAGTTCCGGGCAGAGGATATGGCATTCGCGCATGTCCTCGATCCGGTGGCTGCGTTCCTGTTTGAAGCCGAGCAGCACGCGCTTGCCCGCTCGCTGTGCGCTCAGGCTCGCGCGGCGACGGGTGCGCGGCGGGGAGAGATGGACCGGGGCGAATTCGGGCAGTGGCATCCCCTGCCCTTCCAGCGCACTCGCGATCCGGCCGCGCACGAAGCCGGCATAGGTCTCGTCATCCAGATGCTGGAGCTGGCAGCCGCCGCATTCCGGGAAATGACGGCATGGCGGCAGCTGATGGTGGGGCCCAGGCTCGACGGTGCCATCGGCGCGCAGCCGGTCGCCGGGCGCGGCGAGCGGCGCAAAGCGGCCGTCCAAGGTCACGCCGTCCCCCCGCGCCGCGACGCGCACGATCAGGCCGGGATCGCTCACAAACAGTCCGACAAATGCCGGGCGAGATCGTCGGCGAGGAATGCCTTGCCCGCGCGCCGGGCCGCCTCGCCGTGCAGCCAGACGCCGGCCTGCGCCGCTTCGAACGGCGCCAGCCCGCGCGCGAGCATGGCGCCGATTGCGCCGGCAAGCACATCGCCGGTGCCTGCGGTCGAGAGCCACACCGAGGCTTCGCCGGCCAGCGCGGCACGCCTATCCGGCGCGGCGACGACGGTGTCGGCGCCCTTGTAGACGATCACCGCGCCGCTTCGGGCGGCCGCAGCACGGGCGCGCTCGACCTTTGACGCGTGCTTCACGTCAGGAAACAGCGCACGGAACTCGCCTTCGTGCGGGGTCAGGATTGCCGGAGCAGTCAGCCGGCGCGGCCCGAGCAGGTGCAGCGCATCGCCGTCGATCACCAGCGCGCGGCCGCTCTCGATCGCCGCCTGAAGAGCCTTCCCCGCATCGGCATCGCGGCCGAGACCGGGGCCGACCACCAGTGCGCCGATCCGCTGGTCCGCCAGCGCCTTCGCCAGATCCGCAGCAACCCGGCGGACGATCGCGTGCGGCTGGCCGAAGCGCGGCTCCGCCTCCAGCAGCAGAACATAGCCGGCGCCGGCATGCGCCGCGCCGAGTGCGGCCAACTCGCTCGCGCCGGGCATCGCGCCGCCGATGACCGCGACCAGCCCGCGCGTATATTTGTGATCCTGCGGGCTCGGCGGCCTGAGCGCCGGCCGGCCGATGACGGTGAGCGGCGCCTGTGCCTCGATGCCGATATCGACCGTCACGATCCGCCCGCACAGCGCCGCGGACGGCTGGAGCAGGTGCGCGGGCTTCAACGTCGCGAAGGTGACGGTCAGGTCGAAACGAGGCACCCCGGTCAGCAGTGCGCCCGTGTCGGTCTCGACACCGCTCGGCAAGTCGACCGCGACGCGGATGCGCGCGGCTTCTGCAAGGCTCGCCAGTCGGGCCGCCAATGCGTTGTTAAGGCCGCGCGACAGGCCGGTGCCGAACAGCGCATCGACCAGGATCGGTGCGGGCCGCGCTTCATCGATCGACACCACCGGCCCTGCCCAGGCCGCCCGCGCCGCAGCCGCTGCCCCCGCCTTCGGCTCGCCCAACGCGGCCACCCGCACGTCCATCCCGCGCTGAGCGAGGTAGCGCGCCGCGACATAGCCGTCGCCGCCATTATTGCCCGGGCCGCACAACACCAGCGTCTTGAGCGGCCCGGCAAAGCGCCACGCCGCCTCCGCAACGCCGAAGCCGGCGCGCTCCATCAGCAACTCGACCGGCGTGCCGCCGGCGATCGCCCGCTCCTCGGCGGCGCGCATTTCGGCAGCGGTGAGGATCGGGCGGGCTGTCATCAGAGCCCCTCTATCGTCATTCCCGCGAAAGCGGGAATCCCGCTTCTTCGTGTTCTTCGTGTCTTCGTGCGAGATAACAAGAAGGTTGGGCTCGCACAAAGGCACGAAGGCCACAAAGGAAGCAGGCAGCGGGATTCCCGCTTTCGCGGGAATGACGGTGCGTTCAAATGTCCGCGAAAACGTGCGTCTCGGCCTTCGCGCCCGGATGTGTGACCGCTCCCTTGCACGCCGGCCCGACATTCTGAGCGTAGCGCCAGAGCGCGCCCGCCTGATAGTCGTTGCGGCGCGGTTGCCAGCGGGCGCGGCGTTCCGCCAGCACATCCTCCGGCACGTCGAGGTCGATTGTCCCGACCTCGGCATCGATACGGATCGTGTCGCCATCCTCGACCAGCGCGATCGGGCCGCCGTCCGCCGCTTCCGGCCCGACATGGCCGATGCAGAAGCCGCGCGTGCCGCCCGAGAAGCGGCCGTCAGTGATCAGCGCGACCTTCTCCCCCATGCCGAGCCCGTAGAGCGCGGCGGTGGTCGACAGCATCTCACGCATGCCGGGGCCGCCCTTCGGCCCTTCGTAGCGGATGATGATGACGGTGCCTTCCGCGATCTGCCGCGCCTCGACGGCCGCGAAGGCGTCCTCCTCGCAGTCGAACACGCGGGCCGGGCCGTCGAACTGCAGCCGGTGCATGCCCGCAACCTTCACGATCGCGCCTTCAGGAGCGAGCGATCCCTTGAGGCCGACGACGCCGCCGGTGGGCGTGATCGGGTTTGAGACCTCGCGGATCACTTTCTGATCGGGGTTCCAGGTCACGCGATCGATATTCTCGGCGAGCGTGAGGCCGGTGACGGTCAGGCACTCGCCATCGAGCAGGTCCCCGGCGAGCATCGTCTTCATCAGCATGTAGACGCCCCCGGCTTCGTACATGTCTTTCGCGACATACTTCCCGCCGGGTTTCAGGTCTGCCAGGTAAGGCGTTGATTTGAAAACGCGCGCGACGTCGTGCAGGTCGAATTCGATGCCGGCCTCGTTGGCCATGGCCGGCAGATGCAGCGCGGCATTGGTCGAGCCGCCGGTCGCCGCCACCACGCGCGCCGCGTTCTCGAATGCGGCGCGGGTGCAGATGTCGCGCGGGCGCAGATTGCGGGCGAGCAAATCCATCACCGCCGCGCCCGCCGCGCGCGCGACTTCGTCGCGGGCGCGGTACGGCGCGGGCACCATGTTGCTGTTGGGCAAGGACAAGCCGATCGCCTCGCCGACGCACGCCATGGTGTTGGCCGTGAACTGACCGCCGCACGCGCCGTGGCCGGGGCACGCGACCTTCTCCAACTCAATCAGCTCCTGCAGCGGGCAATTGCCGGCGGCGTGCTGGCCGACCGCCTCGAACACGTCGACCACCGTCACGTCGCGGCCATGGAAGCTGCCGGGCAGGATCGAGCCGCCATAGACGAACACGCTGGGCACGTTCAGGCGCAGCATCGCCATCATCATGCCGGGCAGCGACTTGTCGCAGCCGGCAAAGCCGACCAGCGCGTCATAGCAATGGCCGCGGACACTGAGCTCGACCGAGTCGGCGATGACCTCGCGGCTGACCAGCGACGACTTCATGCCCTGGTGGCCCATCGCGATACCGTCGGTCACCGTAATGGTATTGAAGCGCCGCGGCATGCCGCCGCCCGCCTCCACGCCCGCCCGCGCGGCATCCGCCTGCGCATCGAGGGTCGTGTTGCACGGCGCGGAGTCGTTTCCGGCCGAGACGATGCCCACGAACGGCCGCGCGATCGCCTCCTCATCGAGGCCCATGGCGTAGTAGTAGCTGCGATGCGGCGCGCGCTCTGGCCCGACCGAGACGTGGCGCGACGGGAGTTTGTTCTTGTCGAAACGGCTGCTCATCGCGCAAGCCTATGTCCGAAAGACTTGCTCCGGCGCAAGCTCATTGCGGCACTGCACAATGACGCGCTCCAGCACCTCGGCCCAGCGCGCCACGCCGGCGGCATCGCGGAGCAGGTCGTTGCGGACCTCGATCGCAAGATAGGGGATGCCGTGCGCCTCCGCATGCAGATTCATCGTCGCGTTCAGGAGCTTGCCTGAATAGGGTTCGTTGTCGCCGGTTTCGAAGCCCATTGTGCGCAGTTGCTCGATCGCGAGGCGGGCGGCGCGGTCGTCGCCATTGTAGAGGATGCCGACCTGCCACGGACGGTCGGATCCGTCCGCCGTTTCCAGCCGCGGCGTGAAGCTGTGCACGGCCGCGATCAGCGCCGGCCGGTTCGCCGCCACCATATCTGCGAGCCGGGCATGATATGGGCGCCAGAAACGTGCGATCCGTGCCTCCCGATCCGCCTCGCCAAGCCCGGCGTTCCCCGGAATATGGTGCCCGTCGCTCGCCTCCGGGATCAGCGCGGGACTGTCTTCTTCCCGGTGCAGGTCGAGGACGAGGCGAGAGACGGCGCCGAACAGGCCGGGACAGCCCAGCCGCTCGCACAATGCGCCGCCCAGATCGGCGGCGCCGATGTCCCAGCCGATATGCTTTTCGGCGTGCGCAGGATCGATGCCGAGCTGTATGTCGGCCGGGATCGTACGGGAGGCGTGATCGACGACGATCAGCAGGCCCGAGGCCGCATCGCCGGACAGGATGGAATAGGCTTCGCTCACAAAGGGCTGCTGCCCGGTCACGCGCCGAATGTCACGGGGTTTGGGGGACGACGCAACAGGCGCCGCCCCCCATGCCCAATGCATGCGCGAAAAAAGCCGCGCATGGACCTGGGGCGGACGGGCCATGCTGGCGGGCACGCCGATCCGCTCGATCCTGATCAGCAATCGCCGTGCCAACAGCTAAGTGTTTGATCCTGCTTGATGCCAGGGAGGCGCCCTGTGCCGAAGCGAAACGCGCGGGTCAGGCCAGTGCCGTTTCGAGACTCCAGGACCAGCTTCGCCGTGCCTGTTCGGCCGCACGCGCGCAGTGTTCGGCGCTGTCGAAGAGCGCGAAGCAGGTCGCGCCGGAGCCCGACATGCGCGCGAGCACGGCCCCCTGCTGCGCGCGGAGCCAGACCAGCAATTCGCCGATCACCGGGCAGAGGCGGATTGCCGGAGCTTCGAGATCGTTGCGTCCCGCGCGCGCCACCTCGAGCGGATCGCCCGAACTGAGCGGCCCGCGATCGACGCCATCCCACGCCGCAAACACCGGACCGGTCAGCATCGCGACGCCCGGATTGACCAGCAGAAGAGGCCTGCCGCTCAGCTCCGCCGCTGCGACCGGCGTCAGCGCCTCTCCCCTGCCCTCGCCGCGCACCGTGCGTCCGACGAGACAGGCCGGCACATCTGCGCCAAGTGCGCGCGCGATCGGCTCCAGCGGTGCGTCAGTGTCCCAGAAACGCGCCAGCAGCCGCAACGCCGCCGCTGCATCCGCCGATCCGCCGCCGATCCCCGCGGCAACCGGCAGGTTCTTTTCGAGCGTGAGCGCGGCACCGGTCCGGAGACCCGCCGCTTGCCGCAGCGCTTCGGCTGCGCGGAAAACGAGATTGTCGGGCCCTGCGCTCAGCCCCTTTGCGAACGGCCCTTCGATATCCAGCGACAGCCCATCTGCCGGCCCGACGGTCAGGCGGTCCCCGTCGCGTGCGAAGGCGAACAGCGTTTCGATCCGATGGTAGCCGTCCACCATGCGCTCCCGCACATGCAGCGCCAGGTTGATCTTTGCCGGGGCAGGTTCGCATTGCGCATGACTGACCATGCCGGCGCTTCTGGCGAGTCTTGGCGCGAACGCCAAGCTCAGGCGACGCAGGCCTCCGCGTCCGGCGTGGCATCCACCTGCCGATCACCGCCGATTGCCTGAACGATCCGGGCGGACAGGCGCCACACGCCCAGCATCATCACGGCCGCGACCGGTCCGTCCGCGGCATAATGCCAGCCGAGATGGATCGAGGCGATCCAGATCACGAGGGCATAAGCGGTCAGCACTTGCCCGACCGATCGCCGGGCGGTCCAGCCGGCGAGCGCAATCAACGTCGCCATCGCCACATGCATCGACGGCATGGCCGAAATGCCGCCCGCTGGCGCATATCGGCCCGATGCCTGAGCCTTGAGCAGCATCGATTGGAACTCGATGTTACTCAGTTCCAGCCCTGCCGCGCGAGCCTCTGCCGCCATCGATCTAAGGCGCGCGTTTAACGCAGCGAAATTCGGGTCCGGGCCGACCAGGTCGTTGTAATAGCAGGGCCCTGCGGAGGCGAAGACCCAGGCGGCAAAGGTTCCGATCAGGAGCCAGGCGAGCACCCACGCAATCAGCATCTGCGCGCGCCGACTGCCGTCGCGCGTCACGAACGGAATGGCCATCGGGAAAGCCATGAAAATCAACGACCAGAAGGAGTAGATTTGGCCGATGATCAGCGTCGGCCACACGCTGCCGAACAGCGCGTGGGTCAGCTGCCAGGCCGATGCGCCGCCCAACACTGTGCGCTCCAGCCCGGCCAGGGCGGCATCGAACACGAACCCGCGCTGCGAAAGAAGCAATTGCTTGAATGCGCCAAAGCCCGGCAGCAGCAGGATTAGGCACCCAGCGCCAAGCGCAACCCAGGCCGCGCTGTCGATGCACAGGAAAGGCCCCTTCCCGATCACGCGGTACACGCCCCGGCAGCCGACATAGAGCCCGCCGCCCAACATCGCCGCCGTCGACACGAACAGCAGCAGCACCGGGTAGAATTCGCTCCAGGCGACGCCGCTCACCACGAGCGCGGCCCAACTGTTCGCGATCACCAGCGGCAGCAGAAAGCGCGCCGTGTTCTTCACTATGACCGCATCGAAATCGGTCATTGCGTGCGCTCGCCGGGCCATTGCGGCTCTTTGCCCAAATCGGGTTAAGAGCGGGTCAACTCCGGCCGAAAACTATTTCGCGGCGAGCGCGGGGGTGAAGCCGCCGTCCGCCTTCGCTTTCGCCCGGGCCGCGACATCGGCGGTGTCGGCGAACACCGCGGCGGCATTCCAGGCGTAGCGCGCTTCGTATTTGCGGCCAACGGCCCAATAGGCATCGCCCAGATGCTCATTGATCGTAGCATCCCCTGGCTGCGCCTGGACGGCCTTTTCAAGCGTCGGAATGGCCTTGGCGACATCGCCCACCAGGTAATGCGCCCAGCCAAGCGAGTCTGTGATCGCCGGATCGTCGGGCTTGAGCTGGCTCGCCCGCTCGATCATCGCCAGCGCGGCCTTCACATTCTCCCGCCGCTCGAGCTGCGCATAGCCCAGATAATTGAGCGCGACTGGCTGGAGCGGCGCAAGCTGCACCGCCTTTTCGAGCGCCGGCTTCGCCTCTGCCCAATTGCCCCCCTGTTCCAGCGCGCCGCCCTTCAGCAGCCATATGCTCCACAGCTTGTCGGCCATTTCGGGCGTCTTCTGGGCAAGCGCGATCGCGCGATCATAGGCCTTGGCCGCGTCCGCATGCCGGTCCAGCGATTCGAGCAAGTCGCCAGTGCGCACGATGTCGGCGAGCGTCGCGTCCGGCCCATCGCTCTTGGCCTGAGCCAGCGCCAGCGCCTGCTCGCGCTGGCCGCGCTCGGTCAGGATACCGACGCGGGTGTCGATTGCGGCGCCGGAATAAGGACTATCGGGGCCGACCTGCCCGGCAAGCGCGAGCGCAGACTCCGGCTGGCCGACATTGGCGAGGAGCCGCGCGAGCATCACCGTCGCGCCGTCGTTCGTCGGATCGAGATACGTCGCGAGCCGCACAAGGGTCAGGCCGACCGGCGAACGCGGATCCGACTGGATCGCTTCGCCGACACGCACCAACAGGGCCGCAATCCCGCCGGCCGCATCACGCGTGCCGACGTTCAGCGGTTTACCGGCTTCGACCAGCGATCGCGCCGCGACAATGACCGGATCATCGCCGCGCAGCAGCGTCAGCGCGGACTCCTTTCGCCCCGCGTTCTGGAGCGCCGATGCGACCGCCATCTTGAGCGCCGCCGACCCGCCGCCGGCGGCAAGCGCCTGAGCCTGCGCGACTGTCGCGGCATCGTCGAGCTTGCCCGACGCGATCAGGATCAGCGCGCGCTGCTCCGATCCCAGCGCCGACGTCAGCGCGCTCCCGGTCGGTGCGTCGAGGATTGCGAACGGGTCGCCCTTCCCGCTCGCCTGCGCCACCCAGGCGCGGAGCACAGGGACCATGAAATCGAAGCTGCCGTCCTTGCCCAGCGCCTCCAGCGCGACATTGGCAGCCGGCCAATCCTTGACCTTCAGGGCGCGCGACAGGAACAGCAATTGCCCGTCAGGCGGGAGCACGCCGGCCTTGTCGAGCGCGGCGGCCGCCTTCAGCGCCAGCGGAAAGTCGCCCGCGATCAACGCCTGGCGATAGGCGCGCGCCGCAATCTCGGCATCGTCGGGCCGGGCAGCAAGCACCGTCGAATAGGCGCGCGCGGCCATTTCGAGAGCGCCGTCCGAGCCTGCCAGCCGCGCCCGGGCATAGGCCTGCAGAAGCGACGAAGAGTCGGCAACGGTGACCTTCTTCGCCTGCGCGCCCGACGATGCGAGCAGGGCCAAAGCAAGCGAGAAGCTACATGTTCGGGTAATTCGGTCCACCACCGCCCTCCGGCACGACCCAATTGATGTTCTGGGTCGGATCCTTGATGTCGCAGGTTTTGCAGTGAACGCAATTCTGCGCGTTGATCACAAACCGCGGATTTCCTTCGTCCTGTCCCACCACTTCGTAAACGCCGGCCGGGCAATAACGCTGCGCCGGCTCGTCATACACCGGCAGGTTATAGCCGATCGGCACGTCCGCGTCCTTCAGCGTCAGGTGGATCGGCTGGTCTTCCTCATGATTGGTGTTCGACAGGAAGACCGACGACAGGCGATCGAAGCTGATCACGCCGTCAGGTTTGGGATAGTCGATCTTCGGCGTCTGGTCGGCGCGCCACAGCTTGGTGTGGTCAGGCTTGTGCTTGAAGGTGAACGGCAGGCCGACCCCAAGCTGCCGCATCCACATGTCGATGCCGGCGACCAGCGTGCCGACCGTGCCGCCGAACTTGGCGATCGCGGGCTCGACGTTCCGGACCTTCTTCAGCTCCTTGGCGACCCAGCTCTTTTCCAGCGCCTCCGGATAGGCGGCAAGCTCGTCGGCGGAGCGCTCGGCCCGGATTGCGTCGAACGCCGCTTCGGCGGCCAGCATGCCGGACTTGATCGCGGTATGGCTGCCCTTGATCCGCGGCACGTTCACGAATCCGGCCGAACAGCCGATCAGCGCACCGCCCGGGAAGACGAGCTTCGGCACCGACTGCCAGCCGCCCTCATTGATCGCGCGCGCGCCATAGGACACGCGCTTGCCGCCTTCGAGCACTTCCCTGATCGCCGGATGGTGCTTCCAGCGCTGGAATTCGTGAAACGGCGACAGATGCGGGTTCTTGTAGGACAGTGCGACCACGAAGCCGAGCGCGACCTGGCCGTTCGCTTGATGATAGAGAAAACCACCCCCCCAGGCATCGGTAAGCGGCCAGCCCTGGGTGTGCACGACCTTGCCCGGCTTGTGCTTGGCCGGATCGATATCCCAGAGTTCTTTCAGCCCGATTCCATAAACCTGTGGTTCGCAGTTCGCATCGAGATTGAAGATGCGTTTCAGCTCTTTCGTCAGATGCCCGCGCGCACCTTCGGCGAAGAAGGTGTATCTGGCGTGGAGCTCCAGCCCGGGCTGGTAATCGGGCTTGTGCGTGCCGTCGCGCGCGACGCCCATGTCGCCGGTCGCGACGCCTTTCACCGATCCGTCCTCGTTGAAGAGAATTTCGGCGGCGGCGAAGCCGGGGAAGATTTCGACGCCCAGACCCTCTGCCCGCTCGGCCAGCCAGCGGCAAAGGTTACCGAGCGAGCCGGTATAGGTGCCCTTGTTGTTCATGAAGGGCGGCATCAGCGCGTGCGGGAATTCGTATTTCTTGTGCGCGGTCAGCACCCAATGGTGGTTCTCGGTCACCGGCGTCTGAGCGAGCGAGCAGGTCTCGCGCCAGTCGGGCAGCAATTCGTCGAGCCCGGCGGGATCCACGACCGCACCCGACAGGATGTGCGCCCCGACTTCGGAGCCCTTTTCGAGCACGCAGACGGACAGTTCCTGCCCGTTCGCCTCGGCAAGCTGCTTGAGGCGGATCGCTGCGCTCAGCCCTGCCGGGCCGGCACCGACGATCACCACGTCATAGGGCATCGCTTCGCGTTCGCTCATTCGCTGTTCCTCGTTACGGCCCCGCTTCGTCGCACCTCGGCCACGACTGGTAGCGGTTAACCGATGCAGTCGGTTGACCCGAGCGTCAACCGGGGACCTTAGTATCGGCGATGGTAGGGGCGTCAGCTTTAATCGACCGCGAAGCCGCGGCCAGCCTGATCCGCTGGTGGCGTGACGCCGGCGTCGACACGCTGGTCGACGACGCGCCGCGGGACTGGTTGGCACGTCCAGCCCCTCTCCCCACTGGGGAGAGGGTGGCGGAGCGAAGCGACGCCGGGAGAGGGGCTGTCCATAACTCTG